>NZ_CP054925.1:0-606785 GCF_013364075.1 Amycolatopsis sp. Hca4
AGCGGTCCACCCCGCGGTCGAACGTGGCGGGCAACATCTACACCTCGACCGAGTACCCGCCCGCCGAGTCGATCCCGATGCACAACGAAAACTCCTATTCGGCGAGCTGGCCGGCGCGGCTGTTCTTTCTGTGCGACACCGCCGCGGAAACCGGCGGCGCGACCCCGATCGCGGACAGCCGGGCGGTGTACCGGCTGCTGCCGGAAGACCTGCGTGAGCGGTTCGCGGGCGGCGTCACCTACACTCGCGCGTTCCGCGAAGGCTCGGGCTGACCTGGCAGGAGGCGTTCCAGACCGAGGACCGCGCGGCCGTCGAGGACTACTGCGCCAGCCACGGCCAGACCTTCGAATGGACTGAAGAAGGGTTGCGCACGCGGCACGTGCGGCCGTCCTTCGTGGACGAGCCGCACACCGGCGGCACCGTGTGGTTCAACCAGGCCAACCTCTTCCACGTCTCCAGCCTCGGCGAAGAGGTCAGCGAGGCGCTGCTGGAGCTGTACCCGGAGGAGGACCTGCCGCGCAACGCCTACTTCGCCGACGGCAGCCCGATCCCGGGCGCGGACCTGGAGCGGATCCGGGCGGTCTACGACGAAGTCAGCTACGCGTTCCCGTGGCAGGCCGGCGACATCATGGTGATCAACAACATGCTGATGGCCCACGGGCGCGAGCCGTTCACCGGCGAGCGGCGCATCCTGGTGGCGATGACGGGATGACCGCGCCGGTGGTGGTGCTGCTCGCCCACCCGCGGCCGGGCAGCTTCAACCACGCGCTCGCCACGCGAGTGGTCGGCACGCTGGAGGCGGCCGGGGTGCCGGTGCGGTTCCACGACCTCTACGCCGAAGGCTTCGACCCGGTCCTGACCGCGGAGGAGGCCTACACCACCGGGGAGCGGGCGGAGGCGTTCCTCGCCGCCGAACCGGACCCGCTGGTGCAGCGCCACCGCAGTGAACTGCGCGAGGCGGGTGGGCTCGTCGCGATCCACCCGAACTGGTGGGGCAAGCCGCCGGCGATCCTCAGCGGCTGGCTCGACCGGATCCTCGTCCCCGGCGTGGCCTACCGCCTCGACGACGCCGGCGGCGCACCCGAATCGCTGCTGTCGCTGCGGCGGCTGCTCGTGGTCAACACCTCGGACACGACCGAGGAACGGGAGCGGACGCTGTTCGGCGATCCCCTGGACGCGATCTGGCGACGCTGCCTCGCGCCCTACCTCGGCGAGCCGCAGGTGCGCCGTCTGGTGCTGCGGGTGGTGGCCGACGCCGGTGCGGCGCAGCGGGCCGCGTGGCTCGCCGACGTCGCGGCCGAGGCGGAGCGGCTCTTCGGCTAGCTCGGGCGGAAGGCGTCGAGCGCGAGCTTCGCCGCCTGCGCGATCAGGCGGTCGTCGTGCTCGGCGTCCTTGTCCCGGCGGCTGGACAGGACCACCAGCACGATCGGCGCCCGTCCCGGCGGCCAGACGACGGCGATGTCGTTGCGCGTGGCGTAGCTGCCGGTCCCGGTCTTGTCGGCGACGGCCCAGCCGGCCGGCGCACCCGCCCGGATCAGGGCGGCGCCGGTCGTGTTGGCGCGCATGATGTCCGTCAGGACGGTCCGCTTCTCCGACGGCAGCGCGGGGCCGAGGGCGAAGGCGCGCAGGCTGCCTGCCATCGCGCGCGGGGTGCTCGTGTCCCGGACGTCGCCGGGCGCGAGGTCGTTGAGCCCGGGTTCGATCCGGTCGACGTGGGTGGTCGTGTCACCGGCCCCGCGCAGCGCGGCGGCCAGCCCGGCCGGGCCGCCGAGCTCGCGGAACAGCAGGTTCGCGGCGGTGTTGTCGCTGTAGCGCAGGGCCGCGTCGATCGCCTCGCGCAGCGACAGGCCGGTGGTGACGTGCTTTTCCGTGACGGGGGAGTTCGGCTGCAGGTCGGCGCGGGTGTAGGTCAGGTGCTTCGCGAGCCCGTCGAGGCCGGTGCGCTGGAGGACGGCCGCGGCGGAGAACGCCTTGTGCGTCGAGGCGTAGCCGAACCGTTCGTCGGGCCGGTGGGTGATCTCGCGGCCGGAGCCGGTGTCGACGGCGTACACGCCGAGACGGGCGTCGAAGCTGCGTTCCAGCGGGGCGAAATCCGGCTGCGGGGCCGAGGTTGTCGTCGGCTGGGGCGTCTCCGCGGTGCAGGCGGCGAGCGGGACGAGGAGCAGCGCGGCGAGCGCGAACCGCCGGAGGCGGGGGAACGGCACGGGGACTTCCTTCCGGTTTCTTGATCGTCCTCCGCAGTCTCACGGCGTTCGTTCATGCTGTCCAAGACGGAACTGCGCGGTTCGATGCCGAACTGGCATAAGCTGAGGTGGTGGACCTGGTCGGTGGCTGCAGGGCGTTCGTGTGCGTGAGCGAGACGGGGAGTTTCACGGCGGGCGCGGCGCTCGCGCGGATCCCGCAGCCGGTGGCGAGCCGGCGCATCGCGGCGCTGGAGCGGCACTTCGGGGAGCGGCTGTTCGACCGCTCGACCCGCCGGGTGCGGCTCACGCCGTTCGGCCGGGACGTGCTGCCCTCGGCCCGCCGCCTGGTGCGGCTGGCCGAGACGCTGGAACACGACGCGAAGCGCGCCCGGCTGCGGCCGGTGCGGGTGGCGGTGCCTGCCACGTGCGGGGTGCGGGAGCTCGCCGGCCTCGCCGCGGAGGCCAGGGCGCTGGAGATCCACCTCGAGTTCCGCCCGGCCGGGCCGGGGGAGCGGGCCGAGCTGGTCCGCACGGGCGAGGTCCGCGCCGCGCTGACGGCGGTCCCGGCGGAGGAGGCGGTGTGGTCGGTGCCGCTGGGGGTGGCGGCGGTGGCCCCGCCGCCGAGCCGCGTCCTGCACCTGGAGACGTTGCGCACGGGCCGCTCGGCGGGGGTGCGCCGTCGCGTGTGGATCCAGCCGGAGGACGACGTCCCGCACGTCCGCGACCGGTCCTGCGGGTCCGGGACGCGGTGGGCCTGCCGCCGGCCCAGGTGACGGTGGCCGAGTCCCTGACCGCGGCGGCCGCGGAGGTGTTCGCGTCCGGTGACTTGCTGCTGTGCTCGGTGGCGCAGGCGGAGGAGCTGGGGTTGTCGTGGCGCCCGATCGGCGAGCTGCAGCCGGCGAGAGGATTCGGGTGAGCGCGGCATTGGCGGAGGACGCGGACCGGCTGCGGACGACGCTGCGCGCGGCGGTCGGCCGGTGTTTGGGGACGGACGCGTGAGCGCTGTGCTGGTGGGTCGGTGGGTGTGGGGGTGGTCCGGTGAGCGCGGTGCTGAGGGGCGGTCGGGGCGCGGTGGCTGGCGGGTGTTCGGGGTGGTCCCGTGAGCGTCGTGCGGGCGGGTGGCTTGTGCGCGGCGGTCGGTGGGTCGTTCGGAGTGACCCGGTGAGCGCCGCCTTGCTGCGTGACTTGCGGGCGGCTCTGGAGGAAGGTGGCCTGCGCGGCTCGTTCCTGGTCCGCGATCTGCGTTCGGGCGCCGAGCTCGGCATCGAGCCGGACCGGGAGTACCCGATCGCGTCCCTGGTCAAGGTCCCGCTGGCGGCGGCCACCCTGGACCGCATCCACCGCGGCGAGCTCGACGCGGCCACCCCGCTGGAGGTCGAGCCCGGCGGCGTCACGACACCGGGCCCGACCGGCTTGACCCGGTTCCGCCACCCGGCCCGCATCGCCCTCGGCGACCTGCTGTACCTGAGCACGTCCCTGAGCGACGGGACGGCCGCGGACGTCCTCTTCGGACTGACCCCGCCGCCGGAAATCACGCGGCGGCTGGGGGAGTGGGGCCTGCCAGGGATCGCGGTCCGCCACGTCATGCGCGACCTGGTGGAGACCCCGGCCGAGCGGTTCGACGCGGCCGAAGCTGACCTCGCCCAGGCCCTGGCGATCGGAGCGGCCACGCCCGGAGGTCACCGCCTGCCCCAGCTGGACGTGACCCGCGCGAACGCGGCGTCGGCCCGCGCGTTGCTCGGGCTGCTGCAGGCACTGTGGACACCGTCGAGAATCGCCCCGCCGGTGGCGGCGGGCGTGCGCGAGCTGATGGCCAACAACGTGATCCGCCACCGCTTGACGCCGGACTTCGCTTCCGACGCGGCCCGGTGGTCTTCGAAGACGGGAACGCTGCTGAACATGCGCCACGAGATGGGCGTGGTCGAGCACGCGGACGGCGGCGCGTTCGCGGTGGTGGCGTTGACGGAATCGAGTGTCCCGGCGGCGATCCAGCCGGAGGCGGAGGTGTTGATGTCCCGGGTGGCCCGAGCCCTGCGCGACGAACTGCGCGGAGGCTGAGAAAACCGGTTGGGGTTCGGTTTCGGGGGCGCTTAGGCTCCGGCGGTGTCGTTCACGAGACCGGAGCCGCCGTACTACGCGGTGATCATCACGAGCGCGCTGGACGCGGACAACCTGGACGGGTACGCGGAAATGGACGCCCGCATGGGAGAGCTCGGCCGAGCCCAGCCGGGCTACCTGGGCCGCGAGTCCCGGACGGACGCGGAGGGCCGCGAGCTGACGGTCCTGTACTACCGCGACGCCGAGTCGATCACGGCGTGGAAGCGGCACCCGGAGCACCTGGAGGCCCAGCGCCGCGGGCGGGAGCAGTGGTACGCGGGGTACCACATCGAGGTGGCCCGGGTGGAGCGAGCGTACGGCTTCGACCGCAAGTAGCGGCGCACCCCAGCGGGATTCGCTTGGCCCGCGCCGACCAACGCAACCTGCGCACACCCGGCCCGCGCAGGGGCTCGCCTCGCTCGGGCTTGCGGGGACCGCCCCGGGCCGGCACGCGGAGGACCCGGCCTGGCACGCGGAGGACCCGGCCGGCTCGCGGAGGACCCACCCCAGCGGGGCCTGCGTGGGCCCCGCTCGGCGGCCGTATTCCTCGCGCGGGTTGCCCGGCTCGCCTGGCCCACCCATGGTCGCTTCGCTCAGACGGATCACTCGAACCGGCTCTGCCCAACCCCGACCTGCGGCCCTGCAGAACTTCCCCCCGCCGGGGGCCCCACCCCGCCCAAGCCCCACCCCCGCCGAACCCTCACCCCGGCCCGGAAACCCGGCTTCGCGCAGGCCATCCTCACCCGCGCCCCCGGCCCAACCTGCCTCGCCCGACCCTCACCCCGGCCCAACCTGCCTCGCCCGACCCTCACCCCGGCCCAACCTGCCTCGCCCGACCCTCACCTCGGCCCGACCCGCGCAGCCCGAACCTCACCCCCGGCCCCGCCCGACCCACCCAGGACAAACCCCTCAAGCCGGCGCCTTCACCCCGAACTCCACCTCGGCAGTCGCCAAAGTCCCCGCCGTCCGCCCCGGCGCGGTCTGGTACTTCCAGTACAGGTTCGTGTGCGCGATCACCTGCCCCGGCGGCGGTGCCCCATAAACCGACAGGTCCTCCGTCGAGTGCGCGTCCGCCACCAACGCCACGTCGTACCCCCGCGCCAGCGCTCCGTGCAGCGTCGAGCGGATGCACGCGTCCGTCTGCGCCCCGGCCACCACCAGCGAGCCGATTCCCCTGCTCGCCAGCACCTCCTCCAGTTCGGTGTCCTCGAACGAGTCGCCGTACCTCTTGTGCACCAAGGGCTCCGCGTCCCGGCGCACGAGCTCCGGCACGTACTCCCACGCCTGGCTCCCGTGCGGCAGCTCGTCGCTCGAATGCTGGACCCACACCACCTCGGTGCCGGCCGCGCGGGCGCGGTCCACCAGCGTCACGATGTTGGCCAGGACGGATTCGCGTTCGTGTGCCGTCTCCATCACGCCGTTCTGCACGTCGATGACGAGCAGCGCGGTGTGCGGACGGCCGGTCAGTGTGGTCATGGCGTCACCCTAGCCAGCACCACCGACAATTTCCGGACCGTCAGGGTGCCCCGCCGATGTGCTTGGCGGACACCGCCTCCCACACCGCGTCGAAGTTCTCGTACCGGTCGCTGTCCGGCAGGCCGCCGAGGGAACCCAGCACCGAGTCACCGCCGCCTGCCGCCGCCGCGCGGCGCAGGAGCTCGTCGCGGCCGCAGGGGTACTCGGTCTCGGTCAGATGCTGCTCGAGGCTGGTCCGGTCCGGAGCGGGCATCACACACCTCCTGATCGCTGTCCCGGCCCGCGTACCCGGGACAGCCGGGCCGGAAACTCAGCCGACGACGATCGTGTGCTCCGACCGCGGCTCCAGCACCCCGATCACCGGGTGGCCCGGCAGCTCCCCGGCCACCAGCAGCCCACCGGAGGTCTGCGCGTCGGCCAGCAGCAGCGCTTCCTCCTCCGAGACCCGGGACAGGTCCGCGTGCGGGCGCACCCAGTCGAGGTTCCGCCGGGTGCCGCCGCTGACGTACCCCTCGCGCAACGCCTCCCGCGCCCCCTCCAGGTACGGCACCGCCGCCGGGTCCAGCCGGGCCGTGACGCCGCTCGCGCGCGCCAGCTTGTGCAGGTGCCCCAGCAGGCCGAATCCCGTCACGTCGGTTGCGCACACCGCCCCGGCGGCCAGCGCGGCCCGGGACGCGGGCGCGTTCAAGGTCGTCATCGCCTCGATCGCCTGCGGGAACCGCTCGCCGGTGGCCTTGTGCCGCGAATTGAGCACGCCGACGCCGAGCGGCTTGGTCAACGTCAGCGGCACGCCCGCGCGGCCCGCGTCGTTGCGCAGCAGCCGGGCCGGGTCCGCGACGCCGGTCACCGCGAGCCCGTACTTGGGCTCCGGGTCGTCGATGCTGTGCCCGCCCGCCAGGTGACAGCCCGCCGCGGCACAGACGTCGAGGCCGCCGCGCAGCACCTCGGCGGCCAGCTCGAACGGCAGCGTCTCCCGCGGCCAGCCGAGCAGGTTGACCGCCACCACCGGCGTGCCGCCCATGGCGTAGACGTCGGACAGCGCGTTGGCCGCGGCGATCCGGCCCCAGTCGTAGGCGTCGTCGACCACCGGGGTGAAGAAGTCCGTGGTGGCGATCAGCGCGGTGCCGCCGGAAATCCGGACCGCGGCCGCGTCGTCGCCGGTTTCCAGGCCCACGAGCAGCTCACCCGGTGGGGAAACGGGCGCCGCGCCGGTCAGGCCGGCCACCGCCGCCTCCAGCTCGCCGGGCGGGATCTTGCACGCGCAGCCGCCGCCGTGCGCGTACTGCGTCAGTCGGTAACCCACCCCCTCATCCTGCCCATCGGGCGCGGACTTGGCAGGATGGCAGCCATGGTGCAGGGAGGCGTATCCGGCCTGGTGACCGGCGCGGTCTTCAAAACCGTCGAACGGCAGGTTCTGCCGCTGGCGGGTTCGATTCCCGTCCGCCTCCGCCATGCCTGACCCGCGCCGCGCGATCCCGCGGACCGACGCGGTCCTGGCCGAGCCCCGGATCGCCAAGGCCGCCGGGACGCTCGGCCGGGACCTGGTGAAATCCGTGGTCACCGAAGTCCAGCGGGCGGCGCGGGCCGGGGAGATCGCCCCGGACGCGATCGTCGACGCCGTGCTCGCGCGGCTCCCGGCGGGTGCGTCCTCGCTGCGGCCGGTGGTCAACGCGACCGGTGTCGTCGTGCACACCAACCTCGGGCGCGCCCCGTTGTCGACGGCGGCGCTCGACGCGCTCGCCGCGGCCGGGGGCGCCACCGACGTCGAATTCGACCTCGTGACCGGCGACCGCGCCCGCCGCGGCCGCGGGGCCCTCGCGGCCCTGCAGGCGGCGGTGCCGGACGCCGGCGGCGTGCACGTGGTCAACAACAACGCCGCCGCCCTGCTGCTCTGCGCGCTCGCCCTCGCCCCGGGTCGCGAGATCGTCGTCAGCCGGGGCGAGCTGGTCGAGATCGGCGACGGCTTCCGCATCCCGGACCTCCTGGAATCGGCCGGCGCCCGGCTGCGCGAGGTCGGGACGACGAACCGGACGTCGGCCCGCGACTACGCCGCGGCGATCGGCCCGGACACCGGGTTCGTGCTCAAGGTCCACCCGTCGAACTACCGCGTCACCGGGTTCACCGCGGAGGCAGCGCTCGGCGAGCTCGCCGGGCTCGGCGTCCCGCTGGTCGCCGACATCGGCTCCGGCCTGCTCGCCCCGCACCCGCTCCTGCCGGACGAGCCGGACGCGGCGAGCGCGCTGCGGGCCGGCGCCACGATCGTCACCGCCAGCGGCGACAAGCTGCTCGGCGGCCCGCAGGCGGGCCTGCTCCTCGGCGACGCGGCCGTGGTCGAACGGCTGCGGCGGCACCCGGCCGCGCGGGCCCTGCGCGTCGACAAGCTCACCCTCGCCGCTCTCGAAGCGACGCTGCGCGGGCCGCGGCCCCCGGTGCTCGCCGCGCTCGAAGCGTCCGTCACGAGCCTGCGGGAACGCGCCGAAGCGCTGGTCGCCGCGCTCGGCGACGTCGATGCCCTGGTGGTCGCGTCGGTGGCGGCGGTGGGCGGCGGAGGCGCGCCGGGCGTCGAGCTGCCCAGCGTCGCGGTGAGCCTGCCCGCCCGGTACGCGGCCGCGCTGCGCACGGGCGAGCCCGCCGTGGCCGGCCGTGTCGTCAAGGACCGGTGCCTGCTCGACCTGCGGACCGTGCGCCCGGAAGAGGACGCGAAGCTGCGGGAGGCCGTCCGCCGATGCGGGTGATCGTCACCGCCGGGCACGTCGACCACGGCAAGTCCACGCTCGTGCGGCGGCTCACCGGAATGGAACCGGACCGGTGGGCCGAGGAACGCCGCCGCGGCCTCACCATCGACCTCGGCTTCGCCTGGACCCGGATCGGCGACGAGGACGTCGCGTTCGTCGACGTGCCGGGCCACGAGCGGTTCGTGCCGAACATGCTCGCCGGCGCCGGGCCTGCCCCGGCGGTGCTGTTCGTCGTCGCCGCCGACGAGGGCTGGATGCCGCAGTCGGCCGAGCACCTCGCGGCGCTGGACGCGTTCGGCGTCCGCCGCGGCCTGCTGGTCGTCACGAAAGCCGACCGCGCCGACCCGGCCGCGGCGACGGCCCTCGCCCGGGAAGAGATCGCGAAGACGTCACTGGGGGCGGTCCCGAGCGTCGCCGTCAGCGGGAAGACGGGCGCGGGCCTCGACCTCCTGCGCGCGGCGATCGGCGCACTCACCGCCGGATTGCCGTCCCCCGAGCCGGACGCGGACGTCCGGCTGTGGATCGACCGCGCGTTCACGGTGTCCGGAGCCGGGACGGTCGTCACCGGCACCCTCGCCGCCGGCACGATCGCCGCGGGCGACGAGCTGCAGCTGGGCCCGGCGCGGGTGAAGGTCCGCGCGTTGCAGGCCCTCGGCGAGCCCCGCGACCGGGTGAGCGCGGTGGCCCGGGTCGCGGTGAACCTGCGCGGCACGGCCCGTGGTGACGTCGGCCGCGGCGACGTCCTGCTCACCCCCGGCCGGTGGCGCACGACGGCCGAGTTCGACGTGCGGCTGCGCGGCGCGGACGTCGCTGACCTGCACCGCGAACTGGTGCTGCACCTGGGCACGGCGGCCGTGCCGGTGCGCGTCCGTCCACTCGGGACGGACACGGCCCGGCTCACCACGGCCACCGGGCTGCCGCTGCGCACCGGCGACCGCGGCCTGCTGCGCGACCCGGGCGAACACCGGATCGCCGCCGGGTTCGACGTCCTCGACGTCGACCCGCCCGCGCTGTCCCGCCGCGGTGCGGCGCGGGTCCGCGGCCGGGAGCTCGCCGAGCCCGACCTGGCCCGGACCTACCTGCGGCGCAAGGGTTTCGTGCGCGCCGAGGACTTCGTCGCGATGGGCCTGGCGGAAACGGGGGAGCGGCTGGGCGAGTGGTGCGCGGACGAGGAGCGGTTCGCGGAGCTGCGCGCCCAGGCGGCTTCGGTGGTGGCGGCGTGGGACAGCACGGCGGCGGGCGTGCCGGTGGAGGCGTTGCGGCAGCGGCTCGGGCTGCCCGCTCCGGAACTGGTCGTCCCGGTGCTGCGGGGCACCGGCTTCGAGGTGACGGGCGGCCTGGTCCGCCGCCCCGGCGCCGGCCTCGCCCCGGCGGTCGAGGAGGCGCTGGCGGTGGTGGTGAAGCGGCTCGCGGAGCACCCGTTCCGCGCGCCGGAGGCGGACGAGCTGCGCGAGCTGGGCCTCGGCCGCCGCGAACTGGCGGCGGCGGTCCGCCTGGGCCGGCTGACGGCGGTGGCCGAGGGGGTGGTGCTCGGTCCGGACGTGGCGGAGCGGGCGGTGGAGCAGCTGCGGGGAATACCGCAGCCGTTCACGGTGTCGGAGGCGCGCAAGGCCCTCGACAGCACGCGCCGGGTGATGATCCCCCTGCTGGAACGCCTGGACGCGGCGGGGCAGACCGAGCCTCTCGGCGACGGCACGCGCCGCACCCGGGGCTAACCCCGGTCCTCCACGAGCGACTGCGTCCCGATCACCTCCAGCAGCGCCAGCCGGTCGGCTGCCTCGCTGCCCGGCTCCGCCGTGTACACCATGATCCGCAGGTCGCTGCCCGCGACGCCGAGGACGTCGCAGTCCAACGCCAGTGCGCCGACCTCGGGGTGGTCGATCGTCTTGCGGGCGGACTCGTGGTGGCCGACCGCGCCCGATTCCCACAACTCGGCGAAACGCGGACTCTGCCGCTTCAGGTCGGTGATCAGCGTGCGGAGGTCCGCGTCATCCGGGTAGCGGCCCGCCGTGCCGCGCAGGTCGGCGACCAGTGCCGCCTGCAGGGCGTCCCGTTCCTCCGGGGTGTCGCGCACCCGGGGGTTGCCGCCGAGGAAGTTGCGGCGGACGCCGTTGAGGTCGCTGGGCCCCATCAGGGCCGTGTACAACGGGTTGGCCAGCAGCTGGTTCCAGGCCGCGTCGAACACGGCGACCGGGGTGCCGGCGAGCCGGTCCAGCATGCGGTGGACGCCGGGGGTGATGTGCCGCGGGACCGTGCCGGCACCCGGGGGTGCGAGCCCGGCCAGGCGGAACAGGTGCGCCCGCTCGTCACGGGTCAGGCGCAGGGCCCGGGCCAGCGCTTCGACGACCTGGGCCGACGGGCTGGTCGCGCGCCCCTGTTCGAGCCGCACGACGTAGTCGGCGGAGATGCCGGCCAGCTGGGCCAGCTCCTCCCGCCGGAGGCCGGCGGCGCGGCGGCGGGTGCCCGCGGGCAGGCCGGCGGCCTGGGGCGAGACGCGGTCGCGCCAGTGGCGCAGGGCCGTGCCGAGTCCGGTGTTCGCCATGCCCTCGATTGTGCAAGCCGGACGGCCCGTTGTCCTGGTACTGCCGGTCCCCGGAAAACCCGGCACTCCCCGGCCCGGCCGTTTCGGCCGATCGTGGTGGCAGACCCACTCGGAAGGACTGTCACCATGACCTCGCTCGCCCTCGTCACCGGCGCCA
The DNA here is from genome assembly GCF_013364075.1 of Amycolatopsis sp. Hca4. Taxonomy (GTDB): domain Bacteria; phylum Actinomycetota; class Actinomycetes; order Mycobacteriales; family Pseudonocardiaceae; genus Amycolatopsis. The sequence goes on from NZ_CP054925.1 coordinate 11,191, forward strand.
CCTCCGGCATCGGCCGGGCCTTCGCCGAACGCCTCGCCGCCGACGGCTACGACCTGATCCTCACCGGCCGCCGCGAGGACCGCCTCGCCGAATTCGCCGCCGCGCACCCGGAGCGCCGGGTGCGCACGGTCGTCGCCGACCTGGCCACCGACGACGGCATCGGCACCGTCGCCGCCCTCTGCGCCGCCGAGCCGCTGACCATGCTGGTCAACAACGCCGGTGTCGCGCACTACATGCCGCTGGCGCAGCTGCCCGCGGCGAAAGCGCACGAACTCGTGCACGTGAAGGTCGCCGCGCCGACCATGCTGACCCGGGCCGCGGTCGCGGGCATGCAGGAACGCGGCACCGGGAAGATCGTCAACGTGGCCGGGATGATCGCGTTCAGCGGTCCCGCCGACGCCTCCGTGATGCCCCGCCGAGCCGTCTACGCCGGCTCACTGGCCTACCTGGTCGCGCTGTCCCAGACCCTCAACGCCGAGCTGGCGGACACCGGCGTCCGGGTGCAGGTCCTGTGCCCGGGTGTCGTCGCGACCGAGTTCCACGAGCGGCAGGGGCTCGACTTGAGCGCGGTGCCCCGGATGTCCGCCGAAGACGTCGTGACGGCGTCCCTGCGCGGTTTCGAGCTCGGAGAAGCCGTCACCGCGCCGGGAGTCGAGGACGCCGGCCTGCTCGACGCCGTCTTCCGGGCCGACCTGGCCGCGTTCGGCGGCCAGCGCCCGGAGCTCGCGTCCCGCTACCGCTGAAGCCCCCCGAAGAACTCGCTCAACGCGTCCGCGAGGGCTTCGGGGTTCTCCTCGGCCACGTGGTGGCCGGACTTGATCGCGTGGCCCCGCAGGTCCGTCGTCCACGGCCGCCAGACGGCCAGGACGTCGCCGTAGAGGTCCTCCATGTCGTCGTCGCTCGACCAGAGGACCAGGGCGGGACAGGCGATCCGCCGCCCGGCGGCGCGGTCGGCCTCGTCGTGCGCCCGGTCGATGCCCAGGCCCGCGCGGTAGTCCTCGAGCATCGCGGTCACCGTGGCCGGGTCGTGGATCGCGCGGTGGAAGTCGGCGAAGTTCTCCGCCCCGAGCCGTTCGGGCGTGTTCTTCGTGCCGACGTCGTACCAGGCGTCGGGGTCGGCGGTGATCACCCGCTCGGGTTTTTCCGGCTGGGCGAAGAAAAACCAGTGGTACCACTCGCGCGCGAAGGTGGCGTCGCAGCGGTCGAGGGCTTCGGCGATCGGGACGGCGTCGAGGATCGCCGCGCCGCGGACCGCGTCCGGGTGATCGAGCGCGAGGCGGGTGGCCACGTACGCACCGCGATCGTGACCCGCCACGAAAAACCGCTCGTGGCCCAGGCGCCGCAGCAGAGCGACGCAGTCCGCCGCCATGGCGCGTTTGCTGTAGGGCGTGTGGTTTTCGTCGGTCGGCGGCTTGCCGGACTCGCCGTAGCCGCGCAGATCCGGGCACACCACGGTGAACCGCTCCGCGAGCCGCGGCGCGACCCGGTACCACGTCGTGTGCGTGCGGGGGTGCCCGTGCACCAACAGGACCGGGGGTCCCGAACCGCCGTGCCGCACCCGCAGGGTCACGTCACCGACGTCGACCCGGTCCAGCGTGAAGTCTTCGAACACCGGCAGCCCCCGGACGTGAACCCGCTGCCGCGCCCCGAAAACCCGGGGCGCGGCAGCGGAAAGCGGGTCACTTCTTGTCCGTGACACCCTTCACGGCGTCCTTGATCTTCTCGCCCGCCTGCTTGAGCGAGCCCTTGGCCTGGTCGGTCTTGCCCTCGGCCTGCCACTGCTCGTTGCCGGTGGCGTCGCCGACGGCTTCCTTGGCCCGGCCCTTGAGCTCTTCGCCCTTGTTCTCCAGCTTGTCGTTCATCGAGTGCACCTTCCGTCGCGGCGACATTTCCGGATCGGCCAGTCGCCAAAAGGGCCTTGCCGTACACATACCCACTTCGCGCGCGGCTACACATCGGCCGGCAGGTGACCGCCCGTCCGCTCGATCCGCTGGATCGCCGGTTCGGCGAGGACACCGTGCACGAGCACCGACACCGCGACGGCGATCGCGCCGACCCGCCACAGCACGTCCTGCTCCGCCACGGGAAGCCGGTTGAGCGCGTAGGCCAGGTAGAACAGCGTCCCGATGCCGCGCACGCCGAAGAACGCGATCGCCGCGGTGGCGGGCCGTCCCGGGGAGGGCGCGCCGAGCAGGGAAAGCCAGCCGACGAGCGGCCGGACCACCAGCACCGCCGTGACCGCGATCACCACTTCGAGGGGCTGCAGCCCGCGCAGCAGGCCGTCCCCGACGGCCAGGCCCAGTCCCAGCAGCGCGACTGGGACGAACAGCCGTTCCAGCTGGTGGCCGAAGGCGTGCAGGACGCCGTGGTAGTCGTGTTCCCGCTCCTGCGTGCGGACCGCGACCGCCGCGGTGAACACGGCGACGAACCCGTTGCCGTGGACGGTTTCCGCGAGCGCGTAGGGCACGAACGCGAGCGCCAGCAGCACGAGCCCGTCGGCGTACTCGGCCAGGCGCAGCCGGTCCGACGGCGCCCGGAAGATCGCCCAGCCGAGCACCCGGCCGCTGACCAGACCGGCCACCACGCCGACCACCAGCGGCAGCAGCAGGTCCACCAGCACCCAGGACAGCTCCAGCCGGGGCTGCCCGCTCGCCAGCGCCAGGCCGAGGAGGACGAACGGCATGGTGAGACCGTCGTTGAGGCCGGCCTCGGTGGTCAGGGTGAAGCGGATTTCGTTGTTCCTGGCCAGGTCCGGTTCGACGTCGGGGTGCGGGACGCCGATGTCGCCCGCCAGCACCGGGTCGGTCGGCGCCAGCGCCGCGGCCAGCAGCAGCGCCACACCGGGCGCGAGCGCGAGCCACCAGTACCCGAGCACGGCGATCAGCAGGATCGAGACCGGCATGGTGATGCCGAGCAGCCGCCACGTCGTGCCCCACCGGCGCAGGCCGAACGGGCGGTCCACGGACAGCCCCGCCCCGGCGAGCGCGACGAGGATGCCCAGCTGGGTGAACGATTCCACCCCCTGCAGGTGGGCGGCCGGATCACTCCAGCCGTTGCCGTAGGGCGCGGGCAGCGGCAGCAGCCCGAGCACGATCCCGGCCAGCAGCATCACCAGCGGCACCGAGAACGGCCGGTCGGCGACCAGTTTCGGCACGATCGCCGCGGCCAGCGCGATCAGCCCGGCCACCCCGAACAAGACGGTCAGCGACGACAAAGGGACTCCTCCGGCCCGCCCGGACCCGCGGCGGGGAGGCCCGGCCGGGCGTGCTTCCGGGGTCCACCGGGCGCACCGTGCTCGGCCGGGTACCCGGAAGCCGGGTAGCGTTGCGGGAAGAGGCGCGCCGCGGCGGGGATTCCCGGCGCGCGGGCGGCGAAACCGAGGAGGCCGCGGTGACGGCGATGAACGGGGCGGGCGGGCCGTGCCGGTTCTGCGGCAGGCGGCGGGACCCCCGCGTGCCGGGCCGGAACGGGCCGATCTGCGTCGACTGCGTCCGCGCCGGCCTGCGGGTGGTGCGCGACGGCGCGGACAGGGAGAGCGGCGCGGGCGACGTGCTGGCCGCGGTGACCTCGCCGCTGGCCGCGGTGTGCGACTTCTGCGGCCGCCGCGAGCGCCGGACGTTCCTCGGGCTGCGGCGCCCGCTGCTGCGCGTGGACTGCGCCGCCCGTGACGCGGTGATCTGCGTGGACTGCCTGGACCGCGCGGGTGACGTGCTGAACGTCGCCCTGCGCGGCTGAGGCGTTTCCCCACCCCGGCCCGCGGGTAGCCGGGCGCCATGACGTCCACTCGGGAACACCGCACGCGACCGGAGACCGCTTCGGTCGCCGAAACCCTGCGGGTCGCGATCGAGGTCGCCCTGCCCACGCTGGCTGGCGGCGTCATCAAGCGCCGTCCCGCGGCCATGGCACTGGCCGGGAAGCTGCAGTTCGACCGCCCGGCCATCCGCCTGCTGCGCCGGTTGCGCGACCGCCACTACGGCCATCCGCTGAAGCTGCGCGTTCCCGGCCGGTCGGTGGAGCTGGCGCTCTCCGGCGCCGACGTGAAGCGGCTGCTGGCCGGCGCGCCGACGCCGTTCAGTCCGTCCACAGTGGAGAAACGGGCCGCGCTGGGGCACTTCCAGCCGCACGGCGTGCTGATCTCGGACGCGGCCGACCGGCCGGCCCGCCGGCGGTTCACCGAAGCCGTGCTGCAGCCCGGCCGCCCGCTGCACGAGCTGGCGGAGCCGTTCGCGGAAGCCGTCGCGCAGGAGACGGCCGTCCTGCTGGGCTCGGTGACCCGCGAGCTCGACTGGGACACGTTCAACGTCGCCTGGTGGCGGCTGGTCCGCCGGGTCGTGCTCGGGGCGGCCGCCCGTGACGACACCACGCTCACCGACCAGCTGGAACGCCTGCGGCTCGACACGAACTGGGCGTACCTGCACCCGAAGCGCCGTCAGCTGCGCGAGGAGTTCCCGGCGGCGCCTGGCCGGGCACCTCGAGCGCGCCGAGCCCGGCAGCCTGGCGGCGGTGATCGCGGCCGCCGGGCCGGCGGGGGAGGTCGCCGCGCCCGACCAGGTGGCGCACTGGCTGTTCGCGTTCGACGCGGCGGGCATGGCGACGTTCCGGACGCTGGCCCTGCTGGCCGGCCACCCGGCGGCCGCGGACCGCGCCTGCGAGGACGTCGGGGGCACCGGCCCGGCCCGCCTGAGCTACCTGCGCGCGTGCGTGCTGGAAGCGGTCCGGCTGTGGCCGACCACGCCGATGATCCTGCGGGAGACCACCGAGGAGACGTCCTGGGGCCCGGCCGGCACGACGGTGCTGGTCTTCACCCCCTTCTTCCACCGTGACCCGGACCTGCCGTACGCGGACCGCTTCGAGCCGGACCTCTGGCTCGACGGCCGGGCGGCGGAGAACCCGGCCCTCGTCCCGTTCAGCGCGGGCCCGGCCGTCTGCCCCGGCCGGGACCTGGTCCAGTTCTGCGCGAGCACGATGCTGGCCGGACTGCTGCGCGAGCACCGGTTCGAGCAGGCGACCGGCCCGGTGCTGTCCCCGGACCGGCCGCTGCCCGCGACCCTCGACAACTTCCACCTGCGCTTGCGGCTCCTGGCGGGCTGAGCCCGGCTACACCGGAGCCGTGAAGACGTACGAACCCGCAGGCAGGAAGTACGTTCCCGGCGCCGACGACACCGCCTCGGGCGGCGCCACCACGCGGGTGGGCTGCGACGTCGGGACCACGACCGTCGCCCACGAACCCGCCGGGACGGTCACCCGCAGCGTCAGCCGTCCGTTGGCGGCCGACCAGTCGCTGACCGCGCTGCCGTAGGGCGTTTCGTACGCCGCCTTCGCCGAGGTGAGGCCGCCGCCCGGCACGGGTGCGATCCGGAGCGACGCGTAGCCCGGGGACGCCGGGGCCAGGCCGCCCACCGACCGGTAGAGGAAGTCGCCCACCGAGCCCAGGCCGTAGTGGTTGAACGAGTTCATCCCCGGGTCGTTGAACGAGCCGTCCGGCCTGATGCCGTCCCAGCGCTCCCAGATCGTCGTCGCGCCGTGGCCGATCATGTAACCCCAGCCGGGGAAGCCCGGCTGCAGCAGCACCTGGTAGGCCACGTCGGCGTGCCCGTGCGCGGCCAGCACCGGCAGCAGGTTCTCCACGCCGAGGAAGCCGACGCTCAGGTGCCCGCCCGCCGCCGCGACGCGGGCCGCGAGCTTGTCCGCCGCCGGCTGGACCAGCGAGGACGGCAGCAGCCCGAACGCCAGCGCCAGGACGTACCCGGTCTGCGAGCCCGACCCGATCGTGCCGTCGGCCGCGGCGAACCGCCGGGTGAACGCCGCCGCGACCTGGTCGGCGAGCGTCCCGTACCGCACGGCTTCGGCACTGTGGCCGGTGGCCGCCGCCATCCGCGAAACCAGCCGGGACGACCACGCGAAGAACGCCGTCGAAATCAGGTCTTGCGCGGTGTTGTCGTTGACATTGAGCCAGTCCCCGTAGGTCTGGTGGTCGCGGATCAGGTCGGCGCCTGACGTCGAGCGCAGGTATTCGACCCACTTCACCATCGCGGCGAAGTGCTCCTGGACGACTCCGGTGTCGCCGTACCGCTGCCACAGCGTGTACGGCACGATCACGCCCGCGTCGCCCCAGCCCGCCGTGCCCGAGCCGCCCAGCACGCCCGGCGCGACGTCGGTGAACGAGCCGTCGTCGTGCTGGGCGTCGACCAGGTCGTCGCTGAACTTGCCGAGGAAGTTCGCGACGTCGAGGTTGAACGTCGACGTCCCGGCGAAGATCCCGATGTCGCCGGTCCAGCCGAGCCGCTCGTCGCGCTGCGGGCAATCGCTCGGCACCGACAGCATGTTCGAGCGCTCACCCCAGAGTATGTTGTGCTGCAGCTGGTTCACCAGCGGGTTCGACGTCGTGAACGTCCCGGTCTGCGCGGCCGACGTCCACATCGCCCGCCCGGTGAGGGTCGCCGCGGTCGGGGCCGCCGGCAGGCCGGTCAGCTCGACGTACCGATAGCCGTGCACGGTGAACCGCGGTTCGTAGGTCTCGGCGCCGCCGGTGCCTGCCAGGGTGAACCGGTCGGTGGCCTGGGCCGCGCGGAGGTTGGTGGTGTAGATCGTGCCGTCGGGGTTGAGCACTTCGGCGTGCCGCATGGTGACCGTCGTGCCGGCCGGGCCGGTCACGCTCAGCCGGTTCCGGCCGCCGAAGTTCTGGCCGAGGTCGGCCACCCACACGCCGGGTTTCGGCTGGGTCCACGCGACCGGCTGGAACTCCTGCTGGACCGTGACGCCGTTGTCCGCCTGGGACACCAGGTTCGGCGGTGCGCCGCCGCGCACGCGGGCCGCCGCCCAGCCGCGGTCGTCGAAGCCGGGCCGGTCCCAGCCGGCCGCCGCGAGCCGGGCGTCGTAGGTTTCACCCTGGTACAGGTCGTCGGCGCGGATCGGGCCGTCGCCTGCCTTCCAGGTGCCGTCGGTCGCGATCGTGGTGCTGGTGCCATCGGTGAACGTCAGCCGCAGCTGCGCGGAGTACCACGGCTCGGTCCCGTACTTCTGGCTCCCGGCGATGCCGACGCTGCCGGAGTACCAGCCGTTGCCGACGAGCGCGCCGAGGACGTTCTCCCCGCTCCGGAGCTGCCCGGTGACGTCGGAAACCCGGTACTGCAGGCGTTTCGTGTAGTCCGTCCAGCCCGGCGCGAGAACCTCGGAACCGACCTGCACGCCGTTGAGGTGGGTCTCCTGCAGCCCGAGCGCGGTCGTCAGCAGCCGCGCGCTCGCGACCGGCTTGGTGACGGTGAAGCTCTTGCGCAGCAGGGGAGCCGGGGCACCGACGGCGACGTTCGCGCCCCACGGGCCGGTGCCGTAGGCGGTGAGCGCCCGTGCCGCGGACCAGGCGCTGTCGTCGAAGCCGGGCTGCGGCCAGCCGTCCGGGCCGTTCTGGCTCGCCTTCCAGGAGCCGTCGGTGACCAGCGTGGGTCCACCTTGGACGGTCAGCTTGGCGATCGTCCCGGCCGGGCTCTGGGTGGTGTTCTCGGTGCTGACCGCGATGGTGTTGGAGCCGGCCTTGAGGAGACCGCCGACCTCGACGACGGCGGCCGTCTTCCACGAGTCGGCGACGCGGGGCGAGTCGCTGACGCGGGTGCCGTTGACCCAGACGGTTGCGGTGTCGTCCCCGGTGACGACGAGAGTGGCCTTCGCCGGGGCCGCGGCCAGGTCCAGTGCCTTCCGGAAGAACCGGGTCGACGGCGGGACACCTCCGGCCGGGTCGCCTTCGGGGTACCAGATCCAGTTCGCCCCGGCGAGGTCCGGGCCGGTCGTGGCCCGGCCGAGGAAGGCGCCGGTCCACTCGGCCGACGGCGTCCGGAGTGCGGTTTCGAAGCGCTGCACCGGGCTCCAGCCGCCCGCGCGGCCCTGGCCGTCCCAGACGCGGACACGCCAGGTGTAGGCGGTGAGCGAGGCCAGCGGCGGGCCGCCGTAGGGGATGTCGGCCTGCTGCGCCGCGGCGACGCGGCCGCTGTCCCAGACGTCCTTCCCGCCGGTGGACACGACGAGCTGGTAGGCCGACTGGCGTTGCTGCGGGCTCGCGGAGGCCAGCTTCCAGCCGAACCGCGGCTGCGCGGGGTCGACGCCGAGGGGGTTCACCCGGTTCGCGACCGTGGCACTCGCGACCGACAGCGGGGAGGCGTCCGACGGGCCGGGGACGGTGACGCCGGTGCCCCAGGGTGCCGTGCCGTACGCGCCGAGGTCCGCGGCCGCGCGCCAGCCCGCGTCCGCGAAGCCGGGCTGTTCCCAGCCTTCCGGCGCGGTCGTCGCGCTCTTCCAGGCGGTGCCGGTGGCCAGGTCGGTGGTGCCGGCCGCCGTGGTCACCCGCAGCCGGCCGAGCAGGCCCGCCGGGCCGCCGTCGTTGCGGACGGCGACGGCGAGGGTGTTGCCGCCGGGGACGAGCGCGGGCGCGAGGTCCACCGGCAGTGCCCGGCGCCACGAGTCCGCGGTGCGGGCCGAGGAGGCGAGCGGGATGCCGTTGAGCCAGACGTCGGCGGTGTCGTCCCCGGTCAGGACGAGCCGGGCGTCGGTGACCGCGCCGGCGGGGACGGTGAACGTGGCGCGGAAGTACCGGGTCCCGGCCGGCGCGGCGACGCGGGCGTCGCCCTCGGGGTACCAGATCCAGTGCGCGTCGGCGAGCGTGGGCGGCGGCGCGGCACCGGCCGGGGGAGCCGCGGCGGCCGCCATGGCCAGGATCGCGGCGAGCGTGGTCGTGGTGGCGCACCAGAGCTTCGAGGGCAGCATGCAGGCTCCCTTGCGGCGGGGACGGGCGCCGGATTTAGAACGTTTCAACCCGGCGTGCCTGGTGACTGTAATCACAAGCTCACGCCGGGGCAATACGCCAGTGGTATGCCCCGGGCTGGCCGGGGCATACCACCTAAATCGTTTCAGGTCGGCGGCTTCCGCCGGAGCCGGACGACCAGCACCACCGCCGTCGAGCCCAGCAGGACCAGCACGACCGGCAGCGCCGTCGGCAGCCACGGCCACGCGCTGCCCTCGAAGACGATCCCGTCGGTGGGCAGCTCCAGCACCTTCGCCGTCCAGCGCGCGGTGGCGACGTCGGTGCGGCGGGACAGCCCGCTGACCGCGAGGTCGTACGGGAAGCCCGGCCGGTCGTGGACGTACTCGGGCGCCGGTCCGCCGGGTGGCGGCGTGACCCCGCGCGTGGCGCCGGGCACCAGCAGCCGGTCGAGGTCCGGGGCGGCGGCGAGGGCCGCACGGGGCAGGAACGTCAGCCCGTGCCGGGACCGGATCGGGCCGCCGTCGACGCTCACGGCGAGGGTGCGCGAGGACAGCGACTGGCCTTCGGTGTCGAACACCGACGCCAGCTCGGCTTCGCCGACGCCGTTGGCGAGCAGCACGCCGATGTCGTCGGGGTTCCACCGGAAGCCGGCGTTGACGATCGCGGCCGCGTCCGGCGTCCCGGCCGGCGGGGTCACCGGCACCGCGGTGCCGTAGTGGCGCCAGCCGATCGCCGCCGCGGCGTCGGCTGCCACGGCGGGTCCGGCCAGCCGCTCGACCCAGTGCAGGGTGCCGTCGATGCCGGAGAGGATCCCGGCGGTGGTGACGACGGTGCCGTCGTCGACGAACCGTTCCCCGCGGACCCACCGCACGGCCGGGTACTCGGCGGCCCAGGCGTCGACCTTCAGCCAGTGCGCGGTGGCCGGCCGCCCGTCCAGCAGCCCCGCGGAGGCGAGCACCGCGCCGCCGTTGCAGACGCTCAGCAGCTTCGAGCCGTGCGCGGCCTGCGCCCGCAGCCACGAGGTGACCGGTTCGGTGCTCGGCTCGCCGACGTCCGGGAACGCCGGCACGACGACGAGGTCCGGAGCCCGCGAACCGAGCCGGGTGGCGAGGCCGGCGAAATCGAAGTCCGGCACCAGGTCCAGACCGCCGGTCAGCGGCTTCGGCGCGCGGTGCGGCGCAACGGTGTAGACGTTGAACCGGCCGGTCGCGGCCAGGATCTCGTAGGGGGCGAGCGCGTCGGAGACGACGGCGCCGCGGTCGCCGACGACGACCACCGCCGTCGGCTTGGCCGGGTCGTGCGGAACCGGTGCCGCCGGCGGGACGGGCCGCGCCGGGCCCGCGGCGTAGAGGGCGTCGATCGCGCCGAGCGCGGAAACGGTCGCGCCCGCGGCGGGGACCACCAGCACGGCGGCCACCGCGGCGAGGAGGAAGGCGATGCGCTTCAGCACGATCAGTGCCAGTACTCGGCGCGGCGCCACACCATGGCGGCGAGCATCAGCGGGAACATGATCACGTGCCCGGCGACCATCAGCGTGGTGCCGGAGATCGCGCCCAGCCAGTACGGCACGAGCAGAGCCACGAACGGCAGGTACATCGCCGCGGCCATCTCGGCGATCCGCGGCCACGAATGCCGGCGCAGGACCATCGCGAGCACCATGGCGACGGTCATGTTCGTCGCCATCACGAGCGCGTCGACGCCCGCGCGTTCGAGCCAGGCCGGCGGCCACAGCGGGCCGAGCGCCACCATGCCGATCAGCATGGCGACGACCATCTCGGCGTAGTGGCCGGTGAACCGGGCGAGTTTGCGGCCGGTGGTCCGCGGGGTTTCGGTGGTGGTCATGGGTTCCCTCCAGGTCGTTCCCGGAAGGAGGATCGCGGGTTCTCCTCGTGCGGCCAGGTGCCGGAAGTCATGACCGGGGGTCACGGTCTAGAGCAGGCCGAGGTCCCTCGCCCGCAGGGCGGCCTGGGTCCGGTCCCGCGCGCCGAGCTTGCCCAGCACGTTCGTGACGTGGTTCTTCACCGTGCCCTCGGCGAGGAACAGCGCCGCGGCGATCTCCCGGTTGCTGCGGCCGTCGGCGAGCAGGCGCAGCACGTCGAGTTCGCGCTCCGACAGCGGCACCACCAGCGGCTGGGGCCGCGGCTGCGGCGCGTCCGGCAGCTGCGCGAACCGCGCGACGACCTTCGCCGCCACCGAGGGCTGCAGCACCGATTCCCCGCGCGCCGCGGCCAGCACCGCCTCGACCAGCCGCGCCGACGAGACGTCCTTCAGCAGGTAGCCGACCGCGCCCGCGCGCAGGGCGGCGAAGACGTCTTCGTCGTCGTCGAACGTGGTCAGCGCGATGACCCGCACGCCGGGGTGTTCGACCCGGAGCCGCCGGGTCGCGGCCACGCCGTCGAGGACCGGCATGCGCAGGTCCATCAGGACGACGTCCGGCGCCAGGGAAGCGGCTTCGCGCAGGGCTTCGTCGCCGTTGCCGGCTTCGCCGACGACGTCGATGCCGTCGTGCGTCGCGAGCAGCGTGGCGAGGGCTTCGCGGAACAGGGCCTGGTCGTCGACGAGCAGGACGCGGACCGGCGTCATCCGGGGATCTCCATGGTCAGGGCGCTGCCGCCGCCGGGGGTGGACGTGAAGGCGAGTTCGCCGCCGAGGTGCTCGGCCCGCTCCCGGAGGCCGACCAGGCCGAAGCCGGCCGACGGGGTGCCGTCGCCGCCGCGGCCGTCGTCGCGGACCTCGACCCGGACCGCGGTGGCCGTGTAGCCGAGCACCACGTCCGCCGTGGCGGCGTTGGCGTGCTTGCGCACGTTCGTCAGGCCCTCCTGCGCGGCCCGGTACAGCGCTTCGCGCCGCTCGTCCGGCAGGGGACGTTCGGTGCCGGTCACCGTGAGCCGGGTCGGGACCCCGGTCGCCGACGTCTCTTCGGTGAGGGCCTTGAGCGCCTCCGGCAGCGGCGGCACCACCCGCGGTTCGCGCAGCGTCCGCACCGAGCGGCGGACCTCGGCGAGCGCGGCTTCGGCCTGCTCCTGAGCTTTCGCCAGTACCGCGTCGGCCTTGCCGGGGTCGGTCGGCAGCACCGCCCGCGCGGCCTTCACCTGCATCTGCACGACGGTGAGCGAATGCCCGAGGCCGTCGTGGATGTCGCGGGCGACGCGGTTGCGCTCCTGCGCCGTCGCGAGCCGCTCCGCCTGGCTCGCGTGGTCACGGAGTTTCGCGTACGCCTCGGCGAGTTCGCTGCGCGAGCGTCGTTCCCGCAGCGACAGCTCGGTGATGATCGCGGCGAACAGCACCGACATGAAGGTGCCGATGCCTTCCCGCAGGCCCTCGCCGAGCGACATCCCGAGGTGCACGAGCGGGACCACGGCGATGACGAGCGCGACCGCCGGCCGCGGCAGGCGCAGCAGCACGCACTGGCTGACCAGCACGACCAGGAACAGCGTCGTCCCGACCCCGGCGTCGACGGTGAACAGCACGAAGGCCAGCGGCAGCTGGACGGCGACGTACGCCGCGCTCCAGCCGAGCTGCCCGCGGCCACGCACCCAGCCGAAGCCCGCCGTCGCGAGCACCGCGAACACCGCACCGAGCACGAGCGCGAGCCGGGGCTCCCCGGAACCGAGGACCCCGAGCACGATCGAAAGGAGGGCGCCGCAGGTCAGCACCCCGAGGGCCCGGTTCATGCGGTCACTGTGCGGCCCGGCCCGGCCCGCGGTCAACCGGGAAAGCGCTCACACGGCCATCCGACACCCAGGCGCTTACGCTGGAGTCGAGGCCGAAGCCGATTCGGGGGTTTGACATCGATGTCAGTGCTCTGGGGCGTGTCGTTCGACGCCACTCCGCTGTCCGGGGTCGTGGTGGAGTTCCTCAAGACGGCGCAGCGGTTCGCCGCTCGCGGGCACCGCGTCCACCTCGACCTCGGCTACGACATCAAGGCCGACAAGGGCGCGTTCTTCCGGCCCTACCGCGACGAGGCCCGGCTGCTGCCGTCGTGGGTCACCCTCGCCCGCGTCGACGGGGTCGAGCGGATCCCCGGCTACGACCGCGGATTCGTCGAGCGGGTGCTGACCCGGGTCGTCCAGGCGGGCGACGAGTCGCTGCGGCCCGAGATCGACCGGATCGCCGGCGAGCTGGCCGACCGGATCGTCGCCACCTGGGAACGCCTCGGCGTCACCGTGGTGATGGTGGAAAACGGGACGCTGCCGGAAAACCTCGCCTACACCGAGGCGCTGTACACCGCGATCGACCGCTACGGCGCGCGCCACCGGCTCGGCCGGTTCGTGTTCTGGCGCGACCACGACCTGATGTGGCAGAGCGAACCGGGGATCGCCAAGTACGGCACGTTCCCGTACCCCGGCGTCCCGGCGCCGAGGAACTCCCCGCACATCCACTACTTCGCCCTCCACGAGCAGGCGCTGGCACGGACGCTGGAGTGGGTGCCCGGCCTGACGAGCATCGACGTCCTGCCCAACTCCTTCGCCATCGCCCCGGCGCGCATCGACGAGCGCAACGCGGCGTTCCGGCGCGACCACGGGATTCCCGAGGACGTCCCGCTGCTGGCCCGGATCACCCGGATCATCCCGCAGAAGCGCATCGACCGGGACCTCCACCTGCTCGCGCTGCTGCCGGACGCGTGGCTGTTCGTCGCCGGCGACACCGCGGAGACGCCCACCGAGCACGCCCGGCTCACCGCGCTCGCCACGCACCTGGGCGTGCGCGAGCGCGTCGTGTTCGGCGGCTGGCTGACCCCGTACGACACGGCGCTCCCCGGCCGGTACTCCGTGCGCGACCTGCTGGCCCACGCGACCGTCGTGTCGTTCCTGACCTCCTACGACTACGAGAGCTACGGCAACCCGATCAGCGAAGCGATCGCGTCCGGGACGCCGTACATCACCAGCGGGTACGAGCTGTACGACGTCGTCTACGGCCGCCAGGGCTTCCGGGCCCCGGTGCTCGACATCCGGGCCCGCGACCTGCCGGACGCGGCGTTCGCCCGCGAGGTCGCCGAACTGATCACCGACGAAGGGAGACGGGCGGAAGTGGTGCGGGTGAACTCGGAACTCGGGCAGGCGCGGTTCGGCGCGCGGGTCGTCGACGACCTGGTCGACCGGCTGTACCCGCCGCCGATGGGGGCGGCGACGCGGCTGAGCGTGGTGCTGCCGGTGTACAACGAAGCCGCGAACCTCCCGGAGGTGCTGCGGACCCTGCACGACCAGCGCGACGGCGACGCGCCGCTGGACAAGAGCCGGTACGAGGTCGTGCTCGTGGACAACAACTCCACCGACGACACGGTGGCCATCGCGCAGGCCTTCGCGGCCGCGCACCCCGACCTGGCGCTGCACGTCGTCCACGAGCCCGAGCAGGGCGTCTCGTGCGCGCGGCGGGCCGGGATGGACTTCGCCGCGGCCCGCAGCCGCAACCGGCCCGAGTCCGACCCGGGGGAGCGGTTCTACCTCGTCTCCGCCGACGCCGACTGCCGCGTCGACCCGCACTGGCTGAGCGAACTGTTCGCGGCCATGGAGTCGAGCAAGGCCGCCATCGGCGTCTGCGACTACTACTACAACGAAGACCACTTCGAGGGGCGGCCGCGGCTGTGGGAGGCGATCCAGCGGACGCTGCGGTGCCGCGCGGTCACGTTCTCGCTCTTCGGCGGTTTCCCCGACGGCAAGGGCTTCGCCGTCGAGCGCGACGCCTACGAGCGCGCCGGCGGCATCGAGATCTTCTACCAGCTCCAGGACGGGAAGTTCGTCAACCACCTTTCCGACGACTGGGACTTCGGAATCAAGGTGGCCAGTGGCGGTGACGCGATCACCTACGCACCGCGCTCGCGCGTCGAGATCAACCCCCGCCGGGTCGACCACGCCATCGACGAGGTCATCGCCGGCCGGGCCTACGGCTCGGACGGCATCATCGTCATGCGCGACATCCGGCCCACAGCGCCGTCGGTGCCGTCCGACCTCACCGAGGCCGAAGCGCGGCAGGCGTGGGAGTTCTCGATCAAGGACTTCACGCCGAAGAACACCATCCTGCCGGTGCTGCTGACCCCGGCGCTGCTGGAGGACGACGCCGTCGTCGCGTTCTTCGGCGCGGACCTCGCCGCCCGGCTGGCGCGGCGGATCGCCGAGATCCGGCACGAGATGCGGGTCGTCGACTTCACCCCGATCCACGCCTACAAGACACCCTCGTACCGGCTGTACTTCGAGTTCGCCGACGAGCTGTTCGCCTGCCTGCGCAAGCACGTCGGCGATGACATCGGGGACCCGCCGCCGCTGCCGCCGTGCCTGGCGGAGGTCCCGGCCGCGCGGTTCGCGGAGTTCGTCCGCTACTACTGCGAAGACCGCGAGTCGGGCGAGGCCCACAACTACTTCGGCAACGGAGGGGTGTTCTGATGAGCCTGGGCTACGAAGAGGCGGTCGGCTCGCTGCACGCGATCGACCCGGCCTGGCCGCGGCCGGCCGTGCTCGACGTCCTCGAAGCGCCGGAGAACCGGCACCTGCTCGACTTCGTGCAGGAGGACCCGTTCGGGGCGCACGTGTTCCCGGGCAACGTCCCGGGTACGCCGCAGGAGTTCCTGCGCGACCTGGACACCCAGCTCGCCTCGAGCGGCCCGATCCACCTGTGGTCCTACATCCCCACGTGCGCCTACCGCTGCCGGTTCTGCCAGTACCCGGTCGTGCTGGTCAAGGGGAAACCCGAAGTGGCGTACGAAAAGGCGAAGTCGTGGGTCGACCTCAACATCGCCGAGGCGCGGCTGTGGCTCGACGCCGTGCCGCACCTGCGCGGCGCGGAAGTGGGGGAGTTCAACGTCTTCGGCGGCACGCCGTCGCTGCTGCCGGAACCCGAGATCCGCCGGCTGCTGGAGTTCTACCGGTCGAACTTCGGCTTCACGTCCGCGACGACGATCCGGTTCGAGGGCGACCCCAGCACGTTCACCCCGGCCAAGCTCGAGCTGCTGCGGGAACTGGGCTGCACCAAGCTTTCCAGCGGCGTCCAGTCGTTCGACGACCACGTCCTGCAGCTGTGCGGGCGCGAGCACACGTCGCAGATGTGCGTCGACTTCGTCCGCACCGCCCGGTCGCTGGGCTTCGAGTGGGTCAGCATCGACCTGATGTACGGCCTGCTCGACCAGACGCTCGACAGCGTCCGCCGCGACCTCGACGTCGTGCTGGAGAACGAGGTCACCGCGGTGGTGTGCACGAAGCTGCACCTGGCGTCCTACAGCGACACCCGCACCGGTGTGACCGGCGAGAAGCCGGCGGCGTGGCAGCTGCCGTCCTACCGGGACAAGCTCGTGCGCAACGGCCACCGCTGGCCCCCGCTCGGCGAGCAGTACCAGATGCGGGAGCTGCTCACCGAGGGACTGCGCGCGGCGGGCTACACCGAGCACCCGACGATGTACTTCGCGCGGGACGGCCGCGGGCCGGAGAAGTGGAAGTCCATCATGGTCGACCAGGACAAGCAGGAGGCCGAGGTCGCGATCGGGCTGGGCGGCAGTTCGAGCTGCCGGGCGTCGGAAGCGATCACGGACGTGAACTCCCGCCGCTACACCGAAACCGTGCTGGCGGGGCGGATCCCGCTGGGGTCGGCGACGCGGTTCACGCCCGAAGCGCAGGAAGCCCGCGCGGTGAAGATGGCGCTGACGACGTTGCAGCCGGTCCGGGACTCCCTGCACCGCGCCCGTTTCCCCGGACGCTCCCTGTTCGCCGAGCCGTGGCTGGGCAAGTTCCGTTCGCTGGCCGCGCGCGGGCTCGTCGAGCTGCGGCCCGGCGAGGGCGTGATCGCCCTGACCCCGGCGGGGGAGTCGCTCGTCGAGGCGATCATCACCACCGAACTCTGAAGATCACTGCATCGGGTGACACCAGTCGCGCGAGAACCGCGCCGGGCAGGCAGCATGGGCTCCGGACCTGCTCCCAACGTGATCGGAGCCCGGATGAACCGAACCGTGGCGGGACAACGGCTGTCGGGCGCGGTGGCGCTGGCGGTGCTCGCGGCCGTGGTGGTCGCGACGCCGGCGCGAGCCGACTACTCGCTGGCGGAGGAGAACTACGCCGGCACGCAGATCGCGCGGCACGAAGGCGTCCAGGGCACGCCACGCGCGGACGCCGCCGGCCAGACGCTCGGCCACGACGTCAGCGGGCACCAAGGCCCGGTCGACTGGCCGGCCGCGGCCGGCGCCGGCGCGAAGTTCACCTACGTCAAGGCGACCGAGGGCACCGGGTTCGTCAACCCGCAGTACGGCCAGCAGTACGACGGCGCGCACGCGGCGGGCATCATCCGCGGCGCGTACCACTTCGCCCGCCCGGACGTCTCGGGCGGAGCGGAGCAGGCCGAGTACTTCATCGCCCACGGCGGCGGCTGGCGCGCGGACGGGACGACGCTGCCGGGCGCGCTGGACATCGAGTACAACCCGTACGGCGACGTCTGCTACGGCAAGAACCCGGCGGACATGACGGCGTGGATCACCGACTTCACCCGCACGTACCTGGCGAAGGTCAAGCGCAGCGCGCTGATCTACACGAGCACGGCGTGGTGGAAGCGCTGCACCGGCAACACCGCCCGCTTCGGCGGAACCGACCCGCTGTGGCTGGCGCGTTACGGCCCGGACGTGGGAGAACTCCCGGCGGGCTGGACCAAGCACAGCATCTGGCAGTTCGCCCGCGGCGGCGGGCTTCCGGGCGACCAGAACTACTACAACGGCCCGCTGGGCCGGGTGCAGGCGCTGGCGAAGGGCTAGAGCCTGTTTCGATGTGCTGACCAGCGGGAGCTTCTGGCCTGCATTGTCAGTGCGGCGTGTCCTGGATCAAATAGGCGAGGTCTCCGGTAGATCGATCAACGACCAAGAAGATCGAGAACACCGGAGACCTCGTGGCCAGCCTAACGGCGACGGGGCGAGCCGACCTGACCGACGCGCAATGGGCGATCCTGGAACCGCTGCTGCCTGTCGGCAAGAAACCTGGCCGCCCGCCGACATGGACAAAGCGCCAACTTCTGGACGGCATCCGCTGGCGGGTCCGGGTTGGCTCGCCCTGGCGTGACGTCCCACCCGTATATGGCTGCTGGCAAACCGTCTACGGCTTGTTCCGGCGCTGGCAGCGAGCCGGTGTCTGGGCGGTGATCTTGGCCGGGTTGCAAACCCGGGCTGATGCTGCCGGGTTGATCACCTGGGACGTCAGCGTCGATTCCACGATCAACCGCGCCCACCAGCACGCGGCGGGCGCCCGCACTGACAGCGAACGGCAGAAGGAACCGCCTGGCGGTGTCGGCCAGCCCGAACCGGCCGACCACGCGCTGGGCCGGTCGCGGGGTGGCTGGACCACCAAGCTGCACCTGGCCACCGAGCAAGGCCACAAACCACTCTCACTGCTGGTGACCGCGGGGCAGCGAGGTGACTCGCCGCAGTTCGAGGCTGTCTTGGCCGGGATCCACATCGCCCGCGCCGGGGCTGGACGGGCCAGGACCCGACCGGATCGGGTCTTGGCGGACAAGGCCTACAGTTCCCGCGCCAACCGGGCCTATCTGCGGCGGCGTGGGATTACCTGCACGATTCCCCAGCCATCCGACCAGATCCGGCACCGCCGCAACCGCGGCCGGGCAGGTGGCCGGCCGCCAGCGTTCGATCCGCAGATCTACAAGCAACGGCATGCAGTCGAGTGCGGCATCAACCGGCTCAAACGCAACCGAGGCGTGGCCACACGGTTCGACAAACTCGCGGTTCGGTACGAGGCAACGATCCATATCGCCGCGATCAACGAGTGGCTACGCCATTGAAACAGGCCCTAGCGCGTGTCTGACAAAGGGTTCGTCCAGGTGATGACGACATGGAGGACTACCGCTGATCGGTAGACGATGGCGAGCTTGTCTCAGCGAGGAGCCAGACTCCGCCGTTGCTTGAACAGGTTGAACCGTCGCTCGACAACGTTGCGGCCGCGGTAGTCCACCGGGGCGAAGACAGGCGGACGACCGCCGCGGGAACCGCGGCGCCTTTGCCAGACACCCCCTAGGCGAACCGCTCCCACGCCGACTGGCGGGTCATCCCCAGTGCCTCGCCGATCTGCGACCACGTGCCGCCCAGGGCTCGCGCCTTGGCCACCCAGGCCGCCAGGTTCTCCTGGACCTGGGTGCTCGCCGCCGAGACCGGGCTCAGGTTGGACAGCACCTGTTCCAGCGGGAGGTCGTGCTCCCACGGCGCGATCAGCGGGGCATCCGCCGGTTTGCCCTCGATCACCGACACGCACAGCCGGACGCAGCCGTCGCAGATGAACACGCCCGGGCCGGCGACCAGCGTGTCCACCTCCGTGTTGGGCTTGGCGCAGAAGGAACAGCGCGCGAACACCGCAGTACTCATGAGCGAAACCTCCTTGTCAGGCGGGACCTTACAGTCGTAAGGGAGCGCCTGACAAGAGGAACGCCGCCGTCCACTCGGACAGCTCGGTCAGCCGGCCGGTCAGCTCTTCGATCTCCGCCCACCGGCGGTGCTCGCGCTCGAGGTCCGGCACCAGGAAGTCCTCCACCAGCAGCAGGAGCGTCGCGATCTCGTGGGCGACGTCGGCGAGCTGCAGGAACGGCCGGTACTGCGCTTCCGCGCCCTCGCCGTGCCGCGCGGCCCAGTCGCGCGCGCCGTGGCCCGCCGTGCGGCACACCGACACCACCGTCCGCCGCAGGTCACCGCGGCGGGAGCCCGGCGGTTCCTCCGCCAGCGGGGCGACCTTCCAGGCCACCGAGAGCAGGCAGCAGCCGGCGTCGTCCATCGACTCGTTCATCACCGGACGTACTCTGCTGACCGGCGCGCACAGCCGAGGCGCTCCGACTCGCCGGCTCACCCCATCGTGTGGACAACCGGCCCGGAACGGGTGAGCATCGGCACGGAGACGAAGTCCGCGAGCGCCTGCTGGCCGGCCGCGTTCGCGTGGATGCCGTCGCCGTTGTCGTACGCCGGCAGGATGCTGTTCGGCTTCAGCGGATCCGCCAGCACCGCGTCGAAGTCCACCACGCCCGAACACGTGCCGCCGCAGGTGTTCCAGCGCTTCACGAACAGTGCGATCTCGTGGCGCGCGAGGTTCGCCTGGTCGTCGTACCCGGGGCGCGGCGTGCTGGGCGTGACGTACACCGGGATCCCGGCCGCGCGCAGCCGCGCGAACACCGCGCGGTAGCTGTCGAGGATCGCCGTCGCGTCACAGCCGTAGGCCAGGTCGTTGGTCCCGTAGTAGTAGATGACCGCCGTGACGCCGTGCAGCGCCAAGACGTCCCGGTCCAGCCGGCTCGACGCGTCCAGGCCCGCGACCGACGGCGGCATGCCCGGGCAGGACCGCGCGCTCGTCGTGCCCGAGACACCGGCGTTGGCCACCGCGAGCGGCGCCGACGCGGCGACCAGCCGCCGCGCCAGGTCGTCGGTCCACCGGCGGTTCGCGCCGGGCTGCGTGCAGCCCGGGCCGCAGTTGGTGCTGCCGATGCCGTCGACGACCGAGCTGCCGAACGGGACGACCACACCCGTCAGCGCCTTGTTGTGCACGTCGACGGCGCTCACGACGTAGGTGGACCCCACCGTGGCCGTGAACGCGGCACCCGTGGCGTCGCCGGCGTGGTCGCCCGAGCCCGGCGGGGTGAGGTAGTTGTCGCGCAGGGCCGCGCCGTGGCGGCCGGGCACCGCGGTGCCGTCGATCGCCATGCTCACCGCGAGGTCGGAGTCCGGGCTCGTCACCAGCCGGACGTCGTCGCTCCACACCTCGCCGCCCGCGGGAACGGTGACGGCCCGTTGTCCGCCGAAGGTCAGGTCACGCGCGAAGGCGACCGCGGCCCCGCCCGCGCTCGGCCCGGCGGTGGCGTGCCCGATGGTCAGCGGGCCGGTGCCGAAGGTGTTCTGGAACCGCACGCGCACGGCGTCGCCGCCCTGGCTGAGGTGGGTGATCATCCGCAGCGACTGCGTGGTGACCGCGGTGTCGGCCCGGCCGTCCTGCGACTGCGCCCACGACGTGAACCACGAGCGCGCGGCCCCGGCGGCACCGGGAGCGGAGACGACGACGGCCGCGGCGACGGAAACCGCGGCGAGAACGGCGAACCTGCGCACGGCGCCTCCCGAGTCCACAAAGGACCAGCGACGAACAGTTGCCAGCCGATCGTAAGCAGCCGGTCACGGAAACGACAGGATTCTGTCCGATCTTGTCAGCGGCGGCGGATTCCGATTCGATGGCGGGCATGACCGAACCCCGCCTCTTCGGCGACCCGTACGAAACCCCCGACGGGACGACGGTGATCCCGGTCCACCGGCCGGTCGGCGTGTTCGCCGTCCGCGAGGGCAAGGCCCAGTGGGAACCGGCGGTCGACGCCACCCGCGTCGCCCTGCTGGGCGTCGGCATCGGGCTGGTCGCCGCCACCCTCGCGGGGATCGCGATGGTGCACCGGCCGCCGTGGCCGGACCTGCGGGCCTGGCCGGCCCGGCTGCGGCCCTAGGTCCAGATCGCCTGCCAGGCACCGAACACCGCGGGCACGTCTCGCCAGGCGATGCCGCACCGGTACCGGTAGATGATTCCTTCGACCATCGAGCAGGCACCGGCGAACGGTCGGCCTTGTTGGCCGGTTCGGACCGGAAGCAGGTCCTCGATCAAGCTCCCACTGATCGTCTGAGAGCAATTGAAACCGCGGGCAGCATCCAGCAACCAGTTGGAACCGTTGTCAGACACGCTCCAGCGGCGCCGCGGTGGTGAGCCACCCGGACGCGGGCAACATTGCCGGTCACGGGGCGGCACCTCCCGGCATCCGGGCACGTCACCGGCGAGCGGCCGGAAGTCGTCCTCCGGCGGTCCCGCGCCGATAGCGTTGCGCGGCATCGGAACGCCGGGAACCGGCGTTCCGCGACGAGAGGGGATCACCGTGCACCGGATCACGCGGATGTTCACCATCGGCACCGTGGCCGCCGCCAGCCTGCTCACCGCCTCCGAAGCGTCCGCGGCCCCGGCGGCTCCGCAGTACTGCGCCGTCCTCGTCGGCCCGGCCGGCACCCCCGACGGCGTTTCCCCGGAGCTCGACCGGTACTGCTCCTCGGTGTCCGGCGACGACGCCCGCCGTCACCTGACCCGGCCCGGCGCCCGGACGGCGGACGAAGCCGCGGTGGCCGCGAGCACCCTCCTGATGACCTGGTACGAGAACGCCGATTACGGCGGCGGTTCGAAGGAGATCTACGGCAGCAGCGGAACCTGCGACCACAGCGGGTACCGCGTGACCCCGAACAGCGAGTGGCGGGGCAAACTCAGTTCCGCCACCGGATTCCTCTCCTGCAACTGGGCCGAGTTCGCCAACCCGACCCAGATCGTCAAGTTCTCCCACCAGCTCCCGGTCGACTACATCGGCCCGGAAGTGAACGACAACGTCGGGCTGGTCAAGGTCTACCACGTCGGCTGACCGGGATCCCCTTACGGCACAGGCAGTTCTGCGCTACCGTCGGGTTGCCGCAGACACCGGGGGGATTCATGCGCCGACTCGTCGTTTCCGCAGCCTGTGCCGTGCTGCTGGTCGCCGGCACCGGTACCGCCGCCGCCGTCACGGATCCGCGGCAGACCGCTCTGGACGTCGCCGTGCAGGCCGGGAACGCCGGGATGGTCGCGGTCGCCGCGGACCCGGCCGGGCGGTGGCGTGGGCGGGCCGGAGTCGGTGACGTCGTCACCGGCGCGAAGCCGGACACCGGCGGCCGGTTCCGGGTCGGCAGCGTCTCCAAGACCTTCACGGCCACGCTCGTGCTGAAGCTCGCCGCGCAAGGGCGGCTGCGGCTGGACGAACCGATCGCGGAGTACCTGCCCGGCCTGCTGCCCTACCCGGAGCCGATCACCGTCCGGCAGCTGCTGCAGCACACCAGCGGCCTGCCGCGGGACCTGGCGCCCCCATACACCTGGACGACGGCGGAGGAGGTGGACACCGAACGGTTCGTGCACTTCGGCGAGGTCGAGGCGATCCACGACAGCACCGTGCAGCCGCTGCTGTTCCCGCCGGGCACGGGCTGGTCGTACTCCAACACCGGCTACAACGTGCTGGCCCTGCTGGTGGAGAAGCTCACCGGCCGCCGGTTGGAGCAGGTGCTGGCGGACTGGATCACCGGTCCGCTGCACCTGGCCGACACCTTCCTGCCGCGGGACTTCCCGCTGCTCCCGCGCCCGGCCGTCCGCGGCTACGAGCAGCTCTACCCGGCGCCCCGTGGCCTGACCGACGTCACCGTCTACAACCTCAGCCGCTACTTCGGCGCCGGGAACATCGTGTCCAGTGCGGGAGACCTGAACCGCTTCTTCCGCGCGCTGCTCGGCGGCGAGCTGCTGCCGGACGGCCTGCTCGCGCAGATGAAGACCACGGTCCCGTGGCCGGGCCAGGGCGGGGTCCTCGGGTACGGCCTCGGGCTGATGCGCCTCTCGCTGTCCGCGTTCTGCGGGCCGGGCGCCCCCGACGTCTGGGGACACGCCGGGGACGTGCCCGGCTACAACACCTGGAGCATGAGCGACGAGACGGCCACCCGCGGCATCACGGTCGCCTCCACCCCGGACCTGACCGCGTCGGCCGAGGCGGCGGGCCGCCGCGTCCTGGCGATGGTGACGGAGTTCTGCACCCCCGGCGGGGCCGGGGCCACCGACCGGGCCACCCGGCTGCACGCGGCGCTCCGCTGAAATTTCCCGCCGGTGCGTGTCGAGAACGGGCGGCCGGCTCCGACTGAGGGGCAGACCGGCGGCCGCAGGGGCCGCCGCCAGCAGTGGAGCGTGGACGATGACCCAGGTGACCGCCCAGATGTCGGTGTCACTCGACGGCTTCTACACCGGGCCGCGGGATCCCCGTGGCGAGCAGGACATGCGGGGCTGGATGCGGGGCCCCGAGGCACCCGGGTTCTTCCGGGTCACCCGCTGGGCCGTGGACGCGACGGCCTGGCGCGAGCGGCAGGGCTTCGCCGGCGGCGAGCAGTCGGTCGACTCGGAGATCATCGCGGAGACGTTCGCGGCGGCCGGGGCCTACGTCATGGGCCGGCGGATGTTCGACGCCGGCGAGGTGCCCTGGGGCGACGAGCCGCCCTTCCGCGCGCCGGTGTTCGTCGTGACCCACCGGCCCCGGGAGGTGCTCGAACGCCGGGGCGGCACGTCCTTCACCTTCGTCACCGAAGGCCCGGAACGGGCCGTCGAGCTGGCCAGGGCCGCCGCCGGGGGCAAGGACGTCGCGGTGGCCGGCGGCGGGGAACTGCTGGGCCGGGTGCTGGCCGCGGGGCTGCTCGACCGGCTCGAACTGCACGTCGCCCCGGTGCTGCTGGGCGAGGGCCAGCGCCTGTTCGGCGGGCTGGGCCTCGGCGCGGACGAGGGGGTCGAGCTGGTCCCGATCGGGTCGTCGGGACGCCCGCGGTCACCCACGTCCGCTATACCGTCACGGGACGGTCGAAGCTGGTGCTGGACGATCGCGGCGCCAGTGGCGACCTGGTCGGGCCGGCCCGGCACTGAGAGGAGCGCCCCGTGAAGTACATGCTGCTGATCTACGGCAACGAGGAAGCCTTCACCTCGGTGGGCGCGGAGACCCTGGCGGAGATCATCCGCGAGACCGACGCCCTCAACCGGGAGCTGTTCGAGTCGGGGGAGCTGGTCGGCGCCTACGGCGTCGCCGACGAGGTGAACACCAAGATGGTCCGGGTCACCGGCGGGACACCGGTGGTGACCGACGGCCCGTACGCGGAGGCCAAGGAGTTCCTGGGCAGCTTCATGATCGTCGACTGCGACGGCCTGGACCGGGCCCTGGAGATCGCGGCCCGCACCCCGTCGGCGCGCTACTGGGGGTCGAGGTCCGGCCCCTGATGCACGAGGCCGCCGTCGAGCCGTGACGAGCTGGCAGGACGTCCGGCGGCTGGTCCCGGAGGTGCTCGGCGTGCTGGTGCGCCGCCACGGCCGGTTCGACGCGTGCGAGGACGCCGTCCAGGAGGCGCTGCTGGCGGCCGCGGCCCAGTGGCCGGTCGAGGGCTGGCCGGAGCACCCGCGGGCGTGGCTGGTGACGGTAGCCTCGCGCCGCCTCACCGACCAGGTGCGCGTCGACGCCGCCCGCCGGCGGCGGGAGGAGGCGGACGCCCTCCGCACGCCTCCCGCCGGCGGCGAGGTCGAGGCCGGCGACGACACGCTGACGCTGCTGTTCCTGTGCTGCCACCCGGCGCTGACACCGTCGTCGCAGATCGCGTTGACGCTGCGGGCGGTGGGCGGCCTGTCGACGGCCGAGCTCGCGCGGGCGTTCCTGGTGCCCGAGGCGACCATGGCCCAGCGCATCAGCCGGGCCAAGCACCGCATCAAGGCGGCCGGGGCCGGGTTCGAGCTGCCGCCGCCGGCCGAACAGGCGGCCCGTCTCGGCGTCGTGCTCCACGTCGTCTACCTCGTCTTCAACGAGGGCTACACGGCGACTTCGGGGACCCGGCTGGTGCGGTCGGAGCTGGCGGCCGAGGCCATCCGCCTGGCCCGCGAGCTGCACCGCCTGGTCCCCGGCGACGGCGAGGTGGCCGGCCTGCTGGCCCTGTTGCTGCTGACCGACGCCCGCCGCCCCGCCCGCACGGCGCCGGACGGCTCGCTGGTCCCGCTGAGCGAGCAGGACCGGACGCTCTGGGACGCCGAAGCCATCGCCGAGGGCGTGGCGCTGGTGACCGCGGCGCTGGCGAAGGGGCCGGTCGGCCCGTACCAGCTGCAGGCGGCGATCGCCGCGCTCCACGACGAGGCACCCAGGGCCGCCGAGACCGACTGGCGGCAGATCCTGGCCCTGTACACGGTGCTCGAACGCGTCGCACCCAACCCGGCGGTGACGCTCAACCGGGCGGTGGCGCTGGCGGAGGTCCACGGCCCGGCGGCGGGCCTGTCCCTGCTGGCCACCCTCTCGGCCGACGACCGCATCGCCGCGTCCCACCACGTGGTGTCGGTCCGCGCCCACCTGCAGGAAATGGCGGGGGAGACCGAGGCGGCCCGCGCGGATTACCAGGAGGCGGCCCGCCGCACGACAAGCGAACCCGAGCGGCGCCACCTGCTGGCCCGCGCCGCGCGCTTGGGCTGATCGGCCGGTATCAGCGAGTCCTGAGGACTCCGCCTAGCCTGCGGGAGGGGGACGGCCCCTGCGCAGGCGCTTCCAGGCCGCCACGCCCGCCGTGGTGAGGGCGCCGACACCGCCGGCCGCGGCCGCACCGGTGGGGCCGCCGAGGTACAGCACGGCCAGCACCGGGATCAGGGCGACGGCCATCGACACGGCCGCGGCCAGCAGCAGGCACACCGCGCGGCGCGTGCGCGCCGCATCGCCCAGGACGCTGTCGAGCAACGCAATCCCGGTCTTCGGTGGCTCTGGCTTGGCGGGCATCGCCTGTCCCTTGCTTGGGCGCGGAGAAGGTCCGACCTCCGACGTGCAGCGGACCGAGCGGGAAGTGGGTCACACCTTCCGCCAGAGCAGTGTGCTCCGAAACGGAGCAAAATAGCAAGTGACCTGCTAGATTGTGCTGACACGCGGAGCTTCGGAAGGAATCCATGGCAACTGCTCCGGTAGCGAGGCTGGTCGCCGAGCGCGTCCGGCAGCTGCGGCGGCGGCGGAACTGGTCCGCTCAGCAGCTCGCCGACGCGTGCGCGGACGCCGGGATGAAGACGCTCACCCGCGGGACCATCGCGAAGATCGAGTCGGGCGTGCGCAAGTCGGTCAGCGCCGCCGAAGTGCAGGTCCTGGCGAAGGTTTTGGGCGTGACCCCGAACGAGCTGCTGGCCCCGGGGAGCAGGCAACCGGACCGGCGGCTGTCGCTGTCGGAGAGCCTGCGGCCGCTGGTGGACGTCCTGGAGCAGGTGCCGTTCCTGCAGGAGCCCGCCGGCGTGTCGCTGTACCTCGACCTGCTCGCGGACCAGCTGGGGGAGCCACTGGACCTGCCGGAACACGCCGAGCTGAGGCACCTCCTCTACGCCCTGGTGTTCGCGTGCGCGCAGATCCCCGGTGGCCTGCGGGCCCTGGCCGAGGTGCTGCAGATCCTCAACCCCGGCTCGTCGCACGCAGCCGAGGCCCGCGACCTCGCGGCCGAACTCGACGTCGCGGATTTCCTGGCACCCGGCCAGCGGGAGCAGTTGCTCACCCTGCTGGCCGGGCAGGACCGGCGGTGGCTGGCGGCGCTCTACCGGACCGCGGCGGCGCCGTACGGAGCCGACGTGCATCCGGATGTCGACGACGCCCGGCGACTGGTCGTGCGACTCGAGCAGATGAACATGGCGCCGGGAGGGGTGCCGCCGTTGCTTCTCTTCGCCGAACTGGTGGCCGCCGGCGCGGAGCCCTCCGTCGCCGCCGCGTTGCACGAGTGGTCCGGCACCGTGGCCGGCCGGCTGGGCCTGGGGATCGCCTGCGGGAGGTCCGGCGGCGAGCGGCCGAGCAAGCGCTGTCCGTGCCGGGCATGGCCGACGCCTACCTGATCATCAAGCTCGAAGCCGACGCCTTGGACGACGAGCGCTACCGCGTCCGGACGTGGCGGCAGTTCGGCGCGCCGTGGCAACCGGAGCCCAGCGAGGAACTCGAGGGTGACATCGACGCGGTCCAGCGGCACGTTGCCGACGTGCTGGCGGACGCGGAAGGCGGGTGGGCTGCCGAAGCCGAGATCATCCGCCTCGAATTCCTGCTGCCGCGGGAGCTGCTGTCCTTGCCGGTCGACCAGTGGCCGACCAGCGTCGAAGAGGTCCCCATCCGGCCCCTCGGGATGAACTACCAGGTCGTGGTGCGCAGCCTGGACCGGATGCAGGCGAAGAAGTGGCATCGGGAATGGCGGCAGCGGTGGGCGGTGTTCGCCGGACCCCGGTGGGAGGCGCCGCGCAGCGCAGGACCGGCGTCCTGGGGCGTTGACCCGGCACCGGCCGCCGAGCTCGTCACCCCGTCGCACCCGCCGAGCCTCGCCGAACTCCGCCGTCTCGACGTCGCCCTCGCGGCCCACCACCAGCCGTTGCTGGTGCTCGAACGTCCGCTGGTCCATCCGGCCGGAGACCGGCCGGACGAGATCTCGGTCGGCCTGCGCGCCGGTGTCCCGCTGATGCTCTGGCAGCGGGACGAACGCCTCACCGAAGACTTCGAGTCCGTACTCGGGGATCTTCTCTCGCCGGATCGGGACCTGCGTGAGAGTGCGCGCATGCTCCGGATGGAAGCGGCCGGCGCCGATGACCCCGAACGCCACGTGGGAAGTCACATCACCTTGCTCTGGGACGATCCGCACCGGCTCGTGGAGCCGGCCGGATCGCTCAGTGCTCCGAGGTAAAGGATGCCGCATGACAAGCACACCCGCAGACCCCGCGCCCCGGCCCGAGTGGCGGCTCTACCGCGGCACCGGTCAGCCGATCGACGGCGATCTCGCCGACATCCTGCCGCCGCCTCCGCCGTGGCGGCTGTTCGCCGGGGGTCCCGTGCTGCCCGACCCCGTCGACGACCCGCAGGAAGCCACGCGTCGGCTGGGGACACCGAGGGCTGTCCCGCCGGCGGACGCCGCCCAGGTCAACGCGGTGAACGCCGCGCTGTACCTGCGCCGCCCGTTGCTGGTCACCGGCCGTCCCGGTACCGGCAAGTCGTCCCTGGCCTACCGGATCGCCCGCGAGCTGAAGCTCGGCCGGGTGCTGCGGTGGCCGGTGACCAGCCGCACCCGGCTGTTGTCCGGGCTTTACGACTACGACGCGATCGGGCGCGTGCAGGCTGCCGGAGCCAGGCAGGCGGGCGCGTCGGATCTGCCGCCCGAGGCCGACACCCACATCGGGACCTTCGTTCGCCTCGGCCCGCTGGGCACCGCGTTGCTGCCGCACCGGAAACCGCGTGTCCTGCTGATCGACGAGCTCGACAAGGGCGACGCCGACCTGCCGAACGACCTGCTGTCGGTGTTCGAGGAAGGGGAGTACCTGATCCCCGAGCTGGCGCGGCTGGCGAGCTACGAACCGGACGTCACGGTCTTCACCGCCGACCCGGACGGGCGGGCCGAGGTGCACCACGGCCTGGTGCGCTGCCGGGAGTTCCCGGTCGTGATCATCACCAGCAACGGGGAACGCGAGTTCCCGCCCGCGTTCCTGCGCCGGTGCCTGAGGCTGGAGCTGCCGGCACCCGGTGTCCAGGACCTCGTGAGCATGGTGTCGGCCCATTTCCCGCACGAGCGCCCGCCCGGCGTGGACAACCTCGTCGAAACATTCGTGGCCCGTGACCGCTCCGAAGGAGGACTGGCGGCGGACCAGCTGCTCAACGCCGTGCACCTCGCCACGTCGGGGGCCTACCAGCACGATGACGTCTGGCCACAGCTGAGGGACTCGCTGTGGCGCCGGCTTTCTTCGGAGTGAGCCTGCCATGAACCAGCCCCTCCCGGGGAAGCCCACCGCCGCCCGGCCGGACTCCGCCGAGCTGTCCTGGAGCGAGCTCGCGGACGCCCTCTGGCTGGCCGCCCACGTCCAGCTGCCGGTCCCCCCGGGCGCCGAGCCTGCGCCGGACGCCGGTCGCGACGCCGCTCGGCCACCCGGAGAACCCGCCCCCGGCCGGCCGCCGTCACCGCCCTCGCCGCTGCCCGAGAGCGCGCCCGATGCTGCTGCGCACGAGTCCGTCGCGCAGCCGCGGCCGGAGGCGGCCACCGGCGACGGTGTCCGGCGAGGGGGGCCCGCACTTTCGGGCAAGCTCACGATCGCCCGGGCGCTGCGGGGCCTGGCCAGAGCGGACGAGTCGCACGGCGAGCGGGTTCTGGACGCAGAGGGCACCGCGATCGGCGCGGCGGAGACCGGGCTCTGGCTGCCCATGCTGACGCCGGTACCCGAACCGCAGCTCGAGTTGGTGGTGCTCGCGGACGAAAGCGCCTCGATGGCGTTCTGGACGCGCACGGTGCACGATTTCCGGATCCTGCTGGAACGGCAAGGGGTCTTCCGCAACGTCCGGACCGTCCTGCTGAACTCCGACGACCTCGCCCAGCCGGGCTACCGCACCGTGGCGGGGACGGGGTGGCACCGGTTCGCCGAGCTGCGGGATCCCGGGGGCCGCCGGCTCTTCCTCGTGGTCACCGACGGGGTCGGTCCGGCCTGGCGGGACGGGGCGATCCGGGGCGAGCTGGGCGAGCTCGCCCGCTCCGGCCCACTGGCCGTCGTCAACGTGCTGCCCCACCGGTTGTGGGCGCGAACGCACCTGGACACCCATCCCTTGGTCCTGCGGGCCCCGGCGCCCGCCGCGCCCAACCACCGGCTGAACTACACCGCCCGCAGCCGGTTCGCTCCCGTCGCCGAGGGACTGCCGGTGCCGGTGCTCGAACTCGACGGCCGCTGGCTCGTCCGCTGGGGGAAGCTGACCGGCGCCGTCGAGCCGGTGCGGCTCCCGGCTCTGTTGCTCGGGGCGGGGGAAGAGCAGCCCGATGGCTGGGAGGAGCCGGCGTTCGAACCCGAGCTGTCCGCGCGCGAACGCGTGCTCAGGTTTCGGGCCGCGGTTTCGCCGCACGCCTTCCAGCTGGCCAGCCTGTTCGCGGCGGCGCCGCTCAACTTCGACGTGATGGTGCTGATCCAGCGCACCCTGCTGCCGGAGTCGGAGTACCCGGCGTTGCTGGAAGTCGTGCTGGGCGGCCTGCTCACCCGGGTGAGCGACGGTGCCGCGGGAGAGCCGCACGCCGTCGAGTTCGACTTCGCACCGGGCGTGCGCGGCGAACTGCTGGCTGCCGGGGAACGGCGGGCGACCGCGCGGGTGGTGCGGATCGTGTCCGACCACCTCGGGCCCCACGTGCCCGTCATGCGCGCCGCGCGGGCGATGCTCGGGGATCCCGCGTCGGTCCCGCTCCCGGACGGCGACCCCGCCGACAGGCCGCACACCGAGGTCGTGCGGGCGGTCATGGACGCGCTCGGTGGTCCGTATCTCCGGTATTCCCAGCGCAAGGCACGAATCCACAGGCGCGGCGGGCCGGCCGACGGGGCGTCCGCGATGAGGTCGGCCGAGGCCGATCCGGTGCCGGGCGGGCCGCCGGTGGTCTTCGAGGGTGTACCGGCCCGGGACGGCGTATTCACCGGTCGCGAGCGCGCCTTGTCGGCCCTGGCCGACGGTTTGGAGGACACACCGTCGACCGTCGTCGTGGTGGGCGAGGCGGGCACCGGCAAGAGCGCGCTCGCGGCCGAGTACGTGCACCGGCGCCGCGCGGACTACGACCTCGTGTGGTGGATCCAGGCCGGCGACGCGGCGGAGGTCGTGGCGTCGTTCGCCGCGCTCGGCCGCCGGCTGGGCGTGGCCGGCGACGGTGACGGCGTGCGGGACGCGATGACGGCGGCGAAAACGGCGCTGCGCAACCGGCCGCGCACCTTGCTCGTCTTCGACGCGGCCGGGCCGCCGGACCTGATCCGTCCGCTGATCCCGGCCCACGGCCACAGCATCGTCACCGCACAGGATCCGGGGTGGGCCGCGGAACCCGGCGCTGTCGAGTGCGCCGGATTCACCCGCGAGGAACGTCGTGCCTTCGTCGCGCGCGTGCGGCCCGGTCTTCCCGACCTGTTCGGTGACCGGCCGGCGGTGCTGCACCACGTGGTGACCTTCCTCGCCGGATCCGGGACGAACGTGTCTGCGTACACCGCCCGGCCGTCCGAGGGCGGTACCGATGGCGACGGGCGCCCGACGGCACCGGAAATCTGGGAGGTGGCCTTCGGCCACCTGCGCCGGCACGAGCAGGACGCCTTCCGGCTCGCCGAGGCATGTGCGTTCTTCGCCGACGGCTTCGTCCCATCGGCGATAGTCCAAGCAGCACAGGAAGTTCTGGGAATGCCCGACAGTGCCGCCGCGTCCCGGGCGCTGGTCCGGCTCGGGTTCGCCCGGATGGCCGGAGACACCGGTCCGGTCGAATTCCTGCCCTTGGTGCAAGCGGCATTGCGTGAGTGGCGGGGAAACCCGGCACGGACCGCGGCCCGGCGGCTGCTGACCGCGGCTTGGCGTACCTCGCCGGAACAGCGTCCCGCGGCCGCGAATCTCGTCCGCCACCTCCGTGCGTGCGACGCCGTCGACAGCGGTGACGGCCAGACGCGAGAGCTGGTCCTCGACGTCGCGGCGGCGCTGGCCACTTCGGGTGATCCGGTGAGCGCGGCGGAACTGGCCCGGGAAGCCGGGCAGCGCTGGAGCGCCCGGTGGGGAGCCGACCACCGGGACACGCTGGCGGCCGCTCTGGTCCTGGCGACCAGCCGGCACGCAGCCGGCGAGCACGAAGCCGCGCTGGCGCTCGACACCGACGTTGCCGATCGGGCCGGCCGCTTGTGGGGTGCGGACGACCCGATGACATTGGCGGCGCTCCGGAACAGGGCATCGGACTTGGCGGCGCTCGGCCGGCACGCGGAGGCTGCAGGCCTGCACGAGGCGGTGGTGACGGCTCACGACCGGCTGTTCGGCGCCGACCATCCCCGATCGCGGTCGGCGCGAAGGCAGGAGCGCGCCGGGTTCGGGGACGGCCGCGAGATCGGTCGCCGGTAGCCGAACGGACGCGGCGCCGTGACCGCTCTCTCGCCGAAGTCGGGTTTGCGCGGGGCGCTCATGCGGGTACCGGAAGGGCAGCCGAGCCGGATGGGGGTCTGCCGATGACGAACGAGCTGCCGGACGTGGTCGGCGGGCGGTACCGCCTCGGGACCCTGCTCGGCCGGGGTGCCACCGCCCAGGTCTTCCGGGCCGTCGACCTGGAGCTGGGGCGCGAGGTGGCCGTCAAGGTCTACGACAGTCACGTCGTGGCCGTGGAACAGCTGCGCCGGGCGCGGGAGAAGACCCTGCTCGCCAGCGTCCAGCACCCCGGGGTCGTCGCCGTGTTCGACAGCGGCACCGCGGGGGAGCGGCCGTACCTGGTGATGCAGCTGGTCGACGGGGGAAACCTCGCCGAGCGGTTGTGCGCGGGGCCGTTCACGCTGGCGGAGGTCGAACAGCTGGCGGTCCGGCTGGCGGACGCGCTGGCCCACGTGCACGCCCGGCAGATCGTGCACCGCGACCTGAAGCCGGCGAACGTCCTGCTCGGGCCGGGTGGCCCGCTGATCACCGACTTCGGCATCGCGCACGCACTCGACTCGACCCGGATCACCGGCACCGGGCTGGTCACCGGCACGGCCGCGTACCTGGCGCCGGAGCAGATCCTGGGTGAGCTCGCCGGGCCGGCC
Source organism: Amycolatopsis sp. Hca4 (assembly GCF_013364075.1). Lineage (GTDB taxonomy): Bacteria > Actinomycetota > Actinomycetes > Mycobacteriales > Pseudonocardiaceae > Amycolatopsis. The sequence goes on from NZ_CP054925.1 coordinate 44,029, forward strand.
GCCGACATCTACGCGCTCGGCCTGATCCTGCTGGAGTGCCTGACCGCGCAGCTCGAGTTCCCCGGCACCCTCGCGGAGTCGGCGGCGGCCCGGCTGCACCGCGCACCCCGCATCCCCGACGGCACCCCGGAACCGCTCGCCACCCTGCTGACCCGGATGACCGCCCGCGAGCCCGGGGACCGGCCGGGTGCGGCGGAAATCCCGCGGTTGCTGGCCGAACCGCCTGCCGTCGTTCCGGCACCGCGGCGGCGGCGCGCGCTGGCCGCCGCCGGCGGCCTGGCGACCGTGACCGCGGCGGCCGTGCTCACGGGGGTGCTGACCCAGCCGGCCGACTCGCAGACCGCGCCCGCGCCGTTGCCCGCGGCCGCGCCGCCCAGCAGCTCTGTCGTGGTTCCATCGCCGGTCACCCTGCCGACGGCCTCGGCGGTCGTGGTGGCTTCGTCGCCGGCCGCGAAGCCGGTGGCGGTAGGTGTGGTCGACGCCGAACGCCCGAAGGCGGGCCGGGGAAAGTCCGGCCCGGACGCGGCGCTGCCGGGCGATGGCCCGGCGAAGCCGCCGCGGCCGAAGGGCGGGAAGGGCGAGGGCCCGGGGAAACGCTGACCGCGGCTGTGGGTGTGGTCGTTGCCGGGCGGTCCGGTCCGGACGCGGCGCTGCCCGGCGAAGTCGCCGCGTCCGAGAGGCGAAGGCCCGGGGAAGCCCTGACCGCGGCTGTGGGTGTGGTCGATGCCGGGCGCTCGAAGCGGGTCGCGGGAGATCCGGCCCGGCCGCGAAGCCGCCGCGCCCGAAGGGCGGGAAGGTCGAGGGCCGGGAAGCCCCTGACCGCGGGCGTGGTCGGAACCGGGCGCCCGAAGGCCGGTCCGGACGCGGCGCCGCTCGGCGAAGCCGCCGCGCCCGAAAGCCGGGAAAGCCAAGCCGAGCGCCGGAACCCCTGACCGCGCCGGGCTCACGTCACCTTGATGACGACCTTGCCCGCGGTGTGGCCGTTCTCGACCGTGGCCAGAGCGGCCGGCGCGTCGGCGAGCGGGTGGATCGCGGTGATCACGGGCGCGAGCACCCCGTCGAGCGCCAGCCGTGCGGACCGCTCCAGGTTCTCGCGGTCCAAGCGGCGCTCGACGAACCGGCCGCCGAGCTCGGCGACCGACGCGTCACCCACCGCGATGACGTTCCGCGCCGTACGGGCGAGCGGGGCGACCGTCCGCAGCGACGGGCCGCCGACCAGGTCGACGATCCCGTCGAAACCGTCCGGGGCCAGCTCGCGGGCCGCGGCGGTGACGTCCCCGGCGGCGTAGTCGACGAACCGCACCCCGATGGCCTCGGCGGGCTCGCGCTTGGCCGCGCTGCCCGTGCCGACCACGTCCAGCCCGCGGGCGACCGCCAGCCGGGCGACGGCGTGGCCGACTCCGCCGCCGACGCCGTTGACCAGGATCGCCGCCCCGGCCGGGAGGGCGAGCTGGTCGAGCGCGTCCACCGCGGTCGTGCCGGCGATAGGCAGCGTCGCCGCCACCGTCGCGGACAGCCCGGCCGGGATGCGCGCGGTGTTCGCCGCCGACAGCACCGTCGTCTCGGCGTACGTGCCGCCCCCGGTGAGCGCAAAGCCGAAAACCGCGTCGCCCACCTCGAACCCGTCGACGTCCGGGCCCAGTGCGAGCACGGTGCCCGCCGCCTCCATGCCCAGCACGCGGGGGAACGGCCGCCCGCCGTCGAGTCCGGGGACCACACCCGCGCGCAGGAGGTGGTCGAGCGGGTTCACGCCGGCGACGCCGACCCGGATCAGCACCTCACCGCGGCCCGGGACGGGATCGGGCCGATCGAAGAACTCCTGCACCTCCGGCCCGCCGTGCCTGCCGAAACCCCATGCCTGCCCCATGTCCTGCCGCCTTCCGGTTGACCGGCCCGGTGGTTCCGGGCCCGGTCGCCATCCTCGGAGCTGACACCGGTGTCAGGGGCAAGCGGCTGAGGTGCGGGTCACACGGTCAGGCCCCGGCGGGTCTCCAGCTCCGCCCGGTGGCGGCTGTTGATTTCGAGCAGTTTGTCGAGGGCGTCGCGGGTCTGCGTCAGGTGCGCGATGTCGGCGTCGATCCGGTCGCGCTCGCGCAGCATCGCCGCGAACGTCTCTTCGGCGATCACGAGGTCGCCGGGGACGTCCACGCACGGCAGGACGGTCGCGATCACCCGGCTGGACAGGCCCGCGTCGAACAGCCGCCGGATGAGCAGGACCCGCTCGGCGTCGGCCTCGGCGTAGTGCCGCTGGCCCGCCTCGGACCGCGAACTGGTCAGCAACCCCTGCTCTTCGTAGTACCGCAGCGAGCGCGGGCTCACGCCCGTGCGCTGGGCCAGTTCACCGATCCGCACCCTGGAAAGCCTACGCCGCAAGCGATCAGGCGGTGTGCGGCGCTGCGCCGGTGAGGCACTGCTGGACCACCGGGCCGAACCGGGTCACCAGTTCGTCCACCGGCGCCGACGCGATCGGCTCGAGCCGGACGATGTAGCGCGCCACCGCGAGACCCAGGATCTGGACGTTGACCATGCCGGCCCGCAGCGCGGCGTCCGGCGTGCCGAGCAGGCCCGCGAGGCGGCCGGTGATCTCCCGGTCGATGAACTCGCGCAGCAGCGCCTGGGACCGGTCGTGCGTGGGGGCCGAGCGGGTGAGCAACACCAGCGGGGTGCGGTCGGACCGGTCGAGGCTCTCCACGAGCGTCCGGACGATCCGTTCGCCGATGCCGTCGACGTCACCGGTGAAGATCGCCTCGATCGCCGGGGGCACCTCGGCGGACATCTCCAGCGCCGCGCTGAACAGGCCCTGCTTGGTGCCGAAGAAGTAGAAGACCATGGCCGGGTCGACCTCGGCCCCGGCGGCGACCGCGCGCACGGTGGTGCCCCCGTAGCCGTGTTCGCGGAACAGCTCGCGGGCGGTGTCGAGGATCCGCTGCCGGCTCTGCGCGCCGGAGCGCCAGCGGCCGGGGCGAGCGTGTTCCGTCATGACCTCCGCAGTCTAGCCGACGGTTCTTCATCACTTGGTGGAGATTACCGCCGGGAGTCCGTAGGGTGTTCTTCATCGGTTGGTGAAGAAAGGTGTCCCGGATGCGCGTGCTCGTGATCGGCGCCGGAATCGGCGGCCTGACCCTGGCCCAGGGGCTGCGGCGGGAGGGGGTCGACGTCGTGGTGTACGAGCGGGACGGGCCCGACGGCCGGCCGCAGGGGATCAGCCTGCACCTCGACGACCGGGGCACGACGGCGCTGCGGGCGTGCCTGCCGCCGTCGCACGCGGAGATGGTGGCGGCGACCACGGGCGGGCCGCGCGAGCAGGCGCTCACGCTGTCCGAAGTGGACGGAGAACTGGCGGTGGCGGGCGCGCGGCCGCTGGACGGCCCGGCCCGTCCCGGCCGCCAGACGCACCGGCCGCTGCTGCGGGCGGTCCTGCTGACCGGGCTGGCGGACGTGGTGCGGTTCGGTGCGCGGTTCACCCGCTGCGAGCGGCAGCCCGGCGGGACGGTGAAGGTGTGGTTCGCCGACGGCCGCACGGACACCGCGGACGTGCTGGTCGGCGCGGACGGCATCGGCTCGGCGGTCCGCGGCGCGCGCCTGCCGGACGTGCGCGTGGTCGACACCGGCCGCCGCATGCTGATGGGGGCGACGCCGCTGCGGGTGGTGGCCGGGACGGGGCTGCCCGGCCTGATCGGCGACAGCGCCACCCGGGTCGAGTCGGGCGGCCGGACGATGGTGCTGGGCGTGCTGCGCTTCACCCGGCCGCCGTCGGTGGCGCGGCGGGAGTTGTTGCCTGCCATGGATTCCCGAGTCGCCGCCGAGGCCGAGGACTACGTGATGTGGGCCCTGCCGACCGAGCAGCACCGGCTCGCCTCGGCCGGATCGCCGGCCGGCTTGTGGCGGGCGGCAGGCGAACTGGCGGCCGGAATGCACCCCACGCTGAGGCTGATCGTGGCGTCGGGGTGGCCGGAGGTCACGGCCGGGCTGCGGATCGGGACGATCCCGGCGATGCCGGCCTGGCCACCGGGCCCGGTCACGCTCCTCGGGACGCGATCCACCTGGCGCCGGGCTTCGGAGGGAACCTGGCGATGCGGGACGCCCACCGCCTCCGCGACGCCCTGTTGACCGCACACCGAGGCGAGCAGGACTTGGCGACGGCGATCGGCGGCTACGAGGAGACGATGCGCGGGGACAGCTTCCCGCCTGCCGCCGATTCGGCGGCCGCCGGCTCGGTGCCTGCTGGCTCGGCGCCCGCCCGCCCGGCGTCCGCTGGCTCGGCGCCCGGCGTTTCCCCGGCCGCCGGCTCGCAGTCGGCCGGTTCGGGGCCCGCCGGCTCGGTGCCTGCCGCCTCTGCCGGGTTGATTCCTGCCACTTCGGCGGCCGCCGGCTCGGTGCCTGCCGTGGCGGTGCCTTCCGGTTCCTCCGGTTCCGCACCCGCCGCCGGCGGAGTCGGCGGCACCGAAGCCCGGACCGGTGCCGAATGAACCTGGCCGCGCTGATCGCGAAACCGTCCTCCCTCTTCGCCGCCATGGGTGGCTGGCACACCCTCGGCGAGGTCATCGCCTCCCGGGCCCTCTTCCTCATCGCCTACCTGCTGACCGGCCGGGTCCTCACCGCCGCGCTCGTCGCGGCCGGCGGGGTGGTGATCTCCGCGCTCGTCCGCGTCTTCGCCGACCGCCGCTACTGGCAGGCCGCCCTCAGCCTGGTCACCGTGGCCGTGTCGGCCGCACTCGCCGGCGGTACCGGGCACAGCGTCGACTTCTACCTCCCCGGCGTCGTCACCAATGTCGCCGGCGCCGCGGTGTTCGGCGGCTCCCTGCTCCTGCGGCGACCGCTCATCGGCGTCGTCCTCGCCCGGACCCACGGCGAAAGGGATCGAGCGCACGGACGGCGCTACGAACTGTGCACCGCGGTCTTCCTGGCCAAGTTCTGCTTCGCCACCGCTGTCCTCCTCCCGCTGTACCTGACCGGCCGCCTGGTCGCCCTCGGGATCGCCGAAACCCTCCTCACCCTCCCGGCGCTCGGCGTCTGCGGCTACCTGAGCTGGCGCATCCTCCGAACGCACGACCAGCCGGCCCGGTGCGTTTGACCACCCGGCCGCGCGGGTATCTCGCGGCGCAGGTCAACGGTCGAACGGCAGGACGAGGAGCAGGTTCGTGGTCGCACTCGGTGTCACCCTCGGCGCGGGCGGGATCGCCCTCAACGCCGGTGTCCTCTTCCTCCTCGGCGTGCTCTTCGTCGTCTGCGGCCTCGTCCTGCGGCTGCTCGCCGCCGGGCCCGGGGCGGCCTGAGCGCCCTACGCCTCGGGGTCCGCCCCCAGCGTGAACCACACCGTGGTGCCCTCGCCCGGTACCGAATCCAGCCACAGCCGGCCGCCGTGGCGGTCGACGATCCGGTCGACGATCGCCAGCCCGGCACCGTGGCCGCCGCCGTAGGCGTCCTTCGCGTGCAGGCGGCGGAACAGCTTGAGGACGTCGCCGTGGTGGATCTCCGGGATGCCGATCCCGTTGTCGCGCACGAAAACCGCCCGGTCGGTGTACCCGATCTCGGCGGTGCGCGGCTGCTCGGGCCGGGCGTACTTCGCCGCGTTGACGAGCAGGTTGATCAGGATCTCCTCGAGCCGCGCCGGGTCGGCGGAGACGATCGTGCCCGACGGCGGCAGGGTGAGCCGGACGTCGTTCTCCACCAGCCGGGCGCCGGCGATCTCCACGGCGCGGGCGGCCGCGTCACGCAGGTCGACCGGCTCCCGCCGCAGGTCGCCCTGGCCGAGCTGGGCGAAGTGCAGCAGCGAGTTGACCAGCTCGTCCATCCGGTTGGCGAGGCTCTCGACCGTCTCCAGCCGGCGCAGGGTGGTCGCGTCGAGGCCGTCGCCGGCGTCCTCACCGATGAACGCGACCGTGGCCGCGATCCCGCGCAGGGGTTCCTTCATCTCGTGCGCGGCCGCGTGGGCGAAGGTGTCGAGGTCCTGGTTGGCCCGCCGCAGCTGGGTGTTCAGCTCGGTGAGCCGCGCCGCCTGCCGCAGTGCGATGCTCGAGACGGCGCGGCCGAGGTCGGCCGCGACCGCTTCGTCCGCGGCCGTCCACGGCAGGCTGTGCCCGCGGACCACCGCCTGGTAGACGGCGGACGAGCCGCGCGGGGTGAGCCGCTCGCCGCGCGGTCCGACCCGGACGGGCACGGCGGGGTCGGTGGCCCAGGTCCGCGTCGCGCGCCGCTCCCGCCGCGTCCAGGCGATCAGGTCGCCGTCGCCGAGCGACAGCACCAGCACCCCGCTCAGCGTGTCCGCGTGCCCGGCGAGCGCGGGCGCGTGTTCGCCGAGGCATTCCGACGTCCAGATCTCGCCCGCGGGCAGCTCCGGCAGCTCCGGCCACAGCGCGTCGAGCGCGGCCGCGGAGACGTCGCCGTGGACAGCCTCGGCGGCGCCGCCGAGGCGGACCACCACGGCGTCGGACGGCACCAGCGCGGCCAGCAGCTCCGCGTGCTCCGGCAGGGAACGCAGCGGATCGGGCTCGAGCGTGCCGATCAGCTGCGCGAGAGTAGTCCGGGCCTGCTGGCGGGCGCGGGCGGTTTCCGCCTCCTGGAGCGCCGCCAGCTGCAGGGAAAGCGTCACGCCGAAGAACTCGCACGCCGCACGGATCTCGGGGTCGAGCCGGCGCGGGGTCAGGCCGTGGCAGGCGATCAGCCCCCACAGCGTCCCTTCGTGCAGCAGCGACACCGACATCGACGAAGCCACGCCGATGTTGCGCAGGTACTCCAGGTGGAACGAGGACACGGTGCGCAGCGTCGAGTCGGACAGGTCCAGCGGGACGCTGCCGCCGGGCAGGGCCGGCGGGTGCAGCGCGGCGGTGTCGTCGTCGACGTCGTTGATCACCCGGATCCAGTTGCGCTCGTAGAGCCGGCGCGCCTGGGGCGGGATGTCGCTGGCCGGGAACCACAGCCCGGTCCACGGCTCCAGACCGTCCACGATGGACTCGGCGATCACCTCGCCTGGGCCCGAGCGGCCTTCGAAACGGTAGGCGACGACGCGGTCGTACCCGGTGAGCGCGCGGATTTCGGCGACCGCGGCGGCGCAGACGTCGACGACGGAGCGCTCGTGCTGCAGCCGGGTCAGCGCGGCGCGCACCGACGGGTAGAACTGCGAGAACCGGAACGGCCGCGGCGCGGTCGCGGGCTCCAGCTCGAGGACGAGGCGCCCGTCGGCCCGGTAGACGGTGACGTCGAACTCCGGCCCGCCGGCCGGGACGGGCAGCGGGAGCAGGCCGCGGTCGCCGGTCGGGGCGGCAAGGGTCTGCTCGACCGCCGCGACGCCGTCGGCGCCGAGCAAGCCGGCGAGCGGGGTGCCGAGCAGCTCGCCGGGCGCCCGGCCGAGCAGCCGGGTGGTGGTGGAGCTGGCGACTTCGATGCGCCCGTCGTCGCCGGCGGCCAGCAGGGCCCGTAGGACTGGATGCCGCCGAGCCGGTGGATCGGCTCGTTCACGCACACCGAAAGGTCGAACGCCGTTTCGGCCGCCCGCTCGCGTTCGGCCGGTTCGAACGCCGCCGTGTCGCCCATTACGTCCCTTTCCGGTCGTGGCGCGCGGCCACGACCGAGGCCGAACCTTACAGTGGGCTTCGCCGCAGACGCGGTACCTCTGACGAGCGGAGCCACTGACGTGTCCAGCACCCCCGAGGACTCGTGGACGGCGCGGCTGCACGCGCTGTGGCGTGCCGCGTTCGAGGCGGTGAACACGAAGGGGCTGTCGGACGAGCTGTACTCGGGCCTGCTCACCCTGCCGTCGGCGTGCGCCGTGCTGGGGGCCCGGCTGGCGGCCGACGGAACGGCACCGGTGGTCCGCTGGGCCGACCACGCCGGCCTGCGCACCCAGCCGCCCGGCCTGGCCGCCGAAGCACTGACATGGGTCGCCGGGCACCCGGCGGGGGACAAGGCCGCGATCGCGCAGGTCCCGCTGGCCGAGGTGGCCGCGATCGCGCCCGCACTGGCCACCCGGCTGGCCGCGGCCGGGGCCACCGGGTTCCTGGTGGTGGAGTTCGCGGTCGCGGCGGGGGAGCGGGGCCTGCTCGGGCTGGGGACGTCCGCGGCGTTGCCCGCCGACCCGGCCGTGCTCACCGCGATGGACCAGGTGCTGGACGTGATCGTGGCGACCGACCACCACGCCAGCCAGCTGCGCGAGCTGGACGACCGCCAGGCCCAGGACGCGATCCTCGCCGAGGCCTCGCTGCAGATGAGCGCGTCGCTCGACATCGACGACACCCTGCGTGCGGTGGTGCGGATGGTGGTGCCCGGCCTCGCCGACGGCGCTGTCCTGCACGTCCACCGGGACGGCCGGATGGTGCCGATCGCGGTGGCCCACGTCGACGCCCACCGCGAACAGGCGCTGGCCGACGCGGTGCGGGCCGGGTGCTGGGCGGGCCAGGAGGTGGTGCGCGGCACGGACCCGGCGTCCTGGGACGAGCGGCCGCGCGCCTCGGAGCTGCCCGCGGAGATCCGGCTGCCGCTGCTGACCATCAGCGCGCTGCGGGCGCACGGGCGGGACGTCGGCCTGCTGAGCTTCTTCCACGGCGCGGGTTCGCGGCGCCGCCCCGACCGCAGCTTCCTGAGCAACCTGGCGGGGCGGGCGGCGCTGGCGATCGACAACGCCACGCTCTACGACCGCCGCCGCCGGGACGTGCTGTCCCTGCAGCAGCACCTGCTGCCCGCGGTGCTGCCGGCCGTGCCGGGGCTGGAACTGGCCGCGAAGTACAACGTCGCCGACCACAGCCTGGAGGTCGGCGGCGACTTCTACGGCGTGGTGCCGCGGCCCGACGGCACCGTCACCGCCTTGATCGGGGACGTCTGCGGCCGCGGCGCGCCGGCCGCCGCGCTGACCGGCCTCGCCCGGCACACCCTGGAGACGGCGCTGGAGGAGGGCGGTTCGGCCGAGCACGCGCTGGTCGGGCTGAACACGAAGCTGTTGCGCCACGGCGTTTCCCGCTTCCTCACCCTGGCGACGGCGACCTTCGAGCCGGTGAAGCCGGACGGTGTCGAGCTCACCCTGCTCGCCGCCGGGCACCCGCCGCCCATGGTCCTGCGCCGCGACGGGACGGTCGACGAGCCGGATTGCGCGGGGCGGCTGGTCGGGGTGCTGCCGGAGCTGCGGCTGCGGCCGGCCGCGGCCCGGCTCACCCCCGGCGACACGCTGGTGCTCTACACCGACGGGCTCACCGAGGCCCGTGACGACGACGGCAAGTTCTTCGAGACCGATCTCGCCCCGACCCTGGCCGGGTTGTCGGGCCTGGCGCTGCCGGACCTGCTGGAGGCACTGGTCGCCGGCGGCGGCCGGTACCGGGTCGGGGACGACGCCGCGGTGCTGGCGATCCGGCACACCGGAGCGGTCGCGTGAGGCCGGACGAGCGGCTCGTCCTGGTGGTCGAGGACAGCGCCGAAGACCAGGAGGCGATCCGGCGCGCGCTGGCCCGCACCCACCCCGAGCTGGACCTGCAGTTCGCCGCTGACGGCGACACCGCGATCGCCCGCCTGGCCGACCCCTCCGCCGCCCGGCCGTCCCTGGTGCTGCTGGACCTGAACCTCCCGGGCCGGGACGGCCACCAGGTGCTCGCCGACCTGCGCGCGAACCCGGACCTGGCCGAGGTGACGATCATCGTGTTCACCTCGTCCACGACCCCGGCGGAGATCGACCGCTGCTACCGGCTCGGCGCGGACAGCTACGTGTTCAAGCCGGTGAACTTCCACCTCTTCCGCACGGTGCTGCAGGGCGCGATCGACTACTGGCAGGCCTCGAAGTCAGGATGAGGAGCGTGACCGCGCTCCCGCACCTCCGGCCGTACCACCCGGACGACCGCCCGGCCCTGTTCGACGTGTGCGTCCGCACCGGGCACGAAGGCGGCGACGCCCGTGGGGTGTACCCCGACCCCGACCTGCTGCCGGCCGTCTTCCTGGCGCCGTACCTGGAACTGGAACCCGAGCTGGCGTCCGTCCTCGACGACGGCGGCGGCACGGCCGTGGGCTACCTGGTCGGCACGGCCGACACCGCCGCCTTCGCCGCCCGCTTCCGCACCGGGTACCTGCCCGGTGTCGCCGCCCGGTTCCCCGCACCGGACGGGGAGCCCGCGACCCCGGCCGAGCAGCTGCGGGCCGTCCTGCACACGCCCGAGGCGATGGTCCGCCCGGAACTGGCGGGGCACCCGGCCCACCTGCACATCGACATCCTGCCGTCCCACCAGCGCGGCGGCCACGGGCGCGCGCTCATCGAGACCTCCCTGGCCGTGCTGGCCGGGCGCGGGGTGCCGGGGGTGCACCTGGCGGTGGCGAAGGCGAACGGCCCGGCGCAGAAGTTCTACGACCGGCTGGGGTTCCGGGACCTCGGCGTCGCCGACCCGGCCGTCACCTACCTGGGGCGCGCCATCCCCCGGGGAGCCTGAACCCTTCCGGTTCCGGCCGGGACCCCGGAGGTGGCCGCGCTTCAGCCCTCGCGTCCGCCGGGCAGGTGCTCCCGGAGGAAGCCGGGCAGCCGGTCCGCCGTTTCGGCCATCCGGCGGAGCTCGACGCCGTGCTGCTCGACGGCGGCCAGCAGGCCGGAACCGACGAGCCGGGTCCGGCTCGGCAGCTCTCCCGCCCCGGCCGTGGCCTGGTCGAACGCCGCGTGGTAGCCCGAGATCACGGCGCCGAGCACCACTTCTTCGGGCGGCCACGGGAACTCGATCCAGTCCCGCGGCCACAGCGGGAACGGCCAGACGAGCTGGGTGATCGTGCACTGGCCGGCCACCCGGCCGAGCACGTCCAGTGCGGTCTGGCCCAGCACGGTGAACGAGGCGCCCTTGACCATGTGCACCGCGGGTGGACCGCGAGCTGCCACCAGAACCAGCAGCGCATGGCGGCTCGTTTGGCCGACGGCGTCAGCCACGCCGCGAGGTTCGCGTAGTAGTCGCCGATCGCGTCGCGCTCGGCGCTGCCCGGGGCGAATCCGGCCAGGTTGATGTTGAAGTAGTGGTGCCAGGTGGAGTCGGCGACGATGCGCCCGACCGAGGCCAGGGCACCGTCGTAGGCGCTGACCAGGTCGTAGGTCGCGGGGAACCGCTTGTCGGTGCCGCGGGCGACGACCTCCGGCACGGGCTGGCCCCACGGCCCGGACGGCCAGTCCGCGGCCGGGTAGGCGGCCGGGAAGGCCAGTGCCCCCTCGTGCATGTGGTCGGGGAACACCTCGATCGGGCCGGTGCGGCCGCAGAAGAGCGGGTGCGGGCGGTACCGGCGCAGCCACCAGGGCCACGACCAGCCGAGCGGGTACTTCGTCAGCAGCAGCCGCTGCGGGAACTGGTCGTCCTGCAGCGTCAGGTCGTCGAGGACGTGCACTCCGTCCGGCACCTGGGTGTTGTGCGTGTGGTGCGGATCCGTCGTGACGTCGCTGCTGGGCAGGCCTTCCCAGACACGCAGCTGCCCGGCGCGGGGCACCCGGTGGCCGAGGGCGCGGCCGAGGTTCACCAGCGGGTCCAGTGCACCGTCGACGGCGTCGAACGGCCGCGGGTTGGAATGGTCCCCGGTGATCAGCACGCCGCCTTCGCGCTCGTCCATCCACGTGCGCAGCGCGGCGACCTCGTCATCGGTGAGCTCGTTCTCCGGTGCCGCCTGCTGGTTGCACTGCAAAACACCGAAGAACCACACCTGGTCGTATTTCGCCAACAACTCCGGCGTCAGTTTTTGCCGGGCGTGCCCTCCGTCGTGGCGGTTCAGCAGGTCGATCCGGAAATCGGCGTGGAAACCGCTGCGCTGGTGCAGCAGGTCGCGCATCGCGTCGACGCCGAAGCTGGAGGCCGGGTTGAAGGCGACGGACGTGTCGTCGGTGTAGAACAGGATGTCCACCTGCGGTTTCGGGCAGAAGAAAGGAAACCACGGGTGGCGCTTGTCGGGGATGAAGATCTCGCCGTGGTAGGCGTCTTTCGGGCTGGGCATGGGGTACCTCCCGGTCGCTGCGGCTGTCGTGGACTGGGAGGGTGCCGGTCCGGCGCGGCGGATACATCGATTTTCCGTGACCGTTTCGTGACCGCGGACGTGAATCTCGGTGCTCTTGTAGCACTCTGTGCGGGACGAACGACTTCGCTGCTGCAGGAGGAGGCCGCCAATCATGGTCAAATACCGCATGCTCGCCCGATCGGACGTATCCGCGTACCCCGAAACGCCGATACCGGATTGGCCGCAGTCACTGTTGGACCAGTACGAAGCCAAAATACTTCGGCCGGGAGAGGTTGTCCTCGGCAATCTTCCCTTCGTGCGTTCGACCGTCTACCGCACCCGCTTCCTGCTGATTCCGGAAGACGTCATTTCCGACGATGATTCCTTCGGATCGATCCGGGACGCGCTCGGCGAGATCGACATCGACGTCGAACCGCCCGCGCCGCTGACCGAGGTCGTGGCCGACGGCCCGTTGCGCGAACACCTGGGCGGGCTGCCGCGTCCCGTCCGGCTCGCCGGGCGGCCCGGCCGTCCGGCGGCCGACGCCTGGGTCGCGCTGCAGTACCTCAGATCGAGGTTCGCGGCGAACGGAGGGGAGGAGGGGCAGCAGCCCACGCTCGCCGACCGGATTTCCCTCGAGCACCTGCTGTGCGGCACGCTGCTCGGCTGGGGCGGCGCTCCCACCTACGATCCGCACGGCCTGACCGACACCGCGGCCGCCAACTACGCGCCGCCGCCGGTCCGCGCCCCGGTCGAGCTCGCCGGTGAGCCGCCGTGGCGCGACCCGGCCTGGGACGCGAACCGCCGACGGCCGGTGGTCGCCGTCGTCGACACCGGCGTGCGGGACCACCCGTGGTTCGGCGACCTGAGCACCGCGGCGACTCCCGGCCACCGCGGGTTCCTCCGGCTGTTCCAGCCGAGCGAGGTCGCCATCGCGGCGCAGGAGCAGAAGGTCGCCGGGCTGCCGCGGTCCCTCGTGCTGGAAGACTCGCTCGACGCGCCGACCACCACCAACCCGCTGACCGACGTCGTCAACCCGGCGACCGGCCACGGCACGTTCATCGCCGGGGTGATCCACCAGCACGCCCCCGAAGCCGACGTGCTCATGGTGCGGGTGCTGCACCCGGACAACGTCGGCCTCGAAGGCGACGCGCTGCTCGCCCTCTGGTTGCTGCTGGCGCGGATCCGCGACGCCCGCACCAAGAACCACCGCGACTGGGTCGACATCCTGTCCCTGTCGATGGGGTTCTACGACGAAGACCCCGGCGACGGCAAGCGGTCGCGGCTGGCCGAGATCATCAGGGCGCTCGTCGCCGAAGGCGTCGTGGTCGTCGCCTCGGCCGGGAACGACTCCACCGAACGCCCGTTCCTGCCCGCCGCGCTGGGCGTGCTCGACCCCCCGCCTGCTCCCGGGCAGCCCGTGCTCGGCGTCGGTGCGCTGAACCCGAACGGGACCACGGCCTGGTTCAGCAACGGCGGGCCGTCCGCGACCTGCTACGCCCCGGGGGCGCGGATCGTCAGCGCGTTCCCGCCCGACGTCAACGGGTCCGCCCGGCCGGGCCGGTACGTGCCTGCCAAGGGTCGCGAGCAGGCGGACCTCGACGACTTCAGCTCGGGTTTCGCGGTGTGGGACGGCACGTCGTTCGCCGCGCCGTACATCGCCGCCGAACTCGCGAACCTGATGCTCGACATCGGCACGGACGCCGTCGCCACCCGTGAGGACACCACCGCGCGCGCGGCCCAGGCTGTCACCCGGTTGCGGAAGAACGCGGAGCGCCGATGACCGGATCGCCGCGGCCGTCGGCCACCAGCGTCCGGGTCGGGCAGCTGCTCGAAGCCGCCCGGGCGGGGGATCGGGGCAGCCTGGCGGAGATCGTCCGCGAGCTGACCCCGTTGCTCTGGCACGTCGCGCGGGCCCAGGGCCTGGACACCGAGGCCAGCAGCGACGTCGTGCAGAGCACCTGGCTGGCTCTGCTGCGGTCCCTGTCCGACATCCAGAACCCCGCGGCGCTCACCGGCTGGCTCGTGCAGGTGACCAAACGGGAAGCGTGGCGGGTCGCCAGGGCCCGGCGCGCCGAACGTCCGGTGGACACCGCGGTGTTCGGCGACGCACCCGACCCGGCGCCGGATCCCGAGCAGGAAGCCGTCACCGCGGACGGCAACCGTCGCTTGTGGACCCTGCTGCGGCGGCTGCCCGCGCGGTGCCAGGCGCTGCTGCGCATCGTGGCGTTCGTCCCCCGCCCCGACTACGCCGAGATCAGCGCCCAGCTCGGCATGGCCAGGGGGACGATCGGGCCGACCCGCGGGCGGTGCCTCGCCCGGTTGCGGGCCCTGCTGGAGACCGAGGGGAGGACGCCGTGACCGGCCCCGATCCCCGCGGGCCGCTGGAGGAACGCGACCACGCCGTGCTCGACGAGGTCCGCCGGTTCTGGGAGCTCGCCGACCCGCCGCCACCGGGCCTGGCCGAGCTCGCGGTGTTCGCGATCCAGCTGGCCGGACCGGACACCGACATCCTGCGAGCCGGTGACCGGCAGCTGCTCGCCGGGGCCCGCGGCGACGAGCGGAGCCGGTCGATCACCTTCGACGGCGTCCGGCTCACGGCCGTCGTCACCCTCACCCCGGCCACGGACGGCAGCGTGCGGCTGGACGGCTGGATCAGCCCGCCCTCGGCGTTGCCGATCGAACTGCGCACCGCCGGCGGCACGCTGTCGACCACCGCGGACGAGCGGGGGCGGTTCACCTTCGAACGGGTCGGCCGCGGCGTCGTCCAGCTGCTCGTCCACGACAACGGCACGACGATGACCCCCTCGATGGAGGTGTAGCGCGCACCCATGACCCGACCACGGCCGACCGTCGACGCCCGGGCGGAAAACCTGCACCGCCGCGGGCTCGCCGCGATCGGCAGCGGGCACCCGGGCAACGGCGCCCGGCTCCTGCGCACCGCGCTGCGCCTGCTCGGGCAGCCGGACGGTCCGGCCGAGCAGGCGCAGATCTCGAAGAACCCGTTCCTGGCCCGGATCCTGATCAGCCTCGCCGCCGCGGAGGTGCAGCTGGGGCACGGCGAGGCCGGGTTCTCCCTGCTGGACCGCGCCGAGGTGCTCGCCGCACCCGCCGACCTCGGGATCGTCCTGCAGCAGCGCGGGCTGATGCTGATGCTCGTCGGCCGGCTCGACGAAGCGTTGCGGTGCATGAACGACGCCCAGCCGCTCATCGAGGCCGCCGGCGACCCGGCCCGGATCGCCCGGAGCCTGCTCAACCGCGCCATGCTGCACGACCTCGCCGGGCGCATCCGGGCGGCGCTGGCCGACCTCGACGCCTGCGAACACATCGCGCTGACCGATGACCTGCAGCTCCTGCTGGCGAAGGCGCGCCTCAACCGCGGGCACTGCCACACGCTCACCGGGGACATCCCGGCCGCGCTGCACGCCTTCGACACCGCCAAGGCCGGGTTCGCCCGGCACGCCCCCGGCCTGCTGCCCGTGCTGGCCGTGGACAAGGCGCGGGCCCTGCTCGCCGCCGGCTTGGTCGACGACGCCGCCGCCGAGCTGGACACCGCGCTGGAGCTGCTGGCCGCGGGCCACAGCACCCACGAGCGCGCCGAAGCGGAACTGACCCGCGCCCAGGCCGCGATCGCCCAGGGCGACTCGCCGTCCGCCCGCACCTGGGCCCGGCGGGCCGAACGCCGCTTCCGGCGGCGCGGCAACGAGACCTGGGCCGCCGTTTCGGCACTGACCGTCCAGCTGGCCGGTTTCCGGGACGGCAGGCACTCTTCCGCGCTGGTCGCCGAGGTGACCGGGCTGGCGACGCGGCTGGACGACCTCGGGCTGCACTCCGACGCCCGGCTCGCGCGACTGCTGGCCGCGCGAGCCTGCGTCGCCGCCGGACGGCCGGCCGAGGCGCGCGAACACCTGGCGCGCCGGACGGGCGGCCGGGGCAGCATCGAACTCACCCTGTCCCGGCACCTCGCCGTCGCGGAGCTGTGCCACGCGGAAGGCGATCCCGGCGGGGTCTTCCGCCACGCCCGTGCCGGGCTCGCCGCGCTCGACGAACACCGGAGCCGGTTCGGCAGCCTCGATCTGCGCACGGGGTCGGCAACGCTGGGCGTCGAGCTCGCCCGGCTGGCCACGGCCACCGCCCTCGCGTCCGCCCGGCCCGCGCGGGTGTTCGCCTGGGCGGAACGTTCCCGCGCACAGGCGTTCCGGCTGCACCCGGTCCGTCCTCCCTCCGACGAGGTGACCCTCGACCTCGTCGCGGAGCTGCGGAGGCGGGCGCTGACCGCGCGGGCAGCGGAGCTGGGTGGCCGGGCCGACAGCGCGGCCGAGCGCCGCTGCGCCGAACTGGAAAGGGAGATCCGGGCCCGCGGGTGGACCGCCAGGGCGAGGGGGACGGGCCGCCACCGCGACCTTCCAGGAGGTCGCGGCCGAACTGGCCGCCGCACGGAGCACGCTGGCGGTGTTCCTCGACGACGGCGGCGATCTCGTCGTTCTCACCATCGCGGACGGCCGGGCCCGCCTGGTCCGCGCCGGCCGCCTCGCCGCGGCCGCCGAACTGGCCGCGCGGCTGCGCGTCGACCTCGACACCCTCTGCGGCAGGCGGCTCCCGGACCGGGTGGCCGCGGTGATCGCGGAATCCGCCCGCTACCACGTCGAAGCCCTCTCCAGGGAGCTGGTCGCCCCGCTGCGACCCGTGCTCGGCGACCGCGACCTCGTCGTGGTGCCCACCGGGCAGCTGGCCGCGGTGCCCTGGGGCCTGCTGCCCGAGCTGCGCGGGCGACCGGTGTCCGTCGCACCCTCGGCGACGGAGTGGGTGCGGGGCCGCCGCCGGGCGAAGCGGGCGGTTTCCCGCGGCACGGTGGTGGTCGCCGGTCCCGACCTCCGGCACGCCGACGAGGAGGCGCGGCACCTCGCCCGTCTGCTGCCCGGGAGCGTGGTGCTGACCGGGTCCGACGCCTCGGTCTCGCGCACGCTCGGCGCCCTCGGCGCGGCCGGGACCGCCCACCTGGCCGCGCACGGCCACCACGAGCCGTCGAACGTCCTGTTCTCCCGGCTCGACCTCGCCGACGGCCCGCTGCTGGCCCACGACATCCAGCAGCTCCCGGCGGTGCCCGAGCACGTCGTGCTGTCCGCCTGCGACGTCGGCCGGGCGGTCGTCCGAGCCGGCGACGAGCTGCTCGGCTTCACCGCGGCGCTGCTCTACAGCGGCACCCGCAGCGTGATCGCCGGCGTCGCCCGAGTCCCGGACGAGGCCGTCGTGCCGCTGATGGTGCGCTACCACCGCATCCACTCGGCCGGCGTACCGCCGGCGCGGGCCCTCGCCGAGGCCGCGGGAAGCGAGCCGTTCATCCCGTTGGTGTGCTTCGGTTCCGGCTGAGCCCGGCCCGGGCGAAGGCGAGCACCTCGTCCACGAGCTCGGACAGCTCACCCGCCGCCGGCCGCGCGCGGCCCTCCCGCGTCACGTAGATCTCGCGGAGCCCCGTCACGACGGTGACCGCGGCGAGCCGGGGAACCAGCGCGTCCGGCGCGAGGCCCAGGTCCTCGCCGATGCCCTCGGCGATCAGCACCTCGAGGCCGTGGTACCCGGCGCGGGCGCGGCCGCGGAGGTCGTCGTCGGCCATCAGGAGGGCGGCGCGCAGGGCCCGGCGCCGCCAGATGTGGGCCGGGTCGACGCCCGAGGCGTGGTCCCGCTCGTCGAGTTCGCGCATCGTCGCGTGCATCCAGTCGCGCACCGCGTCGAGGGTGCTCTCGGCCTTCCGGGCCCGCAGCCGGGCGGCCAGGGACTCCGCGGTGAACGGGTCGTCGGCGAAGAGCAGGTCGTCCTTGGCCGGGAAGTGCAGGGTGACCGTGCGCGTCGCGACGTCGGCGCGCGCCGCGATCTGCGCGATCGTCGTTTCGCGGTAGCCCTGGCTCGCGAAGAGGTCCAGGGCCGCTTCCCGGATGCGGGTCCGGGTCTGGGCCTTCTTGCGCTCACGGCGGCCGTCACTCACGGACGGTAACTTACCACGCGAGGAAATAATGCAGTCCATGCTACTGTTGCATCAGGACGTAGAAATCGAACGACGAAGGAGAAGTCGTGACGAAGAACTGGTTCATCACCGGAACGTCCAAGGGCTTCGGCCGCGAGTGGGCCGAAGCGGCGCTCGCCCGCGGCGACCGGGTCGCGGCCACCGCGCGGGACCGGGAAAGCCTGCGGCCGCTCACCGACCGGTACGGCGACGCCGTGTTGCCCCTGCGGCTGGACGTCACCGACCGCGCCGCCGCCGCCGAAGCGGTGGAGCGGGCGGCGGCCGCCTTCGGAACGCTGGACGTGCTGGTCAACAACGCCGGCTACGGGCACTTCGGGATGGTCGAGGAGCTCACCGAGGAGGAGGTCCGGGCCGAGCTCGAAACGAACTTCTTCGGCACGCTCTGGCTGACCCAGGCGGTGCTGCCGGTCATGCGCCGCCAGGAGCACGGCCGGATCATCCAGGTCACCAGCGAAGGCGGCGTCCGCGCGTTCCCGGGCATCGGCGCCTACCACGCGTCGAAGTGGGCCGTGGAAGGGCTTTCCGACTCCCTGCGGCAGGAGGTCGCGGCCTTCGGGATCGACGTGGTCTGCCTGGAGCCGGGCCCGTACCGCACGGACTTCGGGGGCGGCAGCGTCCGCACCAGCACGCCGAACCCGGACTACGACCCGGTGCGCGAGGCGACCCGGATCGAGCGGGACCTCGGCGACCCGCGGGCGACCCGGGCGGCGATCCTGGAACTCGCGGACACCGACGACCCGCCGCACCGGATGTTCCTCGGCAAGTCGTTCGCCGCGGTGGAAGCCGAGTACCACGCCCGGCTGGAGGGCTGGCGCAAGTGGGAGCCGGTCGCGCTGGCCGCGTTCGGCTGAGGCGCACCGCTACCCGGTCACCGCAGGTTGCCGAGCACGAACTCCGCCATCTTCGCGACCCCGCCGCAGCGGTCGGTGTCCCAGTAGCTGCCCGGGAGATCCTTGCCGTCGATCTCGAAGGTCAGCATCTGCTTCGCGGTCACCTCGACGGAAACCAGGCACTCCTCCGTGATCCCGAACTGGTGGTGGACGACCGCGGGGAGACCGCCGATCGACGTTTCGGTCCACGGCTCCAGAGCGCGGCTCTTCTTCAGCGGGGACGTCGAGAGCTCGGTGAGGGTTCTCGGGCCTTGGATCGGCTTCGTCGCCACCCACAGGGCGCCGGGCGGACTCGACCAGGCGCACCCGAACCCGGGGAGCTGGTCGACCCCGCTCGCGCGGATCCCGTTCGGCGGGTCGGCCACCACGGCCGCGGCCTGCTCCTTGGTGAGCAGGCTGCACGGGTCGGAGTCGAACTTCGCGAGGTCGACGGGTGCGTCGACCTGGTCGAGCGGCAGCCGGGCGCCGGTCTGGGCCGGTGACGGCGGCCGGGAGAGAAGCCGTTGCGGTTTCGACGGTCCGCAGCCGGCCAGCAAGCTTGCCGCCAGCAGCGTCGCGCACACGATCACCGGTGTCCTCATGCCGGCGCCGCCGAGGGGTCGATCCGCCACTGTCGCCGGTCGTCGATCCCGGAGTGGCCGGGCATCGGTGGCATGTCCGGGAAATCGGTGTTGCCCTGCACCAGTGCGAGGGCTTGCCGCTGGAAGCCGCTCAAGGTCTTCAACGACTCGGCGAACAGATCGCTGACCGACTTGACCGGATCGAACACCGCGTCCGCGACCGTGTCGACCACGTCCTTGGAGGTGAAGACGTTCCTGACCGGTCACGGTCGCGGTCACGAGCTGGTCACCCGAGCGCGCGCTGTGCCGTGTCGCCGCCAGCCGCGCGTCGAGTTCGCCCTGCCTGCCGCTGCACCTGCCGCAGGTCGCGGTGCGGCGCGGTCATGACGGCGCCACCAAGTCCATCACAGTTCCCCTCCTCCAGGTCCTGTCGAAATGACAGAACGTGCCCGGCGAGCACCATACGGCGACCACGCACCGGTGCAAGGGAAAACCGGCAAGGAGCGGCACAGGTCACGGCGGCCGCCTTTCCCGGCCCGGGTGGGCCGGGCCTCGTTTCCCGGTGCGGATACGCTGCCGCGGCCCGGGCACGCGAACCGATGGGGGACAAGCAATGGACAGCACTTCCGGCGTGGGCAGAGTCCGCGTTCACGAACCCATTCCGAATGTGCCGTCCGGGGCCGAACCGTTGTTTGCCGGGTTTGTCCAGAAATTGACCGCGCTGACCATTGTCCGCATGGGACTCACCGGTGCGCTCGTCCTGCTGGGGGTGCTGCTTTCGGTCATCGACGGGTGGGGGAGCGCGCTGCCCTACGTCTACTTCGGCACCTTCGGGGCCTGCTGGCGATCTGGACCTACGTCCTGAGCCTCTACCTGAGCGTCCGAGGCCTCTTCGGGGAGCCGTACCACCGGCTCGACGTCGCTCCCGACGGGTTGCGCACGAAGGGATCGCGGGTGTCGGTTCGGCTGCCGGACGGGCGGTGGCTGCGGACCCGGCTCACCGGCGGACCGCGCGTCCAGCTGGCCGGCGAGCGACGGCTGTGGGTGCTCGGCACGGGCCGCCGCGTGTTCGTCCGCCCGCCGGGGGCGATGTGGCTGCGGTCCGGGCGGATCGAGGACGCCCCCGTTTCCGGTTCGGTGCCCGCCGCGTTCGTCGCCCGCCACCCGGCGCCGCCGTCGCGTGATCCGGTGCTCACCGCGCACCGGGCGTTCCAGGCTCGGCGGGCCGCCGTCACCGGGGTGACGTTCGCGGTCCTGGGTGCGGCGGGGATCGCGGTCGTGTCGTCGGTGGAGGCCGGCTCCGCGGGCCTCGCCGACGCGGCCGGGCTGGGCGGCATCGCCGGGGGCGGCGCCGTCTTCCTCATGCTGGGGCTGCTGACGATCGTCGGCAGCCTGCGGATCCGCCGCCCGATCACCGAGGACACCTGGTCGGAGCTGCGGGTCGCGCTCGACACGCCGTTCGTGCCACGCGCCCGCACCGCGGTCCGGTTGACGGGCTGGGCGTCCTACCCGGACGGACGGCAGACGCGGTTCCGGCTCGTCGCCGACATCTCGCTCGCCGCGAACGTCGCGGTGACCGGGCAGCTGTGGCTGATGGGGTGGCCGCCGCCGGGCAAACCGGCCAAGGCGGGCGTTCCGGGGTACCCCTGCCTGGGCAGCTTCCGCCCGGTCTGAGTGCCGAGGGGCTCTCCCGGTACCGGTATCACCAGGATCTCCCCGACGTCGAGGAAGCCTGCCAGCCTTTCGGCCGTCAGCCTCCACGACAAAGGGACGAAGACCGACAGTGGACAACCCATTCACCGCTCACGCAGACCTTTTCGACTTGAGCGGCAAGCACGCACTCGTCACCGGCGGCACCAGCGGCATCGGAATGATGATGGCGCGCGGCCTGCTGCAGGCGGGCGCCCGCGTGGTGATCAGCTCCCGCAGTGCGGGCAAATGCGCGGAAGCGCAGCGCCTGCTTTCCGAATTCGGCGACGTACGGGCAATTCCCGCCGACCTGTCCGGCCACGACGAGTGCCGGCGCCTCGCCGATCTGGTCGAGGACGGCCGGGGACACCTGGACATCCTCGTCAACAACGCGGGAGCGATGTGGCGCGAGCCGCTGGAGACGTTCCCGGACCAGGCGTGGGACGAGGTGCTCGACCTCAACCTCAAGGCGCCGTTCTGGCTGGTGCAGGCGCTGCTCCCGGCCCTGCGCCGGGCGGGCACCGCCGATGATCCCGCGCGCGTGGTCAACATCGGCAGCATCGCCGCGATCCACGTCGCCGAGGCGCCCAACTACTCCTACGCCAGCAGCAAAGCGGGCCTCCACCAGCTCACCAGGGTGCTCGCCAGGGAACTGGGCCCGCAGCACGTCACGGTGAACGCCGTGGCCCCGGGACCGTTCCCGTCGCAGATGATGGCGACCACGCTCGAGACGATGGGCGACCGGATCGCGGCGAAGGCCCCGCTGCGCCGCCTCGGCCGCGACGACGACATGGCCGGCATCGCCGTGTTCCTCGCCAGCCGGGCCGCGGCTTACGTCACGGGCACCGTCATCGCGGTCGACGGCGGCATCGCCACGACCGCGACCGGCACGTAGGCGCCGGGGGGTACCGGCAGAACCTCCCTCCGCCCGCGGACCCGGCCTAGGGTGGCGGGGTGGCCGTGATCGACTTGCGCACCGAGATCAAGGAGTTCCTGGGGTCGCGTCGGGCGCGGATCACGCCCGAGCAGGCCGGGCTGCCCGCCTACGGCGGCCACCGCCGGGTCAAGGGCCTGCGCCGCGAAGAGGTCGCGATGCTGGCCGGCGTCTCGGTCGACTACTACGTCCGCATGGAGCGCGGCAGCCTCGCCGGCGCGTCCGACGGGGTGCTCGACGCGCTGGCCACGGCCCTGCACCTCGACGAGGCCGAGCGCGACCACCTGTTCCACCTGGCCCGCCGGTCCGGGGCGCCGGGCGGCCCCCGCCGCCGGCGCCCCGCCGCGACGGTCCGCCCGCCACTGCAGCAGGTGCTCGACGCCATCACCGCCGCGCCGGCGTGGATTTGCAACGGCCGTTACGACGTCCTGGCCACGAACCACCTCGCCCGCGCGCTGTATTCACCGCTGCTGGCCGACCCGCGACGCCCGGCGAACACCGCGCGGTTCGTGTACCTGGAACCCGAAGCGGCGAGTGCGTTCTTCGTCGACTACCCCCGGATCGCCGTCGACGTGGCCGCGAAACTCCGCATGGAGGCCGGCCGCAATCCGCACGACGAGGAGCTGATCGCCCTGGTCGGCGAGCTGTCGACCCGCAGTGAACTGTTCCGGCGGCGGTGGGCGTCCCAGGACGTCCGGCTGCACCGGTCCGGCCGCAAGCGGCTGCACCACCCGGTCGTGGGCCGGCTGGACCTGGACGTCGAGTCGATGGAGCTGTCCGCCGAACCCGGCCTGCTGCTCAACGTCTACACCGCACCCACCGGCACGGCGGCGGCGGACGGGCTGGCCCTCCTGGCGTCCTGGGCGGCGGGCCAGGAGAAGCCGGCTCCGGGGGGACGTGCCGACGCCGGGGGTCCTCGCAGGGCCCCCTGAGCGCCCGGGCTTCCGGCTTACCGTCGAGCCATGGACATCACTTCCCGCACCGTTTTCGTCGCCGGCGCCACCTCGGGCATCGGCCTCGAGCTGGCCCGCCGCTTCCGCGCCGCCGGCAGCACCGTGATCGTCGGCGGCCGGCGCACCGGCCTCCTCGCCGGGCTCGCCGGCGAAGGGTTCGCCACCGTCGAGATCGACGTCGCCGACGCCGGGTCCGTGACCCGGGCGCGTGACGAGGTGCTGCGCGCCCACCCGAGCGTCGATACCGTCGTCACCATGGCAGGCACCGGGGCGCCCGAGGACCTCCACGACCCGGCCCACTTCGACACGGCCAGGACGACCATCGAGGTCAACGTCCTGGGCACCATCCGGGTCGTCGACGCGTTCACGCCGCACCTGCTCGCCCGCGGCGGCGGCGCGATCGTCACGGTCAGCTCGGGGATCGGGTTCCTGCCGTTCCCGCTGATGCCCAGCTACGGCGCCTCGAAGGCGGCCGTGCACGCCTACACCGAGGCCCTGCGGGCGCAGCTGGCCGGCACCGGGGTGGAGGTCGCCGAGCTCGTCCCGCCGGCCGTCGCGACCACGCTCGGGGGCGGCAACCCGCACGCGCTCGCCCTCGACGCCTACGGCGCCGAGGTGATGGATCTCCTGGCGCAGAACCCGACGCCGCGCGAAATCCTGGTGCAGCGGGTCCTCGTGCACCGGTGGGCCGAACGCGACGGGACTTACGACGAGCTCGTGGCCCAGCGCTCACAGGCCCTTGCGACGCTGCCCGGCCGCGCTTCATGACGACGAGCGCCGACGGGAACCGGCTCGGAGCGTACCTGCGCGCCCGCCGCGGCCTCGTCACGCCCGAGCAGGCCGGTATCCCGGCGGGCGGCACCCGCCGGGTGCCGGGCCTGCGCCGCGAAGAGCTCGCGATGCTGGCCGGCATCAGCGCCGACTACTACCTGCGCCTCGAGCGCGGCCGCGACACCCACCCCTCGCCCCAGGTGCTCGACGCGCTCGCGCGCGTGCTGCGCCTCGACGAGGTCGAGCGCGATCACCTGCACAGCCTGGCCACACCGCCACCCCGCGGCCGGCGGCGCCGGTCGCCCGAGCGCGTGCCGCCCCGGCTGCACCACCTGCTGGCGACGGTGGGCGTGCCGGCGTTCGTGGAGGGCCGGGCCTTCGACGTCCTCGCGGCCAACGAGCTGGCGACGGCGTTCTCGCCCCGCCTGCGGCCCGGCGAGAACCGCCTGCGCTCGCTGCTGCTGGACCCGGAGGAGCAGGCGTTCCACGAGGACTGGGCCACGGCCGCGGCGGGCTTCGTCGCGGCGCTGCGTGAGTCGATCGGCGTCGACGTCGACCACCCGAGGTTCGTGGAGCTGGTCGGCGAGCTGTCGCTGACGAGCGGGCGCTTCCGCGAGCTGTGGGCCCGCCACGACGTCCGGCTCCTGGAGGGCGGCACCGCCACGGTGCACCACCCCGTCCTCGGGCGGTTGCACCTGCATCGGGACAAGCTGCCGGTGGACGGGGTCCTTCTGGTGCTCTACTACGCCGACGCGGGCAGTGAAAGCGCCGAGAAGCTCGCGCTGCTGGCTTCGCTGGTGGAACCGGGCAGCTGACCGTCGACTTGCTCAGCGCTCGGGGGCAGGGGAGTAGACCTCGGCGTTCAGGATCGTCCGCGTGGGCACCGTATGGCCGCGGTGCATCTTGACCAGCAGGTCGACGGTGGCCACGGCGAGGCGGTGGGTGTCCTGGACGACCGTGGCCCGGAAGGGGCTGCTGCCGGAGTCGATGAGCGCCTTGGCTTCGAGCACTCCGTCGATGCCGATCACCAGCGTGGCAGCGGTGGCGGCCGAGCGGGACGCCGAGAGGGCGTCGACTGCGCCGAGGGCCATCTCGTCGTTGGTGCAGAAGATGGCGTCCAGGTGCTGCCGGGGCTCCAGGTGCCGGAGGTGGGTTCGCGTCGCGGTGTAGGCCCGTGACCGCATGAAGTCGCCTTGCTCGTCGATCGTGATCCTGACGTCGGGCAACGTGGAGCGCAGCGCTTTTTCGCACCGCCGTTGCCGATCGCTGTGCTCGCAGCTGGCGACGATGAGCACATGAGGGCTTTTCTTCCCGTGCAACTGCCGGACCAGCCACTGACCGGCCAGTTCGCCGAGTTCGCCCGTGTCGTACCCGACGAACGCACTGTTGTCCGGGTAATCGGATTCCGCGGGGAAGGGTTCGATGTCGGTGAACACCACCGGCAGGCGGAGTTCACGGCAGAACCTCGTCAGGTCGTCGCGCAGCCGTGCCACGTCGCCGGCGATGACGATTCCGCCGAGGTAGGACCGTTTCTTGGAGAGGATGCGACGCAGGTGATGCGCTTGCGCGCCGGCGTCGTAATCCCGGTCCGGCACCTTGAGCGCCAGGTCGATGTTGTCCCGGTCGAGGGCGCTGTGGATCCGTTGGATGAGGGCGGCAACGTAGTATTTCTGGCTGAACGCCGAGGTGATGAGAAAAGCGGTGGGCGAAGGCTTTCCGAAGCGGCGCGCTGCGGCGAACCATGCCAGGCAGGCAATCGCGACCGCGGCGGACCATATCACCGTGGTTCCTGCCGAAATGCCGGCCTGCAGTCCTTTGGTGAGCATGACCAGGATGACGCCGCTGATGACGGAGGTCGTCACCGCGAACAGCGCCGGGGTTCGATCCCGGTCCAGCCGAAACATCTGGATCCTCCCCCTCGACGACGTCACTTCGAAATCGATCTTCCGCATTGGGAAGATCCTTCTCGGACGAGCAGGGAATTCTATCCCATCCGGCGCGCTGACCGGTCTGTCACGACGGGTTCGATCATTGATCGGACAGAAGAGTGAGAGCGAGCGATCCGGCGCGAACCCGGCGGCGCCCCGGTCACAACCCGGCTGCAACCGGGGCGCGGTAGGCATTCCCGGTGGCACGCTCCACCGCGGGCCCGGACGCAAGGGGGACTCCGATGAAAACAGCGGTGCTCGCAGCGGTCGTGCTCCTGCTCGGCCCCGGAACGGTGGTGCCGCCGGTACCGTGGCCCCCGGCTGCGGTCCCGCGGCGGTGGCGGTTGCCGACCGGACGCTCTACGAGGGCACCCCGGCTCCCGGGGAACGCGGCTACACCACCTTCGAGTTCACCGTCTCCGTCACGGCGGCCGCGGGGTGCGCGCCCACCGGGTCGGTCGCCTACAAGACCGAGGACGGCGTGCCCGGCGCGACCACCCCGGCCGACTACGTCCCCGCCGAAGGACGGCTGACCTGGACCGGTGACGCCGGCCCGCGCACGGTCGCCGTCCAGGTCGTCAAGGACGCCGCCGGGGAACCGGACGAGGCTTTCCTGCTGCGGCTGTCCGATCCGGTCGGCCTGGTCCTCGGCGACGACCTGGCCGCGGGCGGCATCCTCGACGACGACGGTGCCGCCGCGCTCCCGATCAAGGTTTCCACCGACGGCGGCAAGATCTGCTGGCACGTCTGCACGGTCGGGGTGGGGCTCGACAGCGGCGGTCCGGCCAAGGCGCCGGTCACCGTGCACTACCGGACCTTGCCCCTCGGCACCGGCGAACCGGCGTACGTGCCGGTCAAGGACGCGGTCGTGACGATCCCGGCCGGCGCGTCCGGCACCGGTGCCGTGGTCAAACTGCTGGACCCCCGACCCGGCCAGGTCGAATCCGGGTTCGTGCTGGAGCTGTTCTCCCCGTCGGCAGGCACGCTGGGCAACGCGCGGACGGAGGTGACGATCAAGCCCGGCGGTTAGCCACTTCGCGGGCCTCGGCCGTCGCGTTGGCCTGGGAGTACAACGCGGCGGCCGCGGCCCACTGCCGGGCCGCGTCCGCGGGCCGGCCGAGCCGCGCCTCGAGGTCGCCGAGGTCGCGGTGCAGGTGCGCCTGCTCGTAGCCGTCGGGCACCGTGGCCCGCACGGCCAGCGCCCGTTCCAGGTGCTCGCGGGCGGCGGCCAGGTCGCCCGCCCCGAGCCGGGCGCGCCCGAGGTGCTCCAGCGCGGCCGCCTCGCCGTGCCGGTCGCCGACGTCGCGGCTGAGGTCGAGGGCCTGCCCGAAGTGGTCCGCCGCGGTGGCGAAGTCGCCCCGGTCCAGGTGGACCCGGCCGGTGTCGAGCAGCGCCTCCCACTCCAGCCAGCGGTCGCCGAGCACCCGGCTGACCGCGAGCGCCGCACGGAGGTGCGCCAGCGCCGCCCCGTGGTCGCCGCGCTGCAGGTGCGCTTCGCCGAGCGTGTCGAGCGTGGCGGCCTCCAGCCGGGCGTTGCCCAGGGCGCGGAAGGTCGTCAGCGCCGCCGTCAGCGGGGCCAGGCTTTCCGCGGCGCGGCCCATCCGGACGTAGGTGTGGCCGAGGTTGCGCTGGGACAGGGCGTGCCCGAGGTCGTTGCCGGCCGCGGCGTTGCGGGCCACCGCGAGCCGGTGCGCGGCAATGGCTTCGTCGAAGCGGCGCAGTTCGGCGTAGGCGTTGGCGGTGTTGTTGTGGATGTGCCCTTCGCCCTGGACGTCCCCGGCGGCCTGGGCCGTCCGCAGCGCGGCCGCGTTGGTTTCCAGGGCCTCCGGCAGCCGCCGGGTCATGAAGTAGGCGACGCCCAGCGCGCGCAGCATCTCCGCCTCGGCCAGCGGGTCGCCGAGCCCGGTCGCGGCGGCCGCGCCCTCGCGGCACAGCTCGACGCGGGTGTGCCAGTGGCCTGCCGTGTCGTAGAAGCTGGTCAGCAGGTACGTCAGCTGCCACGCGGCCTCGGCGCGGCCGTGTTCGCGGGCGAACCGCACGACGGGCAGCAGGTTGTCGCGCTCGGCGGTGAGGAAGGTCAGCGCGGCGTGCCGGTCGGCGCCGACCGGCACCTCCGGCGGGGCGAACCGCGGTGACGGCGTGACCAGGTCGCGGTCGGGGTCGATGGCCCGGTTCGCCGCCGCCGCGGCCACCAGGTACCAGTCGACGAGCCGGTCGGCGATCTCCGCGTGGGCGGCCGGTGGCTCGTCGGCCCGCGCGCACTGCCGCCCGAACTCGCGGATCAGGTCGTGGAACCGGAACCGGCCCGCGCCGGCGGCCGTGACGAGGTGCGCGGCGGCGAGCCCGGCCGCGGCGCGGTCGCCGTCGCCACGGGGAACCTGACACAGCGCGGCCCCGAGCGCGGCGCTGAACGTGGCCCCGGGGCCGAGGGCGGCCCGGCGGAAGAACCGGGCCTGCGCGGCGGCCAGCGGCCGGTAGGCCGTGGCGAACACCGCCCGGACGGTGCGGGAATCCCCTTCCACGGCCAGGGTTTCCAGCCGCCCGGCCCCGGCCAGCTCGGCGGCGAGCTCGGCGATCGGCCGCTTCGGCGCGCCCACCAGCCGGGCGGCCGCGATGCGCAACGCCAGCGGCATCCCGCCGCACAGCCGCGCCACCCGCGCGGCCGGTCCCCGCTCGCGCCGCACCCGCTCGGCGCCCAGCACCCGGTCCAGCAGCGCGACGGACTCGGCGTGCCCGAAGGCGTCCAGGGCGATCGGGCGCACGGCGTGGCGGGTGCCCAGCGCGGCGAGGTGCTGCCGGCTGGTGACGACCAGCAGGGCCGGTCCGGTGCCCGGGATCAGCGGCAGGACGTCCTCGAGGCCGGCGACGTTGTCCACCACGACCAGGCACCGGCGCCCGTGCAGCAGCGACCGGTACAGCGCGGCCCGCCCGGCCTGGTCGCCCGGGATGTTCTCTTCGGGCACGTCGAGGCCGCGCAGCAGGTGCGTCAGCGCCAGGGAAGCCGGCAGCGGCTCGTCCGGGTCTTCGCCGCGCAGGTCGAGGAACAGCCGGCCGTCCGGGAAGCGGGCGGCGACCCGGTGCGCCCAGTGCAGCGCCAGCGCGGTCTTGCCCATGCCCGCCGCGCCGGAGAGCACCACCACCGGCCGTTCCGGCTCGTCGAGCACGGCGTCGAGCGCCGCGAGCTCGGCTTCGCGTCCGGTGAAGTACCCGACGCCCGCGGGCAGCTGCGAGGGCCCGGTCACGGCCGGGCGGAGGTCCAGGGCCGGGTCCCGCCGCAGGATCGCCGTGTGCCGGGCCAGCAGCTCGGGGCCGGGGTCGACGCCGAGCTCGTCGGCGAGCCGCCGCCGCAGCCGCTGGAAGGCGTCGAGCGCGTCGGCGTGCCGCCCGCAGCGGTAGAGCGCGAGCATGTGCAGCCCGGTCAGCCGTTCCCGGGTCGGGGCGGCGGCGAGCAGCCTCGGCAGTTCGTGGACGGCCTGTTCGTGGTGGCCCAGCCGTAGTTCGGCGTCCCAGAGGTCTTCCATCGCGCCCAGCCGCAGTTCGTGCAGCCGGTCGACCTCGCGCCGGCCCCAGCCGGACGGCACCGCGTCGGCGAAGGCGTCCCCGCGCCAGAGGGTGACCGCCGCGCGCAGGGTGGTGGCCGCCCGCTCGACGGCGCCGGCCGCGAGGTCGGCCGCGCCCGCGCGGACCTGCTGCTCGAAGCGGTACGCGTCGACCGTCACCGGCGGGACGGTCAGCAGGTAGCCGGGTTCGCGGGTGACCAGCACACCCGGGAACCCGCAGCCTTCCAGGGCTTGGCGCAGCCGGGCGACGTGGCTGTGCAGCGTCTTGACCGCGGTGCGCGGCGGATCTTCGCCCCACAGGACGTCGACCAGCCGCGGGATCGGCAGCACGGTGCCCGCATGCAGCGCCAGCACGCCGAGCACGACCCGCTGCCGCGTCCCGTGCAGGGTCGCGGGTCCGGCCGGGCCGACCGCTTCGACCGGCCCCAGCACACGCAGCTCACCGGGTTGGGACACCCCAGCTCCTTCCCGCGCGGCACGACCGCTCAGCGAGCGTAACGAGCGTGGCGGAGGGCGAAAACAGCCAACCAGCCGATCCGCGGTGACCGCGACAACCGGTTCACAACCGGACGCGGTGACGCTCGGTTTCCGTTCCCGTTCCGACTCTCCGAGGGGAAATCCGGATGAACACCAGATCGCGGCCCCGGCGCCGCAGACCGTTGATCGCCGCACTCGCGTTCGCCGCCGCGGCCGCGTTCCTGCCCGTGGTCCCCGCGGCCGCGGCGCCGGTCGGCGCGCCGGGGACCAATTCCCCGTGCGGGCCGCTCGACGTCACGTTCGTCATCGACGACACCTTCAGCATGGGCCCGGCGCTGGCCAGCATCAAAAGCGACCTCGGCAGCATCGCCACGGCCGTGCAGACGGCCTCCGGCAACGACTACCAGCTCGGCCTCGTCACGTTCAAGGACGACGTGACGGTCCGGACCGACCTCGCGCCGCTGAACCTGGCCGCGGTCACCCCGCAGATCACCGCGCTGGCCGCGACGGGCGGCGCCAACGAGCCCGAAGCCTCCGACGAAGCGGTCAACACCGCCGTCAACAGCCTGCCCGCCGCCGGGCGCCCGCAGACCGGCGACTTCTCCGGGACCTGGCGGAGCAACGCGACGAAGATGGTCATCCTGGTGACCGACGCCCACCCGGGCGGCTTCGACGACGCCTTCACCGCGGCCGACCAGGCCAACGCCCACCAGCGGGCGGTGGAGGCGGCGAACAAGGGCATCAAGGTCTCGTCGGTCTACGTCCAGACGACCGGGCTGCCCGGCATCGCGCCGATCATGCAGGACTACGCCACCACCACCGGCGGCACGTACACGGCGACGCCGGCCGGCGGCGCGGGTGCGGGCGCGGCGATCCTCGACGCGCTCAAGAACTGCCGCAGGACCGACGTGTTCATCAAGGACGCGCCGGGCGACACCGGCGTCGCGCCGCACGGGCTGGACCCGATCTGGACGAGCCCGGACATCAAGGTGTGCGCCACCCTGCCGCCGTGCGCGGCGACCACCCCGGTCGTCGGCGGGACGAGCTACGTGGTCGTGACGCTGAACAACCCGGGCCCGGGCGGCTCCGGCGCGTCGACCGGCCACGTCGAAGTTTCCTACACCGCACAGGGCGGGGCGGCGCTGTGGCCGACGGACTGGACGCTGATCGGATCTTCGCCGACGGTGACCGTACCGGCGGGCACCACGGAGGTGGCGGTCAAGTGGCCGTCGGTGCCCGGCCCGGGTCACTTCTGCCTGCTGGCCCGGTGGATCTCGGCGACCGACCCGATGACCGCCCCCGAGCTGACCGGCTCGAACACGCTGGTCAACACGCGCAACAACAACAACATCGCGTGGCACAACGTCGACACGGTCCAGCTGACGCCGGGCAAGCCGGTGACCCACCCGTTCACCCTCGGCAACCCGGCCCCGGACCGGGCCACCCGGACGGACCTGCTGTTGACCCAGCCCGGAAAGCCGTTCGCGGGCGGCCCCGGCAAGGTGGTCATCGACCTCGGCAAGGTATTGGCCGAGCGCTGGCGCCAGAGCGGCCAGAAGGGGTTCGGCGTGCGCCAGGTGGGGGAGACGCAGGTCGAATTCACCGGAGGCAAGCAGGCGGCGCTGCAGGGCCTGCTGATCCAGCCGGGCGAGCGCCTGGAGACGGCGCTGACATTCACGGCAACCGACGCGGCGGCGGGCACCGAGTTCGTCGTCCGGGTCTCCCAGTCCGCCGGGGACGAGGACCTCGGTGGCGTGGAGTTCCGGCTGGCGACGGAAAGGTAATCCCGGAGCCGGGCGGTCACCTCGATCCGGTCGAGGTGACCGCCCTCGGACACACGTGTCACCCACGGAGCACGTCGGCAGCCGGTCCGGATCGAGGTGCTCGTCGTGGGCCCGCTCGGAACGCCGGCAGGTCCACGGAGTCCCACCCTGACGAATGTCTGCACGGAATATATCTTGCGAGCGAGAGGTTAGGGGGTTACCTTAAGCAGAGGAGGCAACCATGTCGATCAAGACGTCCGGCTTGCACCACGTCACCGCGATCGGGGGCGACCCGCAGCGCAACGCCGACTTCTACCTGCGGACCCTGGGCCTGCGGCTGGTGAAGACCACCGTGAACTTCGACGACCCCGGCACGTACCACCTCTACTACGGCGACAGCGCCGGCAAGCCGGGTTCGCTGATGACGTTCTTCCCGTGGCCCGACGCGCCGAGCGGCCGCCGCGGCACCGGTCAGGCGACGACCACGTCGTTCTCCGTCCCCGAGGCGTCACTCGGCTGGTGGAAGCAGCACCTGGCTGCCAACGGCGTCGACACCGGCCAGGTCCGCAACGCCGACAACGAGGAAACCATCACCTTCCGCGACCCCGACGGCCTCGAGCTCGCTCTGGTCGCGCACCCGCAGGGCGACCCGCGCGATCCCTGGGACACCGAACTGGTTCCCGCCGCGCACGCCATCCGCGGCCTGCATTCGGTGACGCTTTCGGTGTCCGGAGAGGACGCCACCGCCGGCATGCTGACCGACGGCCTCGGTCTCACCTTCGCGGGCCAGGACCGCAACCGCCTGCGCTTCGCCGCCGGTGACGGCGGGCCGGGTGCGCTGGTCGACGTCCTCGTGACCCCGGACGCGCCGCGCGGGCTGGTCGCTGCGGGCACCGTGCACCACGTCGCCTGGCGCGCGCCGGACGAGGAGACCCAGAAGACCTGGCGCGAGGAGCTGGTCGGCCGGGGTGTGCACGTCACGTCCATCCTGGACCGTCAGTACTTCCGCTCGATCTACTTCCGCGAGCCCGGTGGCACCCTCCTGGAGGTCGCGACCGACGAGCCGGGCTTCGCGATCGACGAGCCGCTGCTGGAGCTGGGCCGCGCGCTCAAGCTGCCGCCGTGGCTGGAACCGCGCCGCGAAGAGATCCAGCACATGCTGCCCAAGCTGAACCTCCCCGCCGAGAACAACCCGGAGCTGTCATGACGCTGCAGCACAAGTACGTCGAGGGCGCACCGGACGCGCCGTTGCTGCTCCTGCTGCACGGCACCGGCGGCAGCCCGGAGGACCTGATCGGCCTGGCGCGCGAGCTGAGCCCGGACGCCGCGGTGCTGGCCCCGGCCGGCCCGGTGTCCGAGCACGGCGCCGCACGCTGGTTCCGGCGGCTCGCCGAGGGCGTGTTCGACCACGAAGACGTCGTCGAGCGCGCGAACGAGCTCGCGGACTTCGTCGTCGAAGCCCGCGAAAAGTACGGGCTCGGTGACCGGCGGCTGGTCGCCGTCGGGTTCTCCAACGGCGCCAACATCGCGGCCGCGGTCACGCTGCTGCGGCCGGAGGTCGTCCGTGAAGCCGTGTTGTTCGCCGCGATGTCACCGGTGCCGGAGCCGCCGTCGCACGACCTGAGTGCGACGCGGGTCTTCCTGGCCAACGGCGAACGCGACCCGATGGCCCCGCTGGCATCCACCGAGGAGCTGATCCGGTTGCTGCGCGAGCGCGGCGCCGACGTCGTCACGCAGCGCCACCCCGGCGGCCACCAGATCACGCTCGACGGCGTCCGCGCGGCCGCGAAGTGGATCATGGCCTGACGTTCGTCCGGAGCTCGGACCCGGCTCGCCCGGCCTGCGGCGGTGAAGCTGGACTGCAGGTCGATCGCCGGGCGCGCGACGGCGGCCGAGCCGAGGACGTCAGCCCGTGATCGGGCGGCGCACCTGAGGTGCGGTGATCGCCAGGACTGCCAAGTCGTCGTGCCGGCCGGAACGCGCCCATTCGGACGCGAGCATGTGGATGTGTTCCGCGGCTGCCTCGGCGGGCATTCCCGCGCACGCGCCGAGCGCTTCGGCGAGCCTCTCTCCGCCGAACATGGCGTCGCCGAATGGGCCGCCACGGGCTTCGGTGATCCCGCTGCTGTACAGCAGGCACGTCTCACCCGGGGCCAGCAGGACCTCCGCCGTGGTGGCCTCGACGGCCGGTAGCACTCCGAGCAACGTACCGGACGTCGCGACGGGTTCGACCCGGCCGTCCACGCGGACCACCAGAGGCGGCAGCTGGCCGGCGGCCGTCACCCGTACGCGGGCCGATGCGCCGTGCCGCGAAACCGAGGCCAGTGCCAGCGTGACGTACCGTGCGTCGCCGTCGTGGCGGAGGACGTCGTTCAGCAGGTTCAGGATCTGGTGGTGATCGCTGACCAGCCGTAGCAGTGCGTGCAGCGCGGTGCGGACCTTCCCGCTCAGCACCGCGGCTTCGAGTCCCTTGCCGCACACGTCCCCCAGCACGGCGACCGGCTCTGCGGTGGTGCCGGAGCGTGGGTAGACGTCGTAGAAGCCACCTCCGACGCGGTCGGGGTCGGTCGCGGCCTGGTAGCGGCCGGCGAAGTCGACTTCGTTGATCCGGCCGACCCGGGGCGGACGCAGCTGCCTGGCCAAGGTGGCGGCGGCCGCGGTTTCCCTGGCGACGAGCCGCGCCGTGGAGATCGCCAGGCCGGCCCGGGCGGCGAAGGAACGCACGAAACGTTCGTCGTCTTCGGAGAAGGCCGGCCGGGCTGTGCCGCGCAACAGCACCAGCGCACCGACCGGGGTGCCGTGCCCGGGCAACGAGGTCACCGCGACCGAGGCGACCGGACCGAGGCCCGGCGCCGCCAGCCAGGGCGGCACCAGCGCCGGGTCGATCCAGGCCGACGGGATCGGGGGGAACCCGGTGAGCGCCTCCGCCAGCCCGGGCATCGTCTCCGGGTCGATCGGCAGGGAACGCGCCCGGGCGCGCTGCCCCCGGATCGACCGGGTCACGTCGTGCTCACCCGGTAGTTCGCCCGGTGCCACGACCAGGGCGACATCGGCCAGGTGCGTACCGGCCAGCTCCGCGGTGATTCGCTGGCAGCGCAACTCGTCCGCCGACGACAACTCCGCGGACAACCGGGCCAGCAGTGCGGTGTGGTCGCGCTCCGCCAGCAGCTCTTGCCTGGCTCTGTCGCTGTCGGTCACCTCGGACAGCCACCACAGCACCGAGCCGTCGAGCTGGTCCACACGGTGGCTGGCGAACCAGCGGTCGCCGATCCGGCCTCCGGCCGCGGGTTCCGATGGGCCGGCCAGCCAACCGGGCACCGCCGGAAGGAGCAGGTCACCCGCTCGCAACGCCGGGAACAGCACCCGAGCGGCGGCGTTGAGCGCGATGCATCGATTGTCCCGCGCCTGCAACGCGGGCGAGGGCGCACTGAGCCAGGCGGTGTTGTCCGGAGCCGAAGCGGGTAGATTTTTCACATCAGCAGAGCACCCCCAGGTGGTGGGCTCCTCACCCCATCGCCGCTCGACAGCAGGTCGAGCTCAAGACTAGCTGCTCGAGCGAGCGAATGCAGGCCCTGAATTCGCCGTGAGACGCGGATGCATCGGTTGCGCGTCGGTTGGCTCGCACCGGGAGGCCGGTGGACGACCCTGTCGGGCTTTCACCTCCATGCACAAAGGCCGGAGGAGCCAATCGCTTCAGGCGATCACCTGCCTGCCGCGAACCTGGGGCAGCCGCGCTCCCGAGGCGGCCGAGGAAAGCCTTGTCGCCGTCGAGCCGCCGGTCGGCGCGGTGGTCGTGCTGGGCGAGTAAGCCGCCGGCCGCGCCTGCACGCCCGCCACGATCGATTGAATGATCATCTTTCTGCCAGCTGGTTTCCGGTCGGTCGCGCACGATGACCTGAGCAGCAGCCGAGGTGGAGGTCGGTCGATGAGTGGCGTGTCGTGGCGAAAGGGGCCGGCGCTCCTGGTGGTGGCGACACTGCTCGCGTGGTGCGTGTCCGCGTTCGGGCCGCCCACGCGCGCCGCCGCCGCGACCCACGACTGCGGGTTCGCCTCGGCGGGCACCGGTACCTACGCGCGGACGCTGTGCTGGTTCGACCTGTCCGGTTACGACGCCGCGGAGGCCACCTCCGCGGCGGGCCAGCGGCTGACCTTCGCGCTGCCCGGCGGCTACCGGCTCGCGGTCACGCTCAAGGTGTCCGGCGGTCCCGTGGCCGCGAACCGGCTGCCGACGTATTCCGCGGCCTACCTGGGCAATTCCGGGCACTACACGGGTGTGCCCGGACGCCCGGCGCTCTACCAGACCTCTTTCGGCACGACGACGGTGGCCGCGCTGACCGACATCGTGGCCACTGACAGCACCGGAGCAGTGGTGCAGGGGTACGGGCTGGTCGGCGCGGACGCCGAGTCGACCGACGCCGGTGAGTCGATCGAATGGACCTCGTCCTCGGGACTCGAGTCACTGACCGCGACGGGAACCGATCCGGGGATCGGGAACGCCTGCGGCGGGGGGTACACCGGCATCGGCACGCGGACCGTGCGCTGCACCGGTCGCACGGGCGCGAACAAGACCGGCACCGCGATCATCTCCGCCGAAGACCCCACGTCGTTCAGCCAGCGCATGGTGGGCGGCGGGCGCCAGGCAGTCGGGTTCGGCGTGCTGGTCTCCAGTCTCCAGCTGGCCAAGAAGGTCGTGCGGGGCTTCCCTGGCGACTCGTTCGCGGTCTCGGTCGCGGCGCCGGGTGGCAGCGTGCTGGCCTCGGCCGACACCGGTGGCGGCAACTCGGCGAGCACCGGCGAAGTCACCGTGCTGGCCGGGGCCCGTGGTGGTGATTACACCCTGCGCGAGACGGCGACCTCGGGCCTGGAGTCCAATTACGACAGAGCGTGGTCCTGCACCCGCAACGGCAAGGCGGACGGGGAACTGCCCGCCGGCGACGCCGGTGACTCGGCGCGGGTGCACGTCGGCATCGGCGACTTCGTGTCCTGCACGGTCACGAACACGGGGAAACCCGTGAAGCTGAAGCTGGAGAAGCACGCCGCGGCACCGGTCGACGTGAACCGCAACGGGATCACCGACGCGGGCGACACCATCGGGTACACCTTCACCGTCACCAACACCGGCGCGCTCGAACTGCACGACATCGCCGTGACGGACGCGAAGGCCGGGCCGGTCACGTGCCCCCGCCCGAGCCTCGCACCGGGGGAGTCGCAGACCTGCACCGCGCAGGCGCCTTACGTCATTACCCCGGCCGACGAGAACGCCGGGGAGGCGGTCAACACCGCGACCGCGTCCGGGCTGCCTCCGGGCAATGCCACCCGGGTGACGTCCGACCCGTCGTCGACCCGCACCCCGACCGAGAAGCCCGCCCCGGCGCTGACGCTCAAGAAGTCGGCTTCACCCGACAACCCGGACGCCTACACCGCCGGTCGGCCGATCACCTACTCCTTCCTGGTGACTAACACCGGTAACGTGCCGGTGAACGAGATCGGAATCGACGAAACCGCCTTCTCCGGCAGCCGTGTCCTGTCCACGGCCGTCTGCCCGGTCGCCACGCTGGCTCCCGGCGCGAGCACGACGTGTACGGCCAATTACGTGCTGACCCAGGCCGACGTCGACGCGGGCCGGCTGGACAACACCGCCACCGCGAACGGCAAGCAGCCCGGCTCGCGGGTCCCGACCACGTCGAACCCTTCGAGCGTTTCGATCCCGACGCCCGCGCACCCGGCGATCACCTTGGTCAAGACCGCCGATCCGGCGACCGTCGACCGCGCCGGCCAGTCCGTCGGCTACACGTTCGTGGTCACGAACACCGGTGACGTGACGTTGCGGGACGTCGGTGTCGACGAGGTCCGCTTCACCGGCTCCGGCCCGGCGCCCGTCGTCGCCTGTCCGGAGACGGTGCTCGCCCCGGGCGCCGCGCAGACGTGCCGGGCGACCTACTCGGTCACGCAGGCCGACGTCGACGCGGGCGCGGTGGAGAACACCGCTGTCGCGCGCGGAACGCCACCCCGCGCGACGGAACCGACGACGTCGGAGCCGTCGTCGGCGAAGGTGACCGCCACGCGCTCGGCCGCCCTTGCCCTGGTGAAGTCCGCCCGGCCGGCTGTCGTGACGTCTGTGGGGGAGCCGATTCGCTACTCGTTCACGCTCGAGAACACCGGCACCGTGACGCTGACCGAGGTGGCGATCACCGAGGGCGCCTTCAGCGGCAGCGGGCCGCTGGGCGCGATCACCTGCCCGGACGGGAGCGCGGTGCTCGCACCCCGCCAGGTCGTCACCTGCACGGCGGACTACGCGGTGACCCAGGCCGACCTCGACGCCGGTCGCATCACCAACAGCGCCACGGCGGCGGGCACCCCGCCCACGGGCTTGCCGACGGTGCTGACGCCGCCGGCGACGGCGGTCGTGACCGCCGGTGGCGGGGCCGCGCTCACCCTGGTCAAGTCCGCCGAACCGGCCACCGTGGCCGGCGCGGGCGAGACGGTGCGCTACCGCTTCGCCGTGACCAACACCGGAAACCGCACCCTCGCCGAGGTGTCCGTGCGCGAGACGGCGTTCAGCGGCACCGGCCCGGCGCCGGTCGTCGAATGCCCGTCGCGGACGCTGGCGCCCGGGCAGGCGCAGACCTGCACAGGCACCTACACCTTGACCCAGGCCGATGCCGACGCCGGCACGGTGACCAACACCGCCGAGGCGACCGGCATCGCCCCCGGTGGTGAACCGGTCACCTCCGGCCCGTCGCGGGCGAAGGTGACCGTGCCCGGCAAGCCGGGGCTGTTGCTGGTCAAGTCCGCCGATCCGGCTGACGACGGGCACTTCCGCGCCGGGCAGACGGTCACCTATTCCTTCGTGGTCACCAACACGGGGAACCGCACGCTGACCGCGGTCGAGGTGCGCGAGACGGCGTTCTCGGGCACCGGACGGCTGTCCCCGCTGTCCTGTCCGGGCGGCGGCGCGACGGTGGCCGCGCTGGCTCCGGGGGAGCAGGCGGTGTGCACCGCAGCCTACGTGCTCACGCAGTCCGATGTGGACGCCGGAAAGGTGTCCAACACGGCCGTCGCCACCGGTACCCCGCCCCAGGGCGACCCGACGGTTTCGGATCCGTCGACCGTCGTCGTGCCGACGCCGCCGGACGCCGCGCTCACCCTGGCGAAGACGG
Organism: Amycolatopsis sp. Hca4; assembly: GCF_013364075.1. Taxonomy (GTDB): domain Bacteria; phylum Actinomycetota; class Actinomycetes; order Mycobacteriales; family Pseudonocardiaceae; genus Amycolatopsis. The sequence goes on from NZ_CP054925.1 coordinate 82,661, forward strand.
CCTCGCCGGGTACGGTGTCCGCGGCCGGGCAGGAGGTCACCTACTCGTTCGTCGTCACCAACACCGGCAATGTGACGCTCTCCGCGCTGTCGATCCGCGAAACCCGCTTCACCGGCAGCGGCGGGGCACCGGTTGCGGTGTGCCCGGCCGGTCCGCTGGTGCCGGGGCAGCACGTGACGTGCACCGCGACCTACCGGGTCACGCAGTCCGATGTGGACGCCGGGCGGATCGACAACACCGCGGTCGCGTCGGGAATCCCGCCGGCGGGCGGTCCGGCGGCGGAGTCGGCGCCCGCGAGCGCGACGGTGCGGGTTACCGCCGCCGCGGCACTCGCGATCACCAAATCGGCCCGGCCGGTCGACGTGAACGGCGACGGCGTGACCGGCGCCGGCGACCGGATCGAGTGGACGGTCACCGTCGGCAACACCGGTGCGGTCACCGTCCGGGAGATCCGGGTCGACGACCCGTCCGCGGGCGTGGCGACTTGCCCCGCGACCGAGCTGGCGCCGGGCCAGGCGATGACGTGCACGGTGCCCGCGCACACGGTCACCGCCGCCGACGTGGCCGCCGGCCGGGTGCGCAACGTCGCCACCGCGGCCGGCACCGGGCCCGACGGGTCGCCGGTGCCCGCCGGGCAGGCGGTCGCCGTCGTCCCGGTAGCACCGGCACCGACCGGCGGCCCGCACCGGCTCCCCAGCACCGGCACGGACGTGGGCAGGCTGCTCGGCCTGGCGAGCGTGCTGTTCCTGGCCGGGGCAGCGCTGTGCGCGGCCGTCAGGCGACGGGACGTGACCCGGTGAGCCGGCCGGGGCAGGCCGCGGACCCCTTCATGCGGTCGTCACGCGGCCGTCGTGGACTTCGGCGATCCGGTCGACGGCGGTGAGGTGGGTGCGGTCGTGGGTGACCAGGACGGTCGCGGTCGCGCGCTGGTGGGTGAGGCGGGTGATGAGGTCGAGGACGGCGGCTCCCCGCTCCTGGTCGAGGGCGCTGGTGGGTTCGTCGACGAGGAGGACGGTGGGGTCGTTCATCAGGGCGCGGGCGATGTTGACGCGTTGGCGCTGGCCGCCGGAGAGCTGGTGCGGGAGGCGGCCGGCCTGGGGGCCGAGGCCGACGGCGTCGAGCAGGTCCAGCGCGCGGGTGCGGGCCTTGGCCGGGGAGCGGCCGTCGATGGCGGCCATGACCTGGAGTTGTTCGGCGGCGGTGAGAGCGGGCAACAGGTTGGGCTGCTGGAAGACGACGCCGATCTTGTGGCGGCGCAGATCGGTGAGTTCGCCGCGGGGGAGGCCGGTGGCGGTGGTGCCGTCGATGACGACGGTGCCGGAGTCGGGCGTGATCAGTGCCGCGGCGACGGCCAGCAGGCTGGACTTGCCCGACCCCGACGGGCCGACCAGCGCGGTCAGGGTGCCGCGGGGGACGTCGAGGGTGACGCGGTCGAGTGCGGTGAGGCGGGTGTCGCCGTCGGGGTAGGTGAGGGTGACGTCGGTCAGGGCGAGGCTCATCGGGCGCTCCCGAGTGCGGTCAGCGGGTCGACGGAGGTGATGCGGCGGATGGCGAGCGCGGCGCCGAGCGCGCCGAGCAGAACCATGGCGGCGGCGGGAACGAGCACGGTGGCGGGGGTGAGGACGAAGGGGATCGCGGTGCCGGCGAGCGCGGCGCCGAGTGCGGCGGCGAGCCCGGTGCCGGCGAGGGTGCCGCCTGCCAGCAGGACGACGGCCTGGCCGAGCGCGTCCTTGAGCAGTCCGGACGTGGTGGCGCCCAGTGCCTTGAGGACGGCGATGTCGGCGCTGCGCTGGATGGTCCAGACGGTGAAGAAGGCGCCGATGACCAGGGCGGAGATGGCGAACAGGAAGCCGCGCATCAACTGCAGGGAGCCGTTTTCGGAGGTGTAGGAGCCGATCGCGGCCAGGGAGTCGTCCCGGGAGACCGTGGTGGTGCCGGCTGCGTGGTCGGTGGTGTCGAGGTCGGCGCCGGACGTCGTGGTCAGGGCGATCACGGTCGCGTCTCCGCCGGTGGGCGGGGCGATCGCCCGCCAGGTGGCGAGGGTGGTCCAGATGACGGGGGTGTGGCTGTACCAGGCGTCGCCGGACACCGCGGCCACGGTGAGCCGCCGTCCGGCCAGGGTGATGCTGCCGCCGGGCCGAGTGCCCAGGTCGGCGGCGGCCGTCTCGGACAGGACGACGGAGTGCTCGGTGAGCCGGCCAGAGCCGGGGGCGAGGCTGGATCCGGGCAGGACACCGAAAGCCGAGACGCCGGTGCTGCGGTCGCCGGCGTCGGCTTTGGTGGTGGTGATGCCCAGCGGTTCGGCGCTGGTGATCCCGGGTGTGGCCGACCACCGCTGCCACTGCGCCCGGGTGACGGCGGAGTTGGCGTAGGACAGGCTCTGGCCCCCGCTGGGGGCGGCGAAGGCGATCTTGTCGGCGGCCAGGCCGGCGATGGCGGACACGTTCTGCCAGCCGAGCCCGGCGGTCAGTCCGGACAGCAGGCCGACCAGCAGGGTGATCAGCACGATGACGGTGCCCATCAGGGCGAAGCGCCCTTTGGCGAACTTGAGGTCTCTCCAGGCGACGAACATGGCGTCGATCGTCGTCGCGGACCACCGCTGCGGCATCGGGCCGGGGATGGCACTTCCCGGGCCGGAATGCGGCGCGCCGTCTCCACCTTTCGATAGAGGTGGCTCGAGCCACGGCTCCGTAGGCTGGGAAGCACTGTGAACACCGCTCCTGCCCTGACCCCGACCAGCCGGGTGCTGACCTGGTGCCTGCACCTGCTGGTGCTCGCCCTGCTCGCCTTGGCGGCGGTGCGGGCCGTGGCCGGGGGCCACGCTCACACCGCCGCGGTCGTCGCGGTGGTGGTGGCGTGCGCCGTGGTGTACGCGGCCGGGCCGCTGCTGCCGCGGGTTCGCGCGTCGCGGTGGGCCGCCGCGGCGTGGCTGGGGCTGCTGAACGCCGGGTGGCTCTTGCTGGTGGTGCTGACCGCCGACGGGGTGTGGGTCGCGTTCCCGCTGTACTTCCTGCAGCTTCACCTGTTGCCGCGGCGCTTCGGGCCGGCCGCGGTGATCGCGACGGCGGTGGTCGCGATCACCGCTTTCGCCGCCCACCAGGGTGGGTTCAGCCCGGCAGCCGCGATCGGCCCGGCGCTCGGTGCGGCCGTCGCGGTCGCCGTGGTGTGGGGCTACCAGGCGCTGTACCGGGAAAGCGAACGCCGTCAGCGGTTGATCGAGGAGCTGACCGAAACGCGCGCCGACCTGGCCGAGGCGCAGCACACCGCCGGGGTGCTGGCCGAGCGGGAGCGCCTGGCCCGCGAGATCCACGACACCCTCGCTCAAGGGCTGTCGAGCATCCAGCTGCTGCTGCGCGCCGCCGGCCGGTCCCTGCCCGAAGCCTCGGGCAATGCCGCCCGCTACGTGGAGCAGGCCCGCCAGGCCGCCGCGGACAACCTCGCCGAGGCGCGCCGCTTCGTCGCCGCGCTCACCCCGCCGGCGCTCGACGACACCACGCTGGCCGGTGCGCTGGAACGCTTGTGCGCCACCACCAGTACCCGGCACAGGCTCACCGCGAGCTTCCACGTCACCGGCGACCCGGTCCCGCTGCCGGCCGCGCACGAGGTCGCGCTGCTGCGCATCGCCCAGGCCGCGCTCGCCAACACCGTCCGGCACGCCGGCGCCGCCACCGCCGAGATCACCCTGAGCTTCCTCGGTGACGAGGTCGCCCTCGACGTCGTCGACGACGGGGCCGGCTTCGACGACAGGACACTGCCGGTGGCCGATCCCGGCGAAGGCGGGTTCGGGCTCGCGGCGATGCGTACCCGCAGCCAGGCGCTGGGTGGCTCCTTCGCCGTCGAGTCGGCACCCGGTCGCGGCACGGCGCTGGCCGCCCGGCTTCCCCTGCCCGGCGATACCCGGCTCGAGGCCCGGTCGTGACCGGCACCCCGATCCGGCTGCTGCTGGCCGACGACCACCCCGTCGTGCGGGCGGGACTGCGCGCGGTACTGGAGACCGAGCCCGGCCTCGTGGTGGTCGCCGAAGCCGCGACAGCCGAAGCCGCCGTGGCGCGAGCAGCCGAAGGGGACATCGACGTGGTCCTGATGGACCTGCAGTTCGGGCCCGGGATGACCGGAGCCGACGCGACCGCGGCGATCACCGCGCGGCCGGGCGCGCCCCGCGTCTTGGTCGTCACCACCTACGACGCCGACGCCGACACCCTGCCCGCCATCGAGGCCGGGGCCACCGGGTACCTGCTCAAGGACGCCCATCCCGACGAACTGGCCGCCGCGGTGCGGACCGCCGCGTCCGGGCGCACCACCTTGGCACCGACCGTCGCCGACCGGCTCCTCGATCGGATGCGCCGACCCGATGTCGCGGTCACCCGGCGGGAGATCGAGGTCCTCACCCTGGTCGCCGACGGGCTGTCCAACCGGGCCATCGCGCAGCGCCTGCACCTGACCGAAGGCACGGTGAAGTCGCATCTGGCGCGCTGCTACACCAAACTCGGCGTCGACTCCCGCACCGCCGCCGTGGCGACCGCGACGGACCTGGGGCTCATCCGCCGCTGACGCCGGGCGGCCTGCTGAGCGTTTGCCGTTTCCCTGCGCCGGGGTTCGCGGCCGGCTGCGCGGGTTGTCACTGCCTGATCAAGCCCGTCCGCCGTCTCTCGCGACTGGCCAGGTCGGTCGCGCTGGTCAGCGTGGCCGTGGTGTAGGCCGGATCGGCGGCGTGGATCCTGAGGTCGCGGTCGAGGACGAGATACGCGGCGGGAGCAGCTTGGAATGCCGGGTTCGAGCACCCTTGCGAGCCGACGGGCCCCGGCTCGGAAATGTGCTCGACAGGCTCGACCGGTGCCGGATCACGGCGTGCAGCACCTCGGCGGGCCTCACCGTCGTCTTCGTCGCGCTGCCCTCGGCGATGACGAGCGCTGTGTTCGGCTCTCCTTATTTCAGCTTCGATGCCAGCACATCGAGTTGCGCGATGTCCGGCGGCTTCGAGAACAGCTCGTCGGCCCGCGCCCCGAGGGCTTGGCCGACTTTTCCCTGCAGGTGGGTCGTGCGGCCGGCGTCGTCGGGGAAGAAGTCCACGATCGCGTAGGTCGTTGGTCCGAGTTTGACGGCGAACCAGGGGTAGGTGTCCGGCTCGTCCTCGACCAGCGAGCGGCCGGTGTTGAGGAATTCTTCGACGTCGGCCTCCTTGCCCGGCTGTGCCTCCAGTGTGACGAGCAGTCCCACCGTGACGGCCATGTCTGCCTCCTGCGGTTCGTTCGGTCTCCGGACCGGTCCCAGCATCGGGCGGGGTGGCGGGCGGGGCTTCGGCCCGCCGGGCCCGAGATCGACCGCGGTTGTGGGCCTGCCGGGCGGAGGCGCCCGGGGCCGGACGGCACCAAGCTGGGGGCTCACCACCGCGTATCCACGGCAGGAGGAACCTGGCCATGATCGTCAGGTCGGAGTCCGTGTCGCTGGAGGACGCCCGGCGGGTTGCCATCGCGGGGGAGGCCAAGGCCGCTGAGAGCAGGACCAGACGGTGGCCGAGGCCGCGGCGAAGGCCTTCTGACGACCGTCCCGTGGCGAGATCGGCCGAGCTGCAGCGTGAGCACTCGTCGGACTTCCCAGTCTTGGAGTACGAGATCCTGTCCGTGCTCGCTGCCGCTCTCGCCATCACCGCTCACCGCGAACGAATCCGCAATGGACAGCGCGATCAAAAGGGGGCCGCCCCGACCGCAGTGAACACCTGATTCCGCGGTCGGGGGGCGAACCGGCTGCTGGACTGGGGCGCAACGGCGGCTATGACCGTGTCGCCGGTCTCGCCCCCCTGCCGGACGTGGGTGGAGGCACGCCCGTTGCCAGGGGCAGGTAGTACGGGTTCTCCAGCAGTACTCCGCACATCAGCACCTGTGGGTGGGTCTTGAGCAGGTCGAGGACGATGTTCTCGCGGTACCGCGAGATGTCGTAGACGCACAGGAACGCTTGCGGGTAGCGGCTGGTGAAGTCGTTCAGCGCGGCCTCGTACCGGAACAGTTCGGTCAGTCCGGCATGCCCCGGGTCTCGGCGTCTGACCGGACCCCTGATACGACGAAAGCCACGTCTACCTGCGTAAACGTGGCTTGTCCGTCGGGCTGACAGGATTTGAACCTGCGACCCCTTGACCCCCAGTCAAGTGCGCTACCAAACTGCGCCACAGCCCGGACCCGCACTCCCTGAGTGCGTGAGAAGTACTCTAGCGTGCCCTCCGAACCGCCCTGCAAGCAGGGTCCCCAGTCCCTCTGATCTGCGAAAACACCACAAAAGGACTGGGGGCGGGGCTTACGCAGGGTTGCCGGCGTGGGTCAGGGTCTGCCATGCCACGAACAGGTTGTTCGAGCCCGCCGGGCGCTGGCGCTCCGTCAAGGTCTGGGTGTTCGACATCGCGATGCCCAGCCGGGTGTTCAGGGCGTTGAAGCCCACCTCCGTCACCGGGCCGAGGCCCAGGTTCAGGTGGCCTCCGCACAGCCATGACGGCACCGCCGCTCCCAGCTGGTACTTCGACTGGAAACCCAACGCCTGGCGCAGGCGGGTGCCGATCTCCGTCGGGTACACGTCTTCGCCCTGGATGCGGAGTGTCTCGGCCACGTCCGCTATGGCCGCTATTCCGTAGCCTGTGTGGGTGAAGTCGCGGCAGGTTTCCTGGGTCAGGCCGTCCACGAATGTCGACTGGCCCTGCCAATAGTTCACGATCTGGTCGCGGGAGGACAGGCCACTGCCCGGGACCGTCTTCGGGAGCGCGCCGTCCGATGACAAATACACGTACGCCGCGACGCGGTTGCGGTAGCGGGTTACCGCCTTGTCGTAGCTCGTCCTGTCCTCCAGGAACACCGAAATGCCTACCGCGGCCTCCATCATGGACAGTTCCCAGTTACCGTTGCTGTTGCTGCCGTTGATCACCTTGCTCAGGTAGACATTGCGCAACATCGTGGCGAAGCGGCCCGAGTTCGGCCAGCTCGAGTACGTGTACTTGATGATCTCCGCCGCCCGTGGCCACGACGAGCCCGCCCAGCCCGTCTGCAGCGGGGCGTTGCTGTTCGTGTGGCTCGTGATCACCGCCGACCACGCGTCCATCAGGGCGATCGCCTTCTGCGCGTAGCGCGCGTCGCCGGTGATGTACCAGATCAGGGCGTCCGTGTACGCCGCCAGTGCGTCTTCGCGCTCGTCCGTACAGCCGTAGTTCGGGTTCGAATACGAGCCGCATTCGACCACCGCGCGCGGCTTCGGCGTCCGGGACAGGGACGCGTACGAGCTGGCCCGTGCCTGGTCGTACGCCGCCTTCCACGGCTGGGCGCCCGCGTTCACCTTGGCCTTGACGAAGTCGAGCTGCGGCCGGCTCACCAGCACGCCCGGGTGGGTGAACGCGGCCGGGGCTGCCAAAGCCGGGGCCGGGGCCGGGACGGCGGCCAGGCCCACGAGCAGGGGGACCAGCGCGAGCACTTTGCGGAATCGGGACATTGCTCTCCTCGAGACGACGGTGTCTGGGGACGCGCGTCGGCTCAGTGTCATGGTCCAGACCATGACTGGTCAAGCTTTTCTTTGTGTCCCAAAGAAAGGGTTCAGCCCGCTGAACGGAACTGTTCAGCGGGCTGAACACGCACCCCTCAGCCGAGCCCAGCGCTCACCGCGTTCATCAACGCGCCGGTGTCGCCCGACATCTCCCACGCCATCACGCCGAGCAGCCCGCGCGACTTGAGCCACGTGGTCTTCAGCCCGATCGACCAGGCGTCGTCGAACGTCCACCACTGCCCGCCGTTGCCCGTGTAGCACGACGTCGCGACGGCGGCCGTGTCGTGGTGGACCGTGCAGTTCGGCACGCTCGCCACCAGGTTCGCGTACCCGCGGGTGCCTGCTTCTTCGGCGAACTGACCCGGCGCCGCACCGTTCGCCGATTGCCATTCGCCGAACTTTCCGCCGTCGGCCACGCCTTGCCAGCCGCGGCCGTAGAAGGCCAGGCCGAGCGTCAGCCGCCGCGGGTCGACGCCCGCGTTCGTGTACGCATTGATCGCGCTTTCCGCACTGAAGTGGAAATTGTACGGGTCGTCCGCGTCGGCGTACAGGTTGCCCTGGTGGCCGGTGCGGTTCGGCTCCCACGAGTTGTCGCTGCCCGAGCCGTGGAAGTCGTACCCCTGCACGTTGGCCACGTCCAGGGAGCTGAACACCTTCGACAGGTCCCAGCCGGCCGCGACCTTCGCCGGGTCCGCCGGGGTGAACGCGTGCAGCTGGTACCGCTTGCCGGTCGTCGCGCCATAGGCGTCCAGCTGCGTGCGGAACTCGGCCAGCAGCGCCGTCAGGTTCGCCTTGTCGTTCGGGCTCCAGTGGTTGCCCGGGTGCCCGTCGCCGCTGGCCGGCCACTCCCAGTCGAGGTCGATGCCGTCGAAGATGCCGGCCGCGGTGCCCGGTCCGCCCGCGCCGCCGTAGGGCGCGATGTTGCCCTTCAGCCAGGTGTCCACACAGGACGAAACGAACTTCTTGCGCGACGCGTCCGTCGCCGCGACGTCGGAGAAGTACTTCGAGTACGTCCAGCCGCCGAGCGACACCAGCACCTTCAGGTTCGGGTGCTTCGCCTTCAGCTTCTTGAGCTGGTTGAAGTTGCCGCGCAGCGACTCCCAACCGGTGTCGGCCACGCCGTCCACCGACTGCGCCGCGGAAAACGGCCGCGAGTAGTCGGCCTCGGCGTCACCGGCGCCGTCACCCTGGTTGGGGTCCTGCGGATTCGCCGTGGTGCCCTTCGTGACGCCGGACAGGCAGGTCAGGTTCACCGGATCGATGTTCTCGAACGCGTACAGCAGGTGCGTCAGCTTCGCCGCCGCGCCCGAGGTCTCCAGGTTCTTCACGAAGTACTGGCGCCCGTAGATGCCCCACTGCACGAAGTACCCGACCTTCGCATACCCCGAGACGATGTCACCCGTCCGGGCGGTCACCGCGGCGCTCGGCGCCGACACGTTGTCGTAGCCGTCGCGGGCGCGGACCGTGAACGTGTACGAAGTGGACGGTGCCAGGCCGGTCACCACCGCCGACGTCGTGGTCACCGTCGTGGCCAGTACGGATCCCCGGTACACGTCGTAGCCGATCACGCCGGTGTTGTCCGTCGACGCCGTCCAGGCCAGCGAGACGCTGCCGGAGTCGGCGGCCGTCGAGCGCAACCCGGTCGGGGCGGACGGTGGCTGCGTGTCGTCGGCCGGGCTGTTCGTCGTCACGGACAGGGCAGTGCTCGCCGGGGACGTGTTCCCCTTGGCGTCCTTGGCCTTCACCGTGAACGTGTAGGCCGTCCCCGGGGCGAGCCCGGAAACGGTCGCGCTCGTCCCGGTCACCGACACGGCCAGGGAAGCTCCCTGGTAGACGTCGTACCCGGTCACCGGGAGCGAGCCGGCCGCCGACGCGTTCCACGCCAGCGCGACCGTCTTGGTCGTCTTCGTGACGAGACGCAGGTTCGACGGCGCGCCCGGTGGCGTGTCCGGTGAACCGTCGCAGTTGGCGTTGTCGACGCGGCACTGGGTCGGCGTCGCGGCCGCACTGAGCCGGAACGTCGGGCTGTACGGGTAGGTGTTCCGGCCCGGCGCCAGCGTCGCGATGTAGTACGCGGGCGTCAGCGTGACCTGGGTGCCGTTCTGCGTCACCGTGCCGTTTTCCCCGGTCGACGCGGTGACGCCGGCGGGCAGCGTGAAGGTGATCGCCCAGTTGCTCACCGACGTGGTCCCGGTGTTGGCGACGGTGTAGGTGCCGGTGGTGCCGCTCAACGCCAGGGTGGCGGTCAGCGAACCGGCTGCGGCGGCGGGTGGCGCGAGCGCCGCGGTGCCGCCGAGCGCGATGAGCAAGGCGGCGAGTGCGGAGCGTAGTCGTGCGGGAGTGCGTCTCATGGCGGTTCTCCAAGCGGCACGAGGCGGGGGACGACGTGGTCTAGACCACATCGAATGTAACCCGGTGCGGGGAGAACCGCGCAGGCCCGAACGGCGGCAACCGGTGTCCGAACGGACGGTTAACGCCCGGAGAAGGTCGCCTTCCCCGGTCCGTCGGCGAGGAACGACTTCACGGCGTTGCGGAGGTCCTCGGTCTCGAACAGCTCGGCCGCGATCGTGGTGATGTGCGCGTTCGCCTCCGGGACGCCGCCGGCGGCGAAGTGGTCGAGGACGCGCTTCGTCGCCACATGGGCGCGGGTCGGCCCCTCGGCCAGCCGGTGGGCGAAGGCGCGCGCGGCGTCGTCGAAGCCCTCGCTCGGCAGGACCCGGTTGACGACGTTCCAGCGCTCCAGGGTCGCCGCGTCGTAGGTGTCGCCGGTCATCACGAACTCCTTGGCGCGCCCGACGCCGGCCCGCGCGGCGAGCCGCTGGGTGCCGCCCATCGTCGGGGTCAGGCCGACGACCTTCTCGACCAGGCCGAACTTCGCGCGGTCGGCCGCCAGGATGATGTCGCAGGCCACGGCCACCTCGAACGCCCAGGTCAGGCACAGGCCGTGCGCGGCGAAGACGGTCGGGAACGGCAGCGCGGCGATCCGGTCCGGCACCGCCAGCATCTGGTCGAAGAGCACCTTCGCCTCGGCGGGCGAGCCCTGAGCGTCGAACAGCGAGACGTCGACGCCGCCGCTGACGATCTTGCCCTCGGCGCGGACCAGCAGCGCCCGCGCGGGTTCGGCCTCCAGCTCGTCGATCGCCGAACCCAGCGAGGACTGCAGCGAGGCCGTGTAGAGGTTCAGCGGCGGAGCGTCGACGGTCAGGACGGCGAGCCCGCCGTCACGATCGAGGCGGACCTGGTCGGTCATGTTCACCCTGCTTCTTCGGCTTCGACGATGTCGTCCCAATACTGCTGGGCCTCGGGGCGCCAGTCGACGTGTTTGTGATGGAACAGTTCCGCCGCTTTCGTCCCGCTCCACTTCGCCGGGAGCAGCTCGGCCGGCAATTGCGGGTCGAGGAACGGGAACCGCCGCCACTCGTGGACCAGCTCGGTCTGCGCGCGCAGCACCGCGCGGCCGCCGGTGGGGTGCAGCCCGGTGAACCGGTCGATGAAGTCCTCGTAGCGGTCCTTCAGGTCGGTCAGGTCCCAGGACCGCGCGACCATCGACTCCTGCTCGCCGACCTCGCCGTAGGCGGCGGTGAACGACATCGCCTGCGCGTCCAGGCCGAGCTCGCTGACGATCTGCTGCGCCTCCCGCTGCCGCGACAGGTCCGGGCTGACCCACACGCCGGCGACCGGCGAGCCGAAGCCCGCCCAGGTCAGCCGGGTGCGCAGCCGGTGCCGCAGGTCGCGCTTGGACTCGGGGACGGAGACGATCAGCATCAGCCACTGGCCGTTCCACCGGCGTTCCTCGCGGCCGAACGCGTAGATCCGGTCGGCGCCCTCGGTCAGCAGGCGGCGCCCCGGCGGCGTCAGCGACCAGCGCACGCGGCGCCCGACGCGCTCGGAAACCACCCAGCCCTCGGCGGCGGAGCGGGCCAGCGCCTGCCGCGCCGACTTCTCCTCGATGTCGAGGATGCCCAGCACCTCGACGAGCATCGACGTCCACACCGGCTTGTCCCGCGGCAGCGCGTACTCGCCGAGGACGGTCATCAGCAGCGACCGCGCGCTCGCGTGGCTGACCTCGCGGCGCCGGCTCACCGTGGGCCGGGGCGCGGACGGGCGGCTTTCCCTCGGTTTCGGCCTGCGGCCGAGGGTGACCGGGGGAGCGGGCTCGCCCATGCTGTTCACCGACCTCACTGTGTTCGTGGCACTTCTGTGTTCTTGCGCTGACGAGTTGTGGCACCGACAACCGAACAGGGTACCCACAGTGAGTGATCAAAGCGCCACAGGACACACACTGTCGGTGGTTTTGACCTTGATCTGACAGTTCACCACGAGGTCGTAGACTCGGCTACCTCATGAGCGCAACTCTCGTCGCGAAGGACCTGGCCGCGGGCCACGGTGATCGCATCCTCTTCTCCGGTCTCGATCTGGTCGTCGCGCCGGGGGACGTCGTCGGCCTGGTCGGGGTCAACGGTGCCGGCAAGTCGACGCTGCTGCGGACCCTGGCCGGGCTCGCGAAGCCGGACAGCGGCGAAGTCCGGCTGAACCCGCCGGCCGCGACGGTCGGGCACCTGCCGCAGGAGCCGGAACGCCGCGAAGGCGAGTCGGTGCGGGCCTTCCTGGCGCGGCGCACCGGCGTCGCGGCGGCCCAAGCCGACCTCGACTCGGCGACGGAGGCCCTGACGGCGGGCGACGACGGCGCGGACGACCGCTACGCCACGGCACTGGACCGGTGGCTGGCCCTCGGTGGCGCCGACCTCGACGACCGGGCCGCCGAAGTGGCCGCCGACCTCGGCCTGGCCGTGGACCTGGACCAGCCGATGACGTCGCTGTCGGGCGGCCAGGCGGCGCGGGCGGGGCTCGCGTCGTTGCTGCTGAGCCGCTACGACGTCTTCCTGCTCGACGAGCCGACGAACGACCTCGACCTGGACGGCCTGGCCCGGCTGGAGCGGTTCGTGTCCGGCCTGCGCGCGGCGACGGTGCTGGTGAGCCATGACCGCGAATTCCTGGCCCGCACGGTGGATCGCGTCGTGGAGCTGGACCTGGCTCAGCAGCAGGTGAACGTCTACGGCGGCGGGTACGAGGCGTACCTCGAGGAGCGCGAAGTCGCCCGGCGGCACGCGCGCGAGGAGTACGAGGAATACGCCGACACGAAGGCGTCGCTGGAGGCGCGGGGGCGGATGCAGCGGGCGTGGATGGAAAAGGGCGTGAAGAACGCTCGCCGGAAGCAGCCCGACAACGACAAGGCAGCCCGAAAGTTCCGCGCCGACGCGACGGAGAAGCAGGCGTCGAAGGCGCGGCAGACCGACCGGATGATCGAACGGCTGGAGGTCGTCGAGGAGCCGCGCAAGGAGTGGGAGCTGCGGATGGAGATCGCCCCGGCCCCGCGGGCGGGCGCGGTGGTCGCGACGTTGCGCGGCGCGGTGGTGCGGCGGGGGTCGTTCACGCTCGGGCCGGTGGACCTGCAGATCGACTGGGCGGACAAGGTCGCCATCACCGGGGCCAACGGCTCGGGCAAGTCGACGCTGCTGGCGGCTTTGCTGGGACGGGTTCCGCTGGAGTCCGGGGCCGCTGCGCTCGGGCCGGGTGTGGTGGTCGGGGAGGTCGACCAGGCCCGGCGGTTGTTCCTGGGTGACGTGCCGCTGGCTTCGGCGTTCGCGCGGGAGGTGCCGGAGTTGGCCGACGCCGAGGTCCGGACGCTGCTGGCGAAGTACGGCTTGAAGGCGGCGCACGTCCTGCGCTCGGCGGCGACGCTTTCGCCGGGGGAGCGGACGCGGGCGGCGCTGGCCCTGTTGCAGGCGCGCGGGGTGAACCTGCTGGTGCTCGACGAGCCGACCAACCACCTGGACCTGCCGGCGATCGAGCAGCTGGAGGCGGCCTTGGAGAAGTATCCGGGGACGTTGCTGCTGGTGACGCACGATCGGCGGATGCTCGATGCGGTGCAGGTGACGCGCCGGCTGGTGGTTGACGGGGGCAAGGTCAGCGAGTTGTGAGCCTGGGGTGCTCGCGCGGAGTGGGCTTTGGTGAGCGGTGCTCTCGGACGTGAGCGCTGCTCGCGCCGGTGTGTGAGCAGTGCTCTCAACTGCGCGCGCCGCTCTGGAGTCATGGTGAGCAGTGCTCTCGAAACAGAGCGCTGACTGTTCCAAGGTTGGAGCGGTGCTCTCGCGCGAGAGCGCCGCTCACCCCTTCGTTGCCCCGCCCGTCAACCCCTTCACGAACTGCTTCTGCAACGCCAGGTAAAAGATCAACACCGGCAGCGTAGCCAGGAACATCAGCGCGAACACGCTCCCCAGGTCCGCCTGGTACTGCCCGATCGACCGGTAGATCCCCGTCGTGATCGTGGTTCCCTGGCTCGGCCCGAGGATGATCAACGGGTCGATGAAGTCGTTCCAGATCCACACGCCCAAGAAGATCAACACCGACGCCGTCGCCGGGCGGAGCAGGGGGAACACCACCCGCCAGAACACCTGCATCCGGCTTGCGCCGTCGAGCAACGCCGCCTCCTCGAGCTCCACCGGCACCCCGCGGATGAACCCGGTGAACACGAACACCCCGAACGGCACGTAGTACCCGACGTTGAACAGGATCAGCCCCTGCACCGTCGCCATCAGGTGGGTGATCCGCAGGACGTCCGTGATCGGGATCAGGATCACCTGCGGCGGGATCATCAACCCGGCGAGCAGCACGAGCGTGAGCACCTTCGTCCACCGCTTGCCCGAGCGCGCCAGGTAGTGGCCCAGCATCGCCGACAGCACCACGAGCACCAGGATCGACAGCACCGTCACCACGATGCTGTTCGTCAGGCTCACCCAGAACAGTCCGTCCGGCCGGGTCAGCACCGCGTGGATGTTCGACAGCGTCGGCGGCCACGGCAGCGACGCCGGCTCCTTCGCGATCAAGTCCCCCCGCTTGAACACGTTCGCCAGCACCAGGTACAGCGGCACGAAGAACACCGCGCCGACCAGGACGGCCGCCGTGGGGCGGGCCAACGCGCGGGTCACAGGTCCACCTCCCGGCGGCGCAGGAAACCCAGCACGATCGTCGTGACGACGGCGACGATCACCAGCATCACCACCGCCATCGCCGACGCGTAACCGACGTGGTTGGAATCGAAGCCCGTCTGCAGGACGTCGAACGCGATGGTGGCCGTCGCGCCCGAACCCGGGCCGCCGTTGGTGATCACCTTGACGTAGTCGTAGGTCTTGAACGCCGAGATCAGCAGCACCACCGTGTTGATCGTCAGCGACGGCGCCAGCAGCGGCCACGTCACCGCCCGGAACCGGCGCAGCGGCCCCGCCCCGTCGATCTCCGCCGCTTCGAGCAGCTCCTGGGGCACGCCCTGCAGCCCGGCCAGGTAGACCACCACGCAGAACCCGAGCATCTGCCAGCACACGATCGACGCCACCGAATACAGCGCCACGTCCGGGTCGGACAGCCAGCCCGGCGGGTGCTCGACACCCAGCGCCCGCAGCAGCGAATTCAGCGGCCCGCGGTCGTCGAGCAAGCGCGACCAGACGATCGACACCACCACCGAGCTGAGGATCACCGGCGTGAAGAACACGCTCCGCAAAGCGTTGTACAGCCACCCTTTCCGGTCCAGCAGCAACGCCACCCCCAAGCCCAGCAGGTTGGGCACGATGACCACGATCAACGTCAGGATCGTGGTCACCTGCAGCGCGGTGAGGAACTGCGAGTCGGTGAACAGCAGCCGGTAGTTGGCGAAGCCGGCGAACTTCACCGGCGGGTGGAACGGGTTGTAGTCGGTCAGGCTGTACCCGAAGCTGATCAGGATCGGCGCCATCACGAAACACAGGTACACGAGCACGCCCGGCGCGCCGAACGACGCGAAGTGGGTGAGCCGGGGCAGGACCGGGCGCCGTCGGCGGCGGGACGCGACCGGGCGGGGCGGGGCCGGACGGGAGACGACGGCGGTCAAGGACGTCAGCCCGCCTTCGCCCACTCGGTGTCCAGGAACGCGCACGCGTCGGCCACCGGCTTGCGGCCGGTGATCACGTCCTGCGCGGCCTGGTCGACCTTGTCCTTCATCCCGGGCAGCAGGCCGTCGTCGGCCGTCTCCCACCGGAAGGCGTGCACCACGGCGTTCTGCTGCACCGCCTGCGAATACAGGTCGTATCCGGCCTTGAACGTCGGCCCGACGTCGGACGGCGGTGTGTAGCCCTTGATCGCCGGGAACAGCCCGTCGGCCTTCACCGAAGCGTCCAGCTGGTCCTTGTCGAGCTGGAAGCCGAGGGCGAACTTCCGCGCCGCGTCGAGGTTCGCGGCCTTGGCGTTGACGATCATGCCGCCGCCGGTGTAGGCGGGGACGACCAGCTTGCCGTCCTCGGTGGGGAAGTTGAACACGCCCACCTCGAAGTCGTGCTTCTTCGAGTCGGCGTTGGCGGCGAACCAGTTGCCCATCGGGTACATCGCGCTCTGGCCGTCGAGGAACGCCTGTTCGGTCGCCGCGTAGTCGCGCGAGACGCTGGTCTTGTCCACGTACCCCTTCGCCGCGAGGTCGGCGAGCTTCGAGAACGCGTGCTGGAACGCCGGATCGGTGAACTTCACCTTGCCCTCACGGCGCTGGGTGAGCCAGTCCGGCACCGTGTTGTAGACCTCGGTGCTGACCAGGCCGGAGAGGATCATCGACGACGGGAAGCCGTCCTTGCCGCCGCCGATGGTGAACGGCGAGAAGCCCTTGTCCTTGAGCTTGCCGGCGTCGGCGACCAGCTCGTCCCACGTCTTCGGCGGCGCCGCGATGCCCGCGTCGGCGAACATCTTCTTGTTGTAGTAGACCGGCGGGATGGTCTGGGTGTTGGCCGGCAGCTGGTAGTACTTGCCGTTCACCGGGTTGGCCTGCGGGAACTGGAAGTCCTTCAGCTCTTCGGGCGTCCACGCGTAGAGGTTGCCGGCTTCGGCGAAGCCGGCCGAGTCCACGGCGATCATCACGTCCGGGAACTGCCCCGACTGCAGCAGCTGCTTCGCGTACGACGTCCGCCCGTCGGCGGTCGGCGCGACGAGCTTCTTGACCTTGATGCCGGGGTTCTTGTCCGTGACGCGCTTGATCGCGGCGTCCCAGTAGGCCGGGGTGAGGTTCGGGGTCTCGAACGTCAGGAAGGTGATCTTCGCGTCGCCGCCGCTGCCGGTGTTCGAGCCGACCGAACACCCGCTCACCGCCAGGAGCGCCGCTGCTCCCAGCGCCAGGGACCGTCTCATGTCCAAGCCACCTTCCACCATATGTGATGTATGACGCATTTCATCGGACCTATTCGGCGATGTCAAGCGTCCGGCGCCACGGGAACCGCGGAAAGCGGGAGATAGATCAGATCTTTATGCGTTCGAGTCGGACGACGGTGCTGGCGAAGTCCCCGGCGGGCAAGTCGAAGGGCAGGCCGTGCGCGAGCAGCACCGCCCCGCTGTGCGCGCGGCCCGAAGCCGGATCGAGGTAGCGTGCGGCCGGGTCGAGGCCGTCGAGCCGAAGCGGCCGCTCCGGCGCGTTGAAGTGCGCGGACTGCCGGTAGGCGAACACGACCGCGCGATCGCCGTGGACGTACTGCAGGGCGGTGACGCCGTCGTCGACCGGCGGCCGGAGCCGGTACAGCGCGCCGTGCTGCACCACCGGCCGGACGTCCTTGTACAGCGCGACGAGATCCCGGGCGAGCGCGAGATCTTCGGAGGGCCAGTGCACGATGTCGCCGCCGAGGCCGAGCACGCCGGCCATGGCGACGTGGAACCGGAATCGCAGCGGGACCGACCGCGCGGTCACGAAGTTCGGGTTGTCGGTGACCCACGCCGACATCGCGCGGGCGGGGTAGAGCTGGCCGTAGCCGTGCTGGATCCGCAGCCGGTCGAGGGCGTCGGTGTTGTCGGAAGTCCAGACCTGGTCGGTGCGGGCGAGCACGCCGAGGTCGATCCGCCCGCCGCCGCCGGAGCAGGACTCGATCCGCAGCCCGGGGTGGTCCGCGCGCAGCCGGTCGAGCAGCGCGTACACCGCCCGCGTGTGCTCCACCCACAGCCGGTCCTGGTCGGGCTCTCCGGGCCAGCCCGCTTCGCTGAACGGCCGGTTCATGTCCCACTTCAGGAAGTCGACGCCGTGCGAGCCGACAAGCCGGTCGAGCCACTCGTGCGCCCAGGCGGCGACGTCCGGGCGCGCGAAGTTGAGCACCAGCTGCCGCCGCAGCTCCGAGCGGCGCCGGTGCGGGTGGTGCAGCACCCAGTCCGGGTGGGCCCGGTACAGGTCGCTGTCCGGGTTCACCATCTCCGGCTCCACCCAGATCCCGAACCGCATGCCGAGCCCGTGCACCGCCTCGACCAGCGGCTTCAGCCCGTCCGGGAAGCGCGCGCGGTTGACCTCCCAGTCGCCGAGCCCGGCGTGGTCGCCGGTGCGGGCGCCGAACCAGCCGTCGTCCATCACGAACAGCTCGACACCGAGCGCGGCCGCCCGCTCGGCGAGGGCGCGCTGCCCGGCCTCGGTGACGTCGAACCCGGTGGCCTCCCACGAGTTGTAGAGCACCGGCCGCAGCTCTTCCGGGTGCGGCAGGACGTGCGCGAGGACGTAGGCGTGCCACGCGCGGCTCGCCGCGCCGAACCCGCCGTCCGTGTACAGGCCGGCCGAAACCGGCGTGACCAGCGGGCGCCCCGGCCCGACGCGGTGGACGACGCCGTCCTGCCCGAAGCCGCCGCTCACCGTCAGCCGCCCGGTCGACGAGCGCGTGGTGGTCAGCCGCCACGACCCGCTCCACGCCAGCGCGACGCCGTAGACCTCGCCGTGGCGCTCGGTCGCCGTGCCGTCGTCGACCATCACCCACGGGTTCGCGTGGTGGCCGGTGATCCCGCGGCGGCTCGCGAACACGGTTTCACCGTGCGCCGCGGGCGAACGGTGCAACTGCGTCTCCGCCGCCCAGCGGCCGGTGACGTGGCTGAGCCGGTAGTCCTCGAAAACCGGCAGCGCCCAGGTCGCCGAGTCGGCCCGGACCACTTCGACGTCGGTGTCCGCGCTCAGCTCGGTCCAGCGTTCGAGGACGGCGCCGCGCAGCCGGTAGTGCAGCGTGATCCGCAGGGGGTAGTGCCGGTCCGCGAAGAACAGCCGCAAGTGATCGTCGGCCGCTTCGAAGCCGGTGTGCCGCCATTCGAGGGCCCGCGTGCCGTCGGCGAACCGGACCTGCAGGGCGGGCGTCCAGTACCGGGTGCCGCCGTCGGCGGCGAGCTCGTCGAGCCCTTCGTTGGGGTCGTTGAACCCGTCCCACCACGGAAGCGATTTCCCGGCCAGCTCGGCCACGTCCGTGTCGGCCAGCGGCGGTCCCCAGTGGACGTGCACCGGGACGTCGTCCTCGTCGAGCCGCAGCGCGTACGTGCTCGAACCCCCGCCGAGCACCCACGTGCGGTGGTCCTCGAGGAAGCTGATCCCGGCCATGCGGGACATCCTGCTCACCGGCGCGCCCGCCGCCAAGGGATGTCCCGCTGACCGGTCACGGCCGGTCGGTCAAGTAGCCGCCCATCGTCTTGAAGTACTCGTGCGCGGGCAGGTCGGTCCCGTCGGCGGTGCGGACGCGCTCGACGAGCAGGCCGGGCGCCCGGCCGCTGCGCGCCTGCGGCCCGGCGACGATCACCACGCCGTCGCCCTCGCGGATGAAGATCCGGCCCGGGATGCCGCCGTAGTGGCCCTGCGAAACCGACGCCTTGAGGATCCGCAGCTCCTCGCCGCGGTGGTAGGCGAAGGCGTTCGGGTACGGGTCGGACAGCGCGCGGACGAACCGTTCGAGGTCCGCGGGCGGCAGCGTCCAGTCGATCAGGCTGTCCCGCTTGGCGCGCTTGTGGAAGAAGCTGGCCTTCGACCGGTCCTGCGGCACCGGCGTGTAGCCGGTCTCGATCAGCGAGATGGCTTCGGCGGTGATCGGGGCGATGAGGTCGACCGTGCGGTGGAACAGGTCGGTCGTGGTGTCGGCCGGCCCGACCGGGATCGCGCGCTGCAGCACGATGTCGCCGGCGTCGAGTTCGCCGTCCATCATGTGGGCGGTGACGCCGACCTCGGGCTCGCCGTTGATCATCGCCCAGATGAGCGGCGAGAAGCCCGCGTACGCCGGCAGCAGCGAATCGTGGATGTTCAGGGTGCCGTGGCGCGGCAGCTCGAAGATCTCCGGCGGCAGCCAGGTGCGCCAGTTGTTCGCCACGATCAGGTCGAGGTCGGCGGCCTTCAGTTCGGCCAGCAGCTCGGCGTCGTCCGGGCGGTTGCGCAGCAGCACGCGGATGTCGTGCTCGGCGGCGAGGTCGGCGACGGAGTCGGCCCAGATCCGCTCGTAGGCGTGGTCGCTCTTCGGGTGGGTGACCACGAGCGCGACCTCGTGGCCGGCGTCGATGAGCGCCTGCAGGGTCCGGTGCCCCCAGGTCTGGTAGCCGAACATCGCCACGCGCATTCGAGAGTGCCTTTCATGATCGGGGGACGAACATCACCACGAACGTACTAGGCGAGGCTCGCCTAAGTTAGGTTAGGGTTCCCTGAACCGTACCGGAGCGCGCGAGGGAGCAACATGAGTGCAGAGGTCCCGATCTACGACATCGTCGGCGTGGGCTTCGGACCGTCGAACCTCGCGCTGGCGATCGCCCTCGCCGAGCACAACTCGGGCCCCGGGGAGCCGGTGACCGCGCACTTCCTCGAGCGGCAGCCGCGCTTCGGCTGGCACCGCGGCATGCTGATCGACACCGCGACCATGCAGGTGTCCTTCCTCAAGGACCTGGTCACCATGCGGAACCCGACCAGCGAGTTCAGCTTCCTCAACTACCTGCACGCGGCCGGGCGGCTGGTCGACTTCATCAACCACAAGAACCTCTTCCCGCTGCGCGTGGAGTTCCACGACTACTTCGAGTGGGCCGCGGCGAAGGTCGACGACGTCGTCTCCTACAGCACCGAGGTCGTCGCGGTGACACCGGTCCACGACGGCGCGGAGGTCGCGTACTTCGACGTCCGGGCGTCGGACGGGTCCTCCCTGCGCGCCCGGAACCTGGTGCTGGGCACGGGTCTGCGGCCGCAGCTGCCCGAGGGTGTCACGGCCGGGCCGCGGATCTGGCACAACAGCGAGCTGCTGTTCCGGGTGGACGCAATGCGCGAGAGCGATCCCCAGCGGTTCGTCGTGGTCGGCGCCGGCCAGAGCGCCGCCGAGGTCGCCGCGCTGCTGCACGACGAGTTCCCCCGCGCCGAGGTGTGCGCGGTGTTCGCCCGCTACGGCTACAGCCCGGCCGACGACAGCTCGTTCGCCAACCGCATCTTCGACCCCGAAGCCGTCGACCAGTTCTACCGCGCGGGCGAGCCGGTCAAGGACCGCCTGATGCGCTACCACGGCGCCACGAACTACTCGGCCGTCGACATCGACCTGATCGACGAGCTGTACCGGCGGGTCTACCGCGAGAAGGTCCTCGGTGTGCCGCGCTTGCGGCTGTTCAACGTCTCGCGCCCGGCCGAGGTGACCGACGCGGGAACGGTGACGGTCGAGTCCCTGACCACCGGCGAGCGCACGGTCCTCGAAGCCGACGCAGTCGTGTACGCCACCGGCTACCGGCCCGCGGACCCGACGCCGCTGCTCGGCGAGCTGGGCCCGCGGTGCCTGCGGGACGACGAAGGCCGCCTGCGCGTCGAACGCGACTACCGGCTGGTGACGGACGCGCCCGTCCGCGGCGGGATCTACCTGCAGGGCGGCACGGAGCACACGCACGGCATCACGTCGTCGCTGCTGTCGAACACCGCGGTGCGGGTGGGGGAGATCCTGCAGTCCGTCGTGGACCGGCGGGTGGTCGCGGAGCCCGCGGGGGAATTCGCGGTCAGCGCCCGCTGAACGGCCACACCGCGGTGACGGTATAGAGGTACGTCGAGCGCACGACGAGCGCCGGGCCGGGAAGGGCCTGCTTCAGGTCGTCCAGTGCCCGTCCGCTCGCCGCGGCGCCGCCCGATCCGGTGGGCACCCAGACGCGTCCGGTCGACGGCGGTTCGAGGAACCGCCCGAGCCGGTCGAAGACGTCGTCCGGCGCGGCGGAGAGCGCGTACTGCCGCTCGTCCGGCCCGTTCTCCCGGTACGCCGCCGCGACGATCTCGAAGTGCCAGCACGATCCGGGTTCGGCGATGCGGAGATAGCCCTCGACCGGCCCGTCGGACCACTCGAGCACGCAGAGCCGCTCGACGCGCAGCTCCTCCGGCGGGATCGTCAGCAGCCGCTCGGCGACCTGGGCCACGCCGTCAGCCCGCGGTGATCTGTTCGCGCAGGATGTCGCCGTGGCCGGTGTGACGGGCGAATTCCTCGATCAGGAACAGGTAGACGAACCGCAGGGTCACCTCGCCGACGACCGGGTGCGTCCACCGGTCGTCGAGTGAGAAGCCGGCCGCGAGCTCGCGGGAGCGGGCGCTGGTCCGCTCGTACTCGGCGATCACGTCGTCGACCGTTTCCTCGTCGGACACCACGAAACTGGGGTCCCCCGGCGTCGACGGGCCGTCGATCTCGGCCTCGTCGAGCCCGGCGATCAGCCACTGGAACCAGCGGCGCTCGGCGACGGCGGCGTGCTTGACCAGGGCGATCGGCGTGGTCAGCGACGAGACCAGCCGCCGCCGGGCGTCGGTTTCGGACAGGCCCCTGGCGTTCTCGACGAGCGCGAGCCGGTTGCGGTCGAGCATGGCTTCGAGCAGTTCACGCTCGGAGCCGGTGGTCTTTTCGGGCAGCGCGTACATGGGGCCAGCTTGCCCGAGGATCAGACCGGGTGCACCGGTGCCGGGTGGTGCCTGCCGATCGGGACGACCAGCGGGGTCCCGCTCACCGGGTCCGGGGTGACCCGGCAGCGGATGTCGAAGACGGTCTCGACGAGCTCCTCGGTGATCACCGAGGCCGGGTCGCCGGCGGCGACCACGCGGCCCTGCTTCATCGCGATCAGGTGGTCGGCGTAGCGGCACGCCTGCGGGAGGTCGTGCAGGACCATCACCACCGTGCGGCCTTCGCCGCGGTTGAGGTCGACCACCAGGTCCAGCACGTCGATCTGGTGAGCCAGGTCCAGGTACGTCGTCGGCTCGTCGAGCAGCAGCACCGGGGTGGCCTGGGCGACGGCCATCGCGATCCACGCCCGCTGCCGCTGGCCGCCGGACAGCTCGTCCACCGGACGGTCGGCCAGCTCGGTCAGCGAAGTCGCCGCCAGCGCCGCGGCGACTGCGCCTTCGTCCGATGTGGACCACTGCCGCCACCAGCTCTGGTGCGGGGCGCGGCCGCGGGCGACCAGGTCCGCCACCGTCATGCCCTCGGGCGCCACCGGGGACTGCGGCAGGATGCCGAGCCGCTGGGCGACCTGGCGGGTGGGGAGGTCCTGGATCGACCGGCCGTCGAGGTACACCCCGCCGGACTTCGGCGTCAGCAGCCGGGCCAGCGTGCGCAGCAGCGTCGACTTCCCGCACGCGTTCGCGCCGACGATCGCGGTGATCCGGCCGGGCGGGATCTCGAGGTCGAGGCCGTCGATGACGACCCGGTCGGCGTAGGCGACGCGCAGGTCCTGCACCCGCAACGACGGTGTCATCTTCTCAGCCTCCGGAGCCGGATCGGTTGGCCCTGGCCAGCAGCCAGAGCAGCAGCGGGGCGCCGAGCACGCCGGTCACGATGCCGACCGGCAGCGGGGACGCGGTGACGGTGCGGGCCAGGATGTCGCTGCCCAGCACCACGACCGCGCCGGTCAGCGCGGACGCGGCCGGCGGCGGGGACGCCTGGTGCGCCAGGCGTTGCGCGATCTGCGGTGCGGTCAGCGCGACGAACGAGATCGGGCCCGCCGAAGCCGTGGCGAAGGCGACCAGCCCGGCGCCGGCCAGCAGCAGGCCCAGCCGCACCGGCTGGACCGGCGTGCCGAGCCCGGCCGCGACGTCGTCGCCGAGCTGCAGCGTGCGCATCCACCGGGACAGGGCCAGCACGAGCGGCAGCAGCACCGCCAGTGCGCACGCCAGCGGGACGACGTGCTCCCAGCCGCGGTTGGCGAGGTTGCCGACCAGCCAGCCGATCGACGCCTGCGCTTCGGTGATCTGCGCGCGGCTGAGCAGGTAGTCGGTCAGGCTGGTGCACATGGCGAAGATGCCGATGCCGACCAGGATGATCCGGTAGCCGGTGGTGCCGCGCCGCCACGCGAGGACGTACACGAGCAGGCCGGTCAGCAGCCCGCCGAGCAGGCCGAGCGTGGTGGTGCCGAGGCCGCCGCCGAAGCCGAACGAGATCCCGGCGACGACGGCCGTGGCCGCGCCCGCGTTGATCCCGATCATGTCGGGGCTGGCCAGCGGGTTGCGCGTGACGGTCTGGAACACCGCGCCGGAGGCGCCGAACGCCAGCCCGGCCAGCAGCCCGGTCAGCGCCCGCGGCAGCCGCAGCTCCTGCACGATGTACCCGGTGCCGCTGTCCCCGCCGCCGAACACCGCCGACAGGACGTCGGACACGCCGAGCGGGACGTCCCCGATCGTCATGCCCACGCAGAATAACGCGAACGCCAGCACGGCGAGCACGAGCGAGACGGCCACCAGCCGGAACCGGACCTGCCCGGACACCGGGGGCTTCGCCAGGCGGAAGGTGACGCGGTCACGCCGCAGCTGCAGCAGGCTCATCAGGACTCCACCAGCTTGCGGCGGCGGACCAGCCAGATGAAGAACGGCGCGCCGAGGAAGGCGACGATCACACCGGCGCGGACTTCGCCGGGCCGCGCCATGGTCCGGCCGAGGACGTCCGCGGCCAGCAGCAGGCAGGGGGCGAGCACGGCGGTGTAGGGCAGCAGCCACCGGTGGTCGGGCCCGATGACGAACCGCACGGCGTGCGGGACGATCAGGCCGAGGAACACGATCGGGCCGGCGACCGCGACGGAAGCGCCGGTCAGCAGCGTGACCGCCAAGGCGCCGCGCAGCCGCAGCGGGCCGAGCCGCCGTCCGAGCGCGACCGCGACGTCGTCGCCGAGCGCCAAGCTGTTCAGCGAGGGCCCGCTGGCGATCGCCAGCACGAACCCGGCGAGCAGGAACGGCAGGACCCGCAGCAGCGAACCGCCGTCGACCCCGGCGAGCGACCCGGCCGACCAGAACCGGAAGCGGTTGAGCGCCACCGGGTCCGACAGGACCATCGCGCTGGTGAACGAGCCCAGCAGCGCCGTCACGGCGGCTCCGGCGAGGGCGAGCTTGACCGGGCTCGAGCCGCTGCGGCCGCGGGTGCCGAGGAAGTAGACGACGACGGTCGCGGCGAGCGCGCCGGCGAAGGCGAACCAGACGTAGCCGTAGAGCGAGCTGACGCCGAGCACGGTGATGGAGAAGACGATGGCGAACGCGGCGCCGGCGCTGATGCCGAGCAGGCCCGGCTCGGCCAGCGGGTTGCGGGTCAGGGCCTGCATGAGGGTGCCGGACAGGCCCAGTGCCGCACCGACCAGCACCGCGAGCAGGGTCCGCGGCATCCGGACACTGTGGATGATCACCGCGTCGGCCGAGCCGTCGTCGTGCCGGAGCACCTGCCACACGGCGCCGAACGAAATCTCCTTCGACCCCAGCCAGATGCTCAGCAAGCAGAGGAAAACCAGCACTCCGAGAGCGGCCAGCAGACCGAGTGCGCGGCCCGTGTGTGGCGGGCGTCGCCTGAGAGCGATCCCTCCGGGGTCTGTTCGCACCGCACCTCCGACTGGTACTGATTTTAGGTAAGGCTAACCGATGGTACAGGAGTGCATCCTCACCATCCGTTTGTTAGGGTCACCTAAGTTCGCGCTCCGATCGGGGCGCCGTGAGCAGCGGGAGGCTGGTCTACCGGTGAGCAACGGTGACGCTGTGCAGCAGCAGGTGTCGAGGCTCGGGTTCTGGCGGGACCGCCTCGCATCGGCGCCCGAGGAGCTGCCGCTGCCGGTCGACCGGCCGTACCCGGCGGAGCCCGCCGCCCCGGTGGTGCTCGGCCGCCCGGTGCCGGAGGCCGACGAGTTGACCCTGCTGGCGGCGTTCACGGTGCTGTTGTCCCGCTACGCGGGAACCGTCGACGTCCGGCTGGGAATCGGCTCGCTGGTGCCGCTGCGGGTGGACCTGGGCGGCTCGCCCGGGTTCGCCGAGGTGGTGGCCCGGGTGCGCGAGGCGCGCGAGGAAGCGCTGGCGCACGAGGTGCCCTTCGCCGACCTGGTCGCCGAACTGGACCCCGAGCCCGGTCGCGGGGGCTCGCTGCTCGTCAACGTCGGCTTCGGTGCCGAAACGGACCTGCCGCTGGATCTGAACCTGACCGCGGACGGGTTGCGCTACCGCGCCGACGTGCTCGAAGAGTCCACTGTGGAGCACATGCTCGGCCACCTGGGCCACCTCCTCGCCGAGGCGACCGAGCGTCCACAGTGGCCGGTCGACCGGCTCGCCCTGCTGGCCGCCGAGGAACGACACGAGATCCTGGCCGGCTGGAACGCCACGAACCTGGCGACTCCGCCGGCCACGTTCCCGGAGCTGTTCGCGGCCCGCGTCCGCGAAAACCCGGACGCCGTCGCGCTCGTCTTCGAAGACGAGGAGCTCACCTACGCCGAGCTGGACGCGCGCGCCAACCGGCTCGCCCACGTCCTGATCGGCCGCGGTGCCGGGCCCGAGCGGGTGGTCGCGCTCGCCGTGCCGCGTTCGATCGAGATGATCGTGGCCGAGCTCGCGGTGCTCAAGGCCGGGGCCGCGTACCTGCCGCTGGACCAGGACTACCCGGCCGAACGGATCGCCTTCATGGTGTCCGACGCGCGCCCGGTGTGCGTGGTGACGACCGGCGAACTCGCCGACCGCTTCGACGGCGACCTCCTCCTGCTGGACGAGGTGGACCTGGCCGACGGCCCGGCGACGGACCCGGCCGCCGCGATCGTCCCGGCCAACGCCGCCTACGTGATCTACACGTCGGGTTCCACCGGCCGTCCCAAAGGTGTCGTGGTCTCGCACGCGGGGGTGGCGAAGCTCGTCGCGACGCAGTCCGAGCGGTTCGGCGTCGGCCCGCACAGCCGGGTGCTGCAGTTCGCGTCGCCGAGTTTCGACGTGGCTTTCTGGGACCTGTGCCTCGGGCTGCTCTCGGGTGGCCGGCTGGTGATCGTCCCGGCCGAACGCCGGGTGCCCGGCCCGGAACTGGCCGAGTACGCGCACGCCCACGGCGTCGATTTCATGATCCTGCCGCCCGCCCTGCTCGCCGAGTTCCCCGAGGACTGCGACCTGCCGCGGGACAGCGTGCTGCTGGCCGGGACCGAGCGGGTGTCGCCGGAGCTGGTGCGCCGCTGGGCGCCGGGGCGGCGGATGTTCAACGCCTACGGCCCGACCGAGGCCACGACCAACTCCACGCTCGGGCTCTGCGACCCGGAGATCGCCCCCGGCTCGGCCGTGCCGATCGGCGTGCCGGACCCCGGCACCCGCGCGTACGTCCTCGACGCGCACCTGGCCCCGGTGCCGCCCGGGGTGGTGGGGGAGCTGTACCTCGCGGGCTCCGGCTTGGCTCGCGGTTATCTCGGGCGGCCGGGGTTGACGGCGGAGCGGTTCGTGGCCGACCCGTTCGGTTCGGGTGGGCGGCTGTACCGTACTGGTGACCTGGTCAAGTGGCTGCCGGACGGGCGGCTGGTGTTTCTCGGCCGGGCCGACGACCAGGTCAAGATCCGCGGCTACCGCATCGAACTCGGCGAGATCGAATCCGTGCTCGCCGAGCACCCGCGGGTCGGCCAGTCGGTCGTCGTCGCGCAGGACGGGCAGCTGATCGCCTACGCCGTACCGGTGCCCGACCGCGACCCGGCGGCCGAGCAGGGGCACGTCGACGAATGGCACGACGTCCACGAAGAGATGCTCGCCGGTTCTCGCGGCATCGAAGAGAACTTCGCGGGCTGGAACTCCAGCTACGACGGCTCGGAGATCCCCCTCGCCGAGATGCGCGAGTGGCACGCGGCGACGATCGACCGGATCCGCGCCCTGCGGCCGAAGCGGGTGCTGGAGATCGGCGTCGGCAGCGGGCTGATCCTGTCGCGGATCGCCCCGGACTCCGAAACCTACTGGGGTGTCGACCTTTCCGAGAGCGCCATCGAGAACGTCCGCCGCGAAGTCGCCGGCATGCCCTTCGCGGACAAGGTGCACCTGGCGGCCCGGCCCGCGCACGATCTCGGGGAGCTGCCGCCGTTCGACACGGTGATCATCAACTCGGTCGCCCAGTACTTCCCGAGCGCGGACTACCTCGCCGAGGTCGTCAAGACCGCCGCGGGCCTGCTCACGCCGGGCGGGACGATCTTCCTCGGCGACATCCGGAACCTCCGCTCGCTGCGGGCGTTCCGGACCGCGGTCGAGCTGCACCGCGGCCGGGCCGACGTCGCCGCGGTGGACCAGGCGATCGCCCGGGAGGGCGAGCTGGTCCTCGACCCGGACTTCTTCCCGGCCCTGGCGCGCGGCCTCGACGGCTTCGGGGACGTCGACCTGTGGGTCAAGCGCGGCCACGCCCACAACGAGCTGACCCGCCACCGCTACGACGTCGTGCTGCGGAAGGCACCTCGGCCGGAACCGGCGGACGAGCAGGTCGTCGCCTTCGGCGGCCTCGACGCGGTGGAACGGTTCCTGGCCGCCGAGACGCCGGAGCGGCTGCGGGTCACCGCGATCCCGGACGCCCGCCTGGCCGGCGAGCTGGCCGCGGTCCGCGCCCTGGACACCGGCGACGCCTCGGCCGCCTCCGCCGCGCTCGACCGGCGGGACGGCATCGACCCGGAAGCGCTGTACGCGCTCGGCGAGCGGGCCGGCTACCGCGTGGCGGTCACCTTGGCGGCCGAAGGCCTCGAAGCCGTCTTCTCGAGGGGCGAAGACGGCCCGGCCTACCGCCCGGTGCGGCCGACGGGTGCACCGGGGTCGTACGCCAACGACCCCGCGGCCCGCCGCGAAACCGGGGCCCTCGTGGCGTCGCTGCGCGCGCACGTGCGGGACCGGCTGCCGCTGTACATGGTGCCGTCGGCGTTCGTCGTGCTCGACAAACTGCCGGTGCTCGCCTCCGGCAAGCTCGACCGCAAGGCCCTGCCGAGCCCGGAACGGTTCACCGCCGGGCCCGGCCGCGCGCCGCGCAATCCCGTCGAGCAGCTGCTGTGCGAAATGTTCGCCGACGTCCTCGGCGTGCCACAGGCCGGGCCGGACGACGACTTCTTCGCCCTGGGCGGCCACTCGCTGCTGGCCACCCGGCTGATCCAGCGGATCCGCGCGGCCGTCGGTGCCGAGGTACCGGTGCGGGCGGTGTTCGACGCGCCGACGCCGGCCGCGCTCGCGGAGCTGCTCGCCGGGGAGGTCACCGCCGGCGAGCGGCGCCCGCTGGTGCGGGTCACCGAGCGGCCGGAGCGGCTGCCGCTGTCGTTCGCGCAGCAGCGCCTGTGGTTCCTGCACGGCCTGGAAGGCGGCTCCGCGACCTACAACGTCCCGCTCGTCATGCGGCTGGCCGGGGAGCTCGACGTCGACGCGCTGCGCGAAGCGCTCAACGACGTCGTGGCCCGGCACGAGGCCCTGCGGACGGTCTTCCCGGTGGTCGACGGCGTCCCGTACCAGCAGATCCGGCCCGAAGGGACGGTGGCGCTCGCCGTCCGTGTCGTGTCCGATGTGGACTCCGAAGTGGACGCTCTCGTACGCGGGGTGTTCGAGCTCGACGCCGGCGTGCCGGTGCGCGCCGAGCTGCTCACCGCCGGCCCGCGGCGGCACGTGCTGGTCCTGGTGATCCACCACATCGCCGCCGACGGCTGGTCGCTGTCCCCGTTGTGGCGGGACATCGCCGCGGCCTACCGCGCCCGCCTCCGCGGCGATGCTCCACAGTGGACGCCGCTGCCGGTCCAGTACGCGGACTACACGCTCTGGCAGCGCGACCTCCTGGACACCGAAGAAGCCGCCCAGCTCGCCTACTGGCGGGAAACCCTGGCCGGGCTACCCGACCGGATCGCGCTCCCGCTCGACCGGCCGCACCCGCCGGTCTCGGCCTACCGCGGCGGCTTCTTCACCTTCACCTGGGACGCCGGGCTGCAGACGGCGATCGCCGACCTCGCGCGCGCCTGCGGCGCCAGCCCGTTCATGGTCGTGCACGCGGGCCTGACGGCCCTGCTGTCCCGGCTCGGCGCGGGCACCGACATCCCGATCGGCACCCCGATCGCCGGCCGCACCGACCCCGCCCTCGACGACCTCGTCGGCTTCTTCGTCAACACCCTGGTCCTGCGCGTCGACACGAGCGGCGACCCGGCGTTTCGCGACCTGGTCGCCCGGGTGCGCGAGCGCAGCCTCGACGCCTACGCCCACCAGGACGTCCCGTTCGAGCGGCTGGTCGAAGCGCTCAACCCGGCGCGCTCGCCGGCGCACCACCCGCTGTTCCAGACCATGCTCGCCTGGCAGAACACCCCCGGCGCCGGCGTCGAGCTGCCCGGGCTGACCGTCACCGAGCAGCCGGTCGGCACCGGCACGGCCAAGTTCGACCTCTGGTTCTCCTTCACCGAGGGGGCCGACGGCCTCCACGGCCAGGCCGAGTTCAACGCCGAGGTGTTCGACCGGACGACCGTCACCGGCCTGCTCGACCGCCTGGAAACCCTGCTCCGGCAGGTCGCCGCCGCCCCGGACCGCCGCCTGGGCAGCCTCGACGTGCTCACCCCGGCCGAGCGCGACAGCCTCGAACAGAGCTGGTCGGGAGCCGTCGAGGACGTCCCCGCGGTCACCGTGCCCGAGCTGTTCGCCGCCCAGGTCGCGCGCACGCCCGATCACCCGGCCCTGGTCTTCGAGGACGAGGAACTCACCTACGCCGAGCTCGACGCCTTATCGAACCGCCTGGCCCGCGTGCTGGCCGCGCGGGGAGCCGGGCCCGAGCGCGTGGTCGCGCTGGCCCTGCCCCGCTCGACGCACCTGGTCACTGCGATCCTCGCGGTGCTCAAGACGGGCGCGGCCTACCTCCCGCTCGACCCCGGCTACCCGGCCGACCGCATCGCGTTCATGCTCGAAGACGCCGCCCCGGCCCTGGTGCTGGCCGTCGCGGAGACCGCCGTCGACGGTGCCCTGCTTCTGGACGACCCCGAAACCCTGGCCGGAGTGTCGGACGCGTCCCTGGACGTCGTCCTCCGGCCGGAGAACCCGGCGTACGTCATCTACACGTCCGGCTCGACGGGCCGGCCCAAGGGGGTCGTCGTCCCGCACGCCGGGATCGTCAACCGGCTCCTCTGGATGCAGGACGAGTACGGCCTCACCGCCGACGACCGCGTGCTGCAGAAGACGCCGTCCAGCTTCGACGTCTCGGTGTGGGAGTTCCTCTGGCCGCTGCTCACCGGCGCCACCGAGGTGCTCGCCCGGCCGGACGGGCACAAGGACCCCGCCTACCTCACCCGGCTGATCCGCGAGCGCGGCATCACGACCGTCCACTTCGTCCCGTCGATGCTCCAGGTCTTCCTGCAGGAACCGGCGGCGGGGGAGTGCACGAGCCTGCGCCGGGTCCTGTGCAGCGGCGAAGCTCTGCCCCCGGACGCCGTCGCTCAGTTCGGTCAGGTCCTCGACACCGAGCTGCACAACCTCTACGGCCCCACCGAAGCGTCGATCGACGTCACCGCACAAAGGACGTCCACCGAGGACACTTCTGTCCCCATCGGACGTCCGGTGTGGAACACCCGCACCTACGTCCTCGACGCCGCCCTGCGCCCGGTCCCGCCGGGCACCCCCGGCGAGCTGTACCTGGCCGGCGTCCAGCTCGCCCGCGGCTACCTCGGCCGGGCCGGGCTCACCGCCGAGCGGTTCGTCGCCGACCCGTTCGGCGCGCCGGGCACGCGCATGTACCGCACCGGCGACCTCGCCCGCTTCCGCCCCGACGGCGTCCTCGAATTCCTCGGCCGCGGCGACGAGCAGGTCAAGATCCGCGGCTTCCGCGTCGAGCCCGGCGAGATCGCCGCGACCCTGGCCGCGCACGACGACGTCGCCCACGCCGTCGTCGTCGCCCGCGAAGACCGGCCCGGCGACGTCCGCCTGGTCGGGTACGTCGTGCCCGCCGACACCGCCGGCTCGGCCGAAGAGGAAACCGAGCAGGTCGGGGAGTGGCGTGAGCTCTACGACTCGATGTACTCGGCGGCCGAGGACGAGTTCGCCGGCTGGAATTCCAGCTACACCGGGGAACCGATCCCGCGCGCGGAGATGCGCGAGTGGCGGGACGCGATCGTCACGCGGATCCGCGAGCTGCGGCCGAAGCGGGTGCTGGAAATCGGCGTCGGCACCGGCCTGCTGCTGACCGGGCTGGCCCCGGACTGCGAGACGTACTGGGGCACGGACTTCTCCGCCGAGGTCATCGCGTCGCTGGGGGAGCGGGTCGCGGCCGACCCGGCGCTCGCCGGGCGCGTCGAGCTGCGCACCGGCGACGCCGCCGACGTCACCGGCCTGCCGTCGGGGTTCTTCGACACGATCGTGCTCAACTCCGTCGTCCAGTACTTCCCGAGCGGGGCTTACCTGCTCGACGTCGTGCGCAAGGCCCTGGACCTCCTGGCGCCGGGTGGCTCGCTGTTCGTCGGGGACGTCCGTGACCTGCGTCAGGTCCGGGCGTTCCACACCGCCGTGGCCGAGGCCCGCGGCGGTGACGTCGAACAGCGGCTGTTGCGGGAGAAGGAACTCCTGGTGGCACCGGAGTTCTTCGCGGGCATCGACGGGGTCGCCGCGGACATCCGGGTCAAGCGCGGCCGGGCGGTCAACGAACTCACCCGGTACCGCTACGACGTCGTCCTCCGTCCGGGGGCCGCCGGACCTGCGGAAGCCGAGACGCTGACGTGGGGCACCGATGTGTCCACAGTGGAGGAGGTGGCCGCGCGCCGCCGCAACGGCCTGCGCGTCGAAGGCGTCCCCAACGGGCGGCTCACGGAAGGCGTGGATCCGGAGGACTGGTACGCACTCGGTGCGGTCGTCACCTGGTCCGCAGCCGGTGACGGCTCGGTCGACGTCCTGTTCACCGACGACCCGGCCGGGGCGTTCCGCCCCGGCCCGGGCTCGATCCTGAGCTACACCGGCAACCCGCGGCGCTCGCGCCGGAGCCCGGCGCTCCCGGCGGACCTGCGCACCTTCGCCGCCGGACGGCTGCCCGAGCACATGGTGCCCTCGGCGATCGTCGTGCTCGACGCGCTGCCGGTGACGGCGAACGGCAAGCTCGACCGCCGTGCGCTGCCCGCCCCGGACGTGAGCGCGCCGGTCTCGGACCGCGAACCGCGCACACCGGTCGAACGACAGCTGTGCGCGCTGTTCGCCGACGTCCTCGGCCTGCCGCGGGTCGGGCCGGACGACAGCTTCTTCGCTCTCGGCGGGCACTCGCTGCTGGCCACCCGGCTGATCGCCCGCGTCCGCACGACCCTGAACGCCGAACTCGAAGTGCGGGCAGTCTTCGAGACGCCGACCCCGGCAGGCTTGGCCGAGGCGCTCGCCACCGCCCGCGGCACTGCCCGGCCGCCGCTGGTCCCCGCGCGCCGCCCGGACTTCGTCCCGCTGTCCGGCGCCCAGCAGCGGCTGTGGTTCCTGCACCACCTCGAAGGGCCGTCGGCCACCTACAACGTCCCGCTGGTCATGCGGCTCGACGGCGACCTCGACGTCGAAGCGCTGCGCCGGGCGCTGTCGGACGTGGTCGCCCGCCACGAGGCCCTGCGCACCCGCTTCCCGCAGCGGGACGGCGTGCCCTGCCAGGACATCCTCCCGCCCGGCGAGGTCGACCTCCCGGTCCGCGAGGTCGCCGACGTCGACGCGGCCCTGACCGGTCTGGTCCGCGGCTCGTTCGACCTGGAGCGGCACGCGCCGATGCGCGCGGAGCTGCTGCGGCTCGGTGCTCGCGAGCACGTCTTCGCCCTCGTGTTCCACCACATCGCCTCCGACGGCTGGTCGATGGCGCCGCTGTGGCGTGACATCGCCACCGCCTACGCCGCCCGCCGGTCCGGCGAGGCTCCACAGTGGACGCCACTGCCCGTGCAGTACGCGGACTACACGTTGTGGCAACAGGATCTGCTCGGCCGCGAAGACGATCCGGACAGCGTGCTGAGCGCACAGCTGGACTACTGGCGGGACGCCCTCGACGGCCTGCCCGACCGGATCGAGCTGCCGCTGGACCGGCCGCACCCGGCGACCGCGACCTTCCGCGGCGAGCTGCACACCTTCACCTGGGACGCCGGGCTCCACGCGCACCTGGCCGAACTGGCCCGCGAGAGCGGCGCCAGCGTGTTCATGGTCGTGCACGCGGCCCTCGCCGCCCTGCTCACCCGCCTCGGGGCGGGCACGGACGTGCCGATCGGCTCGCCCATCGCCGGCCGCACCGACGCCGCCCTCGACGACCTCGTCGGGTTCTTCGTCAACACCCTCGTGCTGCGCGTGGACACCGGCGGCGAGCCGACGTTCCGGGAGCTGCTGGCCCGGGTCCGCGAGCGCAACCTCGACGCCTACGCCCACCAGGACGTCCCGTTCGAGCGCCTGGTCGAGCTGCTCAACCCGGCGCGGTCGCTGTCGTACCACCCGCTGTTCCAGGTGATGATCGCCGGCCAGAACAACGTCCGCGCGCAAGCGACGCTGCCCGGCCTGGCCGTCACCGAGGTGCCGGTGACCACCGGGACCTCGAAGTTCGACCTGTCGATCTCGCTGACCGAGCGCGACGCCGGCATCGCCGGGGTCCTCGAGTTCAACGCCGACGTCTTCGACCACGCCGGCGCGGACGCCATCCTGCGCCGCCTCGAAGTGCTGCTGCGCGCGGCCGTGGCCGAGCCGGACCGCCCGGTCGGGGCCCTGGACCTGCTCGACGGCGACGAGCGCGACCGGGTGCTCACCGAATGGGCCGGGTCCGGAGACCCGGCGGGCACCGAGACGTTCCCGGGCCTGTTCGCCCGCCGTGTCGCCGAGGCGCCCGACGCGGTGGCGCTCGTCTTCGAGGATGTCGAACTCACCTACGCCGAGGTCGACACCCGCGCCAACCGCCTCGCGCACCTGCTGCTCGCCCGCGGTGCCGGGCCGGAGCGGGTCGTCGCGCTGGCCGTGCCGCGGTCGGCGGAGATGATCGTCGCGGAGCTGGCGGTGCTCAAGGCCGGTGCCGCGTACCTGCCGATCGACGTCGACTACCCGGGCGACCGGATCGCCTTCATGGTCGAGGACGCGGCCCCGGTCTGCGTGGTGACGACCCGGGACGTCGAGGCGAAACTGCCCGCGGCGCTGCCCCGGGTGCTCCTGGACGACCCGGCACTCGAGACGGCGTCCACAGAGGACCCGCAGGTCGCGATCGTGCCGGAGAACGCGGCGTACGTGCTCTACACGTCCGGCTCGTCCGGGCGGCCGAAGGGGGTCGTCCTCCAGCACTCGGGCGTCGCGAAGCTGGTCGCCACCCAGGTCGAACGCTTCGGCGTCGGCCCGCACAGCCGGGTGCTGCAGTTCGCGTCGCCGAGTTTCGACGTCGCCTTCTGGGACCTCTGCCTCGGCCTGCTCTCGGGTGGCCGTCTGGTCGTGGTCCCGGCCGAGCGGCGGGTCGCGGGCCCGGCGCTCACCGAGTACGCCCACGCCCACGGCGTCGACTTCATGATCCTCCCGCCGGCCCTGCTCGACGCCCTGCCGTCGGACCTCGACCTGCCGCGGGACAGCGTGCTGCTGGCGGGCACCGAACGCGTGTCACCCGAGCTGGTGCGCCGCTGGGCGCCGGGGCGGCGGATGTTCAACGCCTACGGCCCGACCGAAGCGACCACCAACTCGACCCTCGGCGAGAGCGACCCCGCCGAGCTGGCGGACGCGACGGTCGTCCCGATCGGCGTCCCCGATCCGGGTACCCGCGCGTACGTCCTGGACGCCGGGCTGCGGCCGGTGCCGCCCGGGGTGGTGGGGGAGCTGTACCTCGCGGGCTCCGGCTTGGCCCGCGGTTATCTCGGGCGGCCGGGGTTGACGGCGGAGCGGTTCGTGGCCGACCCGTTCGGTTCCGGCGGGCGGCTGTACCGGACCGGTGACCTGGTCAAGTGGCTGCCGGACGGGCGGCTGGTGTTTCTCGGCCGGGCCGACGACCAGGTCAAGATCCGCGGCTACCGCATCGAGCTCGGCGAGATCGAATCCGTGCTGGCCGAGCACCCGGCCGTCGGGCAGGCCGTCGTCGTCGCCCAGGACGGGCGGCTCATCGCCTACGCCGTGCCCGCGGCCGGGCGCGACGAAGAAGCCGAGCTGGACCACGTCGGCGAGTGGCGTGAGCTGCACGAGAACGTCTTCACCGAAGCCGCCTCCGGCGGGCTGGAGGAGAACTTCACCGGCTGGAACTCCAGCTACGACGGCTCGGAGATCCCCCTCGCCGAGATGCGCGAGTGGCACGCGGCGACGATCGACCGGATCCGCTCACTGCGGCCGAAGCGCGTCCTGGAGATCGGTGTCGGCAGCGGCCTGATCCTGTCGCGGATCGCGCCGGACGCCGAGGAGTACTGGGGCGTCGACCTGTCCGAAAAGGCCATCGCCAACCTGCGGCGCGAACTCGCGGCGACGCCCCTGGCGAGCAAGGTCCACCTGGCCGCGCGGCCCGCCCACGACCTGGGCGAGCTGCCGGACTTCGACACGGTGATCATCAACTCGGTCGCGCAGTACTTCCCGAGCGTCGGCTACCTCGCCGAAGTCCTCCGCACGGCCGCGGCGCACGTCCGGCCGGGCGGCGTGATCTTCCTCGGCGACATCCGGAACCTCCGGTCGCTGCGGGCGTTCCGGACCGCGACCGAACTGCGCCACGGCCGCCGGGACGTCGCCGCGGTGGACCAGGCGATCGCGCGCGAGGGCGAGCTGGTCCTCGACCCGGACTTCTTCCGGGCCCTGGAACTCGACGGCTTCGGCGACGTCGACGTGTGGGTCAAGCGCGGCCACGCCCACAACGAGCTGACCCGCCACCGCTACGACGTCGTCCTGCGCAAGGCACCGCGCCCCGACACTCCGGAAGAGCAGGTCGTCGCCCTGGACGAGCTGGAACCGGCCCTGGCCGCCCGGCCGGCCCGGCTGCGCGTGACCGGCGTGCCCAACGCCCGGCTGTCCGGGGAACTCGCCGCCGTCGCCGCGCTGGCCGCGGGCGACGCCGAGACCGCACTGTCCTCTTTGGCGGAGCGGTCCGGAGTCGACCCCGAGACGCTGCACGAACTCGGCGAGCGGCACGGCTACCGCGTGTACGCCACCCTCACCGCCGACGAGAGCGAGCTGGAAGTCGTGTTCACCACCGGTGAGCCGCAGCGGATCCACCGCGGCCGCCCGGTCCGGGCCGCCCTCGACACGCTCGGCAACCACCCGTCCGGGCAGCGGGACACGAGCGCGCTGGTCACGGCCCTGCGCGCGCACGTCCGCGACCGGCTGCCGCAGTACATGGTGCCCTCGGCGTTCGTGGTGCTCGACCGGCTGCCGCTGCTGGCGTCCGGCAAGCTGGACCGGCGCGCGCTGCCGAGCCCCGGCAAGCAGGCGGTCACCGCCGGCCGCGCCCCGCGGACCCCGGTCGAGGAAGTCCTGTGCGGTCTCTTCGCCGAGGTCCTCGACACCGCGTCGATCGGCGTCGACGACGACTTCTTCGCCCTCGGCGGGCACTCGCTGATGGCGACCCGCCTGGTCGCGCGGGTGCGCGCGGTCTTCGGCGTCGAACTGCAGGTCCGGTCGGTGTTCGAGACACCGACCGTGGCCGGGCTGGCGGCGTCGCTGGCCACTTCGGACACCTCGGCCCGGCCGGCGCTGGTGCGCGCCGACCCGCGGCCGGACGTGCTGCCGCTGTCGTTCGCCCAGCAGCGGCTGTGGTTCCTGCACCGCCTCGAAGGCCCGTCGGCCACCTACAACATGCCGACGGCGGTCCGGCTGACCGGCGTCCTCGACGTCGGCGCGCTGCGCACGGCGCTGTCCGACGTGGTGGACCGCCACGAAGCCCTGCGCACGGTCTTCCCGGAGATCGACGGCGAAGCCCGGCAACACGTCCTCGACGACGTCACGATCCCGCTGCCGGTCCGCACGGTGACCGAGGCCGCCCTCGCCGACGCGGTGTCGGAAGCGGCGGGCACGGTGTTCGCACTGGAGTCGGAGCTGCCGTTGCGGGCGCAGCTGCTGCGCCTCGGCGCCCGCGAGCACGTCCTCGTGCTGGTGTTCCACCACATCGCCTCCGACGGCTGGTCGACCGCGCCGCTGTGGCGGGACCTCGCGACCGCCTACACCGCGCGGTGCGGCGGTGAACGTCCGCAGTGGACGCCATTGCCGGTGCAGTACGCGGACTACACGCTGTGGCAGCGGGACGTCCTCGGCGAGCCGGTGATCGAGCCGCAGCTGGCCTACTGGCGGGAGACCCTCGCCGGGCTGCCGGAACGGATCGAGCTGCCCACCGACCGGCCGCACCCGGCGGAGGCGTCCTACCGCGGCGAACAGTTCGCCTTCGGCTGGGACGCCGAGCTCCACAGTGGACTCGTCGAGCTGGCCCGCGCCTGCGGGGCCAGCGTGTTCATGGTCGTGCACGCCGGGCTGACCGCAGTGCTCACGCGGCTCGGCGCGGGCACCGACATCCCGCTGGGCACGTCCATCGCCGGCCGCACCGACGCCGCCCTCGACGACCTCGTCGGGTTCTTCGTCAACACCCTCGTGCTGCGCGTGGACACCGGCGGTGATCCGTCGTTCCGCGACCTGGTGGCCCGGGTGCGGGAGCGCAGCCTCGACGCCTACGCCCACCAGGACGTCCCGTTCGAGCGGCTGGTCGAAGCCCTCAACCCGGCGCGGTCGCTGGCCTACCACCCGCTGTTCCAGACGATGATCGCCTGGCAGAACAACGCCGTCGCCGACCTCGTGCTGCCGGGTCTCACCGTCGTGGAGGAGCCGGTCCGCACCGGTACTGCACGCGCCGACCTGACGTTCTTCGTCGGCGAACGGCCCGGGCACCAGGCCGGGATCCGCGGCACGGCCGAGTACAACAGCGACGTCTTCGACCGCACGACCGTCGAGGCGATCCTCGGGCGGCTCCGGACGCTCCTGGCCGCGGTCGTCGCCGACCCGGACACCCGGATCGGGGCGGTCGACCTGCTCACCGCCGCCGAGCACGACCAGCCGGCCGCCGACCCCGCGACCCCGCTGCCCGCGGAGACGGCCGCCGAGCTGTTCTCGGCCCAGGTCGCGCGAACGCCGGACGCGCCGGCCTTGGTGTTCGGCTCCGAGCGGCTCACCTACGCCGAGCTGGACGCCCGGGCCACGGCTCTCGCCCGGGCGCTGCTCGCGCGCGGCGCGGGCCCGGAACGCGTGGTGGCGGTCGCGCTGCCGCGGTCGGTCGACCTGGTCGTCGCCCTTCTGGCGGTGCTCAAGACCGGCGCCGCCTACCTCCCCCTGGACCTGAACCACCCGGCCGGGCGCATCGAGCTGATGCTCACCGATGCCGGACCGCACCTCGTCATCGCGTCGGACGGCTTCGGAGACCGGCTCGTCCGGCCCGGCGACACCGGGCCCGAACCGGCCTGGCCGACGATCCACCCGGACCACCCGGCGTACGTGATCTTCACGTCCGGCTCGACCGGACGTCCGAAGGCGGTCGCCGGCACCCAGCGGGCGCTGGCCAACCGGCTGCACTGGGGCCGGGAACTCGCCCAGGGCGTGCGCATGGCCAAGAGCGCACTGACGTTCATCGACGGCTCCACCGAACTGCTCGGCGGGCTCGTCGCGGGTGACCCGGTGGTCCTCGCCGACGACACGACGGCCACCGACCCTCTCGAGCTGGCCGAATTCGTGCGCGAGACCGTGGCGCAGGTGCTCACCGTCGTCCCGAGCCTCCTCGACACCTTCGCCGAGGACGCCCCGGCCGGGGCGTTCGATTCGGTGACCACCTGGATCACCAGTGGCGAGCCCCTTTCCGAGGCCTTGGCCGAGAAGGTCGCGGCCCGGTGGCCGTCGGCGAAACTGGTCAACCTCTACGGCTGCTCGGAAGTCGCGGGCGACAGCCTGGCCCAGGTCTGCGGGCCGGTGGCCATCGGACGGCCGATCGCCAACACCCGCGCGTACGTCCTCGATGCCGCGTTGCGCCCGGTGCCACCGGGCGTGCGCGGCGAGCTGTACCTCGCCGGCGCCGGGCTCGCCCGGGGCTACCTCGGCCGTCCGGCGCTCACCGCCGAACGGTTCGTCGCCTCGCCGCACCAGCCGGGGGAACGGATGTACCGCACCGGCGACCTCGTCCGCCGCCGCGCCGACGGGGCGTACGAGTTCCTCGGCCGCGCCGACCAGCAGCTCAAGATCCGCGGCTTCCGCGTCGAGCCCGGCGAAGTCGAGGCCGTGCTGATGGCGGACGCCTCGGTGGCGCGCGCGGCCGTGCTCGCCC
Organism: Amycolatopsis sp. Hca4; assembly: GCF_013364075.1. Lineage (GTDB taxonomy): Bacteria > Actinomycetota > Actinomycetes > Mycobacteriales > Pseudonocardiaceae > Amycolatopsis. The sequence goes on from NZ_CP054925.1 coordinate 122,413, forward strand.
GGGAGAACCGGCTGATCGCCTACGTGGCGCCGTCGGGCGACCCCGGCGCGCTGCGGGCCCGGGTGGCCGAGCACCTGCCGGAGTACCTGGTGCCGTCGGCGATCGTCGTGCTGCCCGAGCTGCCGGTGAACGCCAACGGCAAGCTCGACCGCGCCGCCCTGCCCGACCCGCAGGTGCGCGCCTCCGGACGGCTCGCGCGAACCCCGGCCGAGCAGGCGCTGTGCGGACTGTTCGCCGACGTCCTCGGTGTTCCGTCGGTGGGCCCGGACGACGGGTTCTTCGCCCTCGGCGGGCACTCCCTGCTGGCGACGCGGCTGGTCAGCCGGATCCGCGCGCTCCTCGGCGTCGAGGTGCCGATCCGGGCGGTGTTCGACGCGCCGACGCCGGCCCGGCTCGCCGAAGCCCTCGACCCGGGCCGGGGCGTGCGCCCCGCGCTGACCCGGGCCGAGCGACCGGAAGTTCTGCCGCCGTCGTTCGCCCAGCAGCGGCTGTGGTTCCTCGACCGCCTGGACGGGCCGTCGGCGACCTACAACATCCCGTGGGCGTGGGACCTGACCGGCCCGGTCGACATCGACGCGCTGCGGGCCGCGCTGGGGGACGTCGTGGCCCGGCACGAGGTCCTCCGGACCCTCCTGGTCGAGGAGCGGGGCACACCGCGGCAGGTCGTGCTCGACCGGGCCGTCCCGGTGCTGGTCACCGAATCCGTGGCCGAAGCCGACCTCGACGAGCGCGTCACCGCGGCGGCGTCGTACTGCTTCACCCTCGACGCGGAGATCCCGATCCGGGTGACCCTGGTTTCGGCCGGACCGGACCGGCACGTCCTGGTCCTGCTGGTGCACCACATCGCGGGCGACGGCTGGTCGCTGCCGCCGCTGAAGCGCGACCTCGGCACCGCCTACGCGGCCCGGCTCCGCGGCGAGCGTCCACAATGGACGCCGTTGCCGGTGCAGTACGCGGACTACACGCTGTGGCAGCGGGAGATGTTCGGCCGCGCCGACGACCCGGACAGCCTCCTCGGCCGCCAGGCGGCGTTCTGGCGGGACACCCTGGCCGGGATCCCGGACGAGCTGGCGCTCCCGGCCGACCGGCCGCGGCCGGCGCGGTCGACCAACCGCGGCGCCGCCGTGCCGTTCACCGTGCCCGCGTCCGTCCACCGAGGACTGCGGGAGCTGGCCCACCGCAGCGACACCAGCACGTTCATGGTCCTGCAGGCGGCACTGGCCGCCCTGCTGACGCGGCTCGGCGCCGGCACCGACATCCCCCTCGGCACCCCGGTGGCCGGCCGCTCCGACCACGCGCTGGAAGACCTCGCCGGTTTCTTCGTCAACACCCTGGTACTGCGGACCGACACCGGCGGCGACCCGACGTTCCGCGAGCTGCTGGACCGCGTCCGCGAGGCCGACCTGGCCGCCTACGCCCACCAGGACCTGCCGTTCGAGCACCTCGTCGAGCTGCTCAACCCGCCCCGGTCCCTGGCCCGGCACCCACTGTTCCAGGTCATGCTCGCGGTCTACCACTCGGGTTCGGAGCCGGAACGACTGCTCGGCCTGGACGCGGCCTACCGGGACACCGGGCTGCGGCAGGCGAAGTTCGACCTGTCGTTCGACCTGGTCGAGACGGCCGAGGGCATCGACGGCGACCTCGAATACAGCCTCGACCTCTTCGACGAGCCGACCGCCCGGACGCTCACCGAGCGCCTGGTCCGGGTGCTGGCGGCGGTCGTCGCGGACCCCGACCGGCCGCTGAGCCGGATCGACGTCCTCGACGCTCCGGAACGGCATCGGATCCTGCACGAGTGGGGTGCCGGGGCGCCGCTCACGCTCTCGGCCCCGACGGTCGTCGACCGGCTGGCCGCCCAGGTGGCGGCGACCCCGGGCGCGACCGCGCTCAGCGACGCCACCTCGAGCGTCACGTTCGCGGAGTTCGGCGCGCGGACCGACCGCCTCGCGCGGTGGCTGGCTTCGCAGGGGGCGGGTCCGGAGAAGGTGGTGGCCCTCGTGCTGCCGCGGTCGGCGGCGGTCGTCGAGGCGATCTTCGGCGTGTTCAAGACGGGCGCGGCGTACCTGCCGATCGATCCGGACCAGCCCTTGGACCGGATCTCGGCGATCCTCGCCGATGCCGGTCCCGCGCTGGTCCTCAGCAGCCGTTCACTGGCTTCGGTGGTGCCCGGCGCGGTGTGTGTCGAGGACATGGTGGACAGTGACGCGGCGCTCACCCCGCCGTCGCCGGCGAATCCGGCGTACGTGCTCTACACGTCCGGCTCGACGGGCAAGCCGAAGGGTGTGGTCGTTCCGCACTCGGGCCTGGTCAACCTGTTCCACAGCCACCGCGAGACGCTCTACCGCCCGGCCGTCGCCGCCGCGGGCGGGCGGCGGCTGCGGGTCGGGCACGCGTGGGCGTTCTTCTTCGACGCGTCCTGGCAGCCGCAGCTGTGGCTGCTCGACGGGCACGAGGTGCACGTCGTCGACGACGAGACCCGCCGCGACCCTGCGCGGCTGGCGGCGGTGGTGCGCGAGCGTGAGCTCGACTTCCTCGAACTCACGCCGTCGCACTTCGCGCAGCTGGCCGCAGCCGGGGTGATCGCGGACGGCGCGTGTGCGCTCGGTGTCGTCGGCGTCGGCGGCGAAGCCGTTTCGCAGGCGCTGTGGGAGACGCTGTCGTCGATGCCGGGCACGGAGGCGTACAACCTCTACGGCCCGACCGAGGCCACTGTGGACGCTCTGGTCGGCCGCTTCGGCGACGCCGACCGGCCGGTGGTCGGGCGTCCGGTGCACAACACGCGCGCGTACGTCCTCGACGGTGGTCTTTCGCCGGTCCCGGCCGGGGTGCCGGGCGAGCTGTACCTGGCCGGCGCCGGGCTGGCCCGCGGCTACCACGCGCGGCCGGCGCTGACCGCCGAACGGTTCGTCGCTTCGCCGCATCAGCCGGGGGAGCGGATGTACCGCACCGGCGACCTGGTGCGCTGGCGGCCGGACGGGCAGTTGGAGTACCTCGGCCGCACCGACGACCAGGTCAAGATCCGCGGCTTCCGCATCGAGCCGGGCGAAATCGAGACGGCGCTGACCCGGCACGACGACGTCACGGAGGCACTGGTCGTCGTCCGCGAGGAGCGGCTGGTCGCCTACACGACCCCGGCGACCGCGGATCCGGGGGAGCTGCGGGAGTTCCTGGCCCGGTCACTGCCGGAGTACATGGTGCCCGCGGCGATCGTGCCCCTGGACGCGTTCCCGGTGACACGCAACGGGAAGCTCGACCGGGCGGCGTTGCCGGTGCCGGAGTTCTCCACGCGCGGGCGGGCGCCGGAAACGCCGCTGGAAAAGGCTCTCTGCGAGATCTTCGCGGAGGTGCTGGACGTCGCCGCCGTCGGCGCCGACGACGACCTGTTCACCCTCGGCGGCCACTCGATGCTGCTGGTGGTCCTGCGCAACCGGATCACCGAGCGGTTCGGGACCGAGCTGCCGATCGCCGAATTCTTCCGCACCCCCACCGCGGCGGGCCTCGCCGCGCTGGTGACCCGAGACGAGGACCAGTCGTGCAGCGCACCCTGATGAACGCCAAGATCCACCGCGCCACCGTCACCCAGGCCGACCTGCACTACGTCGGCTCGCTGACCATCGACGCCGACCTGATGGCCGCCGCGGACATCGTCGAAGGCGAGAAGGTCCAGGTCGTCGACATCACCAACGGCGCCCGGCTGGAGACCTACGCCATCACCGGCGAGCCGGGGTCCGGCGTGATCGGCGTCAACGGCGCGGCCGCGCACCTGGTGCACCCCGGCGACCTCGTCATCATCATCACCTACGCCCAGGTGGAGGAGGCCGAGCGCGCCGGGCACCGGCCGCGGGTGGTGCACGTCGACGCGGACAACCGGCAGGTCCACCTCGGACACGACCCGGCCGAGCCGGTGCCGGGTGCGGTCGGGCAGCTGTCCGGCCGTGGGCGCTGACACAGTTGCTTTTGAGAGGCTTACCTAAATAAGGTATGCCTAAGTAACTGCTGGTCTGCGAGAGGTGCTCATGTCCGTGTTCCCCAATGCCGGGCTCAGCCGGCGTGGCTTCCTGATCGGGACGGGTGGCCTCGCGGCCGCCGCGGCCCTCACCGCGTGCGGCAGCGGCGGCGACAAGCCGGCGGCGGGCTCTTCCGGCCCGTGGGAGTTCACCGACGACCGCGGCCAGAAGGCCGCGCGCGACCAGCGTCCGACGCGGGTGGTGGCCTACGCCAGCTCGGCCGCGGCGCTCTGGGACTACGGCGTCCGCCCGGTCGGCGTGTTCGGCCCGCAGAAGACCGCCGACGGCGGCAAGGAGATCCAGGCCGGCAACATCGACCTGAACGCCGTCACCTCGGTCGGCAACGCGTGGGACGACTTCAGCATGGAGAAGTTCGCCGCCCTCAAGCCGGACCTGGTCGTCACCGGACTCACCGGCACCAAGCCGACGGACATGTGGGTGCTCACCGGCGACCTCGGCCCCAAGGTGCAGCAGGTTGCGCCGGTGGTCGCGCTGTCGGAGTACAAGGTCACGCTGCCCAAGGTGATCGAGCGCTACGCGCAGCTGGCCGTCGCCCTGGGCGGCGACGCGAATTCGGACACCATGAAGAAGGCCAAGGAGGACTTCGACAAGGCGTCCGAGGAGCTGCGCGCGGCGGCCAAGGAGAAGGCCGGACTGAAGGTCCTGGTGCTCTACGGCGACAAGGACGGCCTGTACATCGCCAAGCCGGACTTCTTCGCCGACCTGGCGTACTACCGCGAGCTCGGCCTGGACATCGTCTCCGGCGGCGGCAGCGAGGACTACTGGGAGCAGCTGTCCTGGGAGCAGGCGGGCAAGTACCCGGCCGACCTGATCCTGACCGACTCGCGCTCGTACGCGATGCCGCGCGCCCAGATGACGCAGTTCCCGACCTGGAACCAGCTGCCCGCGGTGAAGGCGAACCAGCTCGGCGACTGGTCCGCCGAGCCGCGGTTCAACCACCTGCTCGCCACGCCGGTCATCCAGAAGCTGACCGCGCTGGTCAAGGGTGCCCGCACGGACATCACCGCCTGAGGAGGCCCGCGATGACCAACCCGTTCGAAGACCCGGCCGGGACGTACCTGGTGCTGGTCAACGCCGAGAACCAGCACAGCCTGTGGCCGCAGTCCGTCGACGTCCCGGCGGGCTGGACGGTCGCCTTCGGCCCGTCTTCCCGCCAGGAGTGCCTGGACTACGTGGAAGCGAACTGGACGGACATGCGCCCCAAGTCCCTGGCCGACGCCATGGACGCCTGACCACCCTCCCGCACGACACGCCGGAAGCCGAATGGCTCCCGGCGTGTCGTCCATTCAGCCCTGTCACGAATCAATTCGGTGTCCCCCTTCCTCGCGGGGTCGCTATCGTCCGCCGGGTGAAACTCGGATCGCGCATCTTCGTCGTCATCGCGGCAGCATGGGCAATGGGAACGGGAGTCACGGCTCCGGCGATGGCGGAAACCAATCAGACGCTCGAAATCAAGAACGTCGCCATGGGCAAATGCCTCGGCGTCGGGGCGCCGACCTATGCCTGGGTGACGGTGGAGACCTGCACCGGCGCCCAAACCCAGCAGTGGGAGCGCATCCCCGTGGACGGCGAGAAAGTGATTCTCCGCAACCTCGGCGACCGAACCTGCGTGAAAGGAATCGACAACGTCGTCCGCTACGAATGCGACGACGAGGACGCGGAGCAGTACTGGGTGCTCGCCGGCGAGAAGCTGACGCACGCCAAGACGGGCCGGGTGGCCGACACCGTCCTGTACGACAACTTCGGCGTCTTCCTGCAGAACGCCGGCCGCAGCGACTACCAGCGGTGGCAGTTCCGGGTCACCGGGAGTGCGCCGGTCCCGCCGCCGGACACCAGCGGCCGGGTGGTCCGGATCGAGAGCGTGTCGGAACACAAGTGCGTCGCGGCCGTCGGCACCGCCGCGAAGCAGGCCGACTGCGCCGCCGCGGCGGAACAGAAGTTCCAGCGGGTCGAGCTCGGCGGGGGCGTGGTCCAGCTGCGCAACCTCACCACCGGCACCTGCTTGCGCACCGGGTCGTCCGGATCGCCGCGCGTCGATCTGGTGAGCACCTGCGCCTCGGACGACCCGGCGCAGCAGTGGCAGGTCGAGCCCGACCTGATCGGCACGTTCCGGGTGCGCAACGTCGCCGGCGGGACCTACCTCACGCCGAGCGGCGGCGGCAACATCTCGACCTATGAGCGCACTTCCCCGGCGAACTGGCAGAAGTGGCAGCTCGCCATCGCCTGACCGTGTTCGCGGTGCCGGCCGGGATCGGCCGGCACCGTGGCATCAGGCGCGCTGGCCGGACCACGCCTCCCACAGGTTCGCGTACCGGCCACCCGCGGCGACCAGGTCGTCGTGGGTTCCGGACTCCACGACCGCGCCCTCGTCGAGGACCACGATCCGGTCCGACGCCGCCGCCTGGGTGAGGCGGTGGGCGACCACCAGTGCCGTCCGGCCCTCCAGGGCCGCCGCGGCCGCCGATTCCAGGACCTTCGAGCCCGCGCTGCCCGCCTCCGCCGTGGCCTCGTCGAGGATCGCGATCGGCGGGTCCGCCAGCACCAGCCGGACCAGGGCCAGCTGCTGCGCCTGCGTCACCGTCAGCTGGTGACCGCCTTCGCCGACCACCGTCGCCAGCCCGTCCGGCAGCGAAGAAACCCACGTCAGCGCCCCGACCTTCGCGAGCGCCGCCCGCAGTTCGGCGTCGGTGGCCGACGGGCGGGCCAGCCGCAGGTCGTCGGCCAGCGTGCCCGCGAAGACGTGGACCTCCTGGCTGATCAGCCCCACCGTCCGCCGCGTCGCCTCCGGTCCCAGTTCCTCCAGCGGCACGCCGCCCAGCGTCACCGATCCCGTGTCCGGGCGGTGGATGCCGGCGATCAGCTTGGCCAGCGTCGTCTTCCCGGCCCCGCTCGCGCCCACCAGCGCCACCCGTTCGCCGGGTGCGACACCCAGGTCGACGTCGCGCAGCACCGGGTGACCGTCCACATAGGAGTACCCGATCCCCGCCGTCTTCACCGACGCGTCCACCGGCCGCGACGGCCGCGCGGGCGACGCCTCGGCCGGCAGGTCGGCGACGCCGATCAGCCGCGCGAGGCTGGCCGCGGCCGCCTGCGCGTCGTCGACCAGCGCCAGTGCCGTCGTGATCGGCCCGAACAGGCTGTGGAAGTACAGGGCGGCGGCCGTCGCGACGCCGACCGTGACCGCGTCCGCGCCGACCAGCACGAACCCCAGTGCCAGCACCGCGGACAGCCCGACGAACTCCGCCAGGTTGAGCCGCGCGTAGAACCGCGTCACCAGGCGGATCCCCTGCAGCGCCAGCGAGACGGCGGCATCGGACCGCTCGCGCACCCGCGAAAGGTGGGTGTCCGCCAGCCGGAACTCCCGGACGGTCTTCGCGCCGCCGATCGTGTCCAGCAGCTGCTGCTGTTGCGTCCCGACCGCCTCGCGCTGCGCGGCGTACAACGGCTTCGCGCGCGGCACGTACCAGCGCACGGTCCACAGCTGGATCGGCACGGCCAGCAGTGCCGCCAGCAGGAACCGCCAGTCCAGCACGGCCAGCGCCCCCAGGGTCAGCACGACCGTCAGCACCGACCGCCCCAGCTCGGGCAGCGCCTGCCGGACACCTTCGGCGACCACCGAGACGTCGTTCGTCACGCGGGCGGTCAGATCGCCGGACCCGGCGCGCTCGAGCTGTTCCAGCGGCAGGCCGAGGGCGCGCTCGACGAAGCGTTCACGCAGCTCGGCCAGGATCGTCTCACCCAGCCGCGCCACCAGCGACACGCCGATCGCGGTCGCCACCGCCTGCGCCACCGCGACGAGCACCAGGCCCACGATCGGCGTGACGAGGTCGGTGGCCGGGCGGTGCGTGGCGACCAGGTCGACGACCCGGCCGAGCAGCGGCGCGGTGAGCAGCCCGATCGCGGTGGCCGCGACGAGCGTCGTGAACGCGGCGGCCGCGCGCCCCTTCTCCCGGCCGAGGAGCTCGCCGAGGACGGCGCGGATCCGCCGCCCGTCGGCCACGGGCAGGAGTTCGCGGGTCATGACAGCACCGCCGCTCGGTAGTCGGGACGGCCGGCCAGCTCGGCGTGCCGTCCCTCGCCCGCGACGCGCCCGTCGTCGAGCAGGACGACGCGGTCGGTGGCGGCCAGCAGGGCCGGGCTGGTGGTGACGAGGATGGTGGTGCGGCCGCGCCGCAGCTCGGCGAGCCCGGCGGCGATCCGGGCCTCGGTGACCGTGTCGACGGCGGTCGTCGGGTCGTGCAGCACCAGCACCGGCGCGTCGGCGGCCAGCGCCCGGGCGAGCGCGACCCGCTGCCGCTGCCCGCCCGACAGCGACCGCCCGCGTTCGGTGACGGCGGTCGCGACACCGTCGGGCAGTGCGCTCGCCACCTCGTCGACGGCCGCCGCGGTCATCGCCTCGGCGGTTTTCGGCCCGGTGGCCAGGTTTTCGGCGACCGTTCCGGCGAACAGGTCGGCGTCGTGCGCGGCGACCAGCACCACCTCGCGCACCCGGCTCGGGTCCACAGTGGACAGGTCGACCGCGTCGACCGACACCGAGCCTGCCGCGGGATCGGCGGCGCGGCCCAGGCAGTCCAGCAGGTCCGTCGCGGCCGCCGGGTCGGTGGCCACCACGCCGAGCAGCTCGCCCGGGCGTGCTTCGAACCCGACGTCCCGCAGCGCGCCGCGGCTCACCGCGGTCAGCTTGACGTGCCCGGCCGGCGGCACCGGCAGTGCCGCGTCCCCGCCGCCGACGGCCGGGGCCGCGTTCAGCACGTCCGCGATGCGCGCGGCCGAGGCCCGGCCCTGCGCGAGTTCGCCGTTGACCCAGGAGAAGAGGGAGAACGGCGTGATCAGGTACTGCGCGAGCCCGACCGCGGCGACCAGGTCGCCGACGCTGATGTCACCCGCCGCGGCGAGGTTGCCGCCGACGAGCGCGACGACGGCGATGAAGATGCCGGTCAGCGCCAGCAGTGCGCCGTTGTGCCAGGCCTGGGCGCGGGCCGCGCGCAGGGTCGCGCGCAGCGAATCCCGGCTGGTGCGGCGGTAGCGGTCGACGGCGGCGCGTTCGGCGCCGACACCCTTCAGGACGCGCAGCCCGGCGACCAGGTCGGTGGCGACGCCGGAGGCGAACGCGGAGCGCTCCTGCTCGGCCTCGCTGCGGCGCTCGAGGGGCTTGCCGATCAGGTGCGCCAGGTACAGCATCGGCGGCGTGCCGAGCAGCACGAGCAGGCCGAGCGGCAGCGACATGGCCAGCAGGGCGACGGCGCTGACCAGCAGCCCGGCCAGGCCCGCGACGCCGAAGGGGAGCACGCCGTTGACCGTGCCGACGCGCTTGGCGTCCGACGTCCCGATGCTCACCAGCTCGCCGGCGAGGGTGCCGGAGTCGGCCACGCCGCCGGGGTGCAGCACGCGGCGGCCGACGTCGAGGCGCAGGTCGTGGGCCGCGCGCTCGGCGGCGCGTTCCCCGAACCGGGCGCCGAGGCGGTAACTGGTCGACAGCACGGCGAAGAGCGCGCCCAGCACCCCCAGCCAGAGCAGCAGGGTGCCCACCGAACCGCCCGCGACGGCCTGGTCGATCACCACGCCGATCACCACCGGGACCAGTGCTTCGCCGCCTTGGTGGCTCGCGGTCAGCAGCGCCGCCAGCGCCACCGGTCGTCGTTGCCCGGCGATCGACCGGCGGAGGACCTGCCGTCCCGTCGTGCTCACCCGCGCCTCCCTCTCCAGAGCTGGGATAGGTAAGGCTAGTCTAAGTAAAGGAATTACGGGAAGACGGTCGGCTTCGTCTCGGTTCGCGGCTCGGTCGCCGGTTCGCCGAAGCGGGCCAAGGCGAGCGCGGCGAGGACGGCGAGGGCGAACCCGGCGACGGCGACCAGCGCGAAGCCGGGGCGGGTGCGGTCGCCGAGGACGAGCACGCCGACCACCGACGGGAAGATCGTCTCGCCGAGCACCATCATCGCCGTCGAGGTGGTGACGCTGCCGCGTTGCAACGCCGTCGCGTAGAAGAGCATGGCCATCCCGCCGGCGATCGCGACGAGGTAGGTCGCCAGGTCGGTGAGCAGGTCCAGCGGCGCGAGGCTGGGGATGATCCGCCCGGCGATGGCGACGACGCCGAAGCACAGCCCGGCGACGAGTCCGAGCGCCGGCGTCCGGACCCGGCGGCTCGCCTTGCCGGCGAGGATCCCGGCCACACCGAGCACGGCGACCGCGCCGACGAGCACCAGCCGGAACCCGAGCCCGACGGGGTCCGAGCCTTCGCTTTCGGCGGCGGCGCCGAGCAGCGCGAGCCCGGCGCACACGACACCGACGGCGACCCATTCCCTCGTGCCGAGCCGCACCCCGAGGAACCGCGCGGCGACGGCGGTGACGGCGAGACTGGCGGCCAGGGCGGCCTGGACGACGAACAGCGGCAGGACGTGCAGGGCGGCGATCTGGGCGACGAACCCGAGGACGTCCAGCAGCAGGCCGAGCACGAACTTCCCCTGGCCGAGCACCCGGACCAGCAGTTTCGGGTCGACCCCCTCGGTGCCGGTGTCCGTGGCCCGCGCGGCGACCGACTGCATCACCGAAGCCACGCCGTACGCGCATGCGGCGCCCAAGGCGCAGAGCAGTCCCCACCACATGCCGGCCACTCTATTGGCCGCGGTTTTGTCGGACCGGTGCGGTACGGTGCGGCCATGTCGAACACGAGTTCGAAGACGCACCGCCAGTGGCCCGCGCCACTGGCGGGTGACGAGCTGCGTCTCCTGCTGGATTTCCTGCAGTTCCTGCGCGCCACGGCGGTGAACAAGCTGGCCGGGCTGTCGTTGCCGCAGGCGTCGGCGACACCATTGCCGTCATCGCCGAGGATGAGCGCACTGGGGGTGGTGAAGCACCTGACGGCGGTGGAGCGCTGGTGGCTGTCGATCGAGGCGGGCGGCGCGGACCTGCCATCGCTGTGGGCGGGGAGCCCGGACCCGAGCTGGGACGTGGGGCCGGAGGACACCCCGGCCTCGGTGGTGGCGGCGTACAAGGCGGAGTGGGGGCGGGTGGAGAAGGCTTTGCGCGGCCTCGGCCCCGATGACCGCACGCGGCGGCGGTCGGAGTTCACGGTCCGCTGGGTGGTGACGCACGTCGTGCAGGAGACGGCGCGGCACGTGGGGCATCTGGACGTGCTGCGGGAGCTGGCGGACGGGGAGGTGGGCGAGTGACGGACCGGTGAGGCGGTGGCGGCGGGTGGGCTCGGGAGGGGGAAGGAGAGGTTTCGGCGGAAATACGGGTGACAAGCGCCGTTATCCTGGATCCGTGGCCGTCGTCGCGGAGTACCGCCGATTTACCGGCCCCCTGGCCCGTTCCGGGCGCCAGCGGGGTCCCGGCGCCATGTCCGCCTGAACCTTCGCCGGGCCGCCCGGGCCAGGGGGGACCGCCCCCGAAACCCCACCCGAGCCCGGAGGTTCCGCCATGCCCGCAACACTCACCCCTGCTCAGCTCGCCCGTGACCTCGCCGTCCGCGACCTCACCGATCCGGCCGCCGGGGCGCACGCTGTCCAGCTCGTCGTCGACCAAGCCGTCGAAGCGCTCACCGGCGGCTGGCCGTGCATCGTCCGGCGGTGGCCGGGCGACCGCATCGTCACCGTGGCCGACAACTACGACAACCTCGGCTACGACCCCGCCGACGTCACGCGCGACGCCCGCTACACCCGGTACGTCGACGACCGGCACGTCCTGCGCAGCCACTCCACCGCCCTCGTCCCCGCGGCACTGCGAAGCCTCGCCGCGGACCCGGAAGACGACGTCCTGCTCGTCTGCCCGGGCGTCGTCTACCGGCGGGACAGCATCGACCGGCTGCACAGCGGCACCCCGCACCAGCTCGACCTCTGGCGGATCGTCCGCGGGAGCGTCACCCCGGCCGACCTCGAGGAGATGGTCGCCGCCCTCGTGCCGGACCGGCGGTGGCGGCTCGAACCCCGCCGTCATCCGTACACAGTGGACGGTGCGCAGCTCGACGTCGAACACGACGGGCGCTGGGTCGAGGTCGCCGAGTGCGGCCTCGCCGCCCCGGGCGTCCTCGCGCGGGCGGGGCTCGACGACGGCTGGTCCGGCCTGGCGCTCGGCATGGGCCTCGACCGGATGGTCATGCTGCGCAAGGGCATCCCGGACATCCGGCTGCTGCGCTCCACCGAGCCGGCCGTCGCCGGCCAGCTGACGGACCTCACCCCTACCGGCCCGTCTCCGCACTGCCGCCGGTGCGCCGCGACCTGTCGATCGCGGTGCCGGCCGGCGACCGTGCCGAAGACCTCGGCGACCGCGTCCGCGACGCGCTCGGCGACGAAGCCGACGTCGTCGAGTCGGTCGAGATCCGGCAGGAGACCTCGTACGCCCGGCTGCCGGCGCAGGCGCGAGCCCGGCTCGGCGCGACGCCGGACCAGAAGAACCTGCTGGTCCGCCTGGTGCTCCGGCCCCTGGACCGGACGTTGTCCGATCGGGAGGCGAACGTCCTCAGGGACCGGGCCTACGCCGCCCTGCACCGGGGGAGCGTCCACCAGTGGGCCGGACTCAGCGGAGGACGCGATAGCGAAGGTGCGTGACCGAGGTGGTCGCCCGGCTGTCCACCTGCTCGAGGTTCAGCGGCGGCACGCCGTCGAACAACCGGACGCCGTCGCCGAGCGTGTACGGCGCGACGTGCAACCGGAGTTCGTCGACCAGGCCCGCGGCGAGGTACTGGTTCACGGTGGTCGGTCCGCCGTGGACGGAGATCCCGCCGTCGCCCGCCGCCTCGCGGGCGCGGGCCATCGCGGCCTCGATGCCGTCGGTGACGAAGTGGAACGTGGTGCCGCCCGCCATCGGCTGCGGCTCGCGCGCGTGGTGGGTGAGCACGAAGACCGGGCCGTGGTAGGGCGGGTTGTCGCCCCACCAGCCCGTCCACGGCCGGTCCCACTCGCCACGGACCGGGCCGAACATGTTGCGTCCCATGATGAACGCCTTGGCCGTCAGCATCCGGTCGAACTCGCTCGCGTGCTCGTCGCGGCCCTCGCCGTACCAGGCGTGCAGCTTGTCGCCCCAGCCGTCGCCGCCGTCGTCGCCGAACGGGCGCTGCTCGCTCTGGTGGTGTCCGGCCGCGTACCCGTCGAGGGTGATCGTGAGGTCGCAGGTCACCTTGCCGGTCATGTCCGTGTCCTCCTGGGTCGAGCTGCTCCGGAACCAGGATGGCCGGGACATCCCATGACGTCCAATGTCAATTGAGCCGGCAACCCATTGATAAACTTGATGAATGCTGAACCTGGTCCAGCTCAAGGTCCTGGCCGCGGTGGCCCGGCACGGTTCGGTGACCGAAGCGGCCCGCGAACTCCACTATTCGCAGCCGTCGGTGAGCCACCACCTGGCCCGCCTGGAAGCGGCCACCGGCGCCCGGCTCGTGCAGCGGGCCGGGCGCGGGATCCGGCTGACACCGGAAGGCCGCCTGCTGGCCGACCGCGCCGCCGAAATCGCCGGACGCGTGGACGCGGCGGCCGAAGAGCTGGCCGCGCAGGTCGGCCTGCGAGCCGGGCGCGTCCGGCTGGGCGCCAACGCGTCGACGCTGAGCACCCTCGTGCCGAGAGCGGTCGCGTCGCTGGCGGAGGCGCACCCCGGCCTCGAGCTGACCCTGGTCGACCGGCATCCCGTCGAAGCGCTGGCCATGCTGCGCAGCGGCGAACTCGACGCCGCCCTCGTCTTCCAGCACGCCGGCGCCCCGCTCGAGGAGGACGGATTCCGCTTCCGCCACCTCGCCGACGACCCGATCCACCTGATCAGCCGCCGGCCGGGGGAAAGCCTGGCCGACCACCGCGACTCGGCCTGGATCGGCGGCTGCCCCCGGTGCCGCGCGGAGCTGACCGCCATCTGCGCGGGAGCGGGTTTCCGTCCGCGGCTCGGCTCGTCCAGTGACGACATGGTCGTCGTGCAGTCCCTGGTCGCCGCCGGCCTCGGTGTCGCGACCCTGCCCGGGCTCGCACTGGAAGCACATCGCCATCCCGGCATTCACGCGACCGAACTCCCGGGCGTCCACCGCCGCATCCACGCGGCCACCTACGGCGACCCGCCGGACCCGCCCGCGGTGGCCGCCGTCCTGGCCGCCCTCACCCGGGCCGCCGCACCGGGGCGGAGCGGACCGTAGGGTGTCCGGCATGACTGATCGGCGCTACTTCCGTAAGTAGCTCGTGGAGGTTTCGACAGCAAAGAAGACGCCCAAGACGCCATGGACGCGATGAAGGCGAAGGCCAAGAAGGGCGTCATCATCAACGACCGTCAGACGGTCGGGGAGTACCTGGTCACGTGGCTCAATGGAAAGAAGGACATCAAGGCCAACACGATCAAGTTGTACCGCGGGCACATCAACCGCTACTGGCTGCCGCGCATCGGCCACATCCGCCTTATCGATTTGCGGGTCGCTCACGTGGCTGCGGTGATCGAGGCGATCGACGAGCGCAACGAGCTGATCCTCGCCGGCCGATTGCCCAAGCGCGTGCGATTCGTCTGCAACTCCAGCAAGCAGTGCATCCGGTCCATGCTGCGTACAGCGCTGAACAACGCCATCCGGGCGGAGGATGGGCCAATCGCGGTCAACGTCGCAGCGCTGGTGAAGCTCCCGAGCGGCAAGTCTCCGAAGCCGATGGTGTGGACCGAGGAGCGTGCGGTCATGGCCTGGCGAGCCGACCACACCGGCCAGTTTCTCGATTACGTTGCCGACCACCCGCTGTACGCGATGTGGTATCGGATGGTGCATCGCGGCCCACGTTGCGGTGAGTGTGCGGGCTGGAGTGGTCGTCGGACTGCTCGTTGCGGGCGAGGTATCCAGTGGTCATGATCGAACGGCAGGTCATACGGCTAAGCGGCCAGATCGTTGAAGGCATGCCCAGTCCGACGCAGGCGGACGTGAGATTGCGCTCAGGGTAGAGGTACTGCCGTGCTCCGGGCTCACCGCGTGCGTCAGAACGGACAGCGTCTGGCCTGGGGCGAAGCACGGATCGACTCCGGCAAGGTTTTCACGCAGGCTGACGGCTCAGTGCTCAACCCTGACTGGGTTTTTGACAAGTTCGAACGCATCTGCCGGGCTGCTGAACTGCCGATGATCCGCCTACAGATCTTCGTCACGGAGCAGCCACGTTGATGCTCGCGGCGGGTGTGGACATGAAGGTCATTCAAGAGAAGCCTGGTCACTCAAACATGGCGCCGACCTCGAACACTTACACATCGGTCTACCCGGAGGTTGCGGCCGCTGCTGCCGACGCGACGCACGCGATCGTGCCGCGCGCAGGTGTCTGTCGGCGTCTGAGAGGCTCCGCTGACGCATCGAACGCCGGTTGTGCGAGTACAACGTCGGTGATAATGGTGCAACTAGCACTCAGAGGCGAACCGGGCGCTAGTTGCACGACGGACGATCGTCGTGTTGAGCCAGAAGCTCGCCGCAAATTATTTGTTTGAACTTCTTAAGTGACCTATCAAAAGGTATTGTTTCGAATTTGGCAAGGCGATCATTATCATATGGATTCGAGGGAAGAGAATTAATGATCATGTCGGCTTGAGATTCGGCGGGTGAGAGCCATAAACATAAACTTTTGTTCCGGTGGTCAGCAAAGCGTCGTGGGCTAAAGATTGAAGCTTGGCTTCATTGGTGCATTCGTCAAGATGCAAGTGAGTAATCTGGCCGCCGATGGTGGGCGGGTATCGGCAGTAGTAAAGGGCCGTAGTGGCGGTCGCGTATTTTTCGGCTGCATCTAAGAAATTGAAGTAAGTGTCAGTTCTTTTTTCTCGATTTTCTTTTGCTCGTAGTTCGGATGCTTGGAATTCTTGGTTTCTGATGGATGCATCTACGCTCAGCTTTGACCCGACGATCGTCCCTGCGACACCAAGTACGCCAAGCGCAGCGGTTGCGATGACTGAGATGATTGCTACTCGTCGATCGGCTCGCTTCTCAGGATCTTGAGGTTGCGAATTTGCACCGTCGCTGGGTGACTGATCAGGCGCGGGGGTTTCCTCGTCGGGCATGATCACGTGGTCGCCTGTGGCCCTTCCCGTGTTGCACGCTCAGGAACGCTTGTTGTCATACTGTTGTCACATGGGCTGTCTGTTGCTCAAGGGCACGGGAAGACTGGGACGCGTTTGCGCAGGTCAGAGGTCAATTCGGTTCGGGCGGAGAGTGGCCCGTAGGGTGTCCGGCATGACTGATCGGCTCTACTTCCGGCAGCTGCTCGCCGGGCGTGACTTCGCCGTCGGGGATCCCGTCGCGACGCAGATGGTGAACTTCGCCTACCTGATCGGCGACCGCGAGACCTCCGAGGCCGTCATCGTCGACCCCGCCTACGCCGTGCGGGATCTCCTCGACGTCCTGGCGCAGGACGGCATGCGGCTCACCGGCGTGCTGGCCACCCACCACCACCCCGACCACGTCGGCGGCGAGATGCTCGGCTTCTCGCTGCCCGGGATCGCCGAGCTGCTCGCCGTCGAACCGGTGCCGATCCACGTCAACGGGGCCGAGACCGAGTGGGTCAAGCGGGTCACCGGCGTCTCCGGCACCGACCTGCGCGCCCACGACCACGACGACGTGCTCGAGGTCGGCGCCATCCCGATCCGGCTGCTGCACACGCCCGGGCACACCCCCGGCAGCCAGTGCTTCCTGGTCGAGGACAAGCTCGTCTCCGGCGACACGCTCTTCCTGGAAGGCTGCGGCCGCACCGACTTCCCCGGCGGTGACGCCGACGAGATCTACCGCAGCCTGCAGGCGCTCGCCGCCCTGCCCGGTGACCCGGTGGTCTACCCCGGGCACCAGTACTCGGCCGAGCCGTCGGCCGCGCTCTCGGAGGTCAAGCGCTCCAACTTCGTCTACCGGCCCCGGTCGCTGGACGAATGGAAGGTCATGTTCGGCGGCTGAGCCAAGTCGTTCCACGGGGTGAAACACGGGGTGTTCACGGAGTGGGCACCGATTGACTTGGTGTCCCACTCCCCGGATGGTCGGGGCCACGCAATCGAGAAACCCCCCCGTCCCCGGGAGAAATCCGTGTCGATTTCCACCACGGGCGTGCTCGCGCATGCCCGGAAACGCGCCGCCGAGCCGCCGCGCAAGGCCGGCAGGCGGCTTGATCTGCGGCGCTGGATCAGCCCGGTGGTGCTGCTGGCCGCCTGGCAGCTCGCCAGCGCCACCGGTGTCCTGCCGCCGGACAAGCTCAGTGCACCGTGGACGGTCGTGCAGGCCGGCATCGAGTCCGCCCGCAGCGGCGAACTCGGTGCCGCCTTCGCGGTGTCCCTCGGCCGGGTCGGTGCCGGCTTCGCCCTCGGCGCGCTCGCCGGTGTCCTGCTCGGCATCGTCTCCGGGCTGTCCCGCTGGGGCGAAGCCCTGGTCGATCCGCCGGTGCAGATGCTGCGGACGCTGCCGTTCCTCGGCCTGATCCCGCTGTTCATCCTGTGGTTCGGCATCGGCGAAGAGACCAAAATCGTGCTGGTCGCGCTCGGCGTGGCCTTCCCGCTCTACCTCAACGTCCACTCGGGAATCCGCGGCGCCGACCCGGCGCTGGTCGAAGCGTCACGGGCGCTCGGGTTCAGCCGGGCGGAGCGGCTGTGGCACGTGGTCCTGCCCGGCGCGCTGCCGCAGGCGCTGGTCGGGTTGCGGCAGTCGCTCGGGCTGGCCTGGCTCGCGCTGATCGTCGGCGAGACGGTCAACGCCGACGCCGGTGTCGGCTACCTGATCAACAACGCCCGCGAATTCCTCCGCACCGACGTCGTGGTCGTCGGACTGGTCCTGTACGCCCTGCTCGGCCTGGTCACCGACGCGCTGGTCCGGCTGCTCGAACGGAAGGTGCTGCGGTGGCGAACCCGGTAGCCGAGGTCCGTGGCCTCACCAAGCGGTTCGGCGACCGGACTGTGCTGTCCCACCTCGACCTGACCGTCGGGCACGGCGAATTCGTCGCCCTGCTCGGCCGCAGCGGGTCCGGCAAGTCGACGCTGCTGCGCGTGCTCGCCGGGCTGGATTCCGACATCGAAGGCCGCGCGGAAGTCACCGCGACGGTTTCGGTCGCGTTCCAGCAGCCGAGACTGCTGCCGTGGCGGAAGGTCTGGCGCAACGTCGTCCTCGGCCTGCGCCAGGACGGCGTGTCCAAGTCCCGCAACCGGGCACTGGCCGAAAAAGCACTGGCCG
The DNA here is from genome assembly GCF_013364075.1 of Amycolatopsis sp. Hca4. Taxonomy (GTDB): domain Bacteria; phylum Actinomycetota; class Actinomycetes; order Mycobacteriales; family Pseudonocardiaceae; genus Amycolatopsis. The sequence continues at coordinate 140,566 of NZ_CP054925.1, forward strand.
AGGTGCACCTCACCGAGCACGCCGACGACTGGCCGCTCACGCTGTCCGGCGGCGAGGCCCAGCGCGTTTCGCTGGCTCGCGCGCTGGTGCGCGAACCCGGCCTGCTGCTGCTCGACGAGCCGTTCGGCGCACTGGACGCGCTCACCCGGATCTCCATGCACGGCCTCGTGCAGGACCTCTGGCGGCGGCACCGACCGGGCGTGCTGCTGGTGACCCACGACGTCGACGAGGCCCTCCGGCTGGCCGACCGCGTCCTGGTGCTCGACGACGGGCGGATCGTGGCCGAGCACCGGCCCCGCGACGCCGCCGACCACGACGACCTCCGCCGGCGCGTGCTGGCCGACCTGGGAGTGACCGAAGATGTTGTGGCGTAAGGGAATACTGGCCGTCACGGCGGCACTCGTGGTGTCCGCGTGCGGGACGGCGGGCGGCGACGGCCCGGCCGCCGTGCCGGCCACGGTCGGCGCGGCGGACCTGGCGAAGGTGACGCTCAAGGTGGGCGACCAGAAGGGCGGGGTGAAGTCCCTGCTCATCGCGGCGAACCTGCTGCAGGGGACGCCGTACAAGATCGAGTGGGCGACGTTCACCTCCGGCCCGCCGCTGCTGGAGGCCGCCTCGGCCGGCGCGATCGACGCCGGGCGCGTCGGCAACACGCCGCCGATCTTCGCGGCCGCCGCGAAGGCGAAGATCAAGGTGATCAGCGTGGCGCGCAGCAACGTCGAGCGGGAAGCCATCCTCGTCCCGCCGGACTCGCCGCTGCAGAACGCCGCCTCCCTGAAGGGCAAGACGATCGGCGTCGCCAAGGGCAGCTCGGCGCACGGGCAGCTGCTGAACACGCTGCACAACAACGGCTTGTCCACAAAGGACGTCAAGCTGAGCTTCCTCCAGCCGTCCGAGGCGTACGCCGCGTTCACCCAGCACACCATCGACGCGTGGGCGATCTGGGACCCCTACACCGCGCAGGCGCAGCTCGAAGCCCACGCGCGGGTGCTGGCCGACGGCCGGGGTGCGTCGAACGGCCTGGCCTTCCTGACCGCGGGCACGGCCGCGCTCGGCGATCCCGGCAAGAACTCCGCGCTGCGCGACTTCGCGGTGCGCGTGGTCAAGGCGCAGAAGTGGGCCGACACCCACCGCGACGCGTGGGCGCAGGCGTGGGCCAAGGAGACCGGGCTGAAGGTCGAAGTCGCGCAGAAGGCCGTCGACGCGGGCCGCGACCAGCCGATCGTGCTGGACGACTCCGTGGTCGCGTCCGAACAGCAGCTCGCGGACGCCTTCACCGACGAGAAGACTTTGCCGGGGAAGGTGGACTTCGCCGCCTTCGTCGACCGGCGGTACGGTCCCGACCTGGACCAGGCGAGGAGCAACGGATGAGCATCAGGCTGCACTGGTTCCTGCCCACCAGCGGCGACGGCCGCACGATCGTGGAACGCTTCCACGCCAACCGCTCCGCCGGCCCGGCCGCCCAGCGCGACCCGGACCTGGACTACCTGGCCCAGGTCGCCCGCGCGGCCGAGCGGCAGGGTTTCGAAGGCGTCCTGACCCCGACCGGCACCTGGTGCGAGGACGCGTGGCTCACCACCGCCGCGCTGATCCGGGAGACGAGCCGGCTGAAGTTCCTGGTCGCCTTCCGCCCCGGCGTCATCTCGCCGACGCTCGCCGCGCAGATGGCGGGCACGTTCCAGCGGCTTTCCGGCGGCCGCGTGCTGCTCAACATCGTCACCGGCGGCGACGCGGTGGAGCAGCGCCGCTTCGGCGACTGGCACGACCACGACGCCCGGTACGCCCGCACGGACGAGTTCCTCACCATTGTGCGCGGTGTCTGGTCCGGTGAGCCGTTCAGCTTCGAAGGCGAGCACCTGCGCGTCGAAGGCGCGACGACGCTGGCCGCGCCGGACCCGGTGCCGCCGATCTACTTCGGCGGCTCGTCACCGGCCGCGCTCCCGGTTGCCGCCCGGCACGCCGACGTCTACCTGACCTGGGGCGAACCGCCCGCGCAGGTCGCGGAGAAGATCGGCCGCGTCCGCGAGCTGGCCGGCGACCGGCCCATCCGGTTCGGCGTCCGGCTGCACACGATCTCGCGGGACACCTCGGCCGAGGCGTGGGCGGAGGCGCAGAAGCTGCTCGACGCGCTGAGCCCGGAGCAGGTCGCGAAGGCCCAGGCGCAGCTGGCCGCGAGCGAGTCGGTGGGGCAGCAGCGGATGGTCGCGCTGCACGGCGGCCGGTACGGCGACGGGGTCCGTGCGCTGGAGATCCACCCCAACCTGTGGGCGGGCGTCGGCCTGGTGCGCGGCGGGGCGGGGACCGCGCTGGTCGGCAGCCACGAGGAGGTCGCCGACCTGATCGAGGAGTACCACAGCGTCGGCGTGAGCGAGTTCGTGCTGTCGGGCTACCCGCACCTGGAGGAGGCGTACTGGTTCGGGGACGGGGTGCGGCCGGAGCTGGCCCGGCGCGGCCTGCTGGCCGACGTCCCGGCGTTGCGGCGGCCGTCGCACCCGGAGCGGAACGTTTCGGCGTTGTAGCCGGGAGCTACCGCGTCAGCGGGAGGAGCCCGGGTGGGGCGAACAGCGGGTACGTGACGAGGACGCCGTCGGCGGTGCGGACGACCGAGGCCGGGCGGAAGAGGTCGCGCTGGCCGGTGTAGAAGGCCGTGGTGCCGTCTTCGCCGCCGGTGAGCAGGACGCGCCGGCGCGGCTGGCCGGCGGCGTCCTCGCCGGCGACCTCGGGGAAGGCGGCGATGCCGACGGGCTGGATGGCGGCGAGCGCGGCGATGGTGGAGATGAGCCGTGGATCGGCGCAGCCGTCCCGCAACACGGCGGCGGCCGCGGGCGACGGGCTGACCCGCGCCGACGCGGCCAGTGCGGCCCCGGCGTGCGCCCGGGCCGGGGCTTCGGGTGGCGCGGCGGGATCGGCCGGGGGCAGCCCGAGCCGCCAGACGGTGACCCGCGTGTCCCCGGCCCCGAAGACGGCGGTGGGTCCGGCGCCGGCGAAGGCACCGTCCAGGGCGGGGTAGTGGGTGCGAAGGGCGGTTTCACCGCTGCCGAAGACGGCCCATTCGGCGGGCGGGCAGGCGACCGAGCAGGCTGCGGGCGGGGCGAGCATGCCGGTGGGCCAGCCGGAGTTGGCGAGCTCGGCCCAGGCTGCGTCATCGACGAGCAGCCGGGAGCCGGAGGCGTTGGCGTGCAACCAGTCCCGGGCGGCGGCGAGCGTGCCGCCCCGGGCGACCGAGGGGTGGAGACCGGGGTAGCCGGAGCTCCAGCTGACGGCAAGCGCGGCGACGACGGCGGCGGCCCCGACCACGATCCGGCGGCTGTGACGGGCTCCGGTCCGGGGACCGTGGTTCGTGTCCTTTGTGGACGCGAGGCGGGCAGCTGTGTCGGCGGCCCGGGGGAGGGCGGAAGCAGGCTTGCTTTCGAGCCCACCAGGCACCCGATGGCGGGCCGTCGCCTGCGCGATCCCCGCCAGCAACAGCGGTGTCACCGGCACCAGCAACGCCAGCACGGCCGTGGCCGGCACCCCCGGCACGAGCAAGGTCGCCGCGAGCAAAAGCCCCGTTGCCGCCAGCGGCCGGACCGCCTTCACCGCCGGCGCCACCACCAAGCCGAGCACCGACAACACCACCCACGCCGGGTCCAGCGCCGCCCAGTCCGTCACCGTCGGCGGGGTCGCCGCCGCCAGGTGGGGCCGCAACACCCCCGCCGCCGGGCCGAACGCGATGCCCAGGCCCAGGTTCAGCAGCACCACCACCAACGCCGCCCGGACCGGGGCCCGGCGTACCAGCAACCAGCCCGCCGCCGGCAGGAAGAACAGCGCCAGCGGAGACGTCAGCACCGCCGCCAGCAGGCACGCCGACGCCGCGATGTCGTGGCGGATGCGGGCGCGCCGACGGGTGATCAGGGCCAGCGCCCCCAGTGCCCACGCCGCCGCCAGGTGCTCCACGACCACCAGCCGCTGCAGCCCCAGCGCCAGCGGGGACGCCGCCACCAGCAGCACCGCCGCCGCGGCGGCCCAGCGGGTCAGGCCCAGCCGCCGCGCCAGGATCCACGACAGCACCGCCGCCACCAGCGCGGCGACCAGCACCGTCTCCCGCACCGCGGCCAGCGCCGTGGCCGAGCGGCCGAACGCGTCCGAGACCATCGTGGCCGCCGCCAGCTGCAGCCAGCCGAACGGGCTCACCCCCGCTCCGCCCGCGTCGGCGAACGTCGTCAGGTTGCCGAGGGCGTAAGCGTGGGCGACGGTCGCCGCCTCCGTGGGCAGGGCCGGGCCGGGCGCGGCCAGGTAGAGCACGCGCAGGCCGCCGGCCAGCCCCAGCAACGCCAGGACGATGTCGAGCGACAGCAACCGCTGCGCGGCGGAGACCGGGCGGTGCTGGACCATTGCACGGATCGTAGCGGGCGGCGGCGACCGCTCCGATCCGGGACGGCGGAGGCCCGCCGATCGCCGGAAAGCCGTGGCCCGGCGAGGTTATCGTCGACTGTCCGCAGTGGATCCGGAGAGCGTCCGGGTCAACGCCAGCGCCACCGTACGGACGGCCGGGGCGACCCGTTCGGTCCGCATCCGGTTGGCCCAGCCGGAAATCGACACCGCCGCCACCGCGACACCGCGGGCGTCGAGCAGCGGGCTCGCCGCGCACACCACGCCGACGCCGGATTCTTCGCGCTCCAAGGCGATCCCGTCTTCCCGGACCCGGGTGAGCTGCCGCCGCAGCAGGCCCGGTGCGGTGATCGTCCGCGCGCTCATCCGCGGCAGCCCGGCGTCGATCACCTGGTTCACCACCGGTTCCGGCGAGAACGCGAGGATCGCCTTGCCGACGCCGGTGGCGTGCGCGGGGAACCGGCCGCCGATGCGCGAGGGCAGCGTCGGCGCGTCCGGGCCGCGCAGCACGTCCAGGTACACCACTTCGGTGCCTTCGAGGATGGCGAGGTGGACCGTGTTGCGGGTGGCCTCGCGCAGGTCGGCCAGGTACGGCCGGGCCGCCTCCACCAGCCCGCGCCGCGGCGAAGCCAGCTGGCCGATCTCGAACAGCCGCAGCCCGAGCCGCACCGCCCCGGCCTCGCGTTCGAGCAGCCCGGTGTCGGTCAGGTGCCCGACGAGCCGGTGCACGGTCGTCTTCGCCAGCCCGGTCCGCCGGGCCAGTTCGGAGACGCCGAGGGTCTCGTCGCCCGGCCGGAAGGCTTCCAGGAGCGCGGCGAGCCGGGTCGCGACGAGGCCGTCGCCGCTCGCGCCGTCGTTCCGCCCAGCGGTACGCATGGGTTGAGTCTGCCCGATCCGCGGGGCGAATGTCAGCAGCGGGAGGTGGGCTCAGTGGCTGTCGGCACCGAGGACGAGCTTCACGCAGTGCGCGACGAGCCGTTCGCGCGAGACCTTCAGCGACCCGTCGAGGTAGGCGATGAAGACGTTGCTCAGCGCGCCGACCAGCCCGACGGCGACCATCCGGCGTTCGGTCTCGTCGCCGTGGGACAGCTGCTCGCCGACCAGTGCGGCGAACACCGGCAGCAGGTGCAGGCCGCGGCGGGTCAGCGCGGGGTCGGTCAGCGGCGCGAGCAGCAGGACCCGGCCCTTGCGGGGGTCGTCCACGATCAGCTCGACGAACGCCCGCACCGCGTTCTCCGCCCGCGACACCGGCGTCGGGGCGTCCCGCACGGCGTCGACGAGCGCCTGCCGCGCCTCTTCGCCGACGTGCTCGTACACGGCCGCGACGAGTTCTTCGCGGTTGGCGAAGCTCTCGTAGAAGTAGCGCTCGGTGAGCTTCGCGTGCCGGCAGACCGCGCGGACGCTCGTCCCGGCCGATCCCTCGGTGCCCAGCAGTTCCAGGCCGGCGGCCACCAGCCGGTCGCGCCGGAGCGCCTTCCGGTCGTCCAGCGTCGTGCCCGCCCAGGTCCGGCCCGGCATCACAGCTCCTCGGTTGACTACAACTGTTGTCAGATCCTAGCCTGACAACAGCCGTAGTCAGTTCAGGACTCGACGAGGAGTGCGCCGATGACACCCGAGCCGCTGGGGCCGGACTCGCTGACCTGGAAGTACTTCGGCGACTGGCGCGGCCTGCTGATCGGCCTCTGGGCCGGGTCCATGCAGAACATGCACCCCGGCCTCGGCGCCGGCGTCGAGCAGCACTCGCGGTTCTTCGAAGAGCGCTGGCAGCGGCTGTTCCGCTCGCTCTACCCGATCGGCGGCGTGGTCTACGACGGCCCGCGCGCCCACGCGACCGCCCTCGAAGTCCGCGGCTACCACGACCGCATCAAGGGCGTCGACGCCCGGGGCCGTCGCTACCACGCGCTCGACCCGGACACCTACTACTGGGCCCACGCGACCTTCTTCGTCAGCACCATCCTCATCGCCGGCCACTTCATGGGCGGCATCGGCGAAACCGAGAAGCGGCAGCTGTTCGACGAGCACGTCCGCTGGTGGCGGATGTACGACATGAGCATGCGGCCGGTGCCGGAGAGCTGGGAGGACTTCCAGCGGTACTGGAAGCACATGTGCACCGACGTCCTCGAGGACAACAAGGCCACCCGGGACGTCCTCGACATCCGCGGCCTCGGCAAGCCGCCCTTCCTGCCCTGGCTGCCGGACGCGCTGTGGCGGCCGGTCCGGGGGGTGATCGCGCGCCACTTCGTGTGGCTCACGATCGGCCTGTACGACCGCGAGATCCGCGACCTGCTCGGCTTCCGCTGGACCGAACGCGACGCGCGCCGGCACCGGCGCTTCGGGAAGCTCGTCAACGCCGTGTTCAAGCTCGTTCCGCACGACCGCCGCTACCACCCGCGAGCGCGCGCCGGCTGGCGCCGGGTCCGCGGTGAGGTGGCTCCGGACGCGCCCTTGGTCGAGACTCCACCCAGGAACCTGCCGCCGCTGCCGGAGCGGGGCAAGCCCGAGCACTACGCGCCGAACGTCCGTCGAAACACTTAGGAGGCATTCGTGAAGCTGGGATTCCACGTCGGGTACTGGCAGAGCGGCCCGACCCCGGGTGCGCTGGAAGCCGTCCTCAAGGCCGAGGCGCTCGGTTTCGACTCGGTGTGGACGGCGGAGGCGTACGGCTCGGACGCCTTCACGCCGCTGGCCTGGTACGGCGCTTCCACCAGCCGCATCCGGCTGGGCACGAACATCGTCCAGATGGCCGCCAGGACCCCGACCGCGACGGCGATGAGCGCGCTGACCCTCGACCACCTCTCCGGCGGCCGGATGGTGCTCGGGCTCGGCGCGTCCGGCCCCCAGGTCGTCGAGGGCTGGTACGGCCAGCCGTACCCGAAGCCGCTGGCCCGCACGCGCGAGTACATCGACATCGTCCGCCAGGTGCTCGCCCGCGAGGCACCGGTGACCCTCGACGGCGAGCACTTCCAGCTGCCCTACCAGGGCGGCGCCGGCCTCGGCAAGCCGCTGAAGCCGACCGTCCACCCGCTGCGCAAGGACATCCCGATCCACCTCGCCGCCGAAGGCCCCAAGAACGTGGCCCTCGCGGCCGAGATCGCCGACGGCTGGCTGCCGCTGTTCTTCTCGCCCAAGAGCAACGACTTCTACAAGGCCGCGCTCGAAGAAGGCTTCTCGCGGCCGGGTGCCCGGCACACGTTCGACACCTTCGAGGTGCCGTGCTCGCTGCCGGTGATCGTGCACGACGACGTCGAGGAGGCGGCGAGCTGGATCAAGCCGTCGCTGGCGTTGTACATCGGCGGGATGGGCGCCAAGAGCGTCAACTTCCACCACGACGTGTACGCGCGGCTGGGCTACGGCGACGTCGCCGACGAGGTCCAGGAGCTCTTCCTCGCCGGCCGCAAGGCGGAGGCGGCCGCGGCGATCCCGACGTCGCTGGTGGAGGACACCTCCCTGATCGGGCCGCCGGAGAAGATCCGCGAAGAGCTCAAGGCCTGGGAGGACACCGTCGTCACCCAGCTGCTCCTGCGCGGGGACGCCGCGACGCTGGAGAAGATCGCCCGCGCCTTGGGCTGACCGGCGGGTCGCCCCGTGCGCCAGGTCACGACGATGGCACGATTCCCCCCGACCCCTACCGGGTGCCCGCCGAGATCGAATACTCATGCGGGCACCCGGTGAGCCATTCGAGGAGGACCATGGCGACGCTGTCCGGCCGGACGAGGTTCCGCTATTCGCTCGGCTCCTTCGTCACCGGGTCCTTCGGCACGGTCCCCGGCCTGGTCCTGGTCAAGTACCTGACCGACACGATGGCCGTGCCTGCCGGCTGGGCCGCCGCCATCGTGTTCGTGCCCAAGGCCTGGGACGTGCTGTTCAACCCCGTGGCGGGCCGGCTGTCCGACGCCGACCTGATCAAGACCGGCAGCCGCCGCCGCTTCCTGCTGATCGGCGGCATCGGCGTGGCGATCCTGTTCGCGGCGATGTTCGCCCACCCCGGCTTCGGCGGCCCGCTGCCGGACGCGCTGTACGTGGCGATCACGTTCGCCGCCTGCGCCACGGCCTACGCGCTGTTCCAGGTGCCGTTCAACGCGCTGCCCGCCGAGCTGACCGAGTCGGCGACCGAGCGCACGAAGCTCACCAGCGTCCGCATCGGGGTGCTGGCCGTGACGATCCTGATCTGCGGCGGGGGCGCCCCGGCGATCACCGCGGCGATCGACGGGGTCGCCGGCTACCGCGTCATGGCCGTCGTGATCGGGCTGATCGTGCTGGCCGCGACCCTGCTGGTCTACTTCGGCCTGAAGGACGCGCCGGTCGGCTCGCTGCGGCCGAACACCGTGAGCCTGAAGGAGCTCGTCGGCACGCTCGCCGGCTGGCGGCCGTTCCGCTGGCTGCTCGGCACGTACTTCATCCAGGCGCTGGGCATCGGCACCGTGCTCGCCGCGATCCCGTTCTTCGCCCAGCGCATCCTCGGCCACGACGGCTACGGCACGATCCTGTTCGTCATCTTCGTCGGCCCGGCGCTGGTCACCATGCCGCTGTGGCCGCGCCTGGGCGACCGCGTCGGCAAGCTCAACGGCTTCCGCCTGGCCACCGCGGCGTTCGCGGTCGGCCTGCTGGGGCTGGTGTTCGCCCAGTCGATCCCGCTGGTCGTCTCGTTCGTCTTCGTGGCGCTCTGCGGGGTCGGCTACGCGGGGATTTCGGTGTTCCCGCTGGCCATCCTGCCGGACCTGATCACCGCCGAGGAGGAGCGCACCGGCCAGACCCGCGCGGGGATCGCGGCGGGGGTGTGGACGGCGGGGGAGACGCTCGGGCTGGCCTTCGGCGGCGGGCTCTGGGCGCTCATCCTGGAGTTCGGCGGGTACGTCTCCAGCACGGACGCCACCGCCTTCCAGCCGCACAGCGCGATCGTGGCGATCCTCGTCGGCTCGTCGATCATCCCGGGCGTGCTGATCGCGCTGGCCCTGCCGCTGCTGCGGCGCAAGGTGCTGGAGCCGCGCCATGAACTCGCCTGAGGAGGTCCTCGACCGGCTCCGGCAGCTGCGCGCGGGCGACCTGCCGACGCACGGTGGCCGGACCCTGGCCTACGTCTACGACAGCGGCCTGTCCGAAGTGGACTCCCTGGGCGCGGCGGCGCACGCGCTCGCCTCGTCGGCCAACGGCCTTGACCCTACGGCGTTCCCGAGCCTGCTGCGCATGGAGAACGACCTCGTCGCGGCGGCTTCCGCGCTGCTCGGCGACGTCCCGGGCGTGGTCGGCTCGGTGACGTCCGGTGGCACGGAGTCGTGCTTGCTGGCCGTGCTCGCCGCCCGGGACGCGCGGCCGGACGTCGCCTCACCGTCCTTGGTGCTGCCGACGACCGCGCACGCGGCGTTCCACAAGGCGGCCCACCTGTTCGGGCTGCGGCGGATCGACGTCCCGGTCGACCCGGTGACCTTCCGCGCCGACCCGGCGGCGATGGCCGCGGCGATCGACGGCTCGACGGTCCTGGTCGTCGCGAGCGCGCCGTCGTACGCCCACGGCGTGCTCGACCCGATTTCGGAAATCGCGGCGGCGGCGCTCGAGCGCGGCGTCCGGATGCACGTCGACGCCTGCATCGGCGGCTGGGTGCTGCCGTACTTCGCCCGGCTCGGCGCGGACGTCCCGCCGTTCGGCTTCCGCGTCCCCGGCGTCACGAGCATCTCGGTGGACCTGCACAAGTACGCCTACTGTCCCAAGGGGACGTCGGTGCTGCTGCACGCCTCGGCGGAGCTGCGGCGCACGCACTACTTCGCGAGCGCGGCCTGGCCGGGCTACACGATGCTGAACACGACGATCCAGAGCACCCGCTCCGGCGGCCCGCTCGCCGCGGCGTGGGCGGTGGTGCACCACCTCGGTCCCGAGGGCTACCTCAAGCTGGCGTCCGCCGCGCGCGAGGCGACCGCGCGCATCCGGTCGGGCATCGAAGAACTGCCCGGCCTGCACGTGCTCGGCGACCCGGTCTCGACGTTGCTCGCGTTCACCGGCGACGACGGCTTCGACCTGTTCACGGTGGCGGACGAGATGAAGGCCCGCGGCTGGTACGTCCAGCCGCAGTTCGCGCACCTGTCGTCCCCGGCGAACCTGCACCTGACGGTGACGGCGGCCAACCACGGCAGCGAGAAGGAGTTCCTCACCGACCTCGCGGCATCGCTGGACGCGGCCCGCGCGGCCGGCCCGGTGGTCGTCGACCCCGCGGTGGCGGAGTTCGTGGCGGCCCTCGACCCGGACACGCTGACGTCCGAGCAGTTCGCGGGCCTGCTCGCCGCGGCGGGCCTCGGTTCCGGTGCGGGGCTGCCGGAGCGGATGGCGCCGATCAACGCCCTCCTCGCCACGGCACCGGCGCCGTTGCGGGAGCGGCTGCTGCTCGAGTTCCTGGGCGCGCTCTACACGCCGTGAACGGAGTACTGACCAGCATCATCGCGGTCTGCGGAACGCTGGCCGGGTCGAGCCTGACGTACCTGTTCGCCCGGCTCACCGCCCGCCGGACGGAGAAAACCGCGCGCGAGGAACGGCTTCGCCAGGAGCGGATCGCGGCCTACGCGGCGTTCGCGGGGGCGATGACCGAGCTCCGGCAGAAGGTGATCTCCCTGGGGCTGCTGCGGCAGCGTGACCCGGACGGGACGGAGACCCGGGCCGCGTACACGGAGGCGGACCGGAGTGGCGCCGCCGCCGACCACGCCCGGTTCGCGGTGCGGCTGCTCACCGAAGACGCCGAGCTCCTCCAGCTCGCCGACGCCGCGTTCGAACCGATCGGCGCGATCCGCGAGGCCGCGGATCGCGCCGAGCTGCGGGAGCTCGAAGACCGCAGCCAGGAGATCCTGACCGCGTTCGTCGAGGCCGCCGGGCGGCGGCTCAGGTGATCACTGGCTCCGCGAAGCCAGGCCGGCGGGCGCGGACTTGACCGCGGCGTGGATCGCGTCCGCCAGCGCGAGAGCGTCCTCTTCGGTCAGTTCCAGCGCCACCCGAGCCGAAGCGCCCAGCCCCGGGTTGCGGAAGTCGATGTTCACCGTGTGCGCGTACGGCGCGTGGACCGGGTGGTCGACGTACACGGTGCCCTCGGACAGCCGGAACCAGCCGCGGGCGCCCTTGCCGCTGCCTTCGAGCGCGAACTTCTCCGTCAGGTAAGTGCACATGGGCGGGTCCTCTCAGGCGGTGAGCGTGCGGGCGTAGAAGTCGAGGATGCGTTCCCAGCCGTCCTTGGCGGCTTCGGGACGGTAGCTCGGGCGGTCGACGGCGAAGAACGCGTGGCCGGCGCCCGCGTACGTGTGGAACTCGTGCTCCTTGCCGTGCTTCTCCAGCTCGGCCGCCAGCACCGCCACCTCGTCCGGGCCGGGGAACTGGTCCTCGGCGCCGAAGATGCCCAGCAGGGGGCAGGACAGCTGCGGGGTCAGCCCGAGCAGCGGCTTCATCATCCTCATGGCCTCCGGCGGGTCGTTGACGACGAACGCGCCGTAGCAGTCCACCGCCGCGTCGAGGTCCAGGGAACACGCGGACAGGAACGCGTGGCGGCCACCGGAACAGTGCCCGATGACGCCGATCCGGCCGTTCGCGTTCTCCAGCGCGCGCAGGTAGTCCGCCGCACCCGAGACATCACCCACCAGGCGGTCGTCGGGGACGCCGCCGGCCGCGCGGACCGTCGCCGCCGCGTCGTCCGGGTCGGCCCCCGGCGCTTCTCGCGTGTACAGGTTCGGGCAGAGCGCGTTGTAGCCCTCGACGGCGAAGCGGCGCACCATCTCCTTCGTCGCCGCGTCGTAGCCGGGCAGGTGGTGGATCACCACGACGCCGCCGCGCGGGGCAGCGTCGGTCGGTTTCGCCAGGTACGCCTCGAGCTCGTCCCCGCCGTGGCCGGAGATGGTGACCGTCCCGGCGACGATCTCGTCCTTCATCGGTTCTCCTTCCCTTCTTCACGGGAGTTTTCTTCAAGGGAGTTTTCGGAGGAGTGCAGGTACCGCGCCCCGCGGGAGGCGGAGGCGATCGCGGCGACCACGGCCATCGCCGCGGCCGCGGTGAACACGACCACCAGGCCGTGGTGGAACGGTGCCGACACCAGCTGCGGGAAGAACGACCCGCCGGTGAGCGTCGCGCGGTCGGCAGGCGCGAGCGCGTTCAGGACGTCCGGGCCGAGCAGGTGCCCGACCGGGTTGCTGCCGAGGAACGCGGCGAACAGCGTGCTGACCGGCGGCAGCTGCGCGACGCCGTCGGCCACCGGTGCCGGGACGCCGTGGGCCTGCAGCCCGCTCGTCAGCGTCTGGGGCAGGGACGTGGCCAGCCCGGCGATCATCAGCGAGAAGAACACCCCGATCGACAGCGACGTCCCGGAGTTCTGGAACGTCGCCCGCATGCCGGAGGCGACCCCGCGCTGCTCGGTGGGCACGCTGCTCATGATCGCCGAGGTGTTGGGCGCGGCGAACATGCCCTGGCCGACGCCGCTCAGCACGAGCAGGGCGGCGAACGCCGGGTAGGAGAAGTCCACCGGCAACGCCAGCAGCCCGAGGAAGGCCGCGACGACCAGCAGCAGGCCGCCGGTGGCCAGCGGCCGGGCGCCGAAGCGGTCGGACAGGTAGCCCGACAGCGGCCCGGCGATGAGGAACCCCACGGTCAGCGGCAGCAGGTGGATGCCCGCCCACAGAGGCGTCCGCTCGTAGTCGTAGCCGTGCAGGGGCAGCCAGATCCCCTGCAGCCAGATGATGAGCATGAACTGCATGCCACCACGCGCGACCGAAGTCAGCAACGCGGCGATGTTGCCGGCGGCGAACGCCCGGATTCGGAACAGGGAAAGCTGGAACATCGGCGTGGCGACGCGTGTTTCGATCACGCCGAACAGCACGAGCAGCAGCACGCCGGCGCCGATCCCGCCGAGCACCCACGGGTTGCCCCAGCCGGTGGCCGCGCCGCGGTACGGCTGGATGCCGTAGGTGATCGCGGCCAGCAGCAGCGCGGTCCCGGCCGCGAAGGTGACGTTGCCGCCCCAGTCGACCTTCGCGCGCCGCGGCGTCCCCACCTCGCGAAGGCTGCGGATCGACCAGATGGTGCCGAGCAGGCCGAACGGGACGCTGACCCAGAACACCGCGCGCCAGTCGATCTCGGCCAGCAGCCCGCCGACGACCAGGCCGAGGAACTGCCCGGCGAGCGCGGTGATCTGGTTGACGCCCAGCGCCATGCCGCGCTGCCGCGCCGGGAAGGCGTCGGTGAGGATGGCCGCGGAGTTCGCCGTCAGCATCGACCCGCCGACGGCCTGCACGACCCGCCAGCCGATCAGCCACAGCGCGCCGGCGCCGGCGTGGAACGGGTCGAACGACAGGGCGACCGACGCGGCGCTGAACACGACGAAGCCGAGGTTGTACATCTTGACCCGGCCGAACATGTCGCCGAGCCTGCCCAGCGTCACCACCAGCACGGCCTGCACCAGCAGGTAGCCGAGGATCATCCAGAGCAGGTAGCCGATGTTGCCCGGGGCGAGCGGGTCGAGCCCGATGCCGCGGAAGATGGCCGGCAGCGAGATGATCACGATCGAGCCGTCGAGCGCGGACATCAGCACGCCGAGCGTGGTGTTGGACAGCGCGACCCACTTGTAGTTCACAGCTCGTCCGCCAGCCGCTCGATCAGCGGGATGGCCGCGATCAGCTCGCGTTGCTCGGCTTCGGTGAACTTCCCGGCCAGCGCGTCGGCCATCAGCTGCGTCGTCCGCGACCGCTTGTCGACCAGCAGCCGGACGCCGTCCTCGGTCACCGACATGACCACCTTGCGGCCGTCGGACTCGTCCTTGCGCCGCTCGACCAGGCCGCGGTCGACCAGCCCGGCCAGGGTGACGCCCATGGCCTGCGGTTTGACGCGTTCGAGATCGGCGAGGCAGCCCGGCGTGGCCGGGCCCTCGCGGTCGAGCCGGGACAGGACCGAGCGTTCGGGGGTGGTGAGGTCGCCGGCCACGTACCCCTGACGCAGCCGCCGGACCAGCCGGCCCAGGGCGACGCGCAGGTCGTTGCTCGCCCGGAGGAGTTCCTCGTCCGTCACAATCGTCAACCTAGACTGATAAACCTGGGTTGAGCAACTCGGACGCGAGCGCCGCTATCGGGTGAGCCGGGAGCTTTCGCCCGTACTGACGCGGGGGCCCGGTGTTAGCGTCCGAAGTGGACACACCGGGAAGGGACAGCCGATGACCATGCCGCACGTCGTGCACGCCGGCCACGACCACGTCCACCGCGAGGGCTGCGGCCACGCGGCGGTCCCGCACGGCGACCACATCGACTACGTGCACGAGGGGCACCTGCACCGGGCGCACGACGGCCACTTCGACGAGTGCGAGATCGCCGGCCACGTCCCGCACACCGGGCACGACCACACGCACGGCGAGGGCTGCGGCCACGTGGCCGTCCCGCACGGCGAGCACGTCGACTACCTGCACGACGGCCACCGCCACGCGGTCCACGAGGACCACTACGACGACCACTGAGAGCGGCCTTGGCCTCGGACGGGAATCTGTCCACCCCCAACGTCCACCAGTGGGGGTCAGCCGAGCGGGACCACGACCGTGTCCTGACCACCGGGGAACTCGACGGCCAGGGTCAGCTCCCGGGCTTCCGCCGTCGGCCCGGGTTCGAAGGTGCGCCGGTCCACAAGCAGGCCGTTCGACCCGGTCCCGCCGCCGCCGCGGGCCCGGTACTGCGTCCCGGTGTCGTCCCACCCGCGCCACCGCACGTCCGGCCGGAAGCGGTGCCGCAAGCGGCCGGGATCGCGGTCCTCGTACTCGTGCGAGAAGGTCAGGACGACGAACGCCGACCACACCTCCAGGCTGACCAGGTCCGCCGTCACCTCGCCGACGTCGAGGGTGCGGCCCGCGAGCGAAACCACGTGCCGCAGCACGGGCTTGGGCGGCGCCTCGATCGCCTCCCGCCACTCGGGCCGCTCGGCGCCCACGCGCTCGGCCACCGGTGCGGAGACGGCCGTGGCCGAAGCCTCCGCGTGCACGACGTTGAGCCAGCCGGACCGCTGCATGGTCACGTCGAGGTCGGCGAGGATCCGGTCGGCGTCCTCCTGCGCCAGCGCCCCGGCCGCGACCAGGCCGATCGCGACGCCCCGGATCAGCCGCCGGTCGAACCCGGCCTGCCGCCCGGACTCCGGCTGCCCGCGGCCCGCGCCGAGGCCGTCGGAAATCAGCTTCTCGAGGTATCTCCGCCCGTCCATGGCGCCATTTTCCCGCCGCCGTCAACGGAAATGGACCGGCTCCCACTCCGGGAACCGGTCCGGTCCGGTGGTGACGTCGCCGAGGCAGTCGTGCAGTGCCGCCAGCAGTGCGTCCCCCGCGAGGTCGACCCCGATGAACACCAGCTCCTGCCGCGGCCCGGCCGCCACGCCCTGGGGTTCGAACCGCGCCACCGTGCCCGCCTGCGACCACAGCCCGGTCACCCCGGGCCGGGACGCCAGCGCGAAGAACCCCTTGGACCGCAGCACCGTCCCGAATTCGCCCGAATCCAGCCGCCGGGTGACGAAATCCCACAGCGCCGCCGGGTCGAACGCGCGGGAAGCGCGGAACACCACGCTGGAAATCCCGTACTCCTCGGTCTCCGGCACGTGGTCGCCGTTCAGCTCGGCCACCCAGCCCGGCGCCTGCTGAGCCCGGGCGGCGTCGTACCGGCCGGTCCCGAAGACCCGCTCCGGCGGCACCTTCCCGAAGCGGCCCGTGACGACGTCGGCGGCCGGGTTGAGCCGCCGCAGGGTCGCCACCAGCCGGTCCACCCCGGCGGGAGGCACCAGGTCCGTCTTGTTCAGCAGCAGGACGTCGGCGAACTCGACCTGGTCCACCAGCAGGTCGCTGACCGTCCGCTCGTCACCGGCGTACTGGTCCAGCCGGCGCTCCACGAGGGAGTCGCCGGCTGCCAGCTCACGGGCGAAGTTCGCCGCGTCGACCACGGTCACCATCGTGTCGAGGTGGGCGACGGCGTCCAGGAACGTGAACGTCGCCGCCACCGGCATCGGCTCGGAGATGCCGCTCGACTCGATGAGCACGTGGTCGAAGCGGCCGTCCGCGCACAGTGCCGCCACCTCCTCGAGGAGGTCCTCCCGCAGGGTGCAGCAGATGCACCCGTTGGTCAGCTCGACCAGCCGCTCCTGCGAGCGGACGAGCGCGGCGTCGATGTTGACTTCGCTCATGTCGTTGACGATCACCGCGACCCGCAGGCCCGCCCGGTTGGCGAGGATGTGGTTGAGCAGCGTCGTCTTGCCCGCGCCGAGGAAGCCGGACAGCACCGTGACCGGAACGCTCACCGCGTGTGGAAGTGCTTCATCAGCCGCCGGGGGACCAGCTGGACCTGGCCGTCGACCTTGATCGGCACCAGGTCCGGCACGGCGGCCTTCCACTGCGCCCGCCGGGAGCGGGTGTTGCTGCGGGAGGTCTTGCGCTTGGGGACGGCCATCAGCGGGCGCCTCGCTTCCCGTAGCGGCGGTGGAACTTCTCCACCTGGCCGGCGCTGTCCATGATCCGCTGGGTGCCGGTCCAGAACGGGTGCGACCACGAGCTGATGTCGACCACGACGAGCGGGTAGGTGTTCCCGTCGGACCACTCGATCGTCTTGTCGGAGGTGATGGTGGAGCGGGTGAGGAAGGCGTCGCCGGTCGACGAGTCCTTGAACACCACGGGGTGGTAGTCGGGGTGGATTCCGGTCTTCATCGTTCTTCCTTTCGGTTCGCCGCGGAGTGCCGCGCCGGGTCGGGTTCGGTGTCCTGGCACGGCTCCTCGTGCCAATCCCCGAACGGGTCGGGGTAGTGCGCCCACGCTCCGGGTCCGGCCGCGAGTTCCTCGTCGGTCAGTAGAGCGCCGCGCAGGGCCGCGTCGATCTCGTCGGGCGTTGTCTGGTCCGTCACCACGACCAGTTCCTGCGCCCGGTCGCCGTGCACCGGGTCCCAGCGCAGGGACGCCAGCGTGCGGCGTTCGGGGGAGACGTCCGTCCACTCGGGACCGTCCGGCGACGCGAGCCACGGCCCGGCGTGGCCGAGGCCGAGCCCGCCGCCCGCCGACTCGATCCAGAACGCGACGTCGGGCCGGCTGGCCACCCACGCGCGCCCGCGGGTGCGGACGACGCCGTCGAGCAGGACGTCCAGCGCGTCGTGCAGCCGCTCCGGGTGGAACGGCCGCCGCGCGGTGAAGGTGAGCAACGCGATGCCGCAGTCGGCGTGCAACGGCGGTTCGCCGCGCAGCAGGGCGCCGTGCATGTCGGTGACCTCGCCGCGCCGGGCGTCCGCCGGGACCGCGGCGAGCACACCGTCGCCGTCGGACCGGGCCAGCTCGACCCGCGGGATCGAAGGGGCCACCCGGTCGAGCACCGCGGACGCCTTGGCGGCGCTCCACGCGTCGGTGGCCGCGCCGGCCAGCACGAGGACATCGGCGAACTCCACCTGGGAGAGCGCGACCTGAGCGACCGTCCGCTCGTCCTCGGGGCTGCCCTGCAGGTTCCGGTCGGCCAGCTCGTCGTCGCCGGTCGCGTCGGCGAGCCAGGTCGCGCAGTCGACCACGGTGAGGACGGCCCGCAGGTCGACGTCCTCGCTCACCGGGTGATCGCCGACCAGGACGGTCCGGATCGCCCAGCTCACCGGCTCCGGCTCCATCGCCTCGTCGAGCCGGACGACGATCCGGGTCACGTCCGGGCGCCGGGCCAGCCGCCGCAGCAGCGGCAGGAGGTCCTCCCGCAGGGTGCAGGACACGCAGCCGTGGGCCAGTTCGAGCACGGTCAGGTCGTCGCGCTCGCCGAGCTGCAGACGGCGGCGGACGACGCCGGAGTGGATCTCGCGCAGGTCGTGGTGGACGACGGCGGTACCGGCCTCGGCCACGCGCAGCAGCTCGGCGAGCGCGGCGTTCAGCCCGGCCGCCAGACCGCTCACCAGGACGAGCGGGACGCGGGAGTGGTGGGTCACAGGGGCTCCAGGAATGCGGACGGGGTGCGGTGCGCTACAGTAACTGAAAACGACAATCACTATCAACTCGGGAGGGCCCTTGTCCGCCGTGTGCCAGGTCACCGGCCGCAAGCCGGGCTACGGCAAGCAGGTCTCGCACTCGCACCGCCATACGTCCCGCCGGTGGGAACCGAACCTGCAGAACCGTCGCTACTTCGTGCCCAGCGAGGGCCGCTGGGTGCGGCTGCGCGTGTCCGCCAAGGGCATGAAGACGATCGACAAGCGCGGCATCGAGGCCGTCGTCGCCGAGCTGAAGGCGAAGGGGGTGAAGCTGTAATGGCGAAGAGCACCGACGTCCGGCCGATCATCAAGCTGCGGTCCACCGCGGGCACCGGCTACACGTACGTCACCAAGAAGAACCGCCGCAACGACCCGGACCGGATGGTCCTGCGCAAGTACGACCCGGTCGCGCGCAAGCACGTCGAGTTCAAGGAAGAGCGCTGATGGCCAAGAAGTCGAAGATCGCGAAGAACGAGCAGCGGAAGGTGATCGCCGCCCGGTACGTCGAACGCCGCCGCGCGCTCAAGGCCGTCATCGCCTCACCGGGCTCGTCGGCCGCGGCCAAGGCGGAGGCCGTCGTCGCGCTGCAGAAGCTGCCGCGCGACGCGAGCCCGACCCGGATCCGCAACCGCGACACCGCGGACGGCCGCCCGCGCGGCTACCTGCGGAAGTTCGGGCTGTCCCGCGTCAAGATGCGGCAGGCCGCGCACAACGGCGAGCTGCCCGGCGTCGCGAAGTCGAGCTGGTGAGCCGCATGCCGAAGCCGAACCGCGACCGTCCCGCCAAGCGCAAGGTGAACCTGTTGCACGCCAGCAAGATCACCCACGTCGACTGGAAGGACGTCGACCTGCTGCGGAAGTTCGTCTCCGACCGCGGCAAGATCCGCGCCCGCCGGGTGACGGGATTGACGCCGCAGCAACAGAAACAGGTCGCCACGGCGATCAAGAACGCGCGCGAGATGGCCTTGCTGCCCTACCCCTCCGCGGGTCGCGCGCAGTAATTCGGGTGCGCGAAGCCGGGTGGCGCGCGACCATGGGCGCACGAAAGGGGGCGTCGCACGGGGATGTCCTGACATCAGGAGGTCCACGCTTGCACGCCCAGCTCACGGTCACGCCCGCCCGGCTGCCCGAGCTCCTGCTCACCACCGCCGTCGTGCGGCCGGTGTTCCTCTGGGGCGCGCCCGGGATCGGGAAGTCCTCGCTGGTGCGCGACTTCGCGGCGGCACTGGGCCTGGAGTGCGTTTCCCTGCTGGGCACCCAGCTCGCGCCCGAAGACCTGATCGGCGTCCCGCAGATCACGGGCGGCCGCAGCCGGTTCTGCCCGCCGGAGCAGATCGCCCGCGACGAGCCGTACTGCCTGTTCCTCGACGAGCTGAACGCCGCGGCGCCCGACGTCCAGAAGGCGTTCTACTCGCTCATCCTCGACCGCCGCATCGGCTCCTACGAGCTGCCGCCGGGTTCGGTCGTGATCGGGGCCGGCAACCGCGCCACCGACCAGGCGCTGGCCCGGCCGATGGCCTCGGCCCTGGTCAACCGCCTGGTGCACGTCCACCTGCGGGCCGCGCCCGGTGACTGGCTCGCCTGGGCGGCCGGCCACGGCATCCACCCGTGGGTCATCGAGTACCTCACCCAGCGTCCGGACCACCTCTGGAGCCCGCCGCCCAAGACCGAGGAGCCGTTCTCGACCCCGAGGTCCTGGCACATGCTCTCCGACCTGCTCCACTCCGCCGGCGACCCGGCCGACGACGAGACGATCGCGCTGCTCGCGTACGCGACCCTCACCCCGGCGCACGCCGGAGCGTTCCGCGCGTACCTCAAGGTCGCCCGGCACGCCTTCGACCTCGAGGCGATCCTCAAGGGTGACGCGCGCTGGCCCGCCGGACCGGCCGACCGCGACCTGCTCTACTTCCTCGCCGAGACCTTCCGCGCGCGGCTGGTCAAGGACCTGCCCGCGGACAAGCGGCACGCCTCGGCGGCCGTCCGCCAGTTCGCCTTCCGGGCCAAGAGCCTGCTTGTCGAGCTGGCCGAGATTTCGCTGGAGATGGCCCAGCTGGTCATCGCCGACGACGAAGCAGGCAACCCGCGGCTGCCGGCGTGGTTCCTGGTCGAAGCCGCCCGCGACCTGCCGCGGCTGGTGGCGGCGCGGGCATGAGCAACGCCCGCGTCGAAGCCAAGCGCCGCGAGCGCCGGAACAAGGCCATCGCCGACGGCTGGGCCGCGGTGTGCGGCAACACCGTGCTGGAGCACCTCGCGCGCGGCGCGAGCCTCAGCACGGAGAGCACCGGCGGAGGCTGGGCCGTGGTCACCGACCGCGGCGGGATCACCCCGAACCGCGCCCGGGATGCCGCACCGGGCGAGTGGGCCTGGGTGTTCGCGCACCTGCTGCTGCACCTCGGCCTCGGCCACCTCGACGACGACCGGCTGACCGAGGCCGAGGCGATCGTCCCGGACCGGGTGGTCGATCCGGTCTACGCCGCCGTGTGCTGCGTGGCCGTCCACCGGTTCGCCGAGGCCCTCCGCGTCGGGACCCCGGTGCTGGACCTGCCCGAACTCCCGGGTGCCGACGAGCTCGCCCTGACCCGCGCCTGGCGCGAAACCGGCGTTCCGGCACCGTTCGCCGACCTGGGCACCGGACGGCCGTGCCTGGTGCTCGGCGAGCCGCTGTCCCGCTGGCAGCTGCAGTACCACGGGACGCCGGCACCCTGGACCGAACGGTTCGCCCGCGGGCTGATCGCCTCGGCCACCGAGGCCATGGAACGCGCCGCCGACGCCCGCGGCCAGACCCGCCACCGGCGGGCCGTGGGGGAGTGGGACCGCGCGCTGTCCTGGTTCGTCTCGTCGTTCCCCTTGCTCGGCGCGGTGGCGGCCGGATTCACCCTGGTCGTCGACGCCGAAGTCGTCCGCGCCTGGGACATCGCCCTGGCCGCGGTCGACGCCGAGCACGGCGAGATCTACGTCAACCCGAGCGCGGCACTGACCGCCGAGGAGTGGCGGTTCGTGCTGGCCCACGAGATGCTGCACGCCGCGCTGCGGCACGACCGCCGCGCGCTGGGCCGCGACCCGTACCTGTGGAATGTCGCCTGCGACTACGTCATCAACGGCTGGCTCGTCTCGATGGGCGTCGGCGAGCTGCCCCACGGCAGCCTGCACGACCAGCAGCTCACCGGGATGTCGGCCGAGTCGGTGTACGACACGCTGACGACGGACATCCGCCGTGCCCGCAAGCTGGTGACCCTGGGCGCGCGCGAGGCCGGGGACGTGCTGGGCGACTGGCTGTCCGAACCGGACGCGGTGCAGCGCCGGGCGTCGAAGCGGAACTCGCGGCCGATGCCGTGGGGTGACCGCGTCCACGGCGTCGACCTCGACGAGTTCTACCGCCGGGCGCTCACCCAGGGCCTGGAGTACCACCACGCCCGGGGCCGCGGCCTGCTGCCGGCCGGGCTGGAACAGGAGATCCGGGCCCTGGACCACCCGCCGCTGCCGTGGGACGCGCAGCTGGCCCGCTGGTTCGACGAGCACGTGCGGGTGGAGCTGCCGGTGCGCAGCTACGCGCGGGCGTCCCGCCGCCAGGCGGCGACCCCGGACATCCCGCGCCCGGGCCGCGTCCGCCCGGAACGCCTCGATCGGCGCGTCACCTTCGGCGTCGTGCTGGACACGTCCGGGTCGATGAACGCCGAGCTGCTCGGCAAGGCACTGGGCGCGATCGCGTCCTACGCGCTGGCCCGGGACGTGCCGGCGGCGCGGGTGGTGTTCTGCGACGCCGTCGCCTACGACGCCGGGTACCTGGCGGTGGAGGACATCGCGGGCCGGGTCAAGGTGCGGGGGCGCGGAGGGACGATCCTGCAGCCCGGCGTCGACCTGCTGCAGCGGGCGGCCGACTTCCCGGCGGACGGGCCGATCCTGATCATCACCGACGCGTACTGCGACCACGTCCGGCCGCGCCGCGAGCACGCCTACCTGGTGCCGCGGGGTGCGCGGCTGCCGTTCGCGGCCCGCGGGCCGGTGTTCCGGGTGGCGTGACCCACGCTGGGCTGGCGAAGGGCCCGCTCGCCAATAAACTCCCGCGCATGGACGACCCGCACTACCTCTCCGGCCTCCAGCTCACCGGCCGCCGCGTCGTGATGTTCGGCGGCGGCAGCGTGGCCCAACGACGGCTGCCCCGGCTGATCGCGGCGGGCGCCCGCGTCGAACTGGTGTCGCCGCACACGACGCCGTCGGTGCAGGGGATGGTGGACGCGGGCGAGCTCGTCTGGCACGAACGCCGTTATGCTCCCGGTGATCTCAAGGACGCCTGGTACGCCCTGGCCTGCACGGACGACCCGGCGGTGAACGCGGAGATCTGCGCCGAAGCCGAGCGGGAGCGGGTGTTCTGCGTCCGCGCCGACGAAGGCGAGTCCGGTTCGGCGGTCACCCCGGCGTCCGGCCGCCACGGCGGCCTGCTGTTCGGCGTCCTGTCCGGCGGCGAGCCGCTGCGCTCGGCGGCGGTCCGCGACTCGATGCTCGACGGCCTGCACAACGGCACGATCGAAGACGGCCGCCAGCCCCACCCGGAGGGCACCCTGCCGGGGGTGGCGCTGGTCGGCGGCGGCCCGGGCGACCCGGAACTGATCACCGTCCGCGGCCGGCGCCTGCTGGCGCGCGCGGACGTCGTCGTGGCCGACCGGCTGGCGCCCCGCGAGCTGCTCGACGAGCTCGCGCCGGAGGTCGAGATCGTCGACGCGGCGAAGATCCCGTACGGCCGCGCGGCCAGCCAGGAGGTCATCAACAGCACGCTGATCGAGCGCGCCAAGGAGGGCAAGTTCGTCGTCCGCCTCAAGGGCGGCGACCCGTACCTGTTCGGCCGCGGCTTCGAGGAGGTGCTCGCCTGCGTCGAGGCCGGCGTCCCGGTGACGATGGTCCCCGGCATCACCAGCGCGTTCGCCGTCCCGGCGGTGGCGGACGTCCCGGTCACCCACCGCGGCGTCGCGCACGAGGTGGTGGTGGTCTCCGGCCACGTCGCCCCCGGCGACGACCGCTCCCTGGTCGACTGGGACCTGCTGGCCCGGATGACGGGCACGATCGTGCTGATGATGGGCGTCGAGCGGCTCCCGCAGTTCGCCAAGGCCCTCCTGGACGGCGGCCGCCCCGCCGCCACCCCGGTGGCGATCATCGAGGACGGCACCATGCGCACCCAGCGCACCCTCCGGTCCACATTGGACACAGTGGTCACCGACGCGGCGGCCTCGGGCGTCCGCCGCCGGCGGTGATCGTGATCGGCCCGGTCGCCGGCCTCGCCCCCGCGTAATCGGGCCCGTGACTCGCGTGATCGAAGCCGGAACACGTGTGATTGAAGCCGGAACTCGCGAGTTCCGTCTCCAATCACGCGACTTACGTATCCGATCACGCGAAATCCGGGTTTGATCACGCGAGTTCCGGGGAGCGGGCGGCGGCGAGGACGGCGTCGGCGACTTCGGGGAGGGGGCGGGTGGCGTCGATGATCGCGGCGCCGGGGTGGACGCAGGCGTTGTCCGCGAGGGCGGCCGCCAGCTCCTCCGGGTGCTTGCCGAAGCTGTTCGACGTGCGGGTCCGGAGCCGGTGGCGGAGGGTGTCCTCGTCGATCACCAGGCAGATCACCAGGTCGAACAGGTCCCGCACGTCCTCGTGGTTCTCCGGGCAGCCGCAGAAGAACACGATCTCGCCCGCCGCCCGGGCCGCCAGGGCCTCGACCTTGGCGCGGTTGATCCGCCATCCGTAGCGGTCGAGCCAGCCCGCCGGCACCGGGTCGGGCGGGACGGTGACCACCTGCCCGGTCGTCCGGTCGGCCCAGTGGTGGTAGCCCCTCGTTGTCCGCGTCGACCGCGAGCTCGCCCCGCTCCTTCAGCACCGGGCAGACCGCCGACTTGCCCGCTCCGGCGTTGCCGGTCACCCACACCAACGGCATGTCAGTCTTCGTAGCAGCTCGCGGCGAAATCGCGGATCGCGTCCGAGAGGCGGCTCGGGTCGAACCTCAGCTCGACCGGGCTGCGGGCCTGGACGAACTCCGCGTCCGGCATGTCGACCGCCAGGGTGTCCGCGTCGCCGAAGGGGTGGATCGGGTCGCCCTGGTGACCGATCACCAGTGCCCGGGTGCTGATCTTGCGGCGGACCGCCTTCGGCGGCGCGATCCGGCCGAACAGCACCCCGTGCAGCAGGGCCGCCATCGGGGCCGGGCGCTGGGAGAGCGTGTCCGTGACGACGTCGACCCACTGGTTGCCGTGCGGGACGACCGAGGCCGCCAGCGCCACCGCCTGCACCGTGAAGGGCAGGAACCGGGCCGCCATCAGCAGCGGGGCGAAGGTGACCAGCCCGGCCACGATCGCGTTGTCCAGCACCGGCATCTCGACGATCAGCCCGCGCGTCCGCGACGGCGCCAGCACCGCCACTTCCAGCGAGACGTTCGCCCCCAGGGACGTCCCGCCGACCACGGCCGACTCGACCTCGAGGTGGTCCAGCAGGGCCAGGGTCTGCTCGGCGAAGGACGGCATCGAATAGAGCCACGACTCGGTCGGCCGGTCGGAGTCGCCGTGGCCGAGCAGGTCGAGGGTGATCACCCGGAAGCCCGCGCGGGCCAGCCGGCGCGCCAGCGGCGCGTGCATCCGGCGGGTCAGCATGATGCCGTGGGTGAGGACGACGACCTTGTCGCCGCTGCCGAACTCGGTGTACCAGAGCCGGTGGCCCTCGTGGTCGAACGAACCGGTCAGTTCGATCGGCCGGGAGGCCCGCCGGGCGGGGGCGGACGGAGGTCCGGTCTCGATCGCGGTCGCGCTGGCCGGGCTCATGTCCCACCGTCCTCCCCGTGTCGGCGTCGATTCTTCCAGGAAAGCATCCCCCGACGGGGTTGGCACAGCGGCGTGCCGCTCCGATCACACAGTGACATGAGGGGCAATTGACACCGTGCCAATGGCGGGTCGTCGCGGGCATGGGTCAAGATGACCCCCATGACCGCTACTGCTGACAGTCTGCCCGACCTGGTGTCCCTCAAGGTCGACATCGACGGCTCCGTGGCCGAAGTGACGCTCCTCGGCCCGTCGAAGGGCAACGCGATGGGCCCGGACTTCTGGCGCGAGCTGCCCCTGGTCTTCCGCGCGCTGGACGCCGACCCGCAGGTCAGGGCGGTCGTGCTGACCGGCAGCGGCCGGCACTTCTCCTACGGCCTCGACCTGCCCGCGATGATGGGCGACTGGGCGCCGATGCTCGGCGGCGAGAACCTGGCCGGCCCGCGGACGGCGTTCCTCGACCAGGTCCGGTCCCTGCAGGCGGCGGTCAGCTCGATCGCGGAATGCCGCAAACCGGTCGTCGCGGCCGTCTCCGGCTGGTGCATCGGCGGCGGGGTCGACGTCGTCGCGGCCGCCGACGTCCGGCTGGCCAGCGCCGACGCCAAGTTCAGCGTCCGCGAGGTGCGCGTCGCCATCGTCGCCGACCTCGGCAGCCTGCAGCGGCTGGCCCCGATCATCGGCGAGGGGCACCTGCGGGAGCTCGCCCTCACCGGCAAGGACATCGACGCCGCCCGCGCCGAGAAGATCGGCCTGGTCAACGACGTCTACCCGGACCAGGACACGCTGCTGAAGGCCGCGCGCGAACTCGCCGGGGAGATCGCTGCGAACCCGCCGCTGGTGGTGCAGGGTACGAAGCAGGTACTGGCGGCGAACACCGAGCGCCAGGTCGCCGACGGCCTCCGGTACGTCGCCGCCTGGAACTCGGCGTTCCTGCCCAGCAAGGACCTCGGCGAGGCGGTCCAGGCCTTCCTGGAGCGCCGCCCGCCGGAGTTCAAGGGCGAGTAGGAGGAGAGGCAGCGTGTCCGCTTCGGAGGTCCACCACGCGTTCCGCGTCGCGCGGGACTACCTGCAGGCCCACCGCGAGGACTACGAGACGGCGTACCGCGAGTTCGCCTGGCCGGAGTTCGACGAGTTCAACTGGGCGATCGACTGGTTCGACGTCGTCGCGCACGACCCGGCCAACGCGCAGCGGTACGCGCTCTGGATCGTCGAGGAGGACGGCCGCGAGAACCGCTGGACGTTCCCCGAGATGTCCGCCCGGTCCAACCAGGTGGCGAACTGGCTGCGCTCGCTCGGCGTCCGCCGCGGCGACCGGCTGATCCTCATGCTCGGCAACCAGGGCGAGCTGTGGGAGACGATCCTCGCCGCGATCAAGCTCGGCGCGGTGATCATCCCGGCGTCCACGCTGCTCGGGCCGGCCGACCTGACCGACCGGGTCGAGCGCGGCGCGGCGAAGCACGTCGTCGTCCGCTCGGTGGACGCCCCGAAGTTCGACGGCGTCGAGGGCGGCTACACGCGGATCGCGGTGGGGGAGCCGGTCGAGGGCTGGCACCCGTACTCGGCCGCGTTCGCCGAGTCCCCGGAGTTCGCCCCGGACGGCCCGACGAAGGCCGCCGACCCGCTGCTGCTCTACTTCACCTCCGGCACCACGGCGAAGCCGAAGCTCGTGCAGCACACGCACGTCTCCTACCCGGTCGGCCACCTCTCCACGATGTACTGGATCGGCCTGGAACCCGGCGACGTCCACCTGAACATCTCCTCGCCCGGCTGGGCGAAGCACGCCTGGAGCAACTTCTTCGCCCCGTGGAACGCCGAGGCGACGGTGTTCCTCTACAACTACAACCGGTTCGACGCCGGCGCCCTGATGGCGCAGATGGACCGCTGCGGCGTCACGAGCTTCTGCGCGCCGCCGACGGTGTGGCGGATGCTCATCCAGGCCGACCTGACCGCACTGACGGCACCGCCGAAGAAGGTCGTCGGGGCGGGGGAGCCGCTCAACCCCGAGGTGATCGACCAGGTGCGGAAGGCATGGGGCGTCACCATCCGCGACGGCTTCGGCCAGACCGAAAGCAGCGTCCAGATCGCCAACACGCCCGGCCAGGACGTCGTGCCGGGCTCGATGGGCCGCCCGCTGCCCGGCTTCGTGGTGGCGCTGGTCGACCCGGTCAGCGGCGAACGCGCGACGGAGGGCGAGATCTGCCTCGACCTCGCGCACCGGCCGGTCGGCCTGATGACCGGGTACGCCGACGACGACGAGCGGACGTCGGCGGCCTTCGCCGGCGGCTTCTACCACACCGGTGACGTGGGCTCGATCGACGAACGCGGGTACATCACCTACGTCGGGCGCACCGACGACGTGTTCAAAGCCTCGGACTACCGGATCTCGCCGTTCGAGCTGGAGAGCGTCCTGATCGAGCACGAGGCGGTGGCCGAGGCGGCGGTCGTCCCGGCCCCCGACCCGATCCGGCTCGCGGTGCCCAAGGCCTACGTCGTGCTGGCGGCCGGGTTCTCACCCGATGCGGAGACCGCGCGGTCGATCCTGGCGTACTGCCGCGAGCACCTGGCGCCGTACAAGCGCATCCGGCGGCTGGAGTTCGCGGAGCTGCCGAAGACGATCTCCGGCAAGATCCGCCGCGTCGAGCTGCGGGGCCGCGAGAGCGACCCGAAGCGCGGCCAGGGGACGGAGTACCGCGAGGAGGACTTCCCGGACCTCAAGTCCTGAGCGTCAGCCGCGGGTGCCCTCGACCTGGCGGCCGTCCTCGGTCGAACAGGCGGTCACCGGGTCGTTCGGGCCGCTGCCGCAAGTCCAGTCGTCCAGGACGACCGGGCCGGGGCCGTCGGCGTCGTTCGCCTCGGCCGGCGTCAGCTTCGCGAAGTAGTCCCGGAGCAGCTTCGTCGCGGCGGCGCAGTCGACTTTGCCGTGCGCGACGACCGCCGTCTTCGCGCCGCCCGTCCCGGTGACGTCGCCGCACGGCACGCCCGGCGCGGTGGACCCGGCCGCCGCGGCCGCGGCCGGGACGGGACCGGCGGAGGGGACGGTGCGGTGGGCGCCGGGTCGCTGCCGCAGCCGGCCAGCGCGGCGGCCGCGGCGACGAGCAGCAGGGGGTACGCGAGAGTCTTCATGGGCCCTTCAGGAGCGGATCGGAACGGGACTCACTCGGACGGCACGACGGCGGCGAAGACCGTCTGCTCGCCCTTGGTGCAGGTGGTGCCGCCCTGGGCGGCGGGCGGCCCGGAGGTGCACAGCCAGCCGTCGACGGTCTCGTTCACCGCGTCGTTCGAGCCGGCGCCCTGGCGGCCGGCGATCTTGCGGTGGAAGTCGCCGACCAGCTTCGTCGCGGCGACGCAGCTGACCCCGGCGGAGCCGCTGTCGAAGACGTACAGCGTCAGCCCGCTGGCGGCGGTGACGGTGCCGCACGACCCGGGCACTGACGGCGGCGGCCCGGACGGCCGGGTCGCCGGGGCAGGCGCGGACTCGCTGCCGGTGCCGCCGGGCGGAGGCGGCGGGGTGGCGGCCGAGGTCGTCACGGACGGTGCCGTGGTCGCGGGCGGCGGAGCCGGGGGAGCCTGCGCGGCGGGATCACCGGAGCAGGCGGTGAGCACGGGCAGGGCGAGGCAGGCCGCGAGCCACGTCCTCGTGGTGGTCGGGTGGGGCACCGCGATCCTTCCTCCCCGCCGGGCCGGCCGGTCGTCCTGGTCCTGCGGGCGAGGTGCGCCCACGGGTGTGCCGGAGATTACAACAGCGGCCGGGCGGCCCGGTCCGGTGGCCGCCGAAATGATGTCCACAATGGACGATTAACATTCCGTTCACGCTCCGAAACCTCCCGCTGTCATCAAGAATCGATCGGTCTAATTCGCCCCGCGACGGTTAACAATCCGGCCGCGCGCGCCGAAGATCTTGGTGGAGGCCGAAGGGCTTCCCGTCCCCCGAACCCGTCCCGAATCCGTGAGAGCGATGAACGCCGACGCTGTGACCAGTACCGAAGACCCCTCCAGTCCGCCGACCGTCCCGAGCACCGTCGTGTGGTGCTGCGGCCGCCCGTACGTCCTCGAAGGACGAGCCGGCCGAGCCCGCTGGATGGGCACCGACTACCGCGGCCGCCCCGAGTCGCTCACCAGCGCCGAGCTGCAGCGGCGCGGCTGGAGCCACCGCCGCGCGAGCTGAGCGTGACGCCGGGCCGCGCCGATGGGGTGGCCCGGCTGCACCACCCGGGACGCCCGGCGGCCGCCACCCGCCGCCGGGAGGCCCGTCCTGCCGCGCCAGAAGGCCGCTGGGGATCTCCTCTTCGCCCCGCCGAATCCGGCGCCCGCCGGCGCACCCGGCCGCCGATCAGCCCCGAGCCGCCGCCATGCGCCTGCGTCCCACCGCCGCGTACCCGCCCGTCCCGGCCGGTCCGCGTCGTGACCGGCCCACCGGCCCGCCCGGCACCACCGGGCGACCGCACCCCCGACCGCTGTTTAATGGCCCCGTGAGCACAGCCGCCCCCGAACCCGCCGCTCAGGCCGCCGAACCGTCACTGTGGCGGCAGGCCTTGAACGTCCCCAACATCCTCTCCCTGCTGCGGCTGGCCGGGGTGCCCGTCTTCCTCTGGCTGCTGCTCGGCCCCCGGGAGGACGGCTGGGCGCTGGCCCTGCTCGTCTTCAGCGCGCTGACCGACTGGCTCGACGGCAAGCTCGCCCGCTGGCTCAACCAGATGTCGCGGCTCGGGCAGCTGCTCGACCCCGCCGCCGACCGGCTCTACATCCTCGCCACCCTGATCGCCTTCCTCGTCCGGGACATCATCCCGTGGTGGGTCGTCGTGCCGCTGGTGCTGCGGGAGGCCGTGCTCGGCGTCTGCGTCGTCACCCTGCGCCGCCGGGGCTTCGCGCCGCCCGAGGTCACCTACATCGGGAAGGGGGCCACCTTCGTCCTGATGTACGCCTTCCCGTTCCTGCTGCTCGCGCAGGGTGGCTCGGACGTCGCCGCGGTCGCGCGGCCGATCGGGTACGCCTTCACCATCTGGGGCGCCGTCCTCTACGTCTGGTCGGGCGTCCTCTACGTCGTCCAGGCGCGCAACGCCCTGCGCGGCGAACCCGCGGAGTGAGCTTCCGCCGGGCCGTGGCGGGCGGCTGGGCCGTGTGGGTGTAAGACTTCGCGCAACACTTCCAGTGAGGGCATGAAAGGGGACCGGCGTTGTCCGCTCCTGAAGAGCTTCGCTACACCGAGGAACACGAGTGGGTCGCCACCCGTGGCGAGGACACCCTCGTGCGCGTCGGCATCACCGAGTACGCGCAGGACCAGCTCGGCGACGTCGTGTTCGTCGACCTGCCCGACGTCGGCAGGCAGGTGAGCGCGGGCGACGTCTTCGGCGAGGTCGAGTCGACCAAGAGTGTCTCCGAGCTGTTCGCGCCGGTCGACGGGGAGGTCGTCGCGGTCAACGACGCCGTCGCCGACTCGCCCGAGCTCATCAACAGCGACCCCTACGGCGAGGGCTGGCTGATCGAGATCCGGCTCGACGACCCGGCGGGCCTGGAAGCCCTGCTCGAAGCCGAGGCGTACGACGCGCTGACCAAGGGCTGAAGCCCGCTCCGCCGGTTCGGGGAGCCGGGGCTCGGAGAATCGATCAGGCACGGTACGTTGGCAGCTACACGTTCTTGAGTACTGGCAACACAGCATGTGTGGAGGAGAGCTCAGGTGAGCACGAACGACGGGCCCGGCGGTGTTCCCCCGGAGCAGTCTCCGGAGCGGACCTCTGTCTTCCGGGCCGACTTCCTGGCCGAAGCCGAAGGTCGCGAGCCCGCCCCGGAAGCCCCGGTCCAGGGTGTCGACGCGCTGCCCCCGGGTTCGGCGCTGCTGGTCGTGAAGCGCGGCCCGAACGCCGGTTCGCGGTTCCTGCTCGACCGCGACACCACCAGCGCCGGGCGGCACCCGGACAGCGATATCTTCCTCGACGACGTCACGGTCTCCCGCCGGCACGCCGAGTTCCGGCGTGAGGGCGGCGAGTTCGTCGTCATCGACGTCGGCAGCCTCAACGGCACCTACGTCAACCGCGAGCCGGTCGACCAGGCCGTCCTCGCCGGCGGCGACGAGGTGCAGATCGGGAAGTTCCGCCTGGTCTTCCTGACCGGCCCGGGGCACGGGGGCCAGGGGGCGCAGTGACGGCGGCCGGGCGGCCACAGAACCACGGACTGAGCATCGGGGCGGTTCTCGCGCAGCTGCGCGGCGACTTCCCCGATGTCACCATCTCCAAGATCCGGTTCCTCGAAGCGGAAGGCCTGGTGCAACCGGGCCGCACCCCTTCGGGTTACCGGCAGTTCGCCGCGGCGGACGTGGAGCGACTGAGGTTCGTCCTGGCCGCCCAGCGGGACCACTACCTCCCGTTGAAGGTCATCAAGGAACAGCTGGACGCGGCGGACTCGGGTGCCGGGCCCACCGCGGCCCTGCCCCGGCCGCCGCGGCGGCTGGTGCCCATCGACGCACCGGCGGAGAACGTCGGCCTGCCGGTGGCGGACGACTTCACCGTGGGCAAGGAGCTGCGCCTGACCCGCGAGGAGCTCCTGGAACAGGCCGGCATCGACGCGCCGGCGCTGGCCGAGCTGCAGCAGTACGGCCTGGTC
Source organism: Amycolatopsis sp. Hca4 (assembly GCF_013364075.1). GTDB lineage: Bacteria > Actinomycetota > Actinomycetes > Mycobacteriales > Pseudonocardiaceae > Amycolatopsis. The sequence goes on from NZ_CP054925.1 coordinate 172,280, forward strand.
CGGCCCGGTCCCGCGGGGTTCTTCGACCCGGACGCGGTGCTGGTCGCGCGGACGGTGAAGGCGATGACCGAATTCGGGATCGAACCGAGACACCTGCGTGCTTTCCGCGCCGCGGCCGACCGCGAGGTCGGGCTGCTGGAGCAGATCGTGACGCCGGTGTACCGGCACCGCGACCCGGAGGCCAAGTCCCGCGCCGACGAGGTCGTGCGGGAGCTCGCGGCACTGTCCGTGACCCTGCACACGCTCCTCGTGAAGGCGGGAATCCGCGGCGTCGCGGGGTGTTGATCGATAACGGGGCAGTGAGATCCTCTTTGCGGTCCCATGTCAATGACTGAATGTTCGGCACCGCATGCCGTACCGTGAAGGCACGGGTTTGCGGCAGGCGAACCGAGAGAGTCCGGACAGCGAGCACAGCGCACGGATGACGGGTAGCGTCGGGAGTATGGGCGTGAAGCCGGTTCAGCGCTGCAGCCCGTGTGCACGAGAGGGAGGCGAAGCCCGATGAGCGAAATGCGCGTCGTCGGTGTGCGGGTCGAGCTGCCCGCGAATCAGCCGATCTTGCTGCTGCGGGAAACCGAGGGTGAACGGTACCTGCCGATCTGGATCGGCTCGGTCGAAGCCACCGCCATCGCCTTGGAGCAACAAGGGGTCCGCCCCGCCCGCCCGCTCACGCATGACCTGCTGAAAGAGGTCATCGGAGCGCTCGGCCGGGAGCTCGAGCAGGTCGTCATCACCGACCTCAAGGAAGGCACGTTCTTCGCGGAGCTGGTCTTCGACGGCGACATCCGGGTGTCCGCCCGGCCGAGCGACTCGGTCGCGCTGGCCCTGCGGATCGGCGTCCCCATCCACGCCGTGGATTCGGTGCTGGAGGAAGCCGGCCTCATCATCCCGGACGAGCAGGAAGACGAAGTCGAGAAGTTCCGCGAGTTCCTCGACTCGGTTTCCCCGGAAGATTTCCGCGGCGCGGACACCTGATTCCTCGCCGGAAGGCGCGGAGCTTGGACTCGGGGCGCGGCCCCGGAACCCGCGTCCTCCCGCAGTACGGCGTTTCCCTTGCCTTGACGCGGACGTCAACGTCTAGCGTCGAAGCATGCGGATCGGAGAACTGGCGCAGCGCACGGGTGTCACCACCCGTGCGCTGCGGTTTTACGAGGCCCAAGGCCTCCTCGCGGCCCGTCGCTCGGCGAACGGCTACCGCGAATACGACGAGGACGACCTGCAGCTGGTCCAGGAGATCCAGACCCTGCAGACGGTCGGCCTCACCCTCGAGGAGACCCGCCCGTTCGTCGAGTGCCTGCGCAGCGGCCACGAGACCGGCGACTCCTGCCTGAGCTCCATCGAGGTCTACCGCCGCAAGCTGGAAGAAGCCGACGCTCTTCTCGCCCGGCTCGGCGGCATCCGCGCGGAACTGGCCGCGAAGCTCGCCGGCGCGCTGGCCCGCCAGGCGCCCGATCCGTGTGTCGTGCCCGATTCCCCGCGCCCCTGAGGAGCCCCGCCATGTCCGAAAACGCCACAGTCACCGAAGTCACCGACGCGACCTTCGCCGAGGTCCTGGACAGCGACGTCCCCGTGCTCGTCGAGTTCTGGGCCACCTGGTGCGGCCCGTGCCGGATGGTCGGCCCGGTGCTGCAGCAGCTGGCCGCCGAGCGGGACGGCCGCCTCGCCGTCCGGAAGATCAACGCCGACGAGAACCCCGAGACCACCCGGTCCTACCAGGTCATGTCGCTGCCGACGATGATCCTCTTCCGCGGCGGCGAGCCGGTCGAGACGATCGTCGGCGCGTTCCCGAAGGCCCGCATCGAAGAGCGGCTCGACCGGGTCCTCACGGTGCCGTCGCTTTGACGAAGGTGTCCGCCACCTCGCGCCCGTACCGTTCGAGGTCCAGCGCGGGGTCGGCGGCGTAGGCCGCGGCGACGCCGTCGATGGCCTGCGCGATCGACATCGCCATCACCTCCGGCGTGAACTCGCCGAAGGCGCCCTCGGCCTGGCCCTGCCGCAGCTGGCGGGCCAGTCCGTGCACGCGCATGTCGTCGACCAGCACCTTCGTCATCACCCAGCCGTCGACGTCGTCGGCGTTGGCCGCGAGCTCGCTCAGCGCCCGGACGCACTCGGGGTAGGCGCGCAGGAACGCCACCGACGTCTCGATGTGTGCCCGCAGGTAGCCGGGCCGGTCGGCCGGGTCCAGGCCGCCGCCGGTCCGCTCGGTGAGGAACTCGTTCTTCGTCTCGACGACCGTGCTCAGCACGGCCTGCATCAGGCCGGCCTTGTTCGTGAAGTGGTAGGAGATCAACCGCGTGCTGCTGAGCCCGGCGCGTTCCTTGATCTTGGCGAAGGTGGTCCGGCGGTAGCCGAGGTCGGCCAGGACGCCGATGGTGGCGCCGATGATCTGCGCCCGGCGGGCGGCCTCGGTGACGCTGAGGCCCATCTCCGCCATGAGGTCGGGGTTTACTTGCATGAGTAAAAAGTTACTCGGCTGAGTAAAACGAGTCAAGCGGGTTTGGCTCACGCCGTAGGGGGTACGGCGAACGGCTCAAAGGCGCAGCCGACCGCCTCGGCTTGCCGCGCGTCGCGTTGACCGGCACTGTCCGGGCGCTTACCGTCGAAGAAGAGAAATTGCCACGGTGTGATTAACGGTCTGGGGCCGGATCGTGGCGGTTGATCTCCGGCGGGTCCCGCTCCTGGGACTCCTCCGGCTGTCATTCGCCGGCCGCCAGGTCGGGCGAGGGGAGGCTTGCGTGGTCGAGGCTGGTTCCGAGAAGCAGCCTGTCGAGGTCGCGACTGGTGAGCAGGGGGAACTGTTCCCCGACAACTCGCTGCCCGACGAGCTGGTGGGGTACCGCGGTCCGGCGGCGTGCCAGATCGCCGGCATCACCTACCGCCAGCTCGACTACTGGGCCCGCACCAAGCTGGTCGCGCCCAGCATCCGCACCGCGCACGGCTCCGGCTCGCAGCGGCTGTACTCCTTCAAGGACATCCTCGTCCTCAAGGTCGTCAAGCGGCTCCTGGACACCGGGGTCTCGCTCCAGAACATCCGCGTCGCCGTCGACCACCTGCGCGTCCGCGGCGTCCGCGACCTGGCCCGGGTGACGCTGTTCTCCGACGGCACCACGGTCTACGAATGCACCTCGCCCGAGGAGATCGTCGACCTGCTCCAGGGCGGCCAGGGCGTCTTCGGTATTGCGGTCAGCGGCGCGATGCAGGAAATCAGCGGCACGATCCACGAGTTCCCGGCCGAACGCGCCGACGGCGGCATCGTCGAGACGCACGAACCGGACGAACTCACCCAGCGCCGCAACGCCCGCAAGACCGGGTGATCACCGCTGCGGCGGACGGAGTAAGGTTCCCCCTGCGGTCGACGAATCCGCGCGGGAGAGTCCGAGCCACACCTTGAGCTCGGCGCCGAAGGAGCAAGTCCTCCCCGGAACCTCTCAGGCACCCTGGACCGCGCGGACGAGACGCCTCTGGAAAGCGGGTCGTCAGGACACAGCCTGATGGCCCCGCCGACGGTGCAAGCCCGGCTCAACCTGCGGGCGAAACTCTCAGGCGCCCCGTTGGGGTCAGACAGAGCGGGGAGGTTCCTCCGGGGTGGGGTGAAGCGCGTTCGCGAAGAGCGTTCGCCCGGCCCCTCCGGAGTGTCTTGTGGGGGTGCAACCCCCACACCCCGCCCAGCGGGCTCCGCCCCCGGCCCCCTGCCGTGGTCGCCTCCCGCTCGTCCGTCCGTTCCAGAGTCGGTCGAGTACCGCCCCGCTGTCCCCAGGAGGCCATCGTGGATCCGTCACTCGCCTCCCTCGAACAGGGCGTTCCCTTCGCCGACCGGCACCTCGGGCCCGGTCCGGACGACCTGGCGCACATCCTCGACGTCATCGGCGTCGCTTCGCTCGACGAACTCGCCGAACGGGCCGTTCCCGCGTCGCTGCGGGAGTCCGCCGAGCCGCTCGAACTGCCGCCGCCCGCTTCCGAAGCCCAAGCGCTCGCCGAACTGCGGGAGCTGGCCGGGCGGAACCGGCCGATGGCGCAGATGATCGGGCTCGGCTACCACGACACCGTCACCCCGCCCGTCATCCGGCGGAACGTCCTCGAGAACCCCGCCTGGTACACCGCCTACACGCCCTACCAGCCGGAACTCTCCCAGGGACGGCTCGAAGCGCTGCTCAACTTCCAGACCGTGGTCGCGGACCTCACCGGGTTGCCCGTCGCCAACGCCTCCCTGCTCGACGAAGCCACCGCGGCCGCCGAGGCGATGACGCTGGTGCGCCGGGCCGGGCGCACGACGTCCAGCCGGTTCGTCGTCGACCAGGACACCCTCCCGCAGACCCTCGCCGTGCTCCGGACCCGTGCCGAACCGCTCGGCATCGAACTCGTCGTCGAGGACCTCTCCCAAGGGCTGACCGGCCTCGGGCTCGGCGGCGACTTCTTCGGCGTGCTCCTGTCCTACCCCGGTGCCTCCGGCGCCGTCCGCGAACTCGACCTGACCATCGCCGACGCCAAGAAGTCCGGCGCCGCGGTGATCGTCGCCGCCGACCCGCTCGCCCTCACCCTGCTCAGATCACCCGGCGAGCTCGGCGCCGACGTCGCCGTCGGGTCGACGCAGCGGTTCGGCGTCCCGCTCGGCTTCGGCGGCCCGCACGCCGCCTACCTCGCCGTCCGCCAGGGCCTCGAACGGCAGCTGCCCGGCCGGCTGGTCGGCGTCTCGCGGGACGCCGACGGCACGCCCGCGTACCGGCTCGCCCTGCAGACCCGCGAGCAGCACATCCGCCGCGAGAAGGCGACCTCGAACATCTGCACCGCCCAGGTGCTGCTCGCGGTGCTGGCGTCGATGTACGCGATCTACCACGGCCCCGACGGGCTGCGCCGGATCGCGCTGCGCGCCCACCGCATGGCCACCGTGCTGGCGGCGGGTCTCTGCGAAGGCGGCATCGACGTCGTGCACGGCGAGTTCTTCGACACCGTCGTCGCGGCCGTGCCCGGGCGCGCGGCGACGGTCGTCGCGGCGGCCCGCGACCTCGGCGTGAACCTGCGCGAGGTCGACGACGACCACGTCGGCATCGCCTGCGACGAGACCACCACCCGCGAGCGGCTTTCCTGCGTGTGGAAGGCGTTCGGCGTCTCGGTGTCCGATGTGGACGGCCTGGACGCGGACACCGCCGACGCGCTCCCGGGCCCGCTGCGGCGCACCGGCGAGTACCTCACCCACCCGGTGTTCCACGCGCACCGCTCGGAAACCGCCATGCTGCGCTACCTCCGGCAGCTGGCGGACAAGGACGTGGCGCTCGACCGCAGCATGATCCCGCTCGGCTCGTGCACCATGAAGCTCAACGCCACCGCCGAAATGGAGCCCGTCACCTGGCCGGAGTTCGCCGGCCTGCACCCGTTCGCGCCCGCCGAAGACGCCGCCGGGCTCCTCGAAGTGGTCGCCGGCCTGAGCGCCTGGCTCGCGCGGATCACCGGCTACGACGCGGTTTCCCTGCAGCCCAACGCCGGCAGCCAAGGCGAGCTCGCGGGCCTGCTCGCGATCCGGGCCTACCACCGCTCCCGCGGCGAGCACGCGCGCGACGTCTGCCTGATCCCGGCCAGCGCGCACGGCACCAACGCGGCCAGCGCGGTGATGGCGGGCATGCGCGTGGCCGTCGTCCGCTGCGACGAGGCCGGCAACATCGACCTCGCGCACCTGCGGTCCACAGTGGACGAGCACCGGGCTGGCCTCGCCGCGATCATGCTCACCTACCCCTCGACGCACGGCGTCTACGAAGACACCGTCGGCGAGGTCTGCGCGGCGGTGCACGACGCGGGCGGGCAGGTGTACGTCGACGGCGCCAACCTCAACGCGCTGATCGGCGTCGCCCAGTACGGCCGCTTCGGCGCCGACGTCTCGCACCTCAACCTGCACAAGACGTTCTGCATCCCGCACGGCGGCGGCGGGCCCGGCGTCGGCCCGATCGGCGTCCGCGCGCACCTGGCGCCGTTCCTGCCGAACCACCCGCTGCAGCCGGCGGCCGGCCCGGCCACCGGCGTCGGCCCGGTCAGCGCGGCGCCGTGGGGGAGCGCGTCGATCCTGCCGATTTCGTGGGCCTACATCCGGATGATGGGCGCCGAGGGGCTCCGCCGGGCCACCCTCGTCGCCGTGGCCACCGCGAACTACGTCGCCCGCCGCCTCGCCGGCCACTACCCCGTGCTTTACGCGGGCCGTGAAGGGCTCGTCGCGCACGAATGCATCCTCGACCTGCGGCCGCTGACGAAGGCCACCGGCGTCACGGTCGACGACGTCGCCAAGCGGCTGGCGGACTACGGCCTGCACGCGCCCACGATGTCGTTCCCGGTCGCGGGCACGCTGATGGTGGAGCCGACCGAGAGCGAGGACCTCGCCGAACTCGACCGGTTCTGCGCGGCGATGATCGCGATCCGCGGGGAGATCGACCGCGTCGCGGCGGGGGAGTGGCCGCTCGAGGACTCGCCGCTGCGGCAGGCCCCGCACACCGCCCGCTGCGTCGCGGGCGAGTGGGACCGGCCCTACAGCCGCGAGACGGCGGTGTTCCCGGCGGGGCCGTCCGCGGCGAAGATCTGGCCGCCGGTCCGCCGCATCGACGGCGCCGCCGGCGACCGGAACCTGGTCTGCTCCTGCCCGCCGCCGGAGGCCTTCGCCTGAGCGAGTCGTCGCGCGGGCGCACAGGAACGGCAGGTAGGTTGGCGCGCATGGTGAGTGGGCACGGTCCTGAGCGGACGTCCGTGGTCGTGACCGGCGGCAGCGGCTTCATCGGCCGGGCCGTCGTGCACGCCCTCCGCGACCGGGGCGTCCCGGTCACCGTCGTGGACCGGGTCGCGTTCCCCGAAGACCTCGACGGCGTGCGGGTGGTGACCGGCGACCTGCGTGACGCGGCCGTCCGGGAGCAGGCCGTGGACCGGACGACCGCGGGCATCGTGCACCTCGCCGCGCTGACGTCGGTGCTGAAGTCGGTCGAGCTGCCCGAAGACACCTTCGCCGACAACGTCGTGGTCACCCAGGAACTCCTGGAGCTCGCGCGCCGCCACGAAGTGCCGAAGTTTCTGCTGTCCTCGACCAACGCGGTGATCGGCAACGTCGGCTCCGCGACCATCACCCCGGACCTGCCGCTGCGCCCGCTGACCCCGTACGGCGCCACCAAGGCGGCGTGCGAAATGCTGCTGTCGGGCTACGCCGGCGCGTACGGCATGACGACGTGTGCGTTGCGGTTCACCAACGTCTACGGTCCGGGAATGTCCCACAAGGACAGTTTCGTGCCGCGCATGATGCGCGCCGCCCTGACCGGCACGGGGGTCCGGGTCTACGGTGACGGCCGCCAGCGCCGCGACCTCGTGCACGTCGACGACGTCGTGCGGGCGGTGGTGTCGGCCCTCGACAGCGGCTACTCCGGCCGCGCGATCGTCGGCGCCGGGCGGTCGGTGTCGGTGCTGGAGCTGGTCGAGGCCGTGCGCGAGGTGACCGGCGCGGAGCTGCCGGTCGAGCACGTCGAAGCCCCGGCCGGGGAAATGCCCGCGGTCGTCGTCGACGTCTCGGCGAGCGCGGAGACCATCGGCTACCGGCCGGAGGTTTCGCTGACCGACGGCCTCGCGACGGCGTGGAAGTACTTCTCCGGCCTCGCCACGTCGTGAGTGCCTTTCTCCGGCGCCACTGGCTGCTGCTCCTGCTCCTCGTCCCGGCGATCACCCTCCGGGTGCTGACCTGGCTGGCCTACCGCCCGGCGCTGCTGTACATCGATTCCTTCCGCTACCTCGACAACCTGCACGCCCTGCGCGCCGACCAGCTCAACCCGATCGGCTACGACCTGGTGCTGCGGCCGCTGCTGGCCGTCGGCGGGCTCGCCTGGGTCGCGGCGGTCCAGCACGCCGGCGGCATCCTCGTCGCGGTCGGCGTCTACGGGCTGGTGCTGCGCCTCGGCGGCCGTCCGTGGGCCGGTGCGCTGGCCGCGACGCCGGTGCTGCTGGACGCCTATCAGCTGCAGATCGAGCAGAACATCATGTCCGAGGTGACGTTCGAGGCCGTGCTCCTCGGGCTCCTCTGGCTGCTGCTCGGGTGGGGCACGCCCGGCTGGAAGCGCGCCGGGGCCGCCGGCCTGCTGCTCGGCTTCGGCGTGCTGACCCGGCTGATCGGCGTTTCCCTGGCCTTGCCGCTGTTGGTCTTCCTGCTCGTCGCCGGGGGCGCGTGGCGGCACTGGGCCGGCTGGCGGCGGGCCGGCGTCGGCCTCCTGGGCCTGCTCGCCGTGCTCGTGCCGTATGCCGCGCGGGTGCACGCGGAGACCGGCAAGTGGGGGCTGACCGGGCCGTCGGGGAACATGCTCTACGGCCGCACCGCCGCCGTCGCCGACTGCCCGAACCTGCACCTCGCGCCGGAGCTGCAGGTGTTCTGCCCGGCCGAACCCCGCGAAACCCGGCTCGTCGACAACTACACCCACGCCGACCTCGACCCGAACTGGCCGGGCCCGCTGCCGCCGGGCGCGGACAAGGCCGCGCTGGCGCACGAGTTCGCGGTCGAGGTCCTGAAGGAGCAGCCCGGCGACGTCGCCGAAGCGGTCCTGGACGACTTCGCCAAGAGCTTCGCCTGGACGCGCGAGCAGGACCCCACCGACGTCCCGCTGGACCGCTGGCAGTTCCAGCTCACCTACCCGCAGTGGGCCGACCCGTCCCTGATCGACCTGGTCACCCTGCAGAACGACGGCGTCGTCGCGAGCGTCGACCGGCCGCTGGCCGGGTTCCTCCGCGACTACCAGCTCGGCGGCGGGTACGTCCCGGGCGCGGTGCTCGGCCTCGGCGCCGTCCTCGGCCTGCTGACCGTCTTCCGCCGCAAGAAACCCCTGGACAGGGCCCAGGCGGGGGCGCTGCTCGCCGCGTCGAGCGGGCTCGTGCTGCTGTTCGCCTCGGCGGCGTTCGAGTTCTCCTGGCGCTACCAGCTCCCGGCGCTCGTGCTGCTGCCGGTCGCCGGGGCGCTCGGCTTCACGACGCTGACCTCGGCGAGCCGGAAGCGCCTCGCCGCCTACCCCGACGACGTCGACTCGGCCGCCCTCGACGACTTCCGCGGCCGGCACCCGGAGCTGGAACTGGCGCCGCTGACCGTCGTCATCGCCGCCTACAACGAAGCCGGCGGCATCGGCGAAGTCCTCGAGAAGATGCCGGACGAGTGCCTCGGCATGCCGGTCGACGTCCTGGTGGTCGTCGACGGCGGGACCGACGACACGGCCGCGATCGCCGAAGCGCACGGCGCGTACGTGTGCGTCGCGCCCCGCAACCGCGGCCAGGGTGCGGCGCTGCGGCTGGGGTACCACCTCGCGGCCGAGGCCGGCGCCGAGTACGTCGTGACGACCGACGCCGACGGCCAGTACGACAACAGCGAGCTGGAGGCGCTGGTCCGCCCGGTGGTCGAGGGCACCGCGGACTTCGTCACCGGGTCCCGGCGGCTCGGGCACGAGGAGGCCGACAGCCGCGTCCGGTGGCTCGGCGTGCGGGTGTTCGCGGCGCTGGCGTCGGTGCTGACCGGGCGGCGGATCACCGACACGTCGTTCGGCTTCCGTGCGATGCGGGCCGACCTGGCGTGTGCGGTCCCGCTGCACGAGCCGCAGTACCAGTCCTCGGAGCTGCTGCTCGGCGTCACCGCCCGCGGCGCCCGCGTCACCGAGCTGCCGATGAGCATGCGGCTGCGCAAGGCGGGCAAGAGCAAGAAGGGCGGCAGCCTGGTCTACGGCGCCAACTACGCCCGGGTCATGACCGGGACGTGGTGGCGGGGGTACGTGCTGCGCCGCGGCCGAACACGAGCCGGTCGAGCAGGGTGAACTTGACGACGAACACCAGCGCGTAGCTCGCGACGTACGCGCCGTCGACCAGCACGACCCACCAGAAGTGCGGCAGGTCCAGCGGCGCCAGCAGGGCGCCCGCGAGCGTGGTCAGGCCGATCGAGGCCAGTCCGCCGAGCCCGATCACGGCGAGGTAGGGGAGCAGTTCGCGGCGGACGCGCGGGCGCCCGGTGCGGCCCCACACCCAGCGCCGGGTGACCACGAAGTTCAGCACCGCGCCCGCCGCCCAGGCCAGCGTGCCGGCCAGGGCCGCGGCGCCGCCGGTGGCGAGGACGGCGAGCAGCACGACCTGGCTGAGGACCGTGGCCGCGACCGACGTCGTCGCGGCGCGCACCAGCCGGGCCCAGCCGCGGCGGCGGGTCTTCTCCGCCGTGCGGGGCCGCACCGCGTTGGTTACGGTCGTCATGTCCCCATCCTCCCCGGGGGCCGGCCGCGCCGCCGTCCGACCCCCGCATGCACAGAAGATTCACAGGTCATTGCCAGGTCTTCATCAGCACGTGATCTATAGCGTTCGTGTGGCGTAAACGAGCAGGAAAGGCGGCACAATGCGGGTGCTGGTTCTCGGCGGTGACGGATATCTGGGCTGGCCGACCGCGCTGCACTTATCGGACAAAGGCCACGAGGTGGCCGTCCTCGACAATTTCGCGCGTCGCGGCTACGACGCCGAACTCGGCGTGGAGAGCCTGGTCCCGATCGAATCCCTCGCCGACCGGATCGCGGCCTGGCGGGAGGTCTCCGGCCGGGCGATCACCAGCTACGAGGGCGACCTCCTCGACGCGGAGTTCCTGTTCGCGGCGGTGCGCGAGTTCGCGCCGGACGCCATCGTGCACTACGCGGAGCAGCGGTCGGCGCCGTATTCCATGATCGACCGCGAACACGCGGTGTACACGCAGCACAACAACGTGATCGGGAACCTGAACCTGCTGTACGCGATCGCGGAGATCAATCCGGCGATCCACCTGGTCAAACTCGGCACGATGGGCGAATACGGCACGCCGAACGTCGACATCGAAGAAGGCTGGCTCGAACTCGAGCACAACGGCCGCTCCGACCGTGTGCTGTTCCCCAAACGGCCGGGTTCGTTCTACCACCTGACCAAGGTGCACGATTCGCACAACATCGAATTCACCTGCCGCGCGTGGGGCCTGCGCGCGACGGACCTGAACCAGGGCATCGTGTACGGCCAGCAGACCCCGCAGACGGCGCTGGACCCGCGCCTGGCGACCCGCTTCGACTACGACGCGGTGTTCGGCACGGTGCTCAACCGGTTCGTCATCCAGGCCGTGCTGGGCCAGCCGCTGACGGTGTACGGCAAGGGCGCGCAGACCCGCGGCCTGATCGACATCCGCGACACGGTCGAGTGCATCCGCCTGGCCGTCGAGCACCCGGCCGAGCCGGGCGAGTTCCGGGTGTTCAACCAGATGACGGAGAGCATGTCCGTGGCCGCCATCGCCGAGCTGGTGGCCGACCGGTTCCCGGGCCCGGTGCAGATCGAGCAGCTGGAGAACCCGCGCACCGAGGCTCCGGAGCACTACTACAACGTCCGGCACACCGGCCTGGTCGGGCTGGGCCTGGAGCCGCACCTGCTGTCGGACACGCTGATCGAGTCGATGTTCGACATCGTGGGTGCCAACAAGCACCGCGTGAACCCGGACAAGCTGCGGCCGACGGTCCGCTGGCGGGGTGCGCTGAAGAGCTGACCGCGGCGGGGGCTCCCGGTGGGGAGCCCCCGTCCGGTTCAGCCGGGCAGCTTGTCGAGGAAGCCGTGCACCTTGGCGATCCGGCCGTCTTCGAGCTCGACGACGTCGAACCCGATGGCGACCGGCTCGGCACCGGGCGTGCCGAGGTACCACTGGAACCGGGCGAGATCGTGGTGCGCGTCCGGGTCGGCCGGCAGGCTGAAGGTGAGCCCGCCGAACTGCGCCTGCGCCCCGGCGACGAACTGGTCGATCCCGTCGTGCCCGGTGACCGCGCCGAGCGGGTCGGTGTAGCCGGCGTCGGCGGTGAAGACGTCGGCGACGAGGGCCCGGCGCTTGTCGCCGTCGGTCTCGTTCCAGACGGCGATGTACTGCTCGACGATCGTGCGGACGTCGCTCATGGGGGTTCCTTTCGTTGGGGGACAACCGGTTCTGCCGTCCCGCTGCTGGAACCCACTCTGGCGGCGCCGTGGCGGCCCGTCGATTACGCGAGAGGTAATGCCGGGGCGGCCGCCGCGCCGGTCGCGGCATTACCCCCGAAGTAATGGCGGCGGCTCCGTGATCGCCGTAGCGTCGCCCGCGTGACGACCATGGTGCAGGCGCGGCAACGGCCCGTCGGGGAGCTGCTGCGCGAATGGCGGGACCGGCGCCGGATCAGCCAGCTCGATCTGGCCATCTCGGCGGACATCTCCACCCGCCACCTGAGCTTCGTGGAGACCGGGCGCTCCAAGCCGAGCCGGGACATGGTGCTGCGGCTCGGCGAGCACCTCGACGTCCCGCTGCGGGAACGCAACCGGCTGCTGCTCGCCGCCGGGTACGCGCCCGCCTACACCGAGACCGCGCTGAAGGACCCCGGGATGGACGCCGTCCGCCAGGCCGTGCGGCAGCTGCTCGCCGGCCACGAGCCCTACCCGGCCGCCGTCGTCGACCGGAACTGGGACCTCGTCGACGCCAACGCCGCCGTCGGGCTCTTCGTCGCCGGGATCCCGGCCGAGCTGACCACCAACGTGCTGCGCGCGACCCTGCACCCGGACGGGATGGCGCCGCACGTCCTCAACCTGGGGGAGTGGCGCGCCCACCTGCTCGGCCGGCTGCGGCGCCAGGTGACCCAGACCGCCGACAGCGGTCTCGCCGAGCTCCTCGACGAGCTGCGCGGGTACCCCTGCGACCAGCCCGTGCCCGAGGTGGAGGTCCCCGGACCGGGTGACATCTTCGTGCCGCTGAAGTTCCGCCACGAGGGCACCGACCTCACGTTCTTCAGCACCGTGGCCACGTTCGGCACCCCCCTCGACGTCACCGTGGCGGAGCTGGTGATCGAGTCGTTCTTCCCGGCCGACCCGGCGACGGCGGCGTATCTGCGCGAGCGGGCCGCCCGGGTGGGATGATGGGGGTCCGCGCAGCATCCGAAGTGAGGATCACCGGTTGATGGCCGTCCCGCCTTCGCTCGCCCTGTCCGTCGGAGTCCGCATCCCCCAGCTGCTGTTCGGCGTCGCCGGCCTGTCCGCGGCGGAGACCGGCCGGGCCCTCCGCATCGCCCTCGACACCGGTTACCGCGGCATCGACACCGCGCCGGGCAGGGAGGCGGCGGTGGGCGCCGTGCTCGCCGCGGCCGAGGTGCCCCGCGAAGACCTCTTCGTCACCGTGCACGTCCCCGCGCAGGGCTACGACACCGCCCGGCGCGCCGCCGACCAGGCCCTGGAAGCGTTGCAGCTGGAGCGGGCCGACCTGTGCCTGCTGGACGGCACCAAGGGCGCGTTCACCGACACCTGGCGCGCGCTGAGCCGGCTGCGCACCGACGGGCGCGCCCGCGCCATCGGCGTCGCCGGCTTCGGCGTCTCCGAGCTGCGCCGGCTGATCGACGCGACCGGCGCCGTGCCGTCGGTGAACCAGGTCGAGCTGCACCCGTGGCTGCAGCAGGTCCCGCTGCGGGAGTTCCACGAGGAGCGCGGCATCGTGACGGCCGCCGCCAGCCCGGCCGCGAACGCCGCGCTCCTGTCCGACGAGACGGTCACCGCGCTCGCCGCCAAGTACGGCAAGACCCCGGCCCAGATCGTGCTCCGGTGGCACCTGCAGAACGGTACGGTCGCGGTGGCGGCCTCGGCCACCACGACCCGCATCCGGGAGCACTTCGGGATCTTCGACTTCGAGCTGGCCGACGACGACCTCGCCGTGGTGGCCGAGCTCGACAACGGCACGCGCGTCTAGGTGGCCTTGATGCCCGCCGCGGCGAAGTCGGCCTGCTGCGCGGGCTGCTCCAGGTACTCGCGGAAGGTCTGGGCGGCGCGCAGCGCGGTGTCGTCGACGCCCGGGCCGGCGAGCCCGATGAACGGGTAGTCCGCCGAGCGCGCGTTCGCCACCGACTGGGCGGGCGAGCCGATCATCTCCGGCTTCTTGGTGGTGAGCTCGCTGACCCAGTACGACGATTCGGGCAGCCACGCCGCCGGCAGCCCGCCGATGGTGTCCAGCTTGGCCCGGCCGACCAGCGCGTCGAGCACCTGTGCCGACGGCTTGGCTTCGATCACGATGTGCACGCACTGCCCGTGGACGACGGTGGCGGCCTGGTTCCACCGCTGGGCCGCGGCGGCGACCGGCTTCTGCACGCTCGGCGTGACGACGACCCGCATGTTCGCGGTGCCACCGTCGCAACTGCTGGCCTGCGCCTCGGCCCGGCTGTTCAGTTCGTTGTCGGCCCAGTTCCAGCCGACGACACCGAGCCCGATGAGCACGGCGAGGACGGCGCAGGCGATCGGCCAGGTGGCGATCCGGCGGCGCGGAGCCTTCTTCCCGACGATGCGGTGCGACCCGGTGACGTCCCCCTTGCCGACGGCCGTCTTGCCGACGATGCGGTGCGAGCCGGTGCCTTCGCTGCGGGCGGTCCGGTTCGGTCCGGTGCTGTCGTCGCGGCCGGCGCGGTGCGGGCCGGTGGAGTCGGTGCGTTCGCTGCGGATGGCGGCTCGGGAGCCGGTGTCCTCGGCGGGGGTGGTCTCGTCGCGGGTGGTGACGTCGTCCTGCCGGGTGATGACCTCGGTCCGCTCGGCGGCGGCTTCGGCGGGCGCCTTGCCGCTCTTGCGGCGCGAGCGGGGTGCGGCGGGATCGGCGGCTTCGGCGCGGCGGCCCGCGCGGGTGGGCCGTCCGGGAGCTTCTACGCGGTCGGGAACGGGGGCGCCCTTGCGGCGCGAGCGGGCGGTGGGGTCGGCGGTGGCGAAGGCGCCGGTCGCCGAGTCCCCGCGGCCCGCCGGGTGGGCACCGGAGGCTTCGCCCGCGGCCGCAGGGTGTGCGCCGGTCGCTTCACCTCGGCGGGGGGAGCGGGTAGCGGTGGCGTCGCTGGGGCGGCGGGGTGGGCGCCGGAGGATTCCCCTCGGCGGGAGGTGGTGTCGGCGGCGGGGTGTGCGCCGGTGGCTTCGCCGCGGCGGGAGGCGCGGGTGGCCGTGGCGTCGCCCGCGGCGACCGGGTAGGAGCCGGAGGTCTCACCGCGGCGGCCGGCTTCGCCGGCGACGGTGGGATATGAGCCGGAGGTCTCACCGCGGCGGGAGGCGCGGGTGGCCGTGGCGTCGCCCGCGGCGACCGGGTAGGAGCCGGAGGTCTCACCTCGGCGGCCGGCTTCGCCGGTGACGGTGGGGTACGAGCCGGAGGCCTCACCACGGCGAGAAGCACGGGTGGCCGTGGCGTCACCCGCCACCGGGTACGAGCCGGAGGTCTCACCGCGGCGGGTGGCAGCACCGGCGGCGGGGTGCGCACCGGTGGCTTCACCCCGGCGCGGCGACCGCGTGGCCGTGGCCTCGCTCGCGGCGACCGGGTACGAACCGGAAGCCTCCCCACGCCGGGAGGCGCGAGGACCAGCGGCCGGATAGGCGGCGGGCCCCGGCGCGATCGTCGTGGTGATCTCGCTGCTCGTCACCGGGTGCGCGCCGGAAGCGTCGCCGCGGCGAGGACCGCGGGTCTTCTCGCCCCGGCGCGGGGCCGGGCCGTCGGCCGCGGGCGGGAAGCCGGGCGCCTGCGCCCCTTCCGTGAAGAACACCGAGCCGGCGGACTCACCCGGTACCCGGGCGATGCCGAACGCGTCGGAGATGGAGCTGCGGCCCGGGGTGCGGAAGGCGCCGGAAGTCTCGCTGCGCCCCTCGGCGGGAACGCGCGGCGTGCGGTCCTGAGGGTGCGGCACCGGCTCCTCGTCCCGGTAGTGTCGCCCCATCCGTCATCCTTTCGGGGTGAGCGCATGTCAAGCACGCGCTGCTATGCAACCAAACCGTTATCACCCTAACAGGTGAGTATCGGAGAGAGAATAATCTGACTCACAGTGGGCCGTGCTCAGGGTGCTGCGCTGACCAGGCGATGGCAATGCGCAATCAGGCGATGACGCAGCGGCGCCGCCCGGCGGGCGAACTCCCCTTGGGCCCTGGCGTACTCGGCCCGGCCCGCCGCCGTCTCGATCCGGACCGGCGGGTAGCCGAGGGAAGCCAGGTCGTACGGGCTCGCCCGCATGTCCAGCGTCCGGATCTCGACCGCCAGCTCGAAGCAGTCCGCCACCAGCTCCGCGGGCACGAACGGGTCGAGCTTGTACGCCCATTTGAACAGGTCCATGTTCGCGTGCAGGCACCCCGGCTGCTCGAGGGAGACCTGCGTCTCCCTCGAGGGCGCCAGCTCGTTCAGCGGCCGCGCCGGCTCGGTGAAGAACCGGAACGCGTCGAAGTGCCCGCAGCGGATGTCCAGGGACTCCACGACCGCGTCCGTCCCCGCCGAGCCCAGGCGCAGCGGCACCTGGTTGTGCCGCACCGAATCCGCAGGCTCGCGGTACACCATCGCCCACTCGTGCAGCCCGAAGCAGCTCAGCCGGGGTGAGCGGGACGCCGTCGCGGTCAGCAGGCCGAGGACGAACTCGGCCGTCCGCACCTTGTTCCCGCCGAAGGCCGCCGGATCGAGCAGCACGCCGTCGGGCGTTTCGACGTACCCCTTGCGGTCCAGGAAGCGCCGGGCGGCGGGCCCGGCGAGTGCGACGCCGGGCCCGGGCTGCCACCGCTCGAGGTGCGAAGGCCGGTACGAGTAGTAGGTGAACAGGAAGTCCAGCACCGGGTGCATCTCGCCACGGGACCGGCGTTCCTGGTGCGGGCCGGTCCACCGGCGCATCCGCGCGACGTGCGCCGCCTCCCGCGCCAGCCAGTCCGGCTCGGCGAGCACCTCGGTCATGCGCCCACGTGGGTGCCGTCGCGCACCGTGCCCACGTACTCCTCGACGAGGTCCTCGAGCGCGACGACGCCGACGGCGTTGCCGTTCGCGTCCAGCGCCCGCGCGAGGTGGCTGCGTTCCTTGCGCATGGCCGACAGCGCGACGTCGAGCCGGGCGTCGGCCCGCAGCTCGGTGAGCGCGCGCGTCTTCGACGACGGCACGGTCGTGCCCGGGTCCTGCCCGGCCAGGTCGAGGATGTCCTTGACGTGGATGTAGCCGGTCAGCCGCCCGTCGTCGGTGCACACCGGGAACCGCGAGAACCCGGTGGACGAGACGGCCCGCTCGACCTCGCCGACGGTCGGCCCGCAGGGGAGCGTGGTCAGTTCGGCGGTGGGCACCAGCACGTCGGCGACGGTCTTCTGCACCGACGAGAGCGTCTGGGCGAGCCGCTGGTGCTCGGACTGGTCCAGCAGGCCCTCGCGGCGCGACTCGCTGAGCAGCTCGGCCAGCTCGTCGGAGGTGTAGGCCGTCTCCAGCTCGTCCTTCGGCTCGATGCGGACCGCGCGCAGCAGCGAGTTGGCCACGAAGTTCAGCAGCCAGATGAACGGGTTGGCCAGCTTCACCCAGGCCACGTGCACCGGCACCAGCCACAGCGCCAGCCGCTCCGGCTCGGCGATGGCGAGGTTCTTCGGCACCATCTCGCCGATCAGCACGTGCGCCACGGTGATGAACGCCAGCGCGATGGCGAAGGAGATCGGGTGCAGCAGCGCCTCGGGCAGGCCCACCGCGTCGAACGCCGCCGACAGCCGGTGGGCGATGGCGGGCTCGCCGAGGCGGCCGAGCAGCAGCGAGCAGATGGTGATGCCCAGCTGCGCGCCGGCGAGCATCAGCGAGACGTGCTTGCTCGCGTTGATGACGATCTGCGCGCGGGTCTTGCCCTGCTCCAGCAGCGCCTCCAGCCTGTCCCGCCGCGAGGAGATCAACGTGAACTCCGCGCCGACGAAGAAGGCGTTGGCCAGCAGCAGGACCACGACGAGGGCGATGTTCAGCCAGTCGGTCACGAGGCCACCTCGGCTTCCGGAGCGGTGCGGACCGGGGCGACCTCGACCTCGGCGATCCGGCGCTTGTCCATCACGGTCACGGTGAGCAGCCAGCCGTCGACCTCGGTGGCGTCGCCCTCGGCGGGGATCTTGCCGAGCCGTTCGAGGATCAGCCCGGCGATGGTTTCGTAGTCGCCGTCGGGCATCCGGAAGCCGGTGACGTCGGTGATCTCGTCGGCGCGCAGCTGCCCGGACACCAGCCAGCTGTCCGCGCCGACCTGCTGCGACGCCGGGGCCTCGCGCTCGTCGTGCTCGTCGCGGACGTCGCCGATGATCTCCTCGACGACGTCCTCCAGGGTGACCAGCCCGGCCGTGCCGCCGTACTCGTCGACGACGATGGCCAGCTGGAAGCGGGAGTCGCGCAAGCGCAGCAGCAGGTCGTCGCCGGGCAGGGACTCGGGCACGGTCGGGACCGGCCGCATGACCGACCCGATCGGCACGGCCGCCCGGTCGGCGGCGGGCACGGCGAAGGCCTGCTTGACGTGCACGGCGCCGCGGACGTCGTCGAGGTCCTCGGCGTGCACCGGGAACCGCGAAAAGCCGGTGCGGCGGGAGATCTCGATCAGGTCCTGGACGGTGTCGTCGATCGCGAGGGACTCCAGCTGCACGCGCGGGGTCATCAGTTCTTCGGCGGTGCGCTCGCCGAACCGCAGTGAGCGGTCGAGCAGCTCGGCCGTGGACGTGTCGAGCGTGCCGCTTTCGGCGCTGGACCGCACGATCGAGCCCAGTTCCTGCGGCGAGCGCGCGGACCGCAGCTCCTCCTGCGGCTCGACGCCGAACTTGCGCACGAGGAAGTTCGCGCTGTTGTTCATCAGCGTGATGAGCCAGCGGAAGAGCGCGGAGAACCGCGAGTGGTAGCCGGCGACCGCGCGCGCGGTCGGCAGCGGCCGGGCGATCGCCAGGTTCTTCGGGACCATCTCGCCGAGGATCATCGACAGCGAGGTGGCGATGACCAGGGCGAGCACGATCGACGCGCCCCCGGCGAACCCGGCGGGCAGCCCGACCGCGGTCAGCAGCGGCCGGACGAGCTCGCCGATCAGCGGCTCGGCCAGGTACCCGGTGATCAGCGTGGTGAGGGTGATCGCGACCTGGGCGCCGGAGAGCTGGAACGACAGCGTCCGGTGCGCCTTCTGGACGGTCAGCGCGCGGCGGTCGCCGACCTGGCGGACGTTGGCCTCGACGGTGCTGCGTTCGAGCGCGGTCAGCGAGAACTCGGCCGCGACGGCGAGCCCGGTGCCGATCGTCAGCAGCACGAAGAGGAGGACGCCGCCCACGGCGAGGAGGACTTGGGTCATTCCGCACCCGCCTCGGTGGCGGGGGACGAACCTATCGGACAGCCGGGTCGGTCACCCGGCCCGGTACTGTCACCGGGTGACTGCGCTGCGCGCACGAAACGGTCACTCCTAGCAAGAAATCGGCGTGTACTGCGGATATGGGGATCAGCTTAACGTGTCTTTTGCGTCCGCCGCTGGCATCCCGGGTGTGTCGGAGCGCTCATCCGCCGCCGGGCCGGTGCCGTCGCACGGTTTCTTCGACGAGATCGAGCACCGGCCCCAGCCCGGAGGCGGGCAGGCCCATGGCCAGGTGCGAGACGAGGCCCTCGAGGACGAGCTCGAGGAAGGCGGTGAGCACGTCGACGTCGACGTCGTCGCGCAGGTTCCCGGCTTCCCGCTGGCGCAGCAGCCGCAGCCGGGTGGCGGTGGTGAGCTGTTCGGAGCGCTCGGCCCACCGGCCGCGGAACTCGGGATCGGTGCGCAGCCGCCGCGAGACCTCCAGCCGCGTCCCGAGCCAGTCGGCGGGGTGGTCACCCCCGGCGAGCAGGTCACGCATGACCTGGACGAGGCCCTGTTCGGCGACGACGTCGGCCATCCGGAGCGCATCGTCCTCGGCGAGGGCGAGGAAGAGCGACTCCTTGTCGCGGAAGTGGTGGAAGATGGCCCCGCGCGAGAGCCCGGTGGCTTCCTCGAGGCGCCGGACTGTGGCACCTTCGTAGCCGTAGCGCGCGAAGCAGACGCGCGAGCCGTCGAGGATCTGGCGCCGGCGTGCGTCGAGGTGATCCTGGCTTACGCGTGGCATCCTGAAATCCTGGCATCGCGGACCGGGATCTCGCAATCCGTACGTACGTACTGTGACCGGGAGTGCCGGGAACCACGCGGGTGACCCCACCGTCTGAAGGTTGCGGCGTTTCGCTGACACGGAGTGAGACGGTTGGCTAAGGTTTGCCCCATCACGGTGGGTGAGCTGAGGGGAAGGTGCGGCGTGATCATCGGTGAGGCCGGAGCGGCGGCACAGGCGCTGTGGGGAGACGTCTTCAGCAACTCCGGCCGCGTGTACGGCGGCGGGGGCAAGGGTGGCCAGTTCAAGATGGACCCCGAAGAGCTCTCCGCGGTGATCCGCCAGTGGGAGGACGTCCTCGACAAGATCGTCGAAGACGGGAACAAGATCCGCAGCCTTGTCTACACGCCGAAGCTCGCGCCGGGCGAAGACGCCGTCAGCGGCAGCTTCGCCTCGACTACCGGCGAGTCGATCGCCGCGCTGCAGCGCCAGAACGATTCCATGCGCAAGTACGCGCAGGAGTACATCAAGAAGCTCAAGGCGGCGCAGACGAAGACCGTGGCCACCGACCAGGGCTTGTCGGACACCTTCAAGGCATAGGCGAACCAACCTCGTGCGAAGCAAAATCTGCGTCCTCGCTGTGTCCCTGGTCGTATCCGCGGGACTTGCGACTGCCTGTACCCCGACGACCGGCGGGACTGCGTCGCCTGCGCCGAGCGCTTCGGCCTCGACGGGCACACCGCCGGTGGATCCGGATGTGCCCAAGGTGACCCAGCCCCCGCTCGACGCCGGGAAGTACGTCTCGGACACGTGCGCGGTGATACCCAAGGACCTGCTCGCGTCCATGAAGTACACCGAGGGCGGCGATTACAAACCGGCAGGCAACACGCCGTTGACCGCCGCGGGACCGTCGTGCTCCTGGAAGATCGAGGGCGAGGGCATCGGGTTGCAGGTGATCCTCGGCACCGGCAACCGCGACCAGGGCACAGGCGGACTGGCCGGCACCTACGCCGCTTACCGGCAGAAGAGGTTCGTGAAGTTCCTGGAGCCTGCTCCGGCCGTCGAGGGCTATCCGGCTGTCTACGCCGACATCCAAGACGAGCGTCCGATGGGGACCTGCGCGCTCGTCGTCGGCATCGCCGACGACCTTTCCTTCAGCTTGCAGGCCCAGGGGTACCAAGGCCAGGACGATTCGTGTGCGGCGGCCGCGAAGGCGGCCGCCGGTGTGGTCAAGACACTCAAGGGGGCATGACGAGTGGACGGCAAGCAGATCTACGACAACTTCAGGCAGGGTGACACGTCCGGGCTGCAGCAGACGGCGGAGACCGTCCAGGCGCTGTCCGACGCCTACATGGAACGGGGCGCGAGCATCAAGGCGCTTCAGTCGCGCATGGTGAACTCCTGGTCCGGCGACGCCGCCGACGCGGCGAACGCCGGAGCCGGTCCGCTCGAACAGGCTTTTGCCGAGACTGCTGCGCCGCTCGACATCACCAAGGTTTCCGTCGACACCCAGGCCGCCGTCTTCGACTCCTCCAGCAATGCCGTTGTCGAAGTTCCGCCGAAGCC
The DNA here is from genome assembly GCF_013364075.1 of Amycolatopsis sp. Hca4. Taxonomy (GTDB): domain Bacteria; phylum Actinomycetota; class Actinomycetes; order Mycobacteriales; family Pseudonocardiaceae; genus Amycolatopsis. The sequence goes on from NZ_CP054925.1 coordinate 193,676, forward strand.
GGACAAGCCGAACCCCTGGACCACCGGCCTCAAGGCCGCCATCCCGATCGCCGGGCCGTTCATGGCCAAGGACGACATCGACTCCTACCAGGCGGGCATGGCCAAGTACAACGCGGCCAACGAGACCAACGTCCGCGTCATGGACCAGTACAGCAACGTCACCAGCGGCACCCGGGCCTCGCTCCCGACCGACTACGGCGTCCTCGAGTCCGACGGTGCGGCCATCTCCGTCCAGACGCCGAACTCGCCCGGCCACGTCGAGCCGACCGATCGCGGCAAGGGGCTGCCCGGCCACCCCGGCAGCGACTCCGGGGGCGACGACCGCACCTCGACCACCGGCTTCGACCCCGGGCAGACCGGCGGCGGTGACAAGCCCGGCGGCACCGGAGGCACAGGCGGGACCGGCGGCACGGGAGGCACGGGAGGCACCGGCGGCACCGGAGGAACGGGCGGCACCGGAGGCACCGGCGGCGACGACACCCACACCACCGGCTCCGGCCGCCCGACCGTCCCCACCATCCCGACCCGGCCCGGCCAGACCGACCAGCCCGGCAAGACCCCGCCGAACACCGGGGGCATCGACTTCTACCCCACGAACACCGGCGGCGGCCCGAACTACGGCCCGAACTACCCCAACCCGAACGACCCGAACTCCAGCACCGGCGGGCGCGGCCCCAACAGCAACGCCGGCAGCCGCCTCCTGGACCCGACCGGCCGAGGCGGCACCGGCACCGGCACCGGTACCGGTACCGGAACCGGCACAGGGACCGGCACCGGATCCGGCACCGGCAGCAACCCGGGCGAACGCGGCGTCGGCTCCGGCCGCGGCTCCGGCATGGGGAGCCTCGGCAACGCCGCCGCCGCGGAGGCCGCGGCGGCGAGGTCGGCTGCTTCCGGCCGGGGTGGGCAGATGGGGCCCATGGGCCCCGGCGGTCGCCGCGGCGAGGGGGACGAGGATGAGGAGCACCAGCGGCCGGACTTCCTGATCGAAGCGGACCCGGACGCGATCTTCGGCACCGACCAGCGGACCAGTCCGCCGGTCATCGGCGAATAGGCGGGTGGACGTGGGTACAGGCCGGGTGGACCTTCCGGTCGAGGCGCTGGCCGCGCTGGCCGACCGCGAGCAGGTCGGCCAGCTCCACCTCACCCTGCGCCCGGAGCCGCTGTGGCTCTCGGACGTCGAGCGCGAGGAGGCCGGCAAGCGGGTCGACGCCGCGCTCGCCGAGGCCGGCCTGGTCGATGCCCGCGGGCGGGCCAGCGTCGACTTCCTCGACTGGCTTCCGCTGCTGGTCAGCCCCACGCGGGAGTGCTACGGCTGGGTCGGCACCGGCGGTCAGACCTACGGGGTGCTCGCCGCCGCGAAGGGGCTGCAGGCGGTCCTGGCCGTTTCCGACGGCACGCACGTCGGTGTGCAGGAGATCGACCGGAACCGGCTGGCCGAGTCGCTCGTCGAGCAGCTGCCGCCGGTCGGGCCCGGCGGGGGACACCCGCGGACCGTCCGGGTGGCGGACCTGACCGAGGCGGCCCGCCGCGGGCAGGCCGCCTACCCGCTCGACCCGGCCATCGCCGACGTCGTCAGCCTCGTGCAGCGCCCGGTCTCCGGCAGCGGGGAGCTCTACGTCGGCCGTCGGGACGACGTCGGCCGACACACCTGCCTGCAGCAGCCGCTGCACTACGCCGACACCGACTGGGGCCGCTACCTCAGCTACACCACCGGCGCCGGCGACGACGCCGTCATCCACATCGGCCCGGCCGGCCCGCAGGAGCTGGCCGGCACGCTCGCCGAGCTGGCCGGCACCCTGGTCTGACCCGGAAAACCGGTGCGTCGGGCGGTCCGCCGCGCTAATGTGACAGCGCTGTTGTATTTCTCGCCGGAAGGACGCGCCGATGCTGTACCCCGAGATCGAACCGTACGACCACGGCCTGCTCGACGTCGGCGACGGCCACGCGATGTACTGGGAGACCTGCGGGAACCCCGACGGCAAGCCGGCGCTCGTCGTGCACGGCGGCCCCGGCTCCGGCTGCTCGGCGAACGTCCGCCGGTTCTTCGACCCCGCGCGCTACCGGATCGTGCTGGCCGACCAGCGCGGCTGCGGCCGCAGCACCCCGCACGCCGGTGCCCCGGTCGCCGACCTGTCCGCCAACACCACCGACCACCTGGTGGCCGACTTCGAGCGCCTCCGCACCCACCTCGGCATCGAAAAGTGGCTGCTGTTCGGCGGTTCCTGGGGCTCGGTGCTCAGCCTGGCCTACGCGCTGCGCCACACCGAGCGCGTCAGCGAAATCGTGCTGATGGGCTTGGCGACCGACCGGTACCTCGAGATCGAGCTGCTCATCCGCGGCCTCGGCGCCTACTTCCCGGAGGGCTTCGCCCAGTTCCGCGAAGGCGTCCCGGAAAGCGAGCGCGACGGCGACCTGTCCGCGGCCTACCACCGCCTCCTGATGGACCCGGACCCCGCAGTGCACCACAAGGCGGCCGAAGGGTGGTGCGCCTGGGAAGACGCGATGCTCCCCGGTGTCCCGCCGCACGACGACTTCGAGGACCCGGCCTACCGGCTCTGCTTCGCCCGGCTCGTCACGCACTACTTCAGCAACCGCGCGTTCCTCCCGGACGGCGAAATCCTGCGCGAGGCAGGCAAGCTCGCGGGCATCCCCGCGGTGCTGGCGCAGGGCGTGCTCGACACGAGCAACCTGGTCGGCACGCCCTGGCTGCTGCACCACGCGTGGCCGGGCAGCGAGCTGGTCATGCTGGACGACGTCGGGCACACGGTGTCGGCCGCGTCGATGCAGGACGTCCTGATCGGCGCGACCGACCGCTTCGCGCTCAGGGGATGAGCAGCCCCGGCTCGCCTTCCGGGGCGAGCGCGGCTTCGGCGCGCCGGGCGCGGTTGGTCTCGGCCAGCCGGAGCCCGGTGAGGCGCAGGGGGAGCCGGTCCATGTTCCACTCGGCCAGCAGCAGGGCGATCTTCGCCTGCATTTCGGTGCGCAGCCGCAGGAACGAGTCGGCCGGGTCCGCGCCGACCTCGCCCAGCAGCAGCCACCACGCCCAGGCCGCCGCGCCCGCGTTGGCGACGAAGTCCGGCACCACCGCGATCCCGCGGGCCGACAGCGCGGCCTCCGCTTCCGGGGTGGTCGCGGCGTTGGCCGCTTCGACGACCACCTTGGCCTTGACCGCGCTCTCGTTGTCCGGCCGCAGCGCGTAGGAGATCGCGGCCGGCACGAAGATGTCCGCGTCGATCCCGACGATCGTCTCCCGCGGCAGCGACCGCACGCCGGCGGGCAGCCGGGACCGGTCGACCTCCCCGAACCGGTCGCGCAGCTCCAGCAGCGCCGGGACGTCGAGGCCGGCCGGGTCGTACAGGGTGCCCGCGGCGTCGGCCACCGCGACCACCTTGACCCCGGCTTCGTGCAGGTACCAGGCCGCGCCGCCGCCCATGGTGCCGATGCCCTGGATGGCCACCGTGGTCTCGCGCACGTCCCAGTCCCACGCCGCCGCGACGCCCAGGCACGCCTGCGCCACGCCGTAGCCGCCGACGACGTCGCCGAGCAGCAGCCCGCCGGGCACCGGCGCGTTGAGGCCCGCCTGCACCCGGCGCAGGGTGCGCGCCGGGTCGGCCGAACGGCGGATCGCCGCGTGGTACGACTGCTCCAGCCCGAGCTCGGCGAACACGGAGTCGATCAGGTGCTGCGGCACGCCGAGGTCCTCCGCGGTCACCCAGTGCGCGTCCAGCCACGGCCGCAGGAACGCGCAGAAGCGCTTGAGCACGTCGAACGCGCGCGGGTCCTTGGGGTCGAAGTCGATCCCGCCCTTGGCCCCGCCGACCGGCAGGTTGAAGGTGGCGGTCTTGTTGGCCATGCCCCGCGCGAGGTCTTCGACCTCGGTCATCGTGCAGCCGGCCCGCATCCGGGTGCCGCCGGTGGCGACCCCCGAGACCAGGCTGTGCACGACCAGGTAGCCGGGCGCGCCGGTGACGGGATCGGTCCACGTGAGCCGCATCAGTGGCGGGGCGGGGGTCATCAGGCCACTCACCTCCAGGGAAGTCCGGGGGCGGCCTCGTGACCGCCACCACGAGCGTGCGCCCCCGGTGGCCCGCCCGTCCATTTAACGCTGCTGCACGATCTCGTTTAAGTTTTATGTATGGAGCTTTCGTTGCACCGCTTGCGGATGCTGCGCGAGCTGCACCGCCGGGGCACCGTCACGGCGGCGGCCGCGGCACTGCACTACACCGCTTCGGCGGTGTCGCAGCAGCTTGCGCAGCTCGAACGGGACGTGGGTGCGAAGCTGTTCGAACGGCTCGGCCGGCGTGTCCAGCTGACCGAGCTCGGCACCCTGCTCACCGAGCACGCCGAAGAGATCCTCGGCTCGGTCGAGCGCGCCACGCTCGCCCTCGAGGAGGCCCAGGAGGACCGCACGGTCCGGCTGACCGCCGGGGTCTGGGCGTCGGTGGCCTCCGGGTTGCTGCCGACGGCGCTGACCGCGCTGGCCGGCGAGCACCCGGGCATCGAGGTGCGCACCCGCGAGCTGGCACCCGAAGACACCGCCGAAGCGGTCCGGGACGGCCGCCTCGACCTTTCGTTCGTCATCGACTACTCCGACGCGCCGACGCCGTGGGACGCCGGGCTGGAACGCGCGGTCGTGGCCGTCGAACGGCTGCACGCCGCGGTGCCGCGGGGTGCGGTGCCCTCGGGTGCGGCGTCGCTGGACGAGCTGGCCGAGCACCCGTGGATCCTGGCCAGCCCCAAGTCGCACTTCGGCCGCGCGATGCGCACCGCCTGCCAGCGCCACGGCTTCGCGCCGAAGATCAACCACGAGGTCGAGGAGCAGTCGACGGCGATGGCGATGGTGGGCGCCGGGCTCGGCATCACCCTCGTGTCCGACCTGGGCCTGCGGCTGCTGCGGCCGCCCGGGATCGACGTCGTCACGCTCACCACGCCGCTGCTGCGGACGGTGTCGATCGCCTACCGGCGCACCGCGTTCCGGCGGCCCGCGCTGCACCTGGTGATCGACGCCGTGCGGGCCTCCGCGGCCGAGCTCGGACTCGGCACCGAACCCGCTTTGCCCTGATCAGGGACTTCTTACAGGGTGGTGAACACCTCCCGCACCGCAAGATCCGCCCTGATTTTGTCGTACCCCGCGTGTAGCGTCCGAAGGCGAGAAGTTCCCCTACCCGGAACAGGAACGGACATGACTGAGGTGTCCACGGTGCACGATTTTCCCGAAAAGTCGGGTAGTGCGTCGAACCGCACCGCGCGGGTCCTGGCGGACCGCGCGGCCGGCGAGGCGTACGTCGCATCGGTGTGTTTCAAGCACGGGCCACCCCGCCTGACCGGCGTGGAGCTGGAGTTCACCGTGCACCATGCCGACGACCCGGCCAGACCCCTCGATCCCGACGTCCTCGCCGCGGCGCTGGGTCCGCACACCCCGCGGACGCTCCGCCCCGGCAGCCCCGCCGCACCCCTCCCGGCCGGCTCGCCCGTGAGCCTCGAACCCGGGTGCCAGGTCGAGATTTCCGCTCTTCCCCAGGCCTCCCTGCGCGAACTCGCCGCAGTCGTCACGGCCGACCTCCACCACCTGCGTGACCGCCTCGCCCGCCACGGCCTCGTCCTCGGCGAATCGGGCATCGACGGCCACCGCGCGCCCCGCCGCCTCCTGCACACCCCGCGGTACGCGGCGATGGAGCGCCGGTTCGCGCCGATCGGCCCCGGCGGGCTGACCATGATGTGCAGCACCGCCGGCCTGCAGGTCTGCGTCGACGCGGGGGAGCCGGAGCACTACGCCGCGCGGTGGGCGGCCGCGCACGCGATGGGCCCGCCGCTGCTCGCCCTGTTCGCCAACTCCCGCGTCCACGCCGGCCGCGACACCGGGCACGCCTCGGCCCGCTGGCTGGCGGTGCACGACACGGAAGCGGTGCGCACGCGCACGGCCGCCGTGGCGGGCGGCGACCCGGCGCGGGCGTGGGCCGGGCGCCTGATGGACGTCCCCCTGATGGTGCTGCCCCGCGGCGACCGGCCGTGGGACGCCCCCGACGGGCTGACGTTCGCCGACTGGATCGACGGCCGGGGCGCGGCGGCGCTGCTGCCGCGGCCGACGGAGGCGGACCTCGACTACCACCTGACCACGATGTTCACCCCGGTCCGCCCGCAGGGGTACCTGGAGATCCGGTACCTCGACGCGCAACCGCCGGACGAGTGGCTGGCCCCGGTCGCGCTGGTGTGCGCGCTGCTGGCCCGCCCGTCCACAGTGGACAAGGTGCGCGAGCTCTGCGCACCGGTGGCGGACCGGTGGACCACCGCGGCGCACCGCGGCCTGGCCGACCCGGAACTGGCAACCGCGGCCGCGGCACTGGCCGACCTCGGGTGCGCCGAGCTGGGCGCGACCGGGCTGGCGGCGGAGACGATCACCGAGATCAGCGAGAGCGTGCTGGGGCGCGCGTACCGATCGAGGAGCGAAGCATGAGCACGGAAGCACTGCACGACCTGAGCGCACAGGACCTGCGCGCCCGCGCGGCGGAGGCCTTGACGCGAGCCCGGGCGCGCAGCATCGCGCTGACCGACGCGGTCGACGACGAAGACCTGGTCCGCCAGCATTCGAAGCTGATGTCGCCGCTGGTCTGGGACCTGGCGCACATCGGCGTCCAGGAAGAGCTGTGGCTGGTCCGCGACGTCGGCGGCCGGGAGCCGCTGCGCCCGGACATCGACGACATCTACGACGCCTTCCAGCACGCCCGCGCCGACCGGCCGGAGCTGCCCCTGCTGGGCCCGGCCGAGGCACGCGCGTACGTCAAGCAGGTCCGCGAAAAGGCGTTCGACGTGCTGGAGCACGCGCCCCTGGAGGGGCGGCGGCTGACCGAGCAGGCGTTCGCGTTCGGCATGATCACCCAGCACGAGCAGCAGCACGACGAGACGATGCTGGCCACCCACCAGCTGCGCAAGGGCGACCCGGTGCTGCACGCGCCCGAGCCGCCGCCCGCGCGGTCCGGCGCGCTGCCGTCCGAGGTGCTGGTGCCGGGCGGGGCGTTCACGATGGGCACGTCGGCCGAGCCGTGGGCGCTGGACAACGAGCGCCCGGCGCACGAGATCGCCGTCGACGCGTTCTGGATGGACACGGTCCCGGTGACGGGTGGTGCGTACGCCGAGTTCCTCGACGGCGGCGGCTACGACGACGAGCAGTGGTGGAGCCCGGCGGGCTGGGCCTACCGGACCGAGAACTCCATCACCGCGCCGCGGTTCTGGAATCGGGAGCAGGACGGCTGGTGGCGGACCCGGTTCGGCGGCTACGAGCGCGTCCCGGCCGACGAGCCGGTCGTGCACGTCTCCTACTACGAAGCCGAGGCGTACGCGGCCTGGGCCGGGCGGCGGCTGCCGACCGAGGCCGAGTGGGAGAAGGCGGCCCGGTTCGACCCGGCGACCGGCCGGTCGCGCCGGTTCCCGTGGGGTGACGACGAACCGACGGCCGAGCACGCCAACCTCGGCCAGCGGCACCTGCGCCCGGCGCCGGCGGGGGCGTACCCGGCCGGCGCGTCGCCGACCGGCGTGCACCAGCTGATCGGGGACGTCTGGGAGTGGACGTCGACCGACTTCCACGGCTACCCGGGCTTCGCGCCCTTCCCGTACCGGGAGTACTCGGAGGTCTTCTTCGGGCCGGAGTACAAGGTGCTGCGCGGCGGGTCGTTCGGCACCGACGCGGCGGCCATCCGGGGCACCTTCCGCAACTGGGACTACCCGATCCGGCGGCAGATCTTCGCCGGCTTCCGCACCACCCGCGACGCGGCCCCCGGCGAGGTGGGGTAGGCGCATGTGCCGCCACATCGGCTACCTCGGCGGGCCCGTCTCGCCCGCCGAGGCGCTCTTCCGCGCCCCGCACGCGCTGCTGGTGCAGTCCTACGCGCCGGCGGACATGCGCGGCGGCGGCTCGGTCAACGCCGACGGGTTCGGGCTGGGCTGGTACCCCGGCCCGGGCTCTCCGCCGCTGCGCCACCGCCGGTCGACTCCACTGTGGACGGACGAGACGCTGCCGCCGCTGGCCGCGGCGGTGACCACGGGCGCGTTCGTCGCCGCCATCCGCAACGGCACCACCGGCCTGCCGGTGACCGAGGCGGCCGCGGCACCGTTCACCGCCGGGCCCTGGCTGTTCAGCCACAACGGCGTCGTCCGCGGCTACCCGGACTCGCTGGCCGAACTGGCCAAGACCCTGCCGGTCACCGAGCTGCTCACGCTGGAGGCACCCACCGACTCGGTGGTGCTGTGGGCGCTGCTGCGGGCCCGGCTGGCCACGGGCGAGGATCCGCTGACGGCGGTGGCGGAGCTGACCCTCGCCGTCGAAGCGGCCGCGCCCGGCTCGCGGCTGAACTTCCTGCTCACCGACGGCTCGACCCTCATCGGCACCACTTGGACGCACGCGCTGTCCGTGCTGGAGACCCCGGCCGGCAGTGTTGTGCCGGGGCTTCGCCCCGGGCCGGGGGCTCCGCCACCCGGAACCCCCGGAAGCAACGTGTGGCTGGCGTCCGAACCCTTCGACGGTGACCCGCGCTGGCGGCCCGTCCCCGACCACCACGCCGTGCGCGCCACCGCGGCCGGCGTCGACCTGCTTCCCCTGACCCAGGAGCTCTCATGACCGAAGTCGATCTCGACCACCACCGCTCCGGCGACGCCGTCACCGCGGAGCTGCGCGCCGACGTCGTCGCCGGGCTGACCGCGGCGCAGAAGTGGCTGCCGCCCAAGTGGTTCTACGACGCCGACGGCAGCGAGCTGTTCGAGAAGATCACCCAGCTGCCGGAGTACTACCCGACCCGCAGCGAGCGCGAAGTGCTGGCCGCGCACGCCGGCGACGTCGCGAAGCTCACCGAGGCGCACACGCTCGTCGAACTCGGCTCGGGATCCAGCGAGAAGACCCGGCTGCTGCTCGACGCCCTCACCGGCCACGGCACCCTGGAGGCGTTCGTCCCGCTCGACGTCTCCGAATCCGCGCTGGCCGAGGCGGCCGAGGCGATCTCGAAGGACTACCCGGGGCTGGCGGTCCGCGGGGTCGTCGGCGACTTCACCCAGCACCTGGACCTGCTGCCGGACGGGCAGCCGCGGGTGGTCGCCTTCCTCGGCGGCACGATCGGCAACTTCCTGCCCGCCGAACGCGCGACCTTCCTGCGGTCCGTGCGGGAGGTCCTGGACGAGGGGGAGTGGCTGCTGCTCGGCACCGACCTGGTCAAGGACGCCGCCATCCTCGAACGCGCCTACGACGACGCGGCCGGCGTGACAGCGGAGTTCGACAAGAACGTGCTGCGGGTGATCAACGCCCGGCTCGGCGCGAACTTCGACCTCGACGAGTTCGAGCACGTCTCGTACTGGGACGCCGAAAACGAGTGGATCGAGATGCGGCTGCGCGCCCGGCGGGACCTGACCGTCGAGATCCCCGGCGCGGACCTCACGGTGACCTTCGCCGCGGGGGAGCACGTCCGGACCGAGATCTCGGCCAAGTTCCGCCCCGGCGGCGTCGAGGCCGAGCTGGCCGCGGCCGGCTTCGCGCTCGAGCACTGGTGGACCGACTCCCAGCAGCGGTTCGGGGTGAGCCTGGCAAAATCCGTGCGTGGCTAATCCTCTCCGGGCCCTCGCCCGGGCCGCCGGCACCAAACCGTGGCTGATGCGCACCGCCCGGTTCGTGGTCTGGGCGGACACGAAACTGCACAAGGCGTTCGGCGGCCGGGTGAGCCTCGTGGCGCTCGCCGGGCTGCCGTCGCTGCGGCTGACCACGACCGGCCGCAAGAGCGGGCTGCCCCGCAGCACCAACCTGCTCTACTACCCGCGTGGCGACGGCTTCGTGCTGACCGCGTCCAACTGGGGCCGCTCCCACGACCCGGCGTGGGCGCTCAACCTGCGGGCGAACCCGAAGTGCCAGGTCGCGCTGGCCGGGAAGCCGGTCGAAGTCGTCGCCCGGGAGCTGGACGGCGAGGAGTACGACCGGATGTGGAGCGAGCTGCTGGACTTCTGGCCGGGGTATGCGATGGAGCAGCGCGAGGCGGCGCGGCCGTTGCCGGTTTTCGTCCTCGCGCGGGTGGGTCGATAGGCCCTGACCATCCGATCGGCCGGTGCCGGGATTCACCGCTTTGTGCCAGTCTCACCCGGGTAACGCGCCGTGACGCCGTGCGCGCGGCGACTGCGTGACCCTGAGGGAGGAGACGTCTTGCCGAGATCCACTCAGAGCCGGGTGCGAGCGTTCGCACTGGTGGGGGCGCTCGTGGCCGGCGTGGGGCTGGCCGGGCCGTCCGGGACCGCCGCCGCGGCCGAAGACGCGGCCGTCCGGCCCGCCGCCGTCGGCGCGACCCCGGCCGTGGCCTGGGGCACCTGCGCGAGCGACGTCCTCGCCGGCGTGCCCGCCGACCAGGTCGGGTTCTACAGCTGCGCGCGCTACCGCGTGCCGATCGACCACGACAACGCGTCGCTGGGCACCATCGACATCGCGCTGCTCAAGCGGGCCGCCCGCACGCCCGGCCAGCGGGTCGGGTCGCTGTTCCTCAACCCGGGTGGCCCCGGCGGCCCGGGCCTGACCCTGCCGATCGCCGGCGAGGCGATCTTCCGGCCGCAGGTGCTCGACCGCTTCGACCTGATCGGCTTCGACCCGCGCGGGGTCGGTGACAGCAACCCGCTGCGCTGCTTCACCACCCAGGAGGACGCGGACGAGGTCTTCGCCGCCCAGATCGGCGTGCCGATTTCGCGCGCCGAAATCTCGGGCACGCTCGCCAGCTACCGCGACTACGGCCGGTTCTGCAAGAACAACGCCGGCGCGCTGCTGAACCACATGTCCACCAAGGACGTCGTCCGCGACCTCGACACGCTGCGCGCGGCGGTCGGCGACCGGAAGCTGAACTACGTCGGCTTCTCCTACGGGACGCTGATCGGCTCGACGTACGCGGCGATGTTCCCGAAGCAGTCGCGGGCGATCGTGATCGACGGCAACGTCGACCCGGAGCTGCGCACCAGCGACGGCGTGGAGTACGACCGCGAGCGCGCGCAGGGCTTCGAGATCGCGCTGGACGGCTTCCTGAAGCGCTGTGACCAGGTGGGCGACAAGTGCGCGTTCAGCGACGGCAACCCGCGCGCGAAGTTCGACGAGCTGCGCGAGTACCTGCGCAAGCAGCCGATCACCCTCCCCGGCGGCGGCTCGCTCGACATCAGCGGGTTCACCGGCACGGTTTCGAGCGTCCTCTACAGCCCGGGTGCGTTCGCCGCCCTGGCCGATTGGCTGCAGACGTACTACACCGCGATCCACCCGTCGGCGCAGGCGCAGTCGCTGCAGCCCCGGCCGCTGAAGGCGCTCGCCACCGGTCATCGGGGCCTGGCCGACCTGAGGCCGGACAGCCCTTACACCAGCGACGACTCCTACTTCGCCGTCAACTGCTCGGACAAGCCGTTCCGGATCAGGCAGGAGCAGGTGCCGGACATCGCCGCGAAGTGGGAGCGCGAGTCGCGGACCTTCGGCCGGTACCAGGTGTTCTCGGACACCGCGGCCTGCCCGGTGTGGCCGGCGAAGAAGCCGGACGCCTACCGCGGCCCGTGGCGGGCCAAGACCGACGTCCCGGTGGTCGTGGTCGGCAACTTCTACGACCCGGCCACGCAGTACAAGTTCGCCCAGCGGATGGCGGCCGAGCTCGGCAACAGCCGGCTGCTGTCGGTCGACGCGTTCGGCCACTGCATCCTCGGTGACGCCCTCGGTGTCGACCAGGCCGTGGCGGACTACCTGACCGACCTGAAGGTGCCGTCGAACGGGCAGGTGTTCCAGCCGAACGTCCAGCCGTTCTGAGTGTGAGCCCGGTCCCGCGGCCCTTCCCCGGGCCGCGGGACCGGCTACGCTGGCGGAGTTGATCATCGACGAACACGGGAAGCGAGGTGAGCGGCACATGCCGGCGGACAGTCCTCGGACGGCCGGGCGCGCGCTCACCGGAGGTTTCCGGCGGGGCTGAGTTCGGCCGCCCCCTGTCCGGCAGTGCGCGCACGCCGGAAAAGAGCCGGAATGACCATCTTCGAAATGCTGCTGCGCGTGGGCACCGGCGTCGGCCTGGGTGCCGTCATCGGGATCGAGCGCCAGTTCCGCGCCCGGATGGCCGGGCTGCGCACCAACGCACTGGTCGCGGTGGGTGCGACGCTGTTCGTGCTGCTGTCGGCCCACGGCTTCGGCGGGCTGGCTTCCAGCGGCGACGCCGACCCGACCCGGGTGGCGGCCCAGATCGTGTCGGGCATCGGGTTCCTCGGCGCCGGAGTGATCCTCCGCGACGGCCTCAACGTGCGCGGCCTCAACACGGCGGCAACGCTGTGGTGCTCGGCCGCGGTCGGCGCCCTGGCCGGGGCGGGCCTGTACGCGGTCGCGGTGGCCGGGACCGCGGTCGTGGTCGGGGTGAACGTCGTGCTGCGGCCGCTGGGCCGTGTCGTCGACCGCCGTCCGGAGGCGGGTGACGAGACACCGGCGCGGTACGAGTTCCAGGCGGTGACCCGCGACGAGGCCGAAGCCCACGTGCGGGCCCTGCTGGTGCAGGCCCTGACCCGCACGGACTTCCGGCTGCTGTCGGTGCTGAGCACGGACCTGGAGAACCGCACCGTCGAGGTCCGCGCCGAGCTGGTCGGCGACCAGCGCGACGACGCCCAGATGGAGGCCGCGGTGTCGCGGCTGTCGCTGGAGCCGTCGGTGTCGAGCGTGCGCTGGGTGGCCGTCCCCGCATGAGGAAGGGCCTCCCCGCTCAGCCGAGCGGGGAGGCCCTCCGGAATACCGGAACCCTTACGCCTGCGTCATCTTCCGCAGCACGTACTGCAGGATGCCGCCGTTGCGGTAGTAGTCCGCCTCACCCGGGGTGTCGATGCGGACGTCCGCGTCGAACTCCACCTTGGTGCCGTCCGCCTTGGTGGCCGTGACGTGCACCGTGCGCGGGGTCTCGCCGTCGTTCAGCTTGGTGATGCCGGTGATGTCGAACGTCTCCGTGCCGTCGAGGCCGAGCGACGAAGCCGACTCGCCCTGCGGGAACTGCAGCGGGATGACGCCCATGCCGATCAGGTTCGAACGGTGGATGCGCTCGAACGACTCGGTGATCACCGCGCGCACGCCCAGCAGCGACGTGCCCTTGGCGGCCCAGTCACGCGACGAACCGGAGCCGTACTCCTTGCCGCCCAGCACGACCAGCGGGGTGCCCTGCGCCGCGTAGTTCTGGGCCGCGTCGTAGATGAACGCCTGCGGCGCGCCCTCCTGCGTGAAGTCGCGGGTGTAGCCGCCCTGCACGTCGTCGAGGAGCTGGTTGCGCAGCCGGATGTTCGCGAACGTGCCGCGGATCATCACTTCGTGGTTGCCGCGCCGCGAGCCGTAGGAGTTGAAGTCCTTCTTCTCCACGCCGTGCTCGGTCAGGTACTGCGCGGCCGGGGTGCCCGGCTTGATCGCGCCGGCGGGGGAGATGTGGTCGGTGGTGACCGAGTCGCCCAGCTTCGCCAGCACGCGCGCACCGGTGATGTCGGTGACCGCCGACGGCTCCGGCGTCATGCCCTCGAAGTACGGGGGCTTCCGGACGTAGGTGGACTCGAGGTCCCACTCGAAGGTCTTGCCCTCCGGGGTGGGCAGCGACTTCCAGCGCTCGCCGCCGTCGAAGACGTCCGCGTAGTCCTTGGTGAACATCTCCTGCGTGATCGCGTGGTCGATGGTCTCCTGGATCTCCTTGGACGTCGGCCAGATGTCCTTGAGGAAGACGTCGTTACCGTCGGTGTCCTGGCCGAGCGGCTGGTTCGCGAAGTCGAAGTCCATCGTGCCGGCCAGCGCGTAGGCGATGACCAGCGGCGGCGACGCGAGGTAGTTCATCTTCACGTCGGGGTTGATCCGGCCTTCGAAGTTCCGGTTGCCCGAGAGCACCGAGACCGCGGTGAGGTCGTTCTCCTGGATCGCCGCGGAGATCTCGTCCGAGAGCGGGCCGGAGTTGCCGATGCAGGTGGTGCAGCCGTAGCCGACCAGGTGGTAGCCCAGCTTCTCCAGGTACGGCCACAGGTTGGCCTTGGTGTAGTAGTCGGTGACGACCTGCGAGCCCGGCGCCATCGACGTCTTCACCCACGGCTTGACCGACAGGCCCTTCTCGACCGCGTTGCGCGCGAGCAGCGCGGCGCCGAGCATGACCGACGGGTTCGAGGTGTTGGTGCACGAGGTGATCGAGGCGATCACCACGGCGCCGTGGTCGAGGATGAACTCGCCGCGGTCTTCGCTGGAGACCTTGACCGGCTTGGACGGGCGGCCGCTGCCGCCGTTGGCCGCCGACTGCAGGTCGACGGCGTCCTCGTCCGCGAACGTCAGCGCGGCCGGGTCGGACGCCGGGAAGGTCTCCTCGACGGCCTCGTCGACCTTGGTGTGCGGGGTCTCCTGCTCACCGTTGACGTAGTCGTGGATCGACTTGCGGAACGACGACTTCGCGTCCGACAGCTCGATGCGGTCCTGCGGGCGCTTCGGGCCGGCGATCGACGGCACGACCGTCGACAGGTCCAGCTCGAGGTACTCGGAGTAGGCGGCCTCGCGCGACGGGTCGTGCCAGAGGCCCTGCTCCTTGGCGTAGGCCTCGACCAGCGCGACCTGCTCGGGCGAGCGGCCGGTGAGCTTGAGGTAGCGGACGGTCTCGTCGTCGATCGGGAAGATCGCCGCGGTGGAGCCGAACTCCGGGCTCATGTTGCCGATGGTGGCGCGGTTGGCCAGCGGCACCTCGGCGACGCTCTCGCCGTAGAACTCGACGAACTTGCCGACCACGCCGTGCTTGCGCAGCATCTCGGTGATGGTGAGCACGACGTCGGTCGCGGTGACGCCGGCCGGGATCTCGCCGGTCAGCTTGAAGCCGACGACGCGCGGGATGAGCATCGACACCGGCTGGCCCAGCATGGCCGCCTCGGCCTCGATGCCGCCGACGCCCCAGCCCAGCACGCCCAGGCCGTTGACCATGGTGGTGTGCGAGTCGGTGCCGACGCAGGAGTCGGGGTAGGCCTGGCCGCCCCGGGACATCACCGTGCGCGCGAGGTGCTCGATGTTGACCTGGTGCACGATGCCGGTGCCCGGCGGGACGACCTTGAACTCGTCGAAGGCGCCCTGGCCCCAGCGCAGGAACTGGTAGCGCTCGCGGTTGCGCTCGTACTCGATCTCGACGTTGCGCTCGAAGGCGTCGGCGCGGCCGAAGACGTCGATGATCACCGAGTGGTCGATGACCAGCTCGGCCGGGGCGAGCGGGTTGACCTTGTCGGGGTCGCCGCCCAGGTCGGTGACCGCTTCGCGCATGGTGGCGAGGTCGACGACGCACGGCACGCCGGTGAAGTCCTGCATGATCACGCGGGCCGGCGTGAACTGGATCTCGATCGACGGGTCGGCGTTCGGGTCCCACGAGCCGAGCGCGCGGATGTGGTCGGCGGTGATGTTCGCGCCGTCCTCGGTGCGCAGCAGGTTCTCGAGCAGGATCTTCAGGCTGTACGGCAGGCGCTCGGCGCCCTCGACCTTGTTCAGGCGGAACACCTCGTACGAGGCGTCTCCCACCTTCAACGTGTCTTTGGCGCCGAAGCTGTCCTTGCTGGCAGGTGCGGTCACGTCTAACTCCAGTGGCGTGGACTTCCGCGCCGGTGCGGCGGTCGAGTCCCGGGTCAGTTCGGTCGGGTTCGGTGGTGGCGAGTCTTGCGCACCCCCACCGTAGGACCGGAATCGGGATGCCACACCTCGCGGTGCCTCAAACAGTACGCGTGTCCTGTTTAACGGACAAGACGACACGCGGTGTGGGCTGCGCCATTCGGAAAGCCGGCACCGCGGGGGTCCCTCAATGAGGGGAATTGGTGCCTACGTTGTGTAAGTTTCCGCTGATGCTTGTGATAGTGGTGTGACTGCAGTGACGCGGGGTGTGCGCTGGTGAGCGGAGGTGGCGGTCTTGTTTGGACGGTGCGGGGGTCCGGGGGTGCCGCGCGTCCGCCGGGGACTCAGCGTGAGCACGCTCACGTTGGTGATCTTGGTCGGCGCCGGCGGCACGGGCCTCGCGGCACCCCCGCCGCCGCCCAACCCCAGTGACTCCGAGATCCAGGCCGGCAAGGCCGACGCGAACGCGAAGGCCGGCGAAGTCGGCCGGCTGACCAGCCAGCTGGCCCAGGCCGAGCAGAAGCTGACCCAGCTGCAGGACGACGTCGAGCTCAAGCAGGAGCAGGCCAACAAGGCGCTGGTGGACCTGCAGACCGCGCAGGACGACGCGACGCGCGCGGAGAACGACGCGAAGGCCGCGCGCGGCGAAGCGGACGCGGCCTCGGCGGCCATCGAGAAGGCCCGCGCGGACCTGAAGTCGTTCGCCGCGGCGAGCTTCCAGCAGGGCAGCACGGTCGGCTCGCTCTCGGCCTACCTCAGCGCGGACAGCCCGAAGGACATGCTCGCTCGTGCGCAGCTGCTCGACGCCGTCGGCGGCGACCGGCTCAACGCCCTCGACCGGCTCGAGCAGGCGCAGACCGAGAAGTCCAACAAGGACGCCGCGGCCCGCAAGGCCGCCGAGATCGCCCAGCAGAAGCAGGACGCGGCCCGCCGGGCGAAGAGCAGCGCGGACGCCGCCCGGACGACCGCCGAGCAGGCCCAGGACAGCCAGGCCACGCAGAACGCGCAGCTGGAGAAGAACAAGACCGACGTCGAGCAGCAGCTCTACGCCGCCCAGGCCAAGGTCAGCGGCCTGCAGGGCCAGCGGCAGCGCTACCAGGACTGGCTCGCGCAGAAGCAGCGCGAAGACGAGGAACGCGCCCGGCAGGCCGCGCTCGCCGCGTCCGGTGGCGGCGGCCGTCCCTCGGGCGGCCCGGCGCCGTCCGGCCCGGCCGGATCGTCCGTCGAGGCGGCGATCGCGCGGGCGCTGTCCAAGCTGGGGATGCCGTACGCGTGGGGCGGCGGCAACGCCAGCGGTCCGACCCGCGGCATCCGCGACGGCGGCGTCGCCGACCGCTACGGCGACTACAACAAGATCGGCTTCGACTGCTCCGGCCTGATGATCTACGCCTTCGCCGGCGTCCGCTCGCTGCCGCACTACAGCGGCTACCAGTACTCGGCGGGCCGCCGGGTGCCGCTGTCCCAGATGCGCCGCGGCGACCTGCTGTTCTGGGGCGGCCCGGGCGGCATCCACCACGTCGCGCTGTACCTCGGCGGCGGGCAGATGGTCGAGGCGCCGCAGTCCGGCCTGCGGGTCCGGATCGCGCCGGTGCGGTACGGCGGGATCATGCCGTACGCGACCCGCTTGATCGGCTGAAATCCGCTCGACGACGGCCCGGGGCCGCCGACAGGATCGGCGGCGTGGACGACGAACTGAACGCGCTGCGGCGCACCCGGATGCGCTGGAACACGCCCCTGTCGGAGCCGCACGCCGAGCTGCTGCTCGACCGGATGGCCCTGGACGACGGCCACCTGGTCGACCTCGGCTGCGGCTGGGGCGAGCTCCTGCTGCGGGCGGCGGCCCGGGCCCCCGGCCTGCGCGCCACCGGCGTCGACACCGACCGGACCGGCCTCGACCGCGGCCGGGCGGCGGCCGGGTCGCGCGGGCTCACCGTCGAGTTCGCCGAAGCGGACGCCGCGGCCTGGGCCGTGCCCGCCGAGCGCGTGTTCTGCATCGGGTCGGCCCACGTCTTCGGCTCGACGAAGGACGCGCTGGCCGCACTCACCCGCGCCGTGCGGCCGTCCGGGCGCCTGCTCTACGGCGACGGTTTCTGGGCGGCACCACCGAACCCGGCGGCGCGCGAGATCTTCGGCCCGGACCTGCTGACCCTGCCCGACCTGCTCGACGCCGCGGCCGCCGCCGGCTGGCGCGTGCTGCACCTGAGCACGGCCGACCAGCTGGAATGGGACGACTTCGAGTCGACCTCCCGCGCCGCCTGGGCGGAGTGGCTGGCGGCGCACCCGGCCGACCCCCGCGCGGCCGCGGTGCGCGATTGGCTCGACCGGCGGTTGCGCGAATACGTCCGCGACTACCGGGGCGTGCTGGGCTTCACCTACCTCGTGCTCGGCCGCTAGATTCCCCGGATGCGCTACGCGGGGATCGTGGTGGCCGGAGGCTCGGCCCGCAGGTTGTCCGGTGTGGACAAGCCCGCCCTGTCGGTGGGCGGGAAGCCGTTGCTCGCCCGCGCGATCCACGCCCTGGAGGGCGCCGAACGGGTGATCGCGGTCGGCCCGCGCCGGCCCGGTTTCGACGTCGTGTGGACCCGCGAACCGGTGCCGGGCACCGGCCCGGTGGCCGCGTTGGCGGCGGGTCTGGTGTTCGTGCCCGACGACGTCGAAGCGGTCGCGCTGCTGGCCGCCGACCTCCCGGGTGTTCGAAGGTCTACAGTGGACAGACTGGTGACGGCAATCGGCGAAGGCGACGGCGCGGTCCTGGTCGACGCGGCGGGAAAACGCCAGTGGCTGCTGGGAGCTTGGCGAACCGCGGCGCTACGGGCGGCACTGCCGGCGGAGGTGGACAACGCGGCCCTGCGCCGGGTCCTCGGCGGCTTGACGATCACCGAGGTCCCGGCGGAACGCGGCGAGGCGGACGACATCGACACACCGGAAGACCTCGAGCGGCACAGCGCGGGGTGAGCAGTGCTCTCGGTCGTGAGCGCTGCACGTGGGGTGGATGAGAGCAGTGCTCTCGTTTCAGAGCGGGCGTGCTCCGCTGGGGTGAGCGGTGCTCTCGAGTCAGGGTGGCGTGCACCGGTGGCGTGAGCGGTGCTCTCGAAGCGGAGCGAGCGTGGGCTGCTGGGGTGAGCGGTGCTCGCGATTGTGGGCGGTGCTCGCGCGCAAGTGAGAGCAGTGCTCTCGGTTTCGAGCGGCGCTCGCGTGCGACTGTGAGCAGTGCTCTCGAATTGAGGCGGGCGCGGGTCGGCGGGGCGAGCGGTGCTTTCGGTTTCGAGTGGCGCTCGCGCACACACGAGAGCGGTGCTCTCGAATCGGGGCGGGTGTGGGCTGCTGGGGTGAGCGGTGCTCTCGGTTGTGGGCGGTGCTCGCGCGTAAGCGAGAGCGGTGCTCTCGAATCGGGGCGGCTGTCGGCTGCTGGGGCGAGCGGTGCTCTCGGTTGTGGGCGGCGCTCACGCACAAGTGAGAGCAGTGCTCTCGGATCAGAGCGGGCGTGCGCCACTGGTGTGAGCAGTGCTCTCGGATGTGAGCAGCCCGCCGCTCCGAGGGGGGAGCAGTGCTCTCGTCGGAGAGCGCCCAAGCCCGCTCCCGCCGAGCCCTCGGGCCAGGCCATCTCCCCGGTTTCCACTGCGAAAGGCTTCACAGGTGCCATACCGCTGACCGTGTTGGCTGATCGTGGGCCATGTGCGTCCGCGTGCCGGATGCGGCGCAGGCGTGGGGGCGCAGTACGGTCGCACCGCGTGATCACCGTCGCGGGGGCGGCGCACGACTTTGGAGGAGGCAGAGTGACCGAGCCCGGCTACGCCGAGGGCGGGAACGGCCAGCAGGCGACACCGGCGCGGGACGCCCAGTTGCTGGAGCGGACCGTGTTCGAGGTCAAGCGGATCATCGTCGGCCAGGACCGGCTGGTCGAGCGGATGCTGGTCGGCCTGCTGGCCAAGGGCCACCTGCTGCTCGAAGGCGTGCCCGGCGTGGCGAAGACCCTCGCCGTCGAGACTTTCGCGCGCGTGGTCGGCGGCTCGTTCTCCCGCGTGCAGTTCACGCCCGACCTCGTGCCCGCCGACATCCTCGGCACCCGGATCTACCGCCAGGGCGCCGAGCGGTTCGACGTCGAGCTCGGCCCGGTCGTCGCGAACTTCGTGCTCGCCGACGAGATCAACCGCGCGCCCGCCAAGGTCCAGTCCGCGATGCTCGAAGTCATGGCCGAGCGGCACGTGTCGATCGGCGGGCAGACGTTCCCGATGCCCGACCCGTTCCTCGTGCTCGCCACCCAGAACCCGATCGAGAACGAGGGCGTGTACCCGCTGCCGGAAGCCCAGCGCGACCGGTTCCTGTTCAAGATCGTCGTCGAGTACCCCTCCGCCGAGGAGGAGCGCGAGATCATCTACCGGATGGGCGTCACCCCGCCCACCCCGCACGAGGTGCTCAGCCCGACCGAGCTGGTCCGGCTGCAGGGCGTCGCGTCGCAGGTGTTCGTGCACCACGCGCTCGTCGACTACGTCGTGCGGCTCGTGCTGACCACCCGGACGCCGAACGAGCACGGCCTCGCCGACGTCGCCGGCTGGGTCTCCTACGGTGCCTCGCCGCGCGCGAGCCTCGGCATCATCGCCGCCGCGCGGGCGCTGGCCCTGGTCCGCGGCCGCGACTACGTGCTGCCGCAGGACGTCGTCGACGTCGTGCCCGATGTGCTGCGCCACCGGCTCGTGCTGTCCTACGACGCCCTGGCCGACGGCGTGCCGATCGACCACATCATCACCCGCGTGCTGCAGACCGTGCCGCTGCCGCAGGTCTCGGCCCGGCCGCAGGGCGGGGCCGGCCAAGGCGGCCCGGTCCCGGCGGGCGCGCCGGTCAGGTAACCCGGCGATGGCGAAGAACGAGAAGGGCGTCCGCCCTTCGTGGGCGCCGCCGATCCTGCGCGGCGACCGGATGGAAGCCGGGCTCCGGACGTTGGAGCTCGACGTCCGCCGCCGGCTCGACGGGCTGCTGCAGGGCAACCACCTCGGCCTGGTGCCGGGGCCGGGGTCCGAGCCCGGCGAGGCCCGCCCGTACCAGCCCGGCGACGACGTGCGCCGGATGGACTGGGCGGTCACCGCCCGCACCACGACCCCGCACATCCGCGAGACCGTGGCCGACCGCGAGCTGGAGACCTGGGTGGTCGCCGACCTCTCGGCCAGCCTCGACTTCGGCACCGCGCTGTGCGAGAAGCGGGACCTGGTGGTCTGCGCCGTCGCGGCGGTCGCCCACCTCACCGGAGGCGGCGGCAACCGGATCGGCGCGCTGGTCTCCACCGGCGCCGAGACCGTCCGCATCCCGGCGCGCGGCGGCCTGGCGCACGCCCGCGGGCTGGTGCGCAAGCTCGCCGAGACCCCGCGCGCGGCCGAAGGCACCCGGGGTGACTTCGCGACGGCGTTGGAGCAGCTGCGCCGTCCGCCGCGCCGGCGTGGCCTGGCCGTGGTGATCTCCGACTTCCTGGGCGACACCTCCTGGGAACGGCCGCTGCGGGCACTGGGCGGGCGCCACGAACTGATCGCGATCGAAGTCCTCGACCCGCGCGACGTCGACCTGCCCGAGGTGGGCACCGTCGTGCTGGCCGACCCGGAGACAGGGAAACAGCGCGAAGTGCACGCTTCGGCCTTGCTGCGCAAGGAGTTCGGGGCCGCGGCCCACGCCCACCGGCAGAAGGTCGCGGCCGGTCTGCGCCGCGCGGGCGCGGCCCACCTGACGCTGCGCACGGACGCCGACTGGATCGCCGACATGGTGCGGTTCGTCGTCGCCCGCAAGCGCCGCTGGTCGGGGGGTGTGGCGTGAGGAAACCTGCGACCGAACCATGCGACACGGCGCTTTCGCTTCAGGCCGCGTCGAGCGTCCGTGAGGTGGGCGCATGAGCTTGACGGGCTTCGCGTCGCCCTGGTGGTTCCTGCTGCTGATCGCGGTCGCCGCGGTCGCCGTCGGGTACGTGCTCGCCCAGCGGGCGCGCCGGAAGCGGACCATGCGGTTCGCGAACCTGGACCTCCTGGAGAAGGTCGCGCCGAAGAGCCAGGGCTGGGTCCGGCACGTGCCGGCGGTGCTGATCGTGCTGTCGCTGCTGCTGCTCACGGTGGCGCTGGCCGGACCGACCGCCGAGCAGAAGGTGCCGCGCAACCGGGCCACCGTCATGCTGGTCATCGACGTCTCGCTGTCGATGGAGGCCACCGACGTCCTCCCGACGCGGCTGCAGGCGGCCCAGGAAGCGGCGACGAGCTTCGCGCGGAACATGACGCCGGGCATCAACCTCGGGCTGATTTCCTTCGCCGGCACGGCAACGGTCCTGGTCAACCCGACCACCGACCGCAACGGCGTGATCAAGGCGATCGAGAACCTCAAGCTGGCCCAGTCGACGGCGACCGGTGAAGGCATTTTCGCGGCGCTGCAGTCGGTGGAGAGCTTCTCCAGTGTCGTCGGCGGCGCCGACGGGCCGCCGCCGGCGCGGATCGTGCTGATGTCCGACGGGAAGCAAACGGTCCCGGAGGACCTCTACGCGGCCCGGGGCGGGTACACCGCGGCCCAGGCGGCGAAGCAGGCCGGCGTGCCGATTTCGTCGATCTCCTTCGGCACCACCCACGGCTCGGTCGACATCGACGGCAAGGCGCAGCCGGTCAGCGTGGACGACGAGTCCCTGCGCGAAATCGCCCGGCTGTCCGGCGGCGACTTCTACAAGGCGGCCAGCGCCGAGGAGCTGAAGAAGGTCTACGCCGACCTCGGCGAGCAGATCGGCTACGAGCTCAAGGACGCCGACGCGAGCAAGCCGTGGCTCGTGGTGGGCACGCTGATCCTCATGCTGGGCGCGGCGGCCAGCCTCTTCTTCGGGCAGAGACTGCCGTGACTCAGGCTCGGCGGACGCCGTAGAGGCTTCCGCCGAGCAGGGTCACCCCGGAGAGCACGCCGCTGAGGAACGGCACCCACGCCGCGGCGCTGCCGAGCAGGGCGAGCCCGGCGACGCCGAGCACGGTCAGCACCACGCCGACCACGAGGATCGAGCGGGTCTTCCACGCCGACGCGAGCGCGACGAAGTGCAGCCCGACGATCGTGGCGATCCACGCGACGTTGGCCTGCACCGGCGCGTCGAGCAGGCTCAGCACGAAGAAGCCGGCGACGAGCAGCACCACTTCACCGATGACGACGACCCGGTAGCTCGGCCCGAACATCGGCCGCCCGTCGAGGGTGGGCCGCCCGCCCGCGCGGAGGCCGAGGACCACCACGGCGGCCAGGGCGAGCACGGCGAGGGCGCGCAGCACCCAGCCGAGCGCCGCGGGGAGCGGGGCACCGGAGTTGACGAGGACGAAGACCGTGCCGAACGCGGCGCCGATGAGCGCCCCCAGGAACTGCTGTCGCATCCGGCGAACCTACCGGAAGCCGTTCTGGCGCCACGCTTCGTAGACGGTGATGGCCGCGGTGTTGGCGAGGTTGAGCGACCGGTTGGACGGCCGCATCGGCAGCCGCACGCGCTCGGTCACCTCGGGCGCTTCCTGCACCTCCACGGGCAGTCCGGCCGACTCCGGCCCGAACATCAGGACGTCGCCCGGTGCGTAGGCGACGTCGGTGTACAGCCGCGTCCCCGAGGCGGTGAAGGCGTAGACCTTCGACGGCAGCAGCGCCTCCCAGGCCGCGGCCAGCGACGCGTGGACGTGGACGCGCGCCAGGTCGTGGTAGTCGAGCCCGGCCCGGCGCAGCTGCTTGTCCTCCAGGGTGAACCCGAGCGGTTCGACCAGGTGCAGCTCGCAGCCGGTGTTGGCGGCCAGGCGGATCGCGTTGCCGGTGTTGGGCGGGATTTCCGGGTGGTAGAAGAGAACGCGGAACACGGGCTCAGTCCCCGAGCAGGGCCGCGTAGACCTTGCGGACCGGTTCGGGCGGCGCGGCCGGGCGCTGCGTGACGGGGTCGACGAACACGTACCGGACGGTCGCCGCCGCGATCAGGGTCTCGCCGCGGTGGATCTCGAAGTCGAAGACCAGCGACGTCGTGCCGAGGTGGTTCGGGTACTGCGAGACGACGAGTTCGTCGTCGTAGCGGGCGGGGGAGCGGAACTTGACGTTCGCCTCCGCGACCACGACGTCGGTGCCGTGCGCGAGGAACTCCGCGTGCGAACCGAAGAGCGCCTTCTCCGCCTCGAACGAGCACATGTCCACATAGGCCAGGTAGTGGGCGTTGAAGACGATGCCCTGGCCGTCGCACTCCTGGTAGCGCACGCGCAGCGGCATCTCGGCGATCGGGCGGCGAGGTGCGGTCACCCGCCCAATCTAGTTCAGCCGTGCAATGCCCGATAGGCGGCCGCTGCGCCCGGTTGCAGTGGCACCGGCTGAGTGCCGATCAACGTCCGCACGTCGAGGAACTGCGTTCCCACGGCCTCGGCGGGCACCAGCGCGGTGGCGCGCTCGACCAGCAGGCGCACCACCGCCGCGGCGACGTCGTCAGGCAGGGATGGCGCGCACACCAGGAGGTTCGCCACGCCGATCGTGCTCAGCGCGCCCACGCCGCGGTAGGCGCCGTCGGGCACCTGGACCTGGTCGTACACCGGGCCGTACGCCGCCCGCAGCGGCGGGACCACCGAACCCAGCGGCAGCAGCGCGATCGGGGTGGTGCGGGTGAGCTCGGCCAGCTTCGGCGTCGGCACCCCGCCCGACCACAGCATGGCGTCGACGCGGCGGCCGGCCAGCGCGCGGACCGCGTCGTCGAACAGCAGGTGACGGGCGTCCACCACGACCCCCGCCTTGGCGAACAGCCGCTCGCCGAGCTGGGCCGCGCCGGAGCCGTTCGCGCCCAGGGACACCGCGCGGCCCGCGAGGTCGGCGAGCTCGCGCACCGGGCCGTCGGCGCGCACCACCAGCTGCAGGTAGTTCTCGTACACCCGGCCGAGCGCGCGCAGCGGCACCTCGCCGGCGAACGGCGCTCCGCCGGCGAGCGCGGTCTGGGCGACGTCGGCGAGCACCAGCCCGAGGTCGGCCTGGCCGCGCTGCACCAGGCCGACGTTGGCGACGCTCGCCTCGGTCGGCACGGCGGTGGCGTGCAGCAGCGGCTCCGCGCGGTTCAGCTCGGCGGCGAGGAGCTCGGCGAAGGCCAGGTAGAACCCGCCGCGCTCGCCGGCGGCGATGGTGAGCGGGCGTTCCGGACCGCGGTAGCCGGCCGTCGAGCACCCGGCCAGGGCGAGGCCGAGACCGCCGAGCAGGGCCGTGCGGCGGGTGAGCGTCATCCCGGCACCTCCTGCAGCGGCAGCGTGACGCGGACTTCCAGGCCGTGCGGGTCCGCCTGCCGCAGTTCGAGGACACCGCCGCGGGTGCGCACCTGCCGGTCCGCGATGGCCAGCCCGAGCCCGGTGCCGCGCGGCGCGCCCTCGCCGCCCGCCCGCCAGAACCGCTCGGTCGCCCGCATCCTGTCCTCTTCGGACAGTCCGGGACCGTCGTCGGCGACGACGAGGGTCGCGGTGCCCGGGCCGGTTTCCCAGTCGGCGGTGATCTTCGCGCCGCGGCCGGCGTAGTGGACGGCGTTGTCGAGCAGCACGTCGAGGATCTGGGCGAGCTCGCCTTCCGGGCAGCGCACGGTCACCGGTTCGGCGTGCCCCGGCGGCGGCACGATGGCCGCCCCGGCGTCCTCGGCGGCCGGGCGCCAGGCGTCGACGCGTTCGGCCAGCACGGAGGCCAGGTCGCACGTCTCGTCCGCGCCCCCGGCCGCGACCCGCGTCGCCGTGCTCTCGGCCAGGGCGAGCGCGAGAAGGCCGTCGAGGAGCTGCTCCAGGCGTTCGACCTCGGCGACCGTCGCCCGGTAGGTGGTGTCGTCGCCGTCGATGCGCCCGGCCAGTGAGTCGACGCGCAGGCGCAGCGCGGCCATCGGGTTGCGGAGCTGGTGCGAGGCGTCGGCGACCAGCCGGTGCTGCTGCTCGGCGGCCTCCAGCACGGCCTCGGACATCCGGTTGACCTCGGCGGCGAGGGAGCGCAGCTCGCGCGGCCCGGTCCGTTCCGGGACGTGCGCGCGGTGCCCGCCGGCCACGGCCAGCACGCCCGTTTCGAGTTCGTGCAGCGGCCGGACCATCCACCGGGCCAGCACCACGGCGAGCAGCACGAACACCATCGCGACCAGCACCGCGCCGGCACCGATCGTGCCCCAGCGGGTGGCGACGTCCGCGGCCGCCGCCGTCACCGACGCGCGCAGCACGACCACCCCGGACACCCGGGTGCCGGTCCCGACCGGGCGGGCGAAGTAGGCCGGCTCGGCCGACCACGGGTCCAGCCGGTCCACCCGCGGCGCCGGTTCGTTGCGCATGGCCGCCTCCACCAGCCCGCGCACCGCGGGGTCGCCCGCGGTCAGGCCGCCCGCCTGGACCAGCGGGAGGCGCCGGGCGTCGACGATGACGACGCCTTCGCCGTAGAGCTGGGCGTAGCGCTCGGCGTCGGCCGCGAGGGCCGCGGGGTCGCGGGTGTCGACGGCCTGCTGGGTGAGCACGACGAACCGGTCGACGTCGGCGGTGCGCGAGATGACCAGCTGCTGGGTGCGCTGCTCGGCGGTGGCGGTCAGCAGCGGCACGGCGAACGCGGCGACCACCGCGAGGGCGAGGGCGACCAGGACCACCAGCAGCCGGGTGCGCACGGGGTCAGTCCCGGCCGAGCCGGTAGCCGAAGCCGCGGATGGTGGTGAGCAGGCCGGGCCGGTCGAGCTTGGCGCGCAGGCCGGTCAGGTGCACGTCGAGCGAGCGCGACACCGCGAGGTAGGCGTCGCCCCAGACCTCGTCCATCAGCTGCTGGCGGCTGACCGCGGTGCCGGGCCGCGCGGCGAGCACGGCCAGGATCTCGAACTCCTTGGTGGTCAGCCCGACGTCGTTCCCGGCGACCAGCACCCGGCGGGCACCGAGGTCGATCTCGACGTCTTCGACGCGCACGACGTCACCGGCCGGGGTGGCGCGGGCCACCGCGCGCCGCACGACGGCGTCCATCCGGGCCAGCAGCTCGGCCAGCCGGACCGGCTTGGTGAGGTAGTCGTCGGCGCCGAGCCGCAGCCCGCGCACGACCGAGCGTTCGTCGCCGCGCGCGGTCAGCACGATCACCGGGACCGGTGAGACGGCCCGGATCTTGCGGAGCACGTCGAGGCCGTCGAGGTCGGGCAGGCCCAGGTCCAGCAGGACGAGATCGGCCGCGCGGTGGTGGTGCAGCGCGTCGGCCCCGCGGGCGACGCTGGTGACGGGATGACCGCGCGCGTGCAGCGACTCGGCGAGCGCGCCGGCGACACCCGCGTCGTCTTCGACGAGGAGCACGCGCACGGTCATCCTCCAGTCAGCGCTTCTCCAGCTCGGAGGTCTTCGAGGTTTCCCGCATTGTGCCGTAGACGATCAGGGAGACCAGGACGCAGCCGGCGACGTACCAGAAGAACACCGGCTCGTGCCCGGCGCTCTTCAGCGCCTGCGCGATCAGCTCGGCGGTGCCGCCGAAGATCGCCACGGTCAGCGCGTAGGGCAGCCCGACGCCGATGGCGCGGATCTTCGTGGGGAACAGCTCGGCCTTCACGATCGCGTTGATCGAGGTGTACCCGGCGACGATCACCAGGCCGGCGAGCACGAGGAAGAACGCGCCGACGGGGTTGCGGGTCGAGCCCATCACCGTCATCAGCGGGACGGTGAGCAGCGTGCCGCCGATGCCGAAGAACAGCAGCAGCGGACGGCGGCCGATCCGGTCGGACAGCCGCCCGAACACCGGCTGCAGGACGGCGGCGACGAGGATCGCGCAGAACAGCACGATGGTGACCTGCCGGCGCGGGATGTGCGCGGTGTTCTCCAGGAACTTCTGGCTGTAGGTGGCGAAGGTGTAGAAGCCGACCGTGCCGCCGAGGGTCAGGCCGACGACGAGCGCGATCTCCTTGGGGTACTTGGCCAGTGCGCGCAGCGTGCCGCGGTCACCCTTGCCTTCTTCGGCGTTCTGCCGGTAGCTCTCGGACTCGTCCATCCCGCGGCGCAGCCACATCACGGTGAGCGCGGCGACCGTGCCGACGCCGAACGCGATCCGCCAGCCCCACGAGGTCAGCTGCTGCTCGGTGAGCAGCGCCTGCAGGACCAGCTGGAGGCCGAGGGCGAGCAGCTGCCCGCCGTAGAGCGTCACGTACTGGAAGCTCGAGTAGAAGCCGCGCTTGCCGGGGGTGGCGACTTCGGACAGGTAGGTCGCCGAGGTGGAGTACTCGCCGCCGACCGACAGGCCCTGGATCAGCCGCGCGGTGAGCAGCAGGATCGGCGCGGCGATCCCGATGGTGTGGTAGTTCGGCGTGACGGCGATGAGCAGCGACCCGCCTGCCATGAGCGTGACCGAGAGCACGAGCGCCCGCCGGCGGCCGAACCGGTCGGCGAACCGCCCGAGCATCCACCCGCCCAGCGGCCGCATGAGGAACCCGACGGCGAACACGGCGGCGGTCCCCAGGAAGGCGGCCGTGGTGTCGGTGGTGGGGAAGAAGGACTTGGCGAAGTAGGTGGTGAACGCCGCGTAGGCGTACCAGTCGTACCACTCGATCAAGTTGCCGATCGAGCCGCGCAGCACGTTGCCGATCACGCGCTTTTCGCTCACGGCCCCCTCGGCGGTGGGGCTGATCCGGGTTGTCATCGTCGACCTCCTGTGTTGCGACTCACGGTGACCAACCAGCGGGTAACCAGCAAGGTCGGGAAGCAGTTCCTAACACCCGCTTAGGACGGTCGCGGCGAGCCCCGGGCGCGGGTGCGCGACCCCGCGGCCCTGCCGATAACCTCGTGCCCGACATCCGCGCACGGCGACGAAGAGGGAGAACACAGTGGGACGGTCGGTTCTGGTCACCGGGGGCAACCGGGGCATCGGTCTGGCGATCGCCCGGGACCTCGCCGAGCAGGGGCACCGGGTCGCCGTCACGCACCGTGGTTCGGGGGCTCCGAAGGGGCTGTTCGGCGTGCAGGCCGACGTCACCGACACCGAGCAGGTCGACGCCGCCTTCAAGCTCGTCGAGGACCACCAGGGGCCGGTCGAGGTGCTCGTCTCCAACGCCGGGCTGACCGATGACACGCTGCTCATGCGGATGAGCGACGAGCAGTTCGAACGCGTCCTGAACGCCAACCTCACCGGGGCCTTCCGCGTCGCCAAGCGGGCCTCGCGCGGCATGCTGCGCGGCAAGTGGGGCCGGTTCGTCTTCATCTCCTCCGTCGTCGGCCTCTCCGGCTCGGCCGGGCAGGCCAACTACGCCGCGTCGAAGGCCGGGCTGGTCGGCTTCGCGCGGTCGCTCGCGCGGGAACTCGGCTCGCGCAACATCACCTCGAACGTCGTCGCGCCCGGGTTCGTGCACACCGACATGACCGACGAGCTGCCCGAGGCGCGCAAGAAGGAGATCCTCGCGCAGGTGCCCTCCGGCCGGTACGCCGAGCCGTCGGAGATCGCCGCCGCCGTCCGCTACCTCGCTTCCGACGAAGCCGGCTACGTCAACGGTGCCGTGCTGCCCGTCGACGGCGGCCTCGGCCTCGGCCACTGACCGACAACAGACCCGAACAAGACTTGGAGGACCCGTGCCCGGACTGCTCGAAGGCAAGCGCCTGCTGATCACCGGCATCATCACCGACGCTTCGCTCGCCTTCCACGCGGCCAAGATCGCGCAGCAGGAAGGCGCCAAGGTCGTGCTCACCGGCTTCGGCCGCATGTCGCTGGTCGAGCGCATCGCGAAGCGGCTGCCCGAAGAGGCGCCGGTGATCGAGCTGGACGTCACCAACCAGGAGCACCTGGACTCCCTCGCGGACAAGGTCCGCGAACACGTCGACGGCCTCGACGGCGTGCTGCACTCGATCGGCTTCGCCCCGCAGACCTGCCTCGGCGCGCCGTTCATGGACGCGCCCGCCGAGGACGTCAAGACCGCGATCGAGATCTCGACGTACTCCTACATGTCGCTGGCGAAGGCGTGCCTGCCGCTGCTCGGCCGGGGTGCGTCCTACGTCGGGATGGACTTCGACGCGCGGGTCGCGTGGCCGGTCTACAACTGGATGGGCGTCGCCAAGGCGGGCCTCGAGTCGGTCAACCGGTACCTGGCCAAGGAGCTGGGGCCGCAGGGCATCCGGGTCAACCTGGTCAGCGCGGGCCCGATGAAGACGATGGCCGCCAAGTCCATCCCCGGCTTCGTCGACCTGGAGGACGGCTGGGGCGAGCGCGCGCCGCTCGGCTGGGACAGCACCGACCCGGACCCGGTGGCCAAGAGCGTCTGCGCGGTCCTTTCGGACTGGCTCCCCGCCACCACCGGTTCGATGATCATGGTCGACGGCGGGGTCCACTTCCTCGGCGTCTGAGCCTTACACGGCCACGAGCTCCCGGTCGTCGCTGCGCTGGACGGCGGCGGCGACCGTGAGCGCGGCCAGCGTGGCCACGCCGAGGGCGATCCCGGTCCACGCCACGCTCGGGAAGCCGAGCCCCGCGTCGATCGCGACGCCGCCCAGCCACGGCCCGGCGGTGTTGCCGACGTTGAACGCCGACGTCGTGCTCGCGCCGACGAGCGTGGGCGCGTCGCCGGCGGCCTGGAAGGCGCGGAGGTTCAGCGCCGGGTTCGCGCCGAACGCGGCCACGCCGAAGACGAGCACGGCCGCCACGGCGACCAGCGCGTCCGTGGTGAGGGCGAGCACGAGCAACGAGGCCAGCGCCAGGGCGAGACAGCCGTAGAGCGTCGCGAACGGCCGCCGGTCGGCCAGCCTGCCGCCCGCGCTGATCCCGATCAGCGCGCCGACGCCGAACAGCGCCAGCACCCCGGGCACCCAGCCCTCGGCGAGCCCGTCGGTTTCGGTCAGCAGCGGTGCCAGGTAGCTGAAGGCGGCGAAGATCATGGCCTGGCACAAGGCGATCACGCCGAGCGCGAGCCAGACCCGGCCCCGGCGGTAGAGCCGCAGTTCACCGCGGAGGCTCAGCGGCCCGCCGGTCGTCTCCGGCACCAGCAGTGCCACGCCCACCACCGCGAGCAGCGTCACCGCCGCCACCGCCCAGAACGCCGTCCGCCAGCCGGCGTGCTGGCCGAGGAACGTGCCGGCGGGCACCCCGGCGATGTTCGCCACGGTCAGGCCGCCGACCAGCACCGCCATCCCGCGCCCGCGCCGTTCGACGGGGACGAGGGCGATCGTCGTCGCCAGCGCGACGGCCCAGAACCCGGCGCAGGCGAGCGCCGCGAGCACGCGGGTCGCGAACAGGAGCGCGTACCCGTCGGCGAGGGAACCGACGACGTGGGTCACCGCGAACACGCCGAGCAGGGTCAGCAGCGTCCGGCGGCGGGGGAGCCGCAGCGTCCCGATCGCCAGCAGCGGCGCGCCGACGACCATGCCGACGGCGAACGCCGAAATCAGCAGCCCGGTGTTGGGGATGCTCACGTGCAGGTCGGCGGCCATGCCGGGGAGCAGGCCGGTGATCATGAACTCGGACGTGCCCAGCGCGAACACGCTGAGGCCGAGGACGAAGACGGCCAGGGGCATGGGTTCTCCTCCTGTTGTGTATCGGTCAGTACAAAATTGGGGCGTGCGCAATCCGAGGCGAGCCGGCGCTCAGCGGGTGAGTGCGGAAAGGGCGATGTCGGCGACCGCGTGCATGCTTTCGCGGCTGGTGCCCCGGCGGGCCATCACCCGCAGGCCCGACGTGGTGCCGAGCAGGAACTCCGCCACCTCGGCGGGCTCCAGGCCGTCCCGGAGGCTGCCGTCGAGCACGCCCTCCCGGGCGCACTCGGCGAACATGGCGAGGTTCCGCTCGGTGTCGGCCCGCAGGGCGGCGCCCACCTCGTCGTCCGGCAGGCCCAGTTCGGCCAGCGTGTTGACGACCAGGCAGCCGCGGCGGCGCTCCTCGAGATCGTCTTCGATGGCGCTGTCGAGGACCGCCGCGATCCGCTCGGCTGCGGTGCCCGGGCCGTCGAGGATCGCCTGGCGCTTGTCCAGCTGTGTGGCCGTGTAGTGCGTCAGCGATCGCCGGAACAGGGCCCGCTTGCTGGTGAAGGTGTTGTAGACGCTGCTGCGGCCGAGTCCGGTGGCCTCGCACAGGTCCTGGGTCGAGGTGGCTTCGTAGCCGCGTTCCCAGAACGCGTGCATCGCCTTCTCGACGGCGGCGGTCTCGTCGAACTCCCGTGGCCTGGCCATGGGAGGACCGTACCACAGTTTTGTACTGACCGATTCATAACTGGGTCCGGCTCAGCGTGCGGGCCGCCACAACGGCAAGATGACGGGGTGGGATACGACGCGTTGCTGTGGCTTTCGTTCGGTGGTCCGGAAGGGCCCGACGACGTCATGCCGTTCCTCGAGAACGTCACCAGGGGCCGGGGGGTGCCGCGCGAGCGGCTCCTGGAGGTCGCCGAGCACTACCAGCACTTCGGCGGGGTTTCGCCGATCAACCGGCTCAACCGCGACGCGATGGCCGCGGTCGAGAAGCAGCTCGCCGCGTCCGGCATGGAGCTGCCGGTGCACTTCGGCAACCGCAACTGGCACCCGATGGTCGAGGAGACCCTGGCGTCGCTGACGGCCGACGGCGCGAAGCGGGTCCTGGTGTTCCCCACGAGCGCGTACGGCGGCTACTCGGCGTGCCGCCAGTACGACGAGGACATCGAGCGCGCCCGCGCGGCGGTCGGCCCCGACGCCCCCGAACTGGTGAAGATCCGGCAGTTCTTCGACCACCCGCTGTTCGTCTCGGCGGTCGCCGACGGCGTGCGCGCGGCCCACGCTTCGCTGGGGAACGAGCCCGGGATCCGCACGGTGTTCACGGCCCACTCGGTGCCGGAGAGCGCGGACAAGGCTTCGGGCCCGCCCGCGGAGGGCGGCCGCCGCTACTCGCGCCAGATCGCCGAGGCGGCCCGCCTGGTGGCGGCCGAGGCCGGCATCGCCGAGTACGACGTCGTGTGGCAGTCGCGGTCCGGGCCGCCGCAGGTGCCGTGGCTGGAGCCGGACATCGTCGACCACCTCGACGCCCTGCACGAGGCGGGCGTCCCGGGCGTGGTCGTGTCGCCGATCGGGTTCGTGTCCGACCACCTCGAGGTGATCTGGGACCTGGACAACGAAGCGGCCGAACGCGCGGCCGAGCACGGGATGAAGTTCGCCCGCGCGGCGACGGCGGGCGCCGACCCGCGGTTCGCGGAGCTGGTGGTGGAGCTGATCCGCGAGCACACGCACGGGGTGCAGCCGCGGAAGCTGTCGTCGTTCCCGGTGGCGGGCTGCACGGTCAACGGCGCGCCCTGCGCGATCGGGTGCTGCGAACCGGCGAAGCGCCCGGCCCGCTAGGTTCGGCGGCCCACGAGGTGGAAGACGCGGCTGAGCCGGCGGTAGGGATCCCGCCGGCCGGCTTCGAACTCGACGGCCGCGATGCGCTCGGCTTCGGCCGGGTCCGGTGCGGCGCCGCTGAGGTCGAGCCAGTCGACGAACAGCCAGACCCCGTACCACGCAAGGGGTTCCACCCCGCGGTTGCGCAGCGATTCGCCCAGTTCCGCCACGGTGTCGGCCAGCGTCGGCAGGCCCAGCACGCCGATCTCGGTGCGGGCGTCGAAGGCGGCCAAGGCGTCCTCCCAGCGCCCTTCCGTCGCCGGGCGGACCGCGGCCGCGTCCGCGTTGCCCGTCATGATCGAGACGAGCCCGCCGGGCGCGGCGCACCGGCACAGCTGGTCGAGCACGGGCTCGGGCCGCTCCAGGTACCCCAGCACACCGTGGCACAGGACGGCGTCGAAGAGACGCCCGCCGACCGCCGCCGCGGCGTCCGCGGCGTCGGCTTCCACGAACGTCACCCCGGCCGGGAGCCGCTGCCGGGCTTTGGCCAGCATCGCCGCCGACGAGTCGAGCAGGGTGACGTCGTAGCCCGCCCGGGCCAGCGGGAGCGACTGGTGACCGGCCCCGCCCCCGACGTCCAGCACAGAGGCCGGCGCGGCGGGCAGGTGCTCCAGCAGCTGCCGGTGCATGACGTAGGTGCGCACGCGCCCCTTGGCCGACGCGTAGGCCCCGTCGGCGAAATCGTCGGCCACCGCGGCCCAGGTGTCGTCCGGCAACCGCTCAGCCTTCGCGGGCCGTCTGCTCCGCGAACACCCGCACCGCTTCGTTGACCGCCGCGCAGCGGGCCGTGCGGACCGCGTCCGACAGCGGGCGCAGGGCCTGGGCCCGCAGGGTCGACGCCGAGGCCGACAGCGCGCCGCCCGGGTCGTCCGAGGAGGCGATCGCCAGGATCGCCGCGATCTCCTCGGCCCGCTGCAGCACGCGCAGCGCGCGGCCCGGCGTCCCGGCCGGCCAGTCGACGTCCGGCCGCGAACGCAGGTGGGCCGACAGCTCCGCGCGCACGCCCGGCCGGTCCGAAGCCACGTCCAGGGTCTGCAACGCCCCGGCGCTGGCGCGGATCGCGTCCGTCAGCCCGTGCTCGGCCTCGCCGAGCGGGACGTACTCCGGGGTCGTCGGCGTCGGGAGCGAATAGACCGTCCAGCGCACCAGGCCTTCGGCGATCGGCTCCGGCACCAGGCCGAACCCGAGGTCCGGCAGCACCAGCGCGTCACCCGCGCGCAACGCCGCCTCGGTGAACGGGCCACCGCCGCCGAGGCCGCGGACGTCGCCCGGGACCGGGAGGACCAGCTGGAGGGATTTCGCTCCTTGCGAACGCAGCGCCATCAGCAGCTGCACCGGCGTGGCCGCCCGGTTGAACGCCAGCGGGAGCGCGAACGCGTCGGCCGCGGCCGCGTCGGCGGCCACGACGTCATGGGCCTCACCCCACGCGAGCAGGGCATCGAGGACATCGTCGGACGCGGCGGCCCCGTTGAGCCACGCGCTCGACCAGACGGCGAAAGTCGCACTGGGACGGCACACGACGCCCTATTTTACCGGGCCGGGACACACCACAGCAGTGCGCCCACGCTGGAGCCGCTCCACGTCGACGCACCGCCGATCCCGCAGTAGCGTCGAACGGGTGAACGCTGTTCCAGACGCTCTTCCCCGCACCGCCGGGGCTCTGCGCGCGGCCGGGTACGAGCCGCGCCCGATCGCGCAAGAGATCCACGACAACCTGCTGACCGCCCTCAAGAACGGCGAAGACGCCTGGCCCGGCATCGTCGGCTTCTCCCGCACCGTGCTGCCGCAGCTGGAGCGCGCGCTGCTGGCCGGACACGACGTCGTCCTGCTCGGTGAACGCGGCCAGGGCAAGACCCGCCTGCTGCGCACCCTGGCCGGCCTGCTCGACGAGTGGACGCCCGTCATCGAAGGCTCCGAGCTGGGCGAACACCCGCTGCAGCCGATCACGCCCGCGTCGATCCGCCGCGCCGCCGAACTCGGCGACGACCTGCCGGTGGCCTGGCGCCACCGCTCCGAGCGCTACACCGAGAAGCTCGCCACGCCGGACACCTCGGTCGGCGACCTGATCGGTGACGTCGACCCGGTGAAGGTCGCCGAAGGCCGCAGCCTCGGCGACCCGGAGACCATCCACTTCGGCCTCGTCCCGCGGGCCCACCGCGGCATCGTGGCCATCAACGAGCTGCCCGACCTCGCCGAGCGCATCCAGGTCGCGCTGCTCAACGTGATGGAGGAGCGCGACATCCAGGTCCGCGGCTACACGCTGCGGCTGCCGCTGGACGTGCTGCTCGTCGCCACCGCGAACCCCGAGGACTACACCAACCGCGGCCGGATCATCACCCCGCTGAAGGACCGCTTCGGCGCCGAGATCCGCACCCACTACCCCCTCGACGTCGAGTCGGAGGTCGCCGTCGTCCGGCAGGAGGCCAACCTCGTCGCCGAAGTCGGCGAGCCGCTCCTCGAAGTCCTCGCCCGGTTCGTCCGGAATCTCCGGGAATCCACGGTGATCGACCAGCGCTCCGGCGTTTCGGCGCGGTTCGCCGTCGCCGCGGCGGAAACCGTGGCGGCCGCCGCTCTGCGGCGCTCGGCGCTGACGGGGGAGGAGCCGGCGGTGGCCCGCCCGGTCGACCTCGACGCCGTCCCGTCGGTGCTGCGCGGCAAGATCGAGTTCGAACCCGGCGAAGAAGGCCGCGAGATCGAGCACCTGGTCCACCTGCTGCGGATGGCGATCGCGGAAACCGCCCGCGACCGGTTCGCCGGCCTGGACCTGCGGCCCCTGGCCGACGCGGTCGGCGAGGGCCACCTGGTGTCCACCGGCGAGCGCGTGCCGGGCAAAGACGTTCTCGAAGCCCTCCCGGAGCTGCCGGTGCTGCACGAGGTCGCCCGGCGGGCCGGGGTCGCCGCCGACGAGCCGGCCGGGCGGATCGCGGCCGCCGTCGAACTCGCCCTCGAAATGCTGTTCCTGTCGCGAAGGCTCGCCAAGGACTCCGACGACTCGACGACCGTCTACGGCCGATGACCGCGGTCCCGCTTCCCGACGGCTACTCCTACGGCCCGTGGCACGATGGGCCGGACCCGCTCGCGCCCCCGGCCGACCTTCGTGACGCGCTCGACGAAATCGGCCAGGACGTCATGGCCGGCGCGTCACCGCGGGCCGCGCTGGAGGAGATGCTGCGGCGCGGCACGAACCGCACCGCGGGCCTCGACGAGCTGACGAGACGGCTCTGGCAGCGCCGCTCGCAGATCCAGCGGCGCAACAACCTCGACGGCACCCTGCAGGAGGTCCAGCGCCTCCTGCAGGAAGCCCTCGACGCCGAACGCCGCGAGCTGTTCCCGGACCCGGACGACGACGCCCGGTTCCGGGAGGCCCAGCTCGACGCGCTGCCGCCGGGCACCGCCGCGGCCGTCAACGAGCTCGCGAACTACGACTGGCGGTCCGAACAGGGCCGCGAGAACTACCGGCAGATCCGGGACCTGCTCGGCCAGGAGCTGATGGAGTCCCGGTTCCAGGGCATGAAGCAGGCGCTGCAGAACGCCGGGCCCGAGGACGTCGAGCGGATCAACGAGATGCTCTCCGACCTCAACGACCTCCTCGAAGCGCACGCCGCCGGAGCCGAGGACATCCAGCAGCGCTTCGAAGACTTCATGGCCGAGCACGGCGAGTTCTTCCCGGAGAACCCGCGGACCGTCGAGGAGCTGATCGACGCGCTGGCCGAGCGGTCGGCGGCCGCCCAGCGGATGCTCAACTCGATGTCGGCCGAGCAGCGCGCGGAACTGGCCGAGCTGACCCAGCAGGCGTTCGGCGACCCGCGGCTGGCGCAGCAGCTGTCACGGTTGGACGGTCAGTTGCGCGCGGCCCGGCCGGGCGAGGACTGGGACGGCTCGGCGCGCTTCCGCGGCAACAACCCGCTGGGCATGGGCGAAGGCGCCCAGGCCATGCAGGACC
Source organism: Amycolatopsis sp. Hca4 (assembly GCF_013364075.1). GTDB lineage: Bacteria > Actinomycetota > Actinomycetes > Mycobacteriales > Pseudonocardiaceae > Amycolatopsis. The sequence continues at coordinate 230,499 of NZ_CP054925.1, forward strand.
TCGCCGAGCTGGACGCGCTGGCCGAGCAGCTCGGCCAGTCCTACCCCGGCGCGCGGCTGGAGGACATCGATCTGGAGGCGCTCGAGCGCCAGCTCGGCAAGGACGCGGGCGTCGACGCCCGCCGGCTGGCCGAGCTGGAGCGCGAACTGCGTCGCCAGGGCCTGTTCGAACGCGCCGCCGACGGCTCGCTCCGGCTGTCGCCCAAGGCGCTGCGGCGGCTCGGCGAGACGGTGCTGTCCGACATCGTGAACGCCCTGCGCGGCAAGACCGGCGAGCGTGAAACGGAGTCGGCGGGGGCGGCCGGCGAGCCCACCGGCGCGTCACGGCCGTGGCGGTTCGGGGACATGCAGCCCTGGGACGTGCCGCGGACCATCCGCAACGCCGTGCTCCGGTCGGTGTCGGTCGGGGAGCGGCAGGTCCGGCTCGACGTCGAGGACGTCGAAGTGGTCGAGACCGAACACCGCACCCGCGCGGCGGTGGCGCTGCTGGTCGACACGTCGTGGTCGATGGTGCAGGAAGGCCGCTGGCTGCCGATGAAGCGCACGGCGCTGGCGCTGCACCAGCTGATCAGCACCCGCTTCCGCAACGACGCGCTGCAGCTGATCACCTTCGGCCGCTACGCGCAGTCGATGGAGCTGCCGGAACTGGTCGGGCTGGAGGGCGCGTGGGAGCAGGGCACCAACGCCCACCACGGGCTGCTGCTGGCCGGGCAGCACCTGCGGCGGCACCCGGACGCCCAGCCGGTGGTCCTGATGGTCACCGACGGCGAGCCGACGGCCCACCTGGAGCCCGACGGTGAAGCGGTCTTCGACTACCCGCCCCAGCCGCGGACCCTCCACAAGACACTGTCCGAAGTGGACCGCCTGGCCAAGCTGGGCGCGTCGATCTCGGTGTTCCGACTGGGCGACGACCCGCGGCTGACCTCGTTCGTGGACCTGATCGCCCGCCGCTCGGGCGGCCGCGTGATCGCCCCGGACCTGGACGGCCTCGGCGCGGCGGTGGTCGGCGACTACCTGCGCACGCGACGGTGACGACGGGCGGGCGCGCCCCCGCGCCCGCCCGTCCCCGGTCGTGGGTGACCCGCGCGGCAGGCCGCCGCGAGGAGTCCGGCGACGGCCCGCGCGGGCCGTCGCAGGTTACGCGCGAGTATGGCTCTTCCCACCGCTCGGGAACGCCGGACGGCCCAGCAATTACAGTCGAGGGTATGCAGACTTGGTCATCGGTCGACGTGCCCCGCATCCCCGGCACCCCCCGCCCGCTGCGGCTCCACGACACGGCCACCGGGCAGATCCGCCCGACCGCGCCCGGCGCCACCGCCCGGATGTACGTCTGCGGCATCACGCCCTACGACGCGACGCATCTGGGGCACGCCGCGACGTACCTCGCCTTCGACCTGGTGAACCGCATCTGGCGGGACAACGGGCACGACGTCCACTACGTGCAGAACGTGACGGACATCGACGAGCCGCTGCTGGAGCGCGCGGAGCGGGACTCCGACGACTGGGTCGTGCTGGGCATGCGCGAGACGGCGCTGTTCCGCGAGGACATGACCGCCCTGCGCGTCATCCCGCCGAAGCAGTTCGTCGGCGCCGTGGAGAGCATCCCGGAGATCGTCGAGGTCATCGCGAAGCTGCTGGCCAACGGGGCCGCCTACCGGGCGGACGACCCGGAGTTCCCGGACGTCTACTTCGACCACACGGCGACCGGCAAGTTCGGCTACGAGTCGAACTACGACGAGCCGACCATGCGGAAGTTCTTCGCCGAGCGCGGCGGCGACCCCGACCGCGCCGGCAAGCGCCACCCGCTGGACGCGCTGCTGTGGCGCGTGGCCCGCGAAGGTGAGCCGTCGTGGGAGTCCGAGCTCGGCGCCGGCCGCCCGGGCTGGCACATCGAGTGCAGCGCGATCGCGGTCAACCGGCTGGGCCTGGGCTTCGACCTCCAGGGCGGCGGCTCGGACCTGATCTTCCCGCACCACGAGTACAGCGCGGCGCACGCCGAGGCCGTCGCCAAGGACGGCCCGTTCGCCCGGCACTACGTGCACGCCGGGATGATCGGCCTCGACGGCGAGAAGATGTCGAAGTCGCGCGGGAACCTCGTGTTCGTCTCGCGGCTGCGCGCCGACCAGGTCGACCCGGGCGCGATCCGGCTCGCGCTGTTCGCCGGCCACTACCGTGAAGACCGCCCGTGGACCGCGCAGCTGCTGGCCGACGCCGAAGCCCGCATCGCCCGCTGGCGCGAAGCCGTCTCCCTGTCGACCGGCCCGGTGGCGGAGGACACCGTCACGCGGCTGCGCGACCACCTGTCCGACGACCTCGACACCCCGAAGGCCCTCGCCGCGGTCGACGCGTGGGCGAACGAGGCCCTGCGCCGCGACGGCACCGACCCGACGGCCCCGGGCCTGATCCGCGACGCCGTCGACGCCCTCCTAGGCGTCGAGCTCTGACCACGACGGGAGGGCCCGGCCACCCGCCAGGCCCTCCCGTGCGTATAACGCCCTATACCGCGACCGGCCGGCCGGCGGCCAGCTCCAGGTGGTCGCCGGACCAGTCCCGGCGCAGCCACCGGTCGTGGGAGGCGATGACGACCGCGCCCGGCGCCGTCTCCAGCGCCGCGAACAGCTCCTCCGCCAGGGTCAGCGAAATGTGGTTCGTCGGCTCGTCGAGCAGCAGGACGTCCGGCGGTTCGGCGAGCAGGATCGCCAGCGCCAGCCGCCGCCGCTGGCCGACCGACAGCGCCCCGACCGGCTGCCGGAGGTCCCGCGAGGCCAGCAGGCCGAGCCGGCTCAGCGGGGGAGCGTCCTCGCCGAGCGCGTCCCGGTACACCCGGGCCGCGGTCCGCTCCGGCCCGGCGAACGAGACGTCCTGCTCCAGCAGGCCGACCCGCACGCCGTGTCCGAGGCGGACCGTCCCGGCCGCCGGTGCGAGCCGGCCGGCCAGCACCGACAGCAGGGTCGACTTCCCGGCGCCGTTCCCGCCGGTGACGAGCAACCGCGCCGCCCCGCCGACGTCGAGCCGCGGCAGCGACAGCCGTCCCGGCACCTCCAGCGCGCGCACCGAGATCGCCGGACCCTCGCCGGTCGCGCGGCCGGTGAGGTCCGCCTTGAACCGCAGCGGCGCCGGGGGCTTGCGCACCTGGTCGCGCTCCAGGTGCTCCAGCCGCTGCTCGGCGTCGCGCACCCGCCGCGAGATCGTCTTCTGGACGCGGGCGCCCTTGAAGGCGTGGATGAACTTGTCGTTGTCGCGCGGGCCGCGGCCGTAGGCGACGTTGCGCGCGGTGACCGCGACGGTTTCCCGCAGCTGGTTCAGCTCCTCCTGTTCCTCGGCGTAGCGCTGCTCCCACCGGGCCCGCTCGGCCTTCTTGTGGCCGAGGTAGCCGGTGTAGCTGCCGCCGTAGCGGACCGCGCCGCCGGCCTGGCGGTCGGCGGCGGCCGGGTCCAGGTCGACGATGTCGGTGCAGACGGCGTCGAGGAACACCCGGTCGTGCGAGGACAGCACCACGATCCCGGTCAGCTCGGTGAGGTGGCGTTCCAGGAAGGCCATCGCCGTGTCGTCGAGGTGGTTGGTCGGCTCGTCGAGCAGCAGCGTCTCCGGCTGCCGGACGAGCAGCGCGGCCAGGCCGAGCCGCGAGCGCTGGCCGCCCGAGAGCGTGCCGAGCCGCCGGTCCGGTTCGACGCCGCCGAGGCCGAGCCCGTCGCAGACGAGCTTGGCGCGGCGGTCGGCGTCCCACAGGTCGTGGGCCTGGGCCCACTCCAGCACCCGGCCGTACTCCTCGAGCACGCCCGTGTCGTCGGGCCGGTCGGTCATGGCCGCGGTCAGCTCGTCGAGCCGGGCCGCGGCGGCCCGGATCTCGGAGAGGGCGCTGTCGAGCACGTCGGCGAAGGTCGCGTCCATCGGGAAGGGCAGCTCCTGCAGCAGGAACCCGACGTCCGGGCCGCGCAGCACCTCGCCGGAGCGCGGCTCTTCGAGCCCGGCCAGCAGGCGCAGCAGGGTGGACTTGCCGGTGCCGTTCTCGCCGACCAGGCCGAGCCGCTGCCCGGCCGACGCGGTGAGCGAGACGCCGTCGAGGACGACACGGGTGCCGTAGCCGAAGACGACGTCCTTGGCCTGCAGCGGAAAAACGGGAGACATGTGCGATCACCGAGCCCTGGGGGAGAAAGAGATATCCCGCGCCGGGCGTCGTGGCACGCGGGAGCGTCGGCTCGACCGGGTGCCGCCTCAGGCGGGATGGGCGCGGTTCAGTTCCTCATAGTGCAACCAGGTTAACGCAACAACCGTAGAGTTAGTCAACGGGTTATGGCCTGGGTCACATCCGGCAGCTCGCCGGTCGACCGTTCGGCCGCCGCGGTGCCGTCGGTGAGGAACTCCAGCAGCGCCGTGAGCTGACGGCGGTCGAACCGGGCGAGGCGTTCGCCGACGAACCGGGCCATCGGCGCGTACAGCTCGGCGAGCTCGGCCATCCGGTCGGGCAGCGGCCGGACGACGAGACGGCGGCGGTCCGCCGGGTCGGGGGCGCGCTCGGCGAGCCGGTGCCGTTCCATCCGGTCGAGTAGGCGGGTGAAGGCGCCCGTGCTCATCCCGAGCAGCCGGGCGAGCTCGGACGGGGAGTCGCTGACGCCGCCGTGGAGCAGGTGCAGGCAGTGCAGCTCGGTCGGGGTGACGCCCATCCGCTCGGCGACCGCGGCGTGGAAGAGCGCGGTCGACCCCACGAACCGGGGGAGGGCGAGAGCGGCGGCGGTGGCGAGTTCGCGCTGGTCGGGCACCATTCATCCCTGGTCGGAGTGACGACGCAGTCACTGCTCCAGGCAGTCACTGCACCGCGAACGATAGCCAAGCCGGTTGACAAACCCGCAGGCGGGCCCCAGTATGAAAGAAGACTTTCGAAATAATCCTTTCAGATTGGATCGCCATGGCCGGACTGCCGCCGCGCAAGCGGGTCGAAGACGTCGAGCTGCTGCGGGCGCTGGCGCACCCGCTGCGGTCGGCGCTGCTGAACCACCTGACCGCGGTCGGCCCGCGCACGGCGAGCGAGTGCGCCGAGGCGGTCGGCTCGACCGCGTCCAACTGCAGCTGGCACCTGCGGCAGCTGGCGCAGTACGGCCTGGTCGAGCGGGCCGACGCCGAGGACGGCCGCGAACGGCCGTGGCGCGCCCGGCAGGTCGGCCTGGAGATGGGGGAGCTGGCCGAGGACCCGGCGCACCGGGCGGCGCAGCTGGGCGTGGTCGGTGCGCAGCTGACCCACGAGCAGGAGCTGACCCAGCGCTACCTGGACTCCCTCGACGACCTCGATCCGGCCTGGCGCGCCGCGGCGGGGCTCTCGACCTACGCCCTGCGCGTCACCCCGGCGGAGCTGACCCGGCTGGCCGAGGCGATCGACGCGCTGGTCCGCCCGTACGTCGGCGCCATCCGCACCGACGCCCCGGCGGACGCGCGCCCGGTCCACGTCGGCCTGCGGGCGTTCCCGCGCATCGACCACTCGGGGAAGGCGGAGGGATGAAGCAGCTGCTGGGGGTTCCGGCGTTCGCGCGGCTGTGGGTGGCCGCGTTCTTCGGCGAGACGGCCGAGTGGATGCTGCAGGTGGCGTTGCCGGTCTACGTCTTCCAGCGCACCGGCTCCGCCGCGACGACGGCGCTGAGCATCGTCCTCGGCCTGCTGCCCGCGGTGCTGCTCAGCCCGGTCGCCGGCGTCGTCGCCGACCGCTGGAACCGCCGCGCGGTGCTGTTCGGCACCTGCTGCGGGCTCGCCGTCGTGGCGCTTCCGCTCCTGGCCGAACCGGGCGTCAGCCTGGTGTACGCGGTGATGGCCGCCCAGGCGGCCCTGGCGTCGGTGTTCGAACCCGCGCGCAACGCGCTCGTGCCGGAGCTCGTCGGGGTCGCGGAGGTGACCGCGGCCAACGGGCTGATGAGCGTGAACGGCAGCGTCGCCCGGCTGGCCGGCGGCTGGGCCGGCGGTGCGCTGCTGGGTTTCGGCGGGCTCGCCGACGTCGTCACCGGCTACCTGGCCGTCCTCGTGGTCGCCGCGGCGCTGCTGGCCAAGCCGTTCCGCCGGGTCGCCGCGCCGGTCCCGGCGGCCGCGCGGGAACCGGTGGTGCGGGCCTGGCTCGACGGCCTGCGCGAGCTGACGCGCAACCGGCGGCTGCGGCGCACCGGCGTCGCCCTGGTGCTCACCTCCGTCGCGCAGGGCATGTTCCTGGTGCTGTTCGTGGTCTACGTCCTGCAGGTGCTCGGCGGCAGCGAGGCCGACGCGGGCCTGCTGCGCGGGGTCCAGGCGCTCGGCGGGCTGGCGGCCGGGTTCGCCCTGGCCACCGTGGCGCGGCGGGTCGCCCCGGCCGCGCTGCTGGGCTGGGGTGCTCTCGCGCTCGGGCTGGTGTCCGCGGTGATCTGGAACCTCGCCTTCGTCACGACCGCGATGGGGGTGTACGCCGGGCTGTTCGTCGTGGCCGGAGCGCCGGGCGTGATCGTCGGCGCCGGTGTGCTGTCGGAGATCCAGAGCGCGGTCGCGCCGGAACGCGCCGGGCGGGTGCTGAGCACGACGTTCGCCGCGGTGGCCACCTGCACCACGGCCGGCGCGCTGCTGGCCGGAGCATTGGTGGTGACGACCGGGGCCGCCGCGCTGCTGAACGTCCAGGCCGGGATCTACCTCCTCGCGGGGCTGCTGATGTTGGTCCGGAAACGCAGGTTTCCCGTCGCTTCCCCGGCCGCGGTGGTTACGGTGGAGGGGTGCCGCACCTGTTCGCCACCAGCGACCTCCACGTGACCCACGAGGGCAACGGCCCGATCCTCGACTCGGTCGTCCCGGAAACCCCCGAAGACTGGCTGCTCGTCGCCGGCGACGTCGCCGAGCTCGCCGAAGCCACCATCGGAACGCTGAAGACCCTGGCCGGCCGGTTCGCGAAGGTCGTCTGGGTGCCGGGCAACCACGAGCTGTGGACGACGAAGAACGACGACTGCCAGCTGCGCGGCCAGGCCCGCTACGAGTACCTGGTCGACCAGTGCCGCGAAATCGGCGTGCTGACGCCCGAGGACGAGTTCCCGGTCTGGCGCCACGGCCCGCGGCCGCTGACGATCGCCCCGCTGTTCCTGCTCTACGACTACAGCTGGCGGACCCCGGAAGCGGAGGGCAAGTCCCTGGAGGAGGCCCTGCGCCAGGCCCGCGAGGCCGGCGTGGTCTGCACCGACGAATACTTCCTGTACCCGGACCCGTACCCCAGCCGCCAGGCGTGGTGCGAGGCCCGGCTGAAGGTCAGCACCGAGCGCCTCGACGCAATCGCAGAGGACCACGGCACGATCCTGATGTCCCACTGGCCGCTGCACCGGCACCCGACGGCGCCGCTGTACTGGCCGGAGTTCGCGCTCTGGTGCGGGACGACGAAGACCGAGGACTGGCACGTCCGCTACCGCGCGGAGGTCGCGGTCTACGGCCACCTGCACATCCCGCGCAGCACCGAGGCCGACGGCGTCCGGTTCGAAGAGGTTTCGCTGGGTTACCCGCGCGAGTGGCGGAAGCGGGCGCGGGGCGCGGTGCCGATGCGCCGCATCCTGTGGCCGTCATGAGCCGTCGCGCCGCCGCTCCCTGAGCGCGCGCACCCGCCCGCGGCTGGCGCAGGCGGGGGACGGGCACCAGCGCCGCCGCCCGCCGGGATCGGCGAAGACGCCGCGGCAGTCCTGCTCCGGGCAGGCCCGCAGGTCGTGCCGCAGGGGGCCGGTGAGCCAGTCCGCGGCCTGGTGCGCCAAGCGGCCGAGCGCGTCGGCGGCGGTCCCGGGCGCGCTGCGGTGCAGCCGGTCGAGCGCGGCCAGGTGCAGGGGCTGGGCCTTGAGGAAGGGCGTCAGCGGGCTCACCTGGTCGGCTCGCGGCGGGAGCCCGTCGATCGCGCCGAGGGCGAGTTCGCGGAGGGCCTCGCGGAGCTGGTGGGCCGCGCGCACGTCGGCGTACGTGACCGGGGCGAGCGGGGTCAGCTCGACCTGGGCGAGCCAGTCGCGCAGTCGCTCGGCCGTCGGGATCCGCTCGACCGGCTGGGGACCGAAGTGGCGGCCGCGGGTGGCCAGGAGGTTCAGCCAGGGTGCGCCCATGTCGAGGCGGAAGTCTTCGGACACCTCGCCATCGTAACGGTTGAGGCGTTACACTCGCCATCGTGACTGGGGAACCCAAGGTCCGCACGGTGCTGGGTGACATCGATCCGGCCGAACTCGGCGTGACGAACTCGCACGACCACCTCTTCTTCGCCTCGAAGCTCCTGCCGGGCCAGGAGCTCGACGATCCGGTCGCCGCCGCCCACACCCTCCTCGAGTTCGCAGGGCGGGGCGGCAACGCGCTTGTCCAGTGGACGCCGTACGGCCTGACCCGGCGTACCCGCGAGCTCGCCTGGATGGCGGAGGAAATCGGCGTGCACGTGGTCGCGGCCACCGGCCTGCACCGCGCCGAGCACTACGCCCCGGTGATCCTCGGCCGCGTGCTCGACGACCTGGTCAAGGAGTTCGTCGCCGACCTGACCGAGGGGACCCAGCCCGCCGATCTGCCCGACGAGCCGCGGACCGGTCCGCGCGCCGGGCTGGTCAAGGTGGCCGGCGCCTTCCACACGATCGACGCGCACGCCCGGCTGACCATGACCGCCGCCGCGGTCGCCCACCAGGAGACCGGCGCGCCGATCGCCGTGCACCTCGAACTCGGCACGGCGGCCCTGGAAACGGTCGACCTGCTCTGCGGAAAGCTGGAGATTTCACCCGACAAGGTGATCCTCGGGCACCTGAACCGGAACCCGGACGCGCCGCTGCAGCGGAAGATCGCCGAGACCGGCGTGTTCCTCGGCTTCGATGGGCCGTCCCGGGCCAACCACGCGACCGACTGGCGGCTCTTCGACGGCCTGGAAGCGCTGGTCGAGGCCGGGCACGGCGGCCAGATCCTGCTCGGCGGCGACACGACGACCGCGGCGGCGCGGTTCCAACCGGGCGCGTCCTACCTGCTCACCACGCTCGCACCGCGGCTGACCAAGCTGCTGGGCGGCGACGTCGTCACGGCCATGCTGGTGGCGAACCCCGCGCGGGCGTTCGCCACCAGCTGGCTGAAGTGACCCCTCAGCGCAGGCCGAAGCCCTCCTGCCCGCCGCCGCGGCCGCGGCGGCGCAGGTAGCGCTCGAACTCCGCGGCGATCTTGTCGCCGCTGACGTCCTGCTCGGCGACCTCGCTCTGTGCGTCGCCGCGCTCCTCGAGGCTGCGGACGTACTCGCTGATCTCCTCGTCCTCGTCGGCCATCTCGCTGACCGTGCGCTGCCACTCCTCGGCCTGCTCGGGCAGCGCGCCCAGCGGGATCTCGACGTCGAGGATGTCCTCCAGCTTGTGCAGCAGCGCCAGCGTCGCCTTCGGGGACGGCGGGTGCGACACGTAGTGCGGCACCGCGGCCCAGATGGACACGGCCGGGATGCCGGCCTGCACGCAGTAGTCCTGCAGGATGCCGACGATGCCGGTCGGCCCCTGGTAGTTGTTCAGGTCGAGGCCGTACAGGGACGCGGTGTCCTTGTCGTAGGCCGTTCCGGTGACCGGGACGGGCCGGGTGTGCGCGGTGTCGGCCAGCAACGCCCCCAGCGTCACCACGGTCGCGACGTCGAGCTGCTGGATGTGCTCGAGCAGCTCCGCGCAGAACGCGCGCCAGCGCATGTTGGGCTCCGGGCCCTGGACGAGGACGACGTCGCGGTCGAAGCCGTCGGGGCGGCACACCGACAGCCGCGTCGTGGGCCAGTCCACCCGGCGAGTGACGCCGTCCACCATCCGGACGGTCGGGCGGCTGACCTGGAAGTCGTAGTAGTCGTCGGGCTCCAGTTCCGCCAGCGGGGTGGCGTCCCAGTTCAGCTGCAGGTGCTCCACCGCGCGGCTGGCCGCGTCGCCGGCGTCGTTCCAGCCTTCGAAGGCGACGACCATCAGCGGGCGGGTGGGTTCGGTGCGGTCGCGGGGCGGCCGCGGGGTCTCGTCGACGGGCTCACTCACCGGACCAGCCTACGACCACCGGCCTTACCCTGTTCAGCATGTCCGACCGCCTGTCGTCACCGTTCCTCGATGCCCTCCGCACGCGTGTCCTGGTGGCCGACGGGGCGATGGGCACGGCCCTGCAGGCCCACGACCTGAGCCTGGACGACTTCGGCGGCCTCGAAGGCTGCAACGAGATACTCAACGTCACCCGGCCGGACGTGGTCCGCTCGGTGCACCGCGGGTACCTGGAGGCGGGCGCGGACGCCGTCGAGACCAACACTTTCGGGGCCAATTTCGCCAACTTCGCCGAGTACGGCATCACCGGGCGGATCTTCGAGCTGGCCGAGGCCGGGGCGCGGCTGGCGCGCGAGACCGCCGACGAGTTCGCGACGCCGGAGCGCCCGCGGTTCGTGCTCGGCTCGGTCGGGCCCGGCACGAAACTCCCCACCCTCGGCCACGCGCCCTTCACCACGCTGCGTGACGCCTACCGCGAGGAGGTCCGCGGCCTGCTGGCCGGCGGCGCCGACGCCGTGATCGTCGAAACCACCCAGGACATCCTCCAGACGAAGGCGTCGATCATCGGCGCGAAGCGGGCGATGGCCGCCGAAGGCCGGTCCGTGCCGATCCTCGCTTCGATCACCGTCGAAACGACCGGCACCATGTTGCTCGGCACCGAGGTCGGCGCGGCTCTGGCCGCGCTCGAACCGCTCGGCATCGACGTCATCGGGCTCAACTGCGCGACCGGCCCGGCCGAGATGAGCGAGCACCTGCGGCAGCTGGCCAAGCACGCCCGGGTGCCGCTGTCGGTGATGCCCAACGCCGGCCTGCCCGAGCTCGGCCCGGACGGCGCGGTGTACCCGCTCGGCCCGGAAGCGCTGGTCGAGGCCCTCACCGGGTTCGTCCGCGAGTTCGGCGTCGGCCTGGTCGGCGGCTGCTGCGGGACGACCGACGAGCACATCCGGCAGCTCGCCGCCGCGGTGGCGGACACGCCGCCGGTTCCGCGGCGCCCGCGGCCCGAGCCGGGCGTGTCGTCGCTCTACCAGGCGGTGCCGTTCAAGCAGGACGCCAGCGTGCTGATGATCGGCGAGCGGACCAACGCCAACGGCTCGAAGGCCTTCCGCACCGCGATGCTCGCGAGTCATTTTGACGACTGCGTCGAGATCGCCCGCGAGCAGACCCGCGACGGCGCCCACCTGCTGGACCTGTGCGTCGACTACGTCGGCCGGGACGGCACCGCCGACATGGCGGAGCTGGCCGGGCGCCTGGCCACCGCGTCGACGCTGCCGATCATGCTCGACTCCACCGAGGTCGCCGTCCTGCGTGCCGGGCTGCAGCGGCTCGGCGGCCGGTGCGCGGTCAACTCCGTCAACTACGAGGACGGCGACGGACCGGAATCCCGGTTCACCCAGGTGATGGAACTGGTCAGCGAGTACGGCGCCGCGGTCGTCGCGCTGACCATCGACGAAGAGGGCCAGGCCCGCACGGCGCAGAAGAAGGCCGACATCGCCACCCGGCTGATCGAGGACATCACCGGGAACTGGGGCCTGCGCACCTGCGACGTCATCGTCGACGCGCTCACCTTCACCATCGCCACCGGCCAGGAGGAGTCCCGCCGCGACGGCATCGAAACCATCGAAGCCATCCGCGAGATCAAACGCCGTCACCCCGAGGTGCAGACCACCCTCGGCCTGTCGAACATCTCCTTCGGCCTCAACCCGGCCGCCCGGCAGGTGCTCAACTCGGTGTTCCTGCACGAGTGCGTCCAGGCCGGGCTGGACACCGCGATCGTGCACGCGTCCAAGATCCTGCCGATGGCCCGGATCCCGGACGACCAGCGCGCGGTCGCCCTCGACCTGGTCTACGACCGCCGCCGTCCCGGGTACGACCCGCTGCAGGAGCTGATGGCCCTGTTCGAAGGCGTCAGCGCGGCCTCGTCGAAGGCTTCGCGGGCCGAAGAGCTGGCCGCGCTGCCGCTGTTCGAACGCCTGGAACGCCGGATCGTCGACGGCGAGCGCACCGGCCTGACCGACGACCTCGACGCGGCCCTGGAGCAGCGGCCCGCCCTGCAGATCATCAACGACACGCTGCTGTCCGGCATGAAGACCGTCGGCGAGCTGTTCGGGTCCGGCCAGATGCAGCTGCCGTTCGTGCTGCAGTCCGCCGAGGTGATGAAGGCCGCCGTCGCGCACCTCGAGCCGCACATGGAGAAGGAGGACGACGCCGGCAAGGGCCGGATCGTGCTGGCCACCGTCCGCGGCGACGTGCACGACATCGGCAAGAACCTCGTCGACATCATCCTGTCCAACAACGGCTACGAGGTCGTCAACCTCGGCATCAAACAGCCCATCACGACCATCCTCGACGCGGCCGAGGAACACGGCGCCGACGCGATCGGGATGTCCGGGCTGCTGGTCAAGTCCACGGTGATCATGAAGGAGAACCTCCAGGAGATGAACTCCCGTGGCGTCTCCGCGCGCTGGCCGGTGCTCCTCGGCGGGGCCGCGCTCACCCGGTCCTACGTGGAGAACGACCTGACCGAGCTCTACCTCGGCGACGTCCGTTACGCGCGGGACGCGTTCGAAGGCCTGCGGCTGATGGACGCGATCATGGCCGCCAAGCGCGGGGAATCGCCGCTGCTCGACGCGGACGCGGAGAAGAAGCGCCAGGAGCGCAAGGAACGCCGCGAACGCTCGCTGCGGATCGCCGAGGCGCGCAAAGCCCGCAAGGTCGAAGAAGAGGGACCCCTGCCCGCCCGCTCGGACGTCGCCACCGACGTGCCGCTGCCGTCCCCGCCGTTCTGGGGTTCGCGGGTGGTCAAGGGCGTCGCGCTGGCCGACTACGCCGCCATGCTCGACGAGCGCGCCACCTTCATGGGCCAGTGGGGGCTCAAGGGCGCCCGCGGCGGCGCCGGGCCGATGTACGAGGAGCTGGTCGAATCCGAAGGCCGGCCGCGGCTGCGGTACTGGCTCGACCGGCTGACCGCCGACGGCGTCCTGGCCCACGCGGCCGTCGTCTACGGCTATTTCCCGTGCGTCGCCGAAGGCGACGACCTGGTCGTGCTCACCGAGCCTTCGCCCGACGCACCCGAGCGGGTGCGCTTCACCTTCCCGCGGCAGCGCCGCGACCGGCGGCTGTGCCTGGCCGACTTCTACCGGCCCCGCGAGTCCGGCGAGGTGGACGTCGTGCCGTTCACCGTGGTCACCATGGGCCAGCCCATCGCCGACTACGCCAACGAGCTCTTCGCGGCCGACGCCTACCGCGACTACCTGGAGGTCCACGGGCTCGGCGTCCAGCTGACCGAGGCGCTGGCCGAGTACTGGCACCGCCGCATCCGGCAGGAGCTCACCTTCCCCGGCGGTGTGGCGGTCGCCTCAGAGGACCCCGACGACGTCGAGGAGTTCTTCAAGCTCGGCTACCGTGGAGCCCGGTTCTCCCTGGGCTATGGCGCCTGTCCCGACCTCGAAGACCGGGCGAAGATCGTCGCCCTCCTCGAACCGGGCCGGATCGGCGTCAAGCTGTCCGAGGAGTTCCAGCTGCACCCCGAGCAGTCGACCGACGCGATCGTCTGCCACCACCCCGAAGCCAAGTACTTCAACACCTGAGGGAGACTCCACTGTGGACGGAATCGACGCCGTGTTGTGGGACATGGACGGCACGCTCGTCGATTCCGAGAAGCTGTGGGACGTCGCGCTCTACGAGACGGCGGAATTCCTCGGCGGCAAGCTTTCCGAACAGCAGCGGATGACCCTCGTCGGGTCCAACATGGACGACACCTCGGCGTACCTCCTCGAAGTGGTCGGCCTTCCGGTGACACCCGAGGCGATTGCTTCGACCGGGGAAGAGATCCGCCGCCGCACCGCCGGGCTGTTCGACGACGAGCTGCCGTGGCGCCCGGGTGCGCGCGAAGCGCTGACGGCGGTGCGCGAGGCGGGCCTGCGCTCGGCCCTGGTCACCTCCACCGAACGCGACCTGACCGAACTCGCGCTGAACACGATCGGCCGGGACTTCTTCGACGTCACCGTGTGCGGCGACGAGGTCGAAGGCCAGAACAAGCCGCTCCCGCGCCCCTACCTCAAGGCGGCCGAGCTGCTGGGCGTCGACCCGGCGCGCTGTGTGGCGGTCGAAGATTCGCCGCCGGGCACGGCTTCCGCGGTCGCGGCCGGCTGCACGGTCCTGGTGATCCCCAACGACGTCCCGGTCGAGGCGGGGGAGCGGCGGGTGTTCCGCGACTCCCTGGTGGGCATCGACGTGCCGGCGCTGGCGGCCCTGCTCGGCTGACCACGACCATGTCGCTTTTCCGCTAGCCCGGGTCGCCGGAGTCCGCGATGCTGGCGTGGTGCACGATGACTTCGAGCGGTGCGTGCGGGCCGTGCAGGCGAAGGACGCCCGGTTCGACGGGTGGTTCTACTGCGCGGTACTGACCACCCGGATCTACTGCCGGCCCAGCTGCCCGGTCGTGCCGCCCAAGCGGCAGAACATGAGCTTCTACCCGAGCGCGGCGGCCGCCCAGCAGGCCGGGTTCCGGGCCTGCAAACGCTGCCGCCCCGACGCCAGCCCCGGTTCGCCGTTGTGGAACGAGCGCGCCGACCTCGTCGCGCGGGCGATGCGGCTGATCGCCGACGGCGTCGTCGACACCGAAGGCGTCCGCGGCCTCGCCGCCCGGCTCGGCTACAGCGTCCGGCAGGTCGAGCGGCAGGTGTTCGCCGAACTCGCGCCGGCCCGCTCGCCCTCGCGCGGGCCCAGCGCGCGCAGACCGCCCGCACCCTGATCGAGACGACCACGCTGCCGATGACCGAGCTGGCCCTGGCCGCCGGCTTCGGCAGCATCCGGGCGTTCAACGACACCGTCCGCGAGGTGTTCGCCCTCTCGCCCACCGAGCTGCGGCAGCGCGCGAAGGGCAAGCCGTCGGCGGCCGGGGCGCTCGTCCTGCGGCTGCCGTACCGGAAACCGCTGTGCCCGGACAACCTCTTCGGCCACCTCGTGGCGACCGGTGTGCCGGGTGTGGAGGAGTGGCGGGACGGCGCCTACCGCCGGACCCTGCGGCTGCCGCACGGCCACGGCGTCGTCGCGCTGCGGCCGGAGGACGGGCACATCGCCTGCCGGCTCACCCTGACCGACCTCCGTGACCTGCCGGCCGCCACGAGCCGGTGCCGCCGCCTGCTGGACCTCGACGCCGACCCGGTGGCCGTCGACGAGCAGCTCGCCACCGACCCGCTGCTCGCCCCGCTCGTCGCGGCCGCACCCGGCCGCCGGGTGCCGCGCACGGTCGACGGTGCCGAGTTCGCCGTCCGGGCCGTGCTGGGCCAGCAGGTCTCGACGGCGGCGGCCCGGACCCACGCGGCCCGGCTCGTCGTCGCGCACGGCGAACCGGTCGAGGACCCCGAAGGCGGCCTGACCCACCTGTTCCCCTCGGCCGACGCGCTCGCCTCGCTGGACCCCGAGACCCTGGCCATGCCGCGCAGCCGCCGTCGCACGCTGCTCGCGCTGGTCGAGGCGCTGACCGGCGGCCTGGACCTCAGCGCGGGCAGCGACTGGGAGGCGGCACGGGCCGCGCTGAACGCGTTGCCCGGCTTCGGGCCGTGGACCGTCGAAAGCATCGCCATGCGGGCGCTCGGCGACCCGGACGCCTTCCTCCCCACCGACCTCGGCATCAAGTACGCGGCCGAAACCCTCGGACTCGGCGGCCAGGCCGCCGTCGTCGCCCGGTCCGCCGCGTGGCGCCCTTGGCGCGCCTACGCCACCCAGCACCTGTGGGCCACCGGTGACCACGCGATCAACCGGATGCCCGCGGCATGAAACCGACAGGAGAACCCATGCGCACCCACGCCGTCGTCGACAGCCCGTGCGGCCCGTTGACGCTGGTCGCCGAGGGGGACGCGCTCTGCGGCCTCTACATGGTCGACCAGCGCCACCGCCCGGACGAGCTGACCTTCGGCTCCGCCGATCCGGGCGGCGACATCTTCGCCCGCGCCGAAACCGAGCTCAAGGAGTACTTCGCCGGGCAGCGCCACGAGTTCGAGGTGCCGCTGGCCTTCGCCGGCACGCCGTTCCAGCAGCTGGTCTGGGCCGAGCTGCGGAAGATCCCGTACGGCACGACGATCTCCTACGGCCAGCTCGCCGACCGGCTCGGCAAACCGGCCGCGTCCCGGGCCGTGGGCCTGGCCAACGGCAAGAACCCGATCGGCATCATCGTCCCGTGCCACCGGGTGGTCGGCTCGACCGGCTCGCTCACCGGCTACGGCGGCGGCCTCGAGCGCAAGCGCTACCTGCTCGACTTCGAGCAGGGCGCGCTCTTCTGATTCCCACCTCGTGGGAGCCGGCGTCCACGGGCGTGTGAGATGGACGGCATCCCCGGCGGGCCGGGGCGGCGCGGCGGGGTCCGGGATGGAAGGATTCCGGACCGTGAAGACCTTCGATGAGCTGTTCGCGGAGCTTGCCGAGCGCGCGCGTACCCGTCCCGACGGGTCCGGCACCGTCGTCGCCCTCGACGCCGGGGTGCACGCCCAGGGCAAGAAGGTGCTGGAGGAAGCCGGCGAGGTGTGGATCGCCGCCGAGCACGAGTCCGACGAGCGCCTCGCCGAGGAGATCTCCCAGCTGCTGTACCGGGTGCAGGTGCTGATGCTCGGCCGTGGCCTGTCGACCGAGGACGTCTACCGCTACCTGTGACGGGGTTTCGCCCGGTGCTGGACCGGGCGAGGGATTGAGGAGAGAAGCGAAATGCTGCGTGTTGCCGTGCCGAACAAGGGAGCCCTCGCCGCCGCGGCGACGGAGATGCTCGGCGAGGCGGGCTACCGCAAGCGGCATGAGCAGCGCGACCTGACCGTGCTCGACCACGTCAACGAGGTCGAGTTCTTCTTCCTGCGCCCCAAGGACATCGCCATCTACGTCGGCTCCGGCGAGCTCGACCTCGGCATCACCGGCCGTGACCTCGCGCTCGACTCCGGCGCCCCGGTCGAGGAGATCCAGGCGCTCGGGTTCGGCGGTTCGACGTTCCGCTACGCCGCCCCGGCCGGCCGGGACTGGAAGCCGGCCGACCTGCACGGCAAGCGGCTGGCGACGTCTTACCCGCGGCTGGTCCGCGACGACCTCGCCCGCCACGGGGTCGAGGCCGAGGTGATCCGGCTCGACGGCGCGGTGGAGATCTCGATCCAGCTCGGCGTGGCGGACGCGATCGCGGACGTCGTCGAGTCGGGCCGGTCGCTGCGGCAGAACAACTTGGTGGCCTTCGGCGACCCGATCTGCGTGTCGGAAGCCGTGCTGCTGCAGCGGCGGGGCACCGAGGAGAGCAAGGCGAAGACACAGCTGGCCGCGCGCCTGCGCGGGGTCGTGTTCGCGCAGCAGTACATGATGCTGGACTACGACTGCCCGCGGACGCTGGTGGAACGCGCGATCGCGATCACGCCGGGCCTGGAGTCGCCGACGGTCGCCCCGCTGGCCGACGACGACTGGGTGGCCGTGCGCGCCATGGTGTCGCGCAAGAAGGTCAACCTCATCATGGACGAGCTGGCCGAAGTCGGCGCCAAGGCGATCCTCGCCTCGGACATCCGCTCCTGCCGCCTCTGACCCTTCCCTGTCGTGGGTGTTCAGGGCAGCCGGAACTGCCTTGAACACCCATGACGGGGCTCGCTAGCCGGGTGGTGAACCCGCCGGGACCGGCTGCGCGCGCGGCGCCGCCGCGGGGGCGGCTGCGCGCACCGGGGTGGCCAGGTACCGGCGGAGCCGCTGTGTGGGCAGTTCGACGAGGTGCCAGGACAGCAGGCCCACCAGGTACGCCGCCGGGACGGCGAGCAGGATCAGCAGCCACACCTGCCGCACTCCGGCCAGGATGATCAGCTGCTGGACCGGGAAGCCCCAGATGTAGGTGCCGTAGCTGCCGTAGACGTGCGGGCCGAACCGCTCCAGGCGCTTCGGCCAGTGCGTGGCGAGGGTGAGGGCCCCGTAAGCGGCGCTGATCGCGAGGGCGTACCGGCTCGCCGGGGTCTGGCTGAGCGCGAGATAGGCCAGGAACAACGGGATCGCGTACCTCGGCCGGAACGGGATGCGGTCGCGGTGGGTGTGCAGCACCATCCCGATCGCGAACGGCACCAGGAACGACACCGTCGAGCCGAGCGGGATGTAGACCAGCGACCCGCCGCCGCCGTGGTACTCGAACGTCGCCCGGAACACGCTGTCGGCGCCGACCAGGCCGGCGAGCGCGACGACCTGGATCAGCTTCGGCAGGCCGAGGAGCACCAGCACGCCCAGAACCAGGACCACGCCGTAACCGAGCAGTTCCATCGGCAGCGTCCAGATGGCGCCGTTGACCGAGAAGGGGTAGGGGTTGTGGCTGAAGACGCCGGGCAGCTGGTGCTGCATGAAGAACAGCACGATGGTGCCGACCAGGTACCGCCAGGTCTGGACGTGCGTCCAGTAGTCGTGCGCGGGCCACGTCGTGACGAGCGGCCCGATGACGAACACCGTGATCGCGACGACGACCACGAGGGGCGGCATGATCCGCAGCAGCCGCCGCGCGCCGAACCGCCACCACGACGGGTCGCGCGCCCAGCTGTCCTGGATCTGGTACCCGCTCATCGCGAAGAAGCCCATCAGCGCCAGGTAACCCGGCGACATGTGCCACGAAGCCGGGAAGACGGTGAGCCGGTGCGGATCGAGCAGCGGCGCGCTGTGGTCGACGAGTACCAGCACCGCGCCGATCATGCGCAGCCAGGCGAACCCGACGGTGGGATGGGCATGGAGTTTGGCAGGGACCCCCGACATGCGAGCGACGCTAACCCATTCGGATCACCGCCACCCGCCGAACGGGTCAGAAATCGGGGGAAATTTTCTACCGGGGCCGGTTGGGTTTCTTCGGCAGCAGGTCGTAGAGGCCCTTGCGGGCGCCGTTGTCGTTGACGTTGCGGGCCACCGCCACCTCGGAGATGAAGTCCTCGAAGACGAACTCCTCGTCGGCCGGGACCACCGCCGGGGCCGCGTTCTGCGCCAGGTGGCTGTCGAGCGTTTCGGCGATCTCGCGGAAGGACAGCGCTTGCAACGTCTCCGGTGCGTACGTCGTCACCGGGACGCCGTGGGCCGCCGCCTCGTTCATCACCACGCCCAGCGGCAGGTGCGACAGCATCGGGATGCCGAAGTCGTACATCTCCTGCAGCGCCGCGGCCGCGTAGTGCGAGATCGGGCGCCGGTAGAGGCTCGGCACCAGTCCGAACCAGGACAGCGGCTGCCGCCCTACGGTCTGCTCGACGTACCGGACCTGATCGGCCAGCAGCCGCAGCGCGCGGATGCTCGTCTTGTCCGGCTGGACCGGCACCAGGATGCCGTGCGAGGCCGCCAGCGCGTTGTTCGTCAGCACGTCCAGCGCGGGCGGGCAGTCGATGACGCAGTGGTCGTAGTTGGCGAACTGGATGACCCGCGCGAGCTGCCAGCCGGGGACGCGGAACGAGTCGAGCCGCCGGATCAGGTCGAACATCCCCGGTGACGTCGGCACCACGTCGAGCGCGCCGCCCTTGCCGAGGTTGCTGCGCGGGTGCGGCACGACGAGTTCCTCGATCGGGCCCTTCCACGTCTTGGCCAGCGCCTTCGCCAGGCTCGGCTGGTCCGCGGCCACCTCGGACAGCCCGAGCATCTCGGTCGTCGCGTGGCCCTGCGGGTCGAGGTCGACCAGGAGCACCCGGCGGCCCCGCTCGGCCAGTGCGGCCGCGGTGCCGACGCTCAGCGAGGTCTTGCCGACCCCGCCTTTCTGGTTGACCACCGAGGTGATCTGCATGCCGGAGCGCTCCTCAAGTCGGTCGTTCCGCGAAGGTTATTGGATGCGGGCCCGTTGTGGGTGGCTATCCGGCCCCGGCCTGTCGCGGCCGGACCATCAGCGCCTGCGCGCCGGTGGCCACCGGGCCGCCCGCGTCGTGCAGGATGCTCGTCGCGGTGCCGATGCCGTGCTTGCCGACCAGCGTGACCGCGTCGAGGCCGATCCACTCGCCCTCCGGCACCCGGCGCAGGTGAACGGTGAGCTCGGAGTTGATGAACCACCACTTCCGCGGGTCGAGGTAGTTCGACACGCCGTTGCCGGAGTCGGCGACGGCGAACAGCCGCTGCAGGCCGCTCGGCTCCTCGCCGTCGACCAGCGGGACCCGCTGGCGGGCCCACACGGCCGCCGGCCCGGCACGTCCATGCCGCCGCGCACGGCCCGCCACTCCATCGCGTCGAGGTAGCCGGCCTGCCAGCCCTCCGGCCACGGCGACTCGCCGACGCTGTCCGGGCCCGGCAGCAGGGGACCGGCGTCGGTGCCCGCCTCCGCGGTGTCCGACGTCGCGATCCGCCACGCCGACGCCCGCGCCACGACCCGATCGGCGCTCGCGAGCTCCGCCTGCAGCAGCTCGACCGACCGCCCGGGGCGCTCGACCCGGGCCCGGACGGTGAGCTCGGCGACCGGCGCCGGGCCGAGGATTTCCACGGTCACCCGCGCGAGCTCGGCCGGGTGGGCGGTTTCGACGGTTTCGAGGGCCCGGACGAGCAACGCCGACGGCGGGCCGAAGTGCTGGGCGTCCGGGCTCCACGGGCCGGCGGTGTGCCGGGTCGCGGAGAACCGGTCTCCGCCGAGCGGGACGTAGAAGGCGTCGGCCATCAGTCGGCCCGGTCCAGGGGTGTCTCCTCGCCCGCGCCGGGCTCCGGCCAGCCGGGGTAGTCGGGTGGGGTGCCGCCGTACTCGGGGCAGTGCGCCTGGTGGTCGCACCAGTTGCACAGCTTGCTCTTGTTCGCCCGGAAGTCGCCGGTCTTGCCCGCCTTGAGGATGGCCTGCCAGATGGCTTCCAGGGTGCGTTCGAAGCGCAGCAGCTCGGCTTCGTCGGGCGTGTAGGCCAGCGACTGGCCGTCGGTCAGGTACATGAGTTTGAGCTGGCGGGGCACGATCCCGCGCAGCCGCCACAGGACCACGGCGTAGAACTTCATCTGGAACATCGCCTTGGCCTCGCCGATTTCGCGCGGCGCGGCACCGGTCTTGTAGTCGACGACCCGGATCTCGCCGGTCGGGGCGACGTCGAGCCGGTCGATGTAGCCGCGCAGCAGGACGCCGGAGCCGAGCTCGATCTCGACGTGCAGCTCGCACGCCTCCGGCTCGAGGCGGCGCGGGTCTTCGAGTTCGAAGTAGGCGTCGAGGAGCTTTTCGGCCGAGCGGAGCCATTCGGCGTGTTCGTCGGGCTTCTCGCCGTCGAACAGCTCGGTCCACTCCGGACGGTCCGCGGACAGGTCCGTCCAGGCCGGGCCGAGCAGCTCGCGGGCCTGCGCGGGGACGCGCTCGGCGGCGGGGAGGGCGAAGAGCCGCTCGAGGACGGAGTGGACGAGCGTGCCGCGCAGCTGGGCCTTGGTCGGGACCTCGGGCAGCCGGTCGACCGCGCGGAAGCGGTAGAGCAGCGGGCACTGCTTGAAGTCGCTGGCCCTCGACGGCGACAACGCGGGCCGCCGCCGCACCTCGGTGGCGACGGCGGACGCGGCGGGTGGTTCGGTGGTGACGGTGTCGGCGTCGGGCATGGGCAGAGCGTAACGCCGGGGTACGACAGTTCCGGCGACCGCAACGCCCGCCACCCCTCCGACACACGGACGACACACGGACGCAAAGGGACGACACGGCCACGGCCGCCGTGTCGTCCGCCCAGGTACGCGAGTCGTCCCGCCGGGTACGCGTGTCGTCCTCCCGCGTACGCAACCCGACCGTCCAGGGACGCAAGCCGACTCTCCGGGTACGCGAACCGACCGTCCGGGTACGCGGGCCGACTCTCCGGGTGCGCGGGCCGACTCTCCAGGTACGTGAGCCGACCCTCCAGAGACGCACCCCGACTCCCTGGGTACGTGAGCCGACCCTCCAGGTACGCAGGTCGACCGTTCGGGTGCGCGGGGCGGCTGGGCGGGTGCGCCGGGTCGGCCCTTCGGGTACGGGACGACATCGGACGGGGCGGATCACTTGCTCCCCACACCCGGGGCTCTAGGCTCTCCGCATGGCCGCGACCAGTGAACAGGGCACCGGGGGCGCCCGGCAGGCCGTCCGCCCGGACGGCGGCCTCGTGCTGTTCCGGGTCGCCGGGGTGCCGGTGCTGCTCGCGCCCTCGTGGTGGGTCGGGTCGCTGATCGTCGTCGTGCTGTACGCGCCGCTGGTCGGGCGGCTGCTCCCGGATGCCTCCGCCACCACGTCGTGGCTGCTGGCCGGGGCGTTCGCGCTGCTGCTGGGCCTGTCCGTGCTCGCCCACGAACTCGGGCACTGCCTGGTCGCGCTGCGGCTGGGGATCCCGGTGCGGCGGCTGCGGCTGTTCCTCCTCGGCGGTCTGTCCGAAGTGGCCCGCACGCCCAAGCGTCCCGGTGACGAAGGCATGGTCGCCGCCGCCGGGCCCGCGGTGTCGTTGCTGCTCGGGGGTTTCTGCGGGCTGCTGATGTTCGCCGTGCCGCCGGACGGCGCGGTCTGGCTCCTGGTCGCCGAATGCGCGGTGGCGAACCTCGCCGTCGGCGTGTTCAACCTGCTGCCCGGGCTGCCCCTGGACGGTGGGCGGCTGGTCCGCGCCGGCGTCTGGGCGGTCACCGGCATCCGCGCCAAGGGCACGCGCGCGGCCGTCGCCGGTGGTGCGGTCGTGGCCGCGGGGCTGCTGGTGTGGGCCCTGTGGGGCCTGGCGACGGCGAGCCCGGACCGCTGGCTGCGGCTGGGCGTCTGCGTGGTGACGGCGTGGTTCGTGGTCCTCGGCGCCCGGTCGGAGCTGGCCGCCGAAGCGCGCCGCACCTGGCCGGACGGCCTGGTCCTCGGCGAACTGGTCCGGCCGGTGCTGCAGCTGCCGGCGGAGAGCCCGGTGTCGGACGCGCTGGCCGCCTCGGCCGGCCGCGGGGTGGTCCTGGTCCGCGCGGACGGCGTGGCGGCCGGGCTGCTGGACGTGGGCGAGGCGGAACGGCTCGCGAGTTCGTCGCCGCACGCGCCGGCCGAGTTCGCGGCCGAGCCGATCCGGGCCGAGACCGTGCTGCTGGCTTCGGAACCGGGGGAGGACGTCGTCGAGCGGGTCCGCGAGACGGCGGCGTGGCAGTTCCTCGTGGTGGACGACGAGGGCCGCCCGGCGGGCGTGCTGCGCCGGGACGACCTGCGGGCCGCGCTGAACCGCCGTACCCGCTGAGCCCTCGCCCCGCGCGGCCTGCGAAGATCTGGCGTCGGCCAAACGGGTTACAGGAGGAAGTGTTGTCGGTCAGCGGACCGTTTAGCGCGGGTGATCGGGTGCAGTTGACCGACTCGAAGGGGCGGCACTACACCCTGACGCTGGCCGCCGGTGGTGAGTACCACACCCACCGCGGTGCCCTGGCCCACGACGACCTGATCGGCAGGCCCGAAGGCTCGGTGGTGACGTCCGCGGGCGGGTCGACCTACCTCGCGCTGCGCCCGCTGCTGCCGGACTACGTCCTGTCGATGCCCCGCGGCGCGCAGGTGATCTACCCGAAGGACGCCGCGCAGATCGTGATGTGGGGCGACATCTTCCCCGGCGCGCGCGTGCTCGAGGCGGGGGCCGGTTCCGGGGCGCTGACCTGCTCGCTGCTGCGCGCGGTCGGCCCGGCCGGGCACGTGCACTCCTACGAGATCCGCGACGACCACGCCGAGCACGCCGAGCGCAACGTGGTGAAGTTCTTCGGCGAGAAGCCGGCCAACTGGTCGCTCACCGTCGCCGACCTGGCCTCGCACGAGGGCGAGGTCGACCGCGTCGTGCTGGACATGCTGGCGCCGTGGGAGCAGCTGCCGAACGTGGCCGCCCACCTCGTCCCCGGTGGGGTGCTGACGGTCTACGTGGCCACCGTGACGCAGCTCTCGCGCGTCACGGAGTCGCTGCGCGAGCAGCAGTGCTGGACCGAGCCCGAGTCGTGGGAGACGCTGATGCGCCCGTGGCACGTGGTCGGCCTGGCGGTCCGCCCGGACCACCGGATGGTGGCGCACACGGCGTTCCTGCTGACCGCGCGCCGGCTGGCCGACGGGACGGTGTCCCCGCGCGTTTCGCGCCGGCCGAGCAAGGGCAAGGGCTGAGGCAGGGCCGGGACCGCGTCGGCCTGCGGGCGCGGACCCGACCGGCTAGCCCGGCACGCACCAGCGGCCGTTCTCCTTGTGCAGCGGGAACGGCGTGTCCTTCACCCCGCCCGCCGCTTCGACGTGCACCTTCGCCGTCGCGGACTCGCCGCGCAGGTCCGGGGGCTCCAGGAGCTTGACCGTCACCGGGCCGGCCGCGTCCCACATCCGCTGCAGGCGGGCGAGCGCGTCCGCGGTCTGGGGGCGGCAGGTGAGCTTGCCGAACGCGGCCGAGTCGTGGCGGGCGATCGCGTCGACGATCGCGCGGGCCAGTACCGCGACCGCCGCCGTGTCGGCTTCGTCGGGTGCGGAGGGGGTCGCCGGGCGGGACGGTGGTGGCGGCGTGGCCGACGGCTCCGGCTGGGAGCCGCCGCCGGGGGCGACCAGCAGCAGGCCGAGGACCACGCCCGCACCGGCCACACCGACCAGGACCAGCCCGCCGGCGAGCGCGCGGTTCACCGACGCCGGGTGCTCACGAGCCGTCCGCCTTGACGTTGGACAGGCACCAGAGCCCGGATTCCTTCTGCGCCGACATGGTGCCGACCTTGGTCTTGGTGCCGTCGGTGGCGGAGTAGCGGACGGTGGCCTTGTCGCCGGTCTCCTCCGGCGTGCCGGTCAGCTTCACCGTGACCTTCGGGATCGTGCCCGTGCTGCCCTCGTAGACGCTGCGGCAGATGGTGTCGCCCAGTGCTTCCTCGTCACGCGCGTTGTACGCGGCGACGGTCGCGTCGAACAGCTCCTGGGAGCCGGGCTTGCCGCCGGGGCCGGGCCGCTCGCGGGCTTGCTCTTCGACGTCGGGCTGCTCGGGGTGGTGCTCTTGGGCTTCGGGGTGGACGCCTTCGGGCCGTCGTCGGCGCCGCCGAGGTGCTCGCCGGCGGGGCGGCGGTCGGCTGGTCGTCGCCGCGGGTCGCGAGGACCACCGCGGTCACGCCACCGCCGACGACCACCACCGCGGCCACCGCCAGGCCGATGATCAGGCCGGTTTTCTTCTTCTTGGGCGGGGGCGCGTCCCCGAAGCCACCGCCGTACTGGTCGTAGCCGCCGAAGCCCTGCTGCTGGGGCTGGCCCCACTGGTCCTGCGGCCCGTACTGCGGGTACCCCTGCTGGGGCTGAGGGCCCGTCTGCGGCTGGTAACCGCCCTGGCCGTACTGGTCGTACCCGCCGGGCTGGCCGTACTGCTGGGTGCTGTCGTACCCGCCGGGCTGGCCGTACTGCTGCGTGCCGTCGTACGGGCCGGGCTGCCCGAACTGCTGGGTCCCGCCGTAACCGGGCTGGGGCTGCTGGCCGCTCTGGGGTATCCGCCCTGCTGGGGCTGGCCGTACGGGCCCGGTTGCTGCCCGTAGCCCCCGGCTGGCCGCCTGGCTGCTGCGGCGGGTAGGTCATGACTGGTGCCCCCTAGCGTTGCTCCGTGACCACGCCCGGCCCGTGGGGGCCGGTACGGCGTTGCCCGATGCTAGCCACCGGGCCGCCGCGCCGCGCGGTTAGGGCGGAACTGGCCGGAATTGCCCGGATCCCGGGCGGGGGTTGGCCGTCTCACGGGCGGGTACTCCCGACGTGCTGGCTTCATCCCGGCACTCGCGAACCCGCGACACACCGGCGCCACGGCACCGAAATGGCCGCTTGCGCTGCGGGAATGTCCGTGCTGGGAGCGGCAGGCAAACCGCGACGCGCCGATCTTGTGATCCGGAAAGGCCTTTTCTTGTCGGTGATCGCCGGTACCGTGGAATGAAAAGCACTCCGAGGAGGTGCCCGATGCATCATGACCTTCCCGGAGGTCGGCGCGAGGAGGCCGACCCTTCAGCAACATCCGGAGCTGGGACGACGGCGGACGAGCAGGCTCGGCAGATCCGTTTTCTCGAGGAAGAAGTGGCGCTGCTGCGCCGCAAACTGACGGACTCGCCACGGCAGAACCGCGTTCTCGAACAGCGGCTCGCCGAGGCCTCGGAAAGGGTGAGCCAGCTCACCGAACGCAACACCAAACTGGTCGAAACCCTGCGCGAAGCGCGAGGACAGCTCCTCGCTCTCCGCGAGGAGGTCGACCGGCTGGCCCAGCCACCGTCCGGGTACGGCGTCTTCGTCGAGGCGTACGAGGACAACACGGTGGACGTCTTCACGGCCGGCCGGAAGATGCGGGTGTCGGTTTCGCCCGCGGTCGAGATCTCGTCGCTGCGCCGCGGCCAGGCGCTGCGGCTCAACGAGGCGCTGACCGTGGTCGAAGGCGGCGGTTTCGAACGCACCGGTGAGGTGTGCGCGCTGCGTGAGGTGCTCGCACCGGACGTCGAGGGCGGCAGCCCCCGCGCGCTGGTGGTCGGGCACGCGGACGAAGAGCGGGTGGTCCTGCTCTCCGACCTGCTGGCCGAGCAGCCGCTCAAGCCGGGCGACTCGCTGCTGGTCGACTCCAAGGCCGGCTACGCGTACGAGCGCGTGCCGAAGGCGGAGGTCGAGGACCTGGTGCTGGAGGAGGTGCCCGACGTCCGCTACGAGGACATCGGTGGCCTCACCCGGCAGATCGAGCAGATCAGGGACGCGGTCGAGCTGCCGTTCCTGCACGCCGACCTGTACCAGGAGTACCAGCTGCGGCCGCCCAAGGGCGTCCTGCTCTACGGCCCGCCGGGCTGCGGCAAGACGCTCATCGCCAAGGCGGTGGCGAACTCGCTGGCCAAGAAGGTGGCCGAGGCCCGCGGCGACGCGGCGGACGGGAAGTCCTACTTCCTGAACATCAAGGGCCCCGAGCTGCTCAACAAGTTCGTCGGGGAGACCGAGCGGCACATCCGCCTGATCTTCCAGCGGGCGCGGGAGAAGGCCTCCGAAGGCACCCCGGTGATCGTGTTCTTCGACGAGATGGACTCGATCTTCCGGACCCGTGGCTCGGGCGTGTCGTCCGACGTGGAGACGACGATCGTGCCCCAGCTGCTGTCGGAGATCGACGGTGTCGAAGGCCTGGAGAACGTCATCGTCATCGGCGCCTCCAACCGCGAGGACATGATCGACCCGGCGATCCTGCGGCCGGGCCGGCTCGACGTCAAGATCAAGATCGAGCGTCCGGACGCCGAAGGCGCGAAGGACATCTTCTCCAAGTACCTGGCCGAAGGCCTGCCGATCCACGCGGACGACCTCGCCGAGTTCGGCGGCGACGCCAAGGCGACGTTCGACGCGATGATCCAGCACACGGTCGAGCGGATGTACGAGGAGAGCGACGAGAACCGGTTCCTCGAGGTGACCTACGCCAACGGGGACAAGGAAGTCCTGTACTTCCGCGACTTCAACTCGGGTGCGATGATCCAGAACATCGTGGACCGGGCGAAGAAGTCGGCGATCAAGTCGGTGCTGGAGACCAAGCAGCCCGGTCTGCGCGTCCAGCACCTGCTCGACGCGATCGTCGACGAGTTCGCGGAGAACGAGGACCTCCCGAACACCACCAACCCGGACGACTGGGCCCGGATCTCCGGCAAGAAGGGTGAGCGGATCGTCTACATCCGCACGCTCGTCACCGGCAAGAACCAGGACTCGGGGCGGGCGATCGACACCGCCACGAACACCGGTCAGTACCTGTAGGTTCGAACGCACGGTGGGGCGGTCGCTTCGGCGGCCGCCCCACCGGCGTGTCTAGCGGCGGACGAGCTCGGCTTCGGCGGAAGTTGAGCGGCGCAGGCGCAACCTGCCGTGCGCGGCCAGGATCCCCAGCACCACCAGCAGCGCCCCGGCCGGCTGGTTCCAGCTCACCGGCTCGCCCAGCACGAGCACGCCGAGCAGCACGCCGACCACCGGCGTCAGGTACGTCACCGCCGAGGCGTTGGCCGCGCCCCAGGCCGCGATGATCCGCGTGTTCCAGGCGTACGCGATCCCGGTGCCGAAGACCCCGAGCGCGAGCATGCTCGCCACCACCGGCAAGCTCAGGTGCACCGGCGTCGCCGCGACGAACGGGCTGAGCAGGCCCAGGATCACCGTCGCCGACGCCGTCTGGCCGAACGCGACGACCACCGGATCCGTCCCACGGGGTGAGACGAACCGGCGCAGGTAGACGAAACACGCGCCGTAGCACGTCGTCGCGCCGAGGCAGGCCAGCTGGGCGGTCAGTTGATGGGACACGTCGATGCCGTGCCACACCCCGACGATCGTGAGCACCCCGAGGAACCCGAGCAGCAAGCCGAGCACCCGCGGCGGCGTGAACCGCTCCTCCGGCAGCGCCGCGGCCGCCAGCAGCATCGTGATCAGCGGTGTCGTCGCGTTGAAGATGCTGGCCAGCCCGGACGGAATGTACTGCTCCGCCCACGAGAACAACAGGAACGGCACCACGCACAGCAACACCGACACGGCCGCGAGGTGTGCCCACAGGATGAGATCGCGGGGGAGCCGCCGCCGGCGCACCAGCAGGATCCCGGCCAGCGCCAGCGCGCCGAGCGCCACCCTGGCGAGCGCGACCTGGCCGGGGGAGAGCCCGTCGAGACCGACCTTGATGAACAGGAAACTCGCACCCCACACCACGGCCAGCAGCGCGAACCGCACCGTGACCCCGAACTCCGACAGTCGCATGGCCGCAGTCAAACCGGGCCACCGTCCGCGAAGCCAGTGGTTTTCCGACGCCGCGTTGTGTATAACGGCCTATACCATGGGGCAAGAATGGCGAGCGGCGGTCGCGTACGTCGAGGCACGCGCGGACGGGCCGCCACTGCCGCATGGCCTCGACGTCACGATCCACTTCCACCCGGACCGGCTGGTGGGGGAGGTGCCGCTGCTGCGCCACTGGCTGACCGACGGTGTCTACCGGTCGCAGTTCGAGACGGGCACGGGCAACGGCGGCCTGACCGCCCACCCCGGAGGCGACCGGTGGCGCTGGGAGCACCGGATGTTCGGCGGCGTCTACGACGCGCTGCCGCCGTCGGCCCGGCCGAAGTACGGCTCGCTCGACCACCGCCGCCGCCCGGCCGGTGGCTCGGTCCGGTTCGGGTCGGCGCACTTCCGGCTCCGGCGGGAAGTGCTGGCGCGCACGACGTTCTGCTACCCGGACAGCTTCCGCGAGCCGGCGCACTTCGGCACGCGCAGGCACTTCCCGCTGCTCCCGCTCGTCGAAGCCGACACCCCCGACGAACTCGACGACTACATCGAGGCCCACGTCCACGGCCCGCTCCGGCTGCCGGACGACGTCGCGGCCCTGGTGCTGGACCCGGCTTTCCGCGGCACCGACGTCGAAGCCGCGGCCGCGGAGTTCCCGTTCCCGGTCCGCTGGCACCACGGGTTCCGGCTGCCGGTCGCGGACCTCGCCGCGCACGCGGGCTACCGCGGTGCGGACGCCGTGCGGGCCGGGGAAGACATCGCCGAGGACGGGTGGCTGGACGCCCGTGTCATCGGCGACGCCGTCCGGGCCGGCCGGCACGACCCCCAGGTGCTCAAGCGGGTCTGGCACTGCACCGCGCGGTTCGGCCTACGCGGGTAGCAGCGCCTCGGTCAGCCGGCGCCAGTGCGGCATGGCCGAGGTGCCCGGCTCGACGCCGATGACCTGGACACCGACGTGGTCGGCCCCGGCGTCGAGGTGGGCGCGCAGCTTCGCGGTGATCGTCTCGAGGTCGCCCCAGAACACGAGGTCGTCGACGAGCCGGTCGCTGCCGCCGTCGATGTCCTCATCGGTGTAGCCGAGCCGGCGGAACTTCGCGATGTTGTACGGCGTGGTGAGGTACGGGTGCAGGTGCTTGCGGGCGATCTCGCGCGCCTTGGTCGCGTCCGTCTCGAACAGCACGGCGTGCTCGACACCGAGGAAGGGTTCCGCGCCGAGGATCGCCCGCGCCTGGGCGGTGTGCTCCGGGGTCACGTGGTAGGTGTGGGCGCCCGCCGAGCGGTCGCGGGCCAGTTCCAGCATCTTCGGGCCGTACGCGGCGAGCAGCCGCCGCACCGGCGAGCGCGGAGCGGGGTTGACCTTTGTGTCGGTGTCCAGGGCGTCGAGGTACTCGTTCATCGCCCGGAGCGGCTTCGCGCCGGGCTTCCCGGCGCCGAAGCCGAGCCCCAGCAGGTGGCGGTCGGGGTAGGCGTCGGCCAGCAGCAGGGCGCCGCCGCGGGTCCACTGCGCCTCGCGGGACCAGATCTGCGCGATGCCGTTCACGACGGTGATGCGTCGGGTGGCCGCCAGCAGGAACCCGGCGTGCGTGAGGGCTTCGCGCCCTTCGCTCTCCGGGATCCAGATCGCCGGCCAGCCGAGTTCTTCCAGTTCCTGCACGGAGTCCCGGATCAGCGCGGCCGGCTGGTCCTCGAAGTCGAACGTCCAGATGCCGTAGCGGCCGAGCCGCATGTTCTCGATCGTACCCATAAATCGAAGTATCGCAGATTTTCGATATGACGCAACGCACGGGGGCGCCGGACCGGGGGAGGGACAGGTCAGAGGGTGCGGCCGAGGGTGGAGACGAGCTCGGCGATCCGGGCCTCGTCCCGCTTGTAGTGCGTCCACTTCCCGACGCGCGTCGCCCGGACCAGTCCGGCGCGCTGCAGTTCGGCCATGTACGCCGAGACGGTCGACTGCGCCAGCCCCGTCTTCTCCTGGATGTGCGTCACGCACACGCCGACCTCGACCGGATCGGCGATGGCCCTCTCGACGGGGAAGTGCCGCACCGGCTCCCGCAGCCACCGCAGCACCTGCAACCGCACCGGGTTCGCGAGCGCCTTGAAGACGTCGAGCAGCGGCTCGACGTCGGCTTCGGGTTCGATGTGTGTGCTCATGGGCCTCGAGATCAGCATAGCCGCACCCGGCGTGTACTCCCGGATCCAACGCGTATAACGGCCTATACTCACCGGCGTGACCGAAAAATCCCGGCCCCGCGCACCCATCACCGAAGCCGGCGTCCTGGCCTGGCTGGAGACGACGGCCGCCGCCGTCGAAGCGGGGGAGGTGAGTGCCCAGGAGCTCATCGACCTGCTCGGCGAGCTGCGCCGGGCGTCCGCGGCCTGCGCCGACGCCTCGGACTGGCTGCTGCTCGCGGCCCGCGAGGGCGGCGCCAGCCTGCGGCAGATCGCCCCCGTCTTCGGCAAGGGCTACGTCCGGGCCCCGGCCGCCCGCCTGGAGAAGCTGCACCGCCAGGCGCAGACCGCGGGGCAGTGGCTGGCCATCCTGCGGCACAAGCAGACGGCATGAGCGGGTCCGCGGACCGGATCGCCCTCGGCCTCGCGGCGCTGGGCCGTCCCGCCTACATCAACCTCGGCCGGGACGGCGCGCTGCCGCCGGTGCGGGACGTCGCTTCGATGCGCGCGGCGACGTTCGCGGTGCTCGACGACGCGTACGCCGCGGGCGTCCGGCACGTCGACGTCGCGCGGTCCTACGGGCGCTCCGAGGAGTTCCTGGCCGGCTGGCTCGCCGAGCGCGGGCACACCGGGGTCGAGGTCTCGAGCAAGTGGGGCTACGCCTACGTGGGGGAGTGGCGGCTCGACGCCGACGTGCACGAGGTGAAGGAGCACTCGGCGGCGAGGTTCGCCGCGCAGTGGGCGGAAACCCTGGCGCTGCTGGGGGATCGGGTCGGGCTCTACCAGGTGCATTCGCTCACTGTGGACAGTCCGCTGTTCACCGACGAGCCGTTGCTCGAGGCGCTGGCGGAGCTGGCCGCGAACGGGGTCGCGGTCGGGTTTTCGACGTCCGGGCCCGCCCAGGCGGCCGCGATCGAGCGGGCGTTCGCGCTGGAAGTGGCCGGGCGGGCGGTGTTCTCGGCGGTGCAGTCGACGTGGAACGTCCTGGAGCCGTCCGCGGGGACGGCGCTGGCCGCGGCGCACGCGGCCGGGAAGCGCGTGCTGGTCAAGGAAACCGTGGCCAACGGCAGGCTCGTGGTCGAAGCACCGGCCGTGGTGCGCGGGATCGCGGCCGCGCACGGGACCGGGCCGGACGCGGTCGCGGTGGCCGCGGTGCTGGCCAACGACTGGGTGGACCGGGCGGTCATCGGCCCGGCGAGCCCGGCCCAGCTGGCGGCGAACCTGCGGGCCACGGCACTCGAGCTGACCGCGGCCGAACGGGCTGCGCTGCAGGGGATCGCCGAGGAACCCGAGGCCTACTGGCGACACCGGTCCTCCTTGGCGTGGGACTGACGGGCTGCACTACCCTGCCCAAGCACGAATCCCGGATGACAGGAGTCGACGTGCGTCATCGGCAGGCGATCGCGTTGGCCGCGGTCGCGTTGGTCGGCCTCACGGGCTGTGAAGGCCCCGACCCGGACAACCTCGAGACGTACTACGACGATCCGGTACCCACCACGTCGGCCGTGGCGGCGCCGCCGAAGGCGCCGGAAGCCCCGGTGAGCCCGGTGCCGGTGACGCCGGCGGCGTTCGATCCCGGCAAGCTCGCGGGGGAGGCGCTGCTGACCGACGCCGACGTCGCCGGCGAAGGCGTGCAGCCGGGCACACTCGAGGCTTCGGGGTGCCTGGCCGACGGGCCCTCGGCGGCCAGCCGGACCGCGACCTGGCGCTACCCCGGCGGGTCGGTGCTGAGCCACCGCGTCTTCACGTTCCCGGACCGGTCGGCGGTCCAGGCCGTCCGGGAAACCGAGTGCTCGGGCAAGGTGGTGAGCGTTCCCCGCCAGTCCGGGGTCGAGCTGCAGCGCGCCTGGTGCGACGGTGCCACCTGCACGGTGTTGCTGGCCAAGGAAAGGCTCGTGTCGGAGCTGGCGGTCTCGGCGAGCACGGAGGCGCGCGCGGTGGACGCGGCGAAGCGCCTGCTGCCCGTGATGACCGCGAAGCTGCTCGCTCAGCCGTAGCGGCGGAACCACTCCTGGACGCCTTCGCGGCCGTCGGGGATGAAGGGCAGCTCCGGGGCGGGGTCGTCGACCCACGCGCGCAGCTCGCCGAGGGGGATCCAGCGGCCCTCGACGATCTCTTCGGGCTGGTGGCGGATCGGGCCGTCCCAGCGGACCTCGAAGGCGAAGTTGTGGCAGCGGTTGCGGCCGTCGTCGTAGACCTTGGTGAACAGGGGCACCGGTTCCACCCCGTGGACGCCGAGTTCTTCGGCGAGTTCGCGGCGGGCGCACTCGGCCGGGGTCTCGCCCGCGGCCACCACCCCACCGGCCCAGCAGTCCCAGGTGGCGGGGAAGACGTCCTTACCGGGTGTGCGCAGGTGAACGTAAACCGCGCTGCCGTCACCCGAACGGACCAGGACGACGCCGGCGGCGTGCCACAGGGCGTCGGCGCGGACCCGGGCGCGGGTGGTGCTGCCCACCACGGCCCCGGCCTGGTCATAGAGGGCAACGAGTTCGTCACTGCCTGGCATGGGTGCATCGTTCCACTAGGACGACCCCGTAGGGTGGGGACATGCGGCGGATCATGGGAACCGAAGTCGAGTACGGCATCTCCGTGCCGGGCGACGCGACGGCGAACCCGGTACTCACCTCCACCCAGGTCGTGCTGGCCTACGCGGCGGCGGCCGACATCCCGCGCGCCCGCCGGGCGCGGTGGGACTACGAGGTGGAGAGCCCGCTGCGGGACGCGCGCGGGTTCGACCTGACCGGCCCGGGCGGACCGGGGCACGACCCGGACGTCGAGGACCTGGGGGCGGCGAACGTCATCCTCACCAACGGGGCGCGGCTGTACGTCGACCACGCGCACCCGGAGTACTCGGCGCCCGAGGTGACGAACGCGCGGGACGCGGTCATCTGGGACAAGGCGGGGGAGCGGGTGATGGAGGAGGCGGCGCTGAAGGCCGCGTCCGTGCCCGGCCAGCCCCAGCTGCAGCTCTACAAGAACAACGTCGACGGCAAGGGTGCCAGCTACGGCACGCACGAGAACTACCTGATGGCGCGCTCGACGCCGTTCACCGCGGTGATCGCCGGGCTGACGCCGTTCTTCGTCTCGCGGCAGGTGGTGACCGGCTCGGGCCGGGTCGGGATCGGCCAGCAGAGTGAAGAGGCCGGCTTCCAGCTCTCCCAGCGTTCGGACTACATCGAGGTCGAGGTCGGCCTGGAGACCACCCTCAAGCGCGGGATCATCAACACCCGCGACGAGCCGCACGCGGACGCAGACAAGTACCGGCGGCTGCACGTCATCATCGGTGACGCGAACATGTCGGAGTACTCGACGTACCTGAAGGTCGGGACGACGGCGCTGGTGCTGGACCTGATCGAGTCGGGCATCCGGTTCGACGACCTGAAGCTCGACGAGCCGGTCAAGGCGGTGCACCAGATCAGCCACGACCCGACGCTGAAGGTGCAGGTCGCGCTGGCCAACGGCAAGAAGTACACCGGGCTCGACCTGCAGTTCGCCTACCACGAGATCGCCTCGCAGAACCTCGAGCGCACGGGCGCCGACGAGGCGTCGAAGGAGGTCCTGCGGGTCTGGGGCGAGGTGCTGGACGCGCTGGCGCGCGACCCGCAGGAGTGCGCGGACCGGCTGGACTGGCCGGCCAAGCTCCGGCTGCTGGAGGGCTACCGGCAGCGTGACCAGCTGGCCTGGGGCGCGCCCCGGCTGCGGCTGGTGGACCTGCAGTATTCGGACGTGCGGCTGGCGAAGGGCCTGTACAACCGGCTGGTCACGCGCGGGTCGATGAAGCGGCTGGTCACCGAGGAGGAGGTGCTGGCCGCGGTGACGACGCCCCCGTCGGACACCCGGGCCTACTTCCGGGGCCGGGCGCTGGAGAAGTACGCGACGTCGATCGCGGCGGCCTCGTGGGATTCGGTCATCTTCGACGTGGGCAAGGAGTCGCTGGTGCGGATCCCGACGCTGGAGCCGCTGCGGGGGACGAAGGCGCACGTCGGCAAGTTGCTGGACAACGCGGCGACGGCGGAGGAGCTGGTGGAGGCGCTCACCGGTTCGGACTAGGCGATCGGCACACCGATCGCGGCGTTCCCCCGAATGTCGGGGCCGCTGGGTAGGCTAGGAAACATCAGCCAGACCGGGAGGCGAGATGGCCCAGGAAAAGATCGAAAAGCACGGCGGTGGTGACTCCGACGAGGAGTTCGACGACACCGGCGCGGCGGGTCAGGAGCGGCGCGAGAAGCTCGGCGAGGACGTCGACACGATCCTCGACGAGATCGACGACGTGCTCGAGGAGAACGCCGAGGACTTCGTCCGGGCCTATGTGCAGAAGGGCGGCGAGTAGCCGCTCGGAGGGGCACTGCGCCCTTGCCGACCGTTCAGCCGGCGGCCGGGGTTCCGCGCCGCGTCCTGCGCGCGCGGGGCTCCGGCCCGCACAGATGGGATTTTTGAGCACGTATGGACAACACCAGGGGCATCTCGGGTCCCGCGCTGCCTGCGGCGTACTTTTCCTCGGCGACGTCGTCGTTTTCGGACTTCCTCCGCGTGCAGGCGCCGGAGCTGCTGCCGGAGCGGCGCGTGGCGCCGGGCGTGGCTGAGCTGGGCATCCCGCACGGCACGACGATCGTGGCGTGCACGTACGCCGGCGGCGTCCTGATCGCCGGTGACCGGCGGGCGACGTCGGGCAACCTGATCGCGAGCCGCGACATCGAGAAGGTGCACGTCACCGACGAGTATTCGGCGGTCGGCATCGCGGGCACGGCGGGGCTGGCCGTGGAGATGGTGCGGCTGTACGCGGTGGAGCTGGCGCACTACGAGAAGATCGAGGGCGTTTCGCTGTCGCTGGACGGCAAGACGAACAAGCTGGCCGGGATGGTCAAGGCGAACCTCGAGATGGCGATGGCCGGGCTGGCGGCGATCCCGTTGTTCGTGGGCTACGACCTGGAGGCCGAGGACGCCAAGCACGCGGGCCGGATCGTCTCGTACGACGCCGCGGGCGGCCGTTACGAGGAGAACGGCGGCTACGCGAGCATCGGCTCGGGTTCGCTGTTCGCGAAGTCGGCGCTGAAGAAGCTGCACGACCCGGACGCGGACGTCGAAGGAGCGGTCCGCGTGGCGGTGGAGGCCCTGTACGACGCGGCGGACGACGACACGGCATCGGGCGGCCCGGACCTGGTCCGGCGCATCTTCCCGAGCGTCGTGACGATCAACGCGGAGCACGGCGCGGTCCAGCTGTCGGAGTCGGAGACGGCGGCGGTGGCCGAGGCCGTGGTGGCCGGGCGGATCGAGCGCCAGCAGCGCCGGCTGTCCTGACCCCGGGGCCTGAAGTGAACGTTGGAACACCGGAAGACCTGGAGCGCACACCGTGACGATGCCGTTGTATGCCTCTCCCGAGCAGCTGATGCGGGAGCGTTCCGAGCTGGCGCGCAAGGGCATCGCGCGCGGCCGGAGCGTGGTGGTGCTGAAGTACGCGGGCGGCGTGCTGTTCGTGGCGGAGAACCCGTCGGCCACGCTGCACAAGGTGTCCGAGATCTACGACCGGATCGGTTTCGCGGCGGTCGGGCGCTACAGCGAGTTCGAGAACCTCCGCGTCGCGGGCATCCGCCACGCGGACCTGAAGGGCTACCAGTACGACCGCCGTGACGTGAGCGCCCGGGCGCTGGCCAACGCGTACGCGGCCACCCTGGGCAGCATCTTCACGGAGCAGCTGAAGCCGTTCGAGGTGGAGGTCTGCGTCGCGGAGGTCGGAAGCACCTCGGCGGAGGACCAGCTGTACCGCTTGACGTACGACGGTTCGATCTTCGACGAGCCCCAGTACATCGTGATGGGCGGCCAGACGGACAAGATCGCGGCCAAGCTGAAGGAGACGTTCGAGGACGGCTTGGACCTGCAGGCGGCACTGGGTGTGGCGGTGGCGGCGCTGAGGTCCCTCAGCCAGCCGACCCCGCCGGCATCAGGGTCGGGCTCGTCGGCCTCGTCCTCGGCGGCGGGTGCGTCGAACGGAAACGGCGAAGCGGACCCGATCAAGCTGGAGGTGGCGGTCCTGGACCGTGACCGCCCCCGCCGCGCGTTCCGCAGGCTGACGGGAGCAGCACTGGACACGCTCCTCCCGGTCCCGGACCCCCAGGGCGAGGAGCCGGAGAGCAAGCCCGAAGGCGAGTAGAAGAGCAGAGAACAAGCAGGCAACCAAAGCGGGGCGCGGCCAACAGGCCCCGCCCCGCCCCCGCTTTTCGTCCAGCGGCCCCCAACCGGCCACACCCCCCTGCCGACCCGATACGCAGCCGCATCAGCGGTCGTCAGGCTGTGTCAAGGCACGCTTTCCCGCCTTGACACAGCCTGACGACCGTTGAACAATCCGGCGTTCGGGCCGGCGGGGGAAGCCACGGAAGACCTGAACCGGGCAGCCAAACCCCCGGCAGCCAAAACCCCGGCAGACTCAAATCCGGCAGCCGAACCCCGGCACAAGCGATCAAGAAGCCGCAGGAGAAGTCCGAAAAGTCTGATCGGCAAAGGCCAGCAGATAGGGCAAGGTGGCCCGAGCGGTATGCCAGGTGTGGTTGAACCCCCGCTCGGCGTGGACAACAGCATCCTGCCCCCGAGCGTGCAGAGCATCGGCAATCCGCCGAGCGGTCGCAACATCGGTGGGCGCCCCAGTCCCGACCGCAAGCATCACCGAGATCGGAGCCGGGAACTTCATGGTCGGCAAGTACCGCCGAGGGGTGTTGGCCGCGATGGCAGCCCGGTTCCCGTCGAGAATCCCCACCGAGTCGTTGAGATCGTCGTAGGGCAGAGCGATCACGAGGGTGCCGAACTCGTCGACGTGGTGAAGCCCGATGTTGAGCGCCCCGAACCCACCCCCGGACATCCCACCCAGAGCCCGATGGGTCCGATCGGCCAACGTCCGGTACCGCTGGTCCACCGCCGGCACCACACTCCCCGCCAGGTAGTTCTCCAGCTGCGGACCCCCAGGCACGTTCAGGCACTCCCAGTCAGTACTGGGATTACCGGCAGTCATGTCCACACTGACCACGATCATCGGCGCGATGACGTTCGCCTGCTGCAGCGCCTGAAGCGTCCCGGGAGCATCCCCGGAGGTGAGCCAGTCCCGAGGCCCGCCGAAGGGATAGCCGTGGATGAGGTAGACGACCGGGTAGCGACGATGAGGATCGCTGTCGTAGCCAGGCGGAAGGATGACGTAGTTGCTCGCCGTCGGGATCCCGTTCGCCGGATCGGCGAGGCTGAGCACGTCGATCCGCTGCCCACCGGCCGCGACACCCGCCCCGGGCCGCGGACCGGCCGCAGGTGAGTCCGAAGACGACGAGCCGGAGGAAGAGGAGGGTTCCGGCGCTTCCTTGCCGTCGTCGAGCAGCCGCCCGGCGAAGTTGACGACACCGGGCCCGCGCTGCAGGAGCCGGGCCAGGTCGTCGGAGGTGCGGACGTAGCCGACGTAGCTGTTCAGCGCCGTGACGGCCGCCAGCAGCAGCAGAACGCCGAACGCGGTGAACCCCCACCGCCGGACCCGCCGCCGGTACCACAGGGCGACCACGACGGCGAGCACGGCGACGGCGGCCGAGGCGAAGCCGAGCCAGATGAGCGGCGACTCGAGCGGCCCCAGGTCACGGGCCCGAGCGGTGACGTCACCCGGCAGCACCGGGTCGCTCGCGGCCCGGTGGATGACGCTCGCCAGGCCGTGCCCGTCCATCGAATCCCCGCCCGTCCCCTGGTCGCGGGCAGGAGTGCCCGCAACTCGACCGCGAAGCTAGCGGGGGGTGCCTGTGGGTTCGTTGAGAGAAGGTAAAGCAACCTTCACAGTCGGTAGAGCGTCAGTGCGCGGGGCCGGGACCGGAAGCGGAACCGGTTGCCGAGCGGGCCGACCTCGCCGTCGGTGGCGACGCGGCGGTTGCCGTCGAGCAGTTCGACGTCCAGCTCCGGCAGGTCCAGCTCCTGGTAGACGTGGCTGGCGGCGAGGCTGCGGGTGATCATCGCCACCAGGAACCGGGCGCGGGAGTAGGGCAGGTCGGCGCGCAGGTAGCGGATGTCGAGCAGGCCGGTGTCGAGCGCCGGCCGTCGGCTCGGGGCGAACCCCTTGGGCGCGTACGTGCCGTTGCCGACGAACAGCAGCCAGACCTGCGTCTTCTTGCCGTTGAGCCGGACGGTCAGCGGCTTGGCGTTCCGCAGCGTCCTGGCCAGCGCGATCGCGGCGGAGGGCCACTTCGGGTGCTTCTCCTGCAGCTTCTCGCGCAGCCGGACCATCTCCGGGTAGCCGCCGAGGCTGGCGGTGTTGACGAACCAGCGGTGGTCCGGGTCGCCGGCCCCCTCGATCTCGACTTCGCCCAGGTCGACGCGGACGGCGTTGCCGACCTCGGTGGCCGCGTCGGCGTCGGGCATCGAGCTGACGCCGACGTCGCGGGCGAAGTGGTTGAGCGTCCCGGCCGGGACCAGGGCGAGCGGCAGGTCGCGTTCGGCGGCGACGGAGGCCACCGCGGCGACGGTGCCGTCCCCGCCCGCGACGGCCAGCGCGCGGACCGTGCCGCGGGCGTCGATCTCGGCTTCGAGCTGGGCGCGCAGGCCCCGGTCGGGGTCCGGGTAGAGCAGGGTGGCCTTCGGCCAGGCGTACTTGACGTCGTCGGTCGGGTCCTGGCCTGCCACGCCGGAGTTCGGGTTGACGACCGCGAGCATGTCCTCGCCGTCGACCATCTCGGGGCGTCCGCGTCGTGGGCCGTGCGGCCGGGGATGTCGTCGTGCAGCGGCCACCAGTGCCGGGTGGCCAGGCCGACGCCGACCCCGATGCCCAGGCCGACGCCGACGTCGGAGGGCCAGTGCACGCCGGTGTGGACCCGCGAGTAGGCCACGGCCAGCGCGAGCGGGGCCACCGCCAGCCCGGCCCGGGGCGACTCCATCGCCACCGCGGTGGCGAAGGCCGCCGCGGACGCGGAGTGCCCGGAGGGGAACGACGACGACGTGGGGCGCTTCCGCAGGCGCCGGCGCACCGGCGTTTCCTCTTCGGCCGGCCGTCGGCGGGGGAACAGGGGCTTCCCGATGAGGTTGGCCGCGGCGCTGGCCCCGGCGATCGCGACCACTCCGCGCAACGCGGCCCGGCGCGTTTCGCCAGGCCGGGCGGCCAGCAGCGCCGCGACGCCCCACCACAGGCGGGACTTGTTCGCCGATCTGGACAGCGTCATCAGCGCGTCGTCGACCCGGGAGGCAGGCAGGGCCGCACTGCGGCGCATCAGCGCGCGATCGGTCCGGCCGACCTGCCGGAAGGCTCGGATGAGCTGGTGTGACAAGGAGTCCGCCTTCCGCGTGACGTCAAGAGCCGTGCTCCAATCGTGCCTGATTCGGGGAGATTTCACCGTCTGTGGCATACCGGGGGCGTGTCGACGCCCGAACGGCGCACCGTCGAAGGGGGTGCAGCGCCTACTCTGGTGGGATGCAGCGGCGGATCTTTGGCATCGAGACCGAGTTCGGGGTCACGTGCACCTTCCACGGACAGCGCAGGCTCTCGCCCGACGAGGTGGCGCGCTACCTGTTCCGGCGGGTCGTGTCGTGGGGACGCTCCTCCAACGTGTTCCTGTCGAACGGCTCCCGGCTCTACCTCGACGTCGGCTCGCACCCCGAGTACGCGACGGCCGAGTGCGACGACCTGGTCCAGCTGGTCACGCACGACAAGGCCGGGGAGCGCATCCTCGAGGACCTGCTGGTCGACGCCGAACGGCGGCTCGCCGACGAGGGCATCGGCGGCGACATCTTCCTGTTCAAGAACAACACCGACTCGGCGGGCAACTCCTACGGGTGTCACGAGAACTACCTGGTGACCCGCGCGGGTGAGTTCTCCCGGATCGCGGACGTGCTCCTGCCGTTCCTGGTGACCCGGCAGCTCATCTGCGGTGCCGGCAAGGTCCTGCAGACCCCGCGCGGGGCGGTGTACTGCCTCTCCCAGCGTGCGGAGCACATCTGGGAGGGCGTCTCCAGCGCCACCACCCGCTCGAGGCCGATCATCAACACCCGCGACGAGCCGCACGCCGACGCCGAGCGCTACCGGCGCCTGCACGTCATCGTGGGCGACTCGAACATGGCCGAGCCGACGACCATGCTCAAGGTCGGCTCGGCGAACCTGGTGCTCGAGATGATCGAGGCCGGCGTCCAGTTCCGCGACTTCACCCTGGACAACCCGATCCGGGCGATCCGCGAGATCAGCCACGACCTCACCGGCCGCCGCCAGGTGCGCCTGGCCGGCGGGCGGGAGGCCTCGGCGCTGGACATCCAGCGGGAGTACCACGCCCGCGCGGTCCAGCACATCAAGGACAACGGCACGACGGCGGCGAACGAGCGGGTCGTGGAGCTGTGGGGCCGGGCCCTCGAGGCGGTCGAGCAGCAGGACTTCGGCAAGATCGACACCGAGATCGACTGGGCGATCAAGCACCGGCTGGTCGAGCGCTACCGGCACAAGCACGACCTGGACCTGTCCAGCCCGCGCATCGCCCAGCTCGACCTGGCCTACCACGACATCCGGCGCGGCCGGGGCATCTTCGACCTGCTCCAGCGCAAGGGCCTGGTCCGCCGGGTCACCGACGACGGCGAGATCGAGGCGGCCAAGGACACCCCGCCCCAGACGACCCGGGCCAAGCTGCGCGGCGACTTCATCGCCGCCGCCCAGGCCGCGGGCCGCGACTTCACCGTCGACTGGGTGCACCTGAAGCTGAACGACCAGGCCCAGCGCACGGTCCTGTGCAAGGACCCGTTCCGCTCGGTCGACGAGCGGGTGGAACGCCTGATCAGCTCGCTCTAGTCCGGCGCGCGCCCGCCCGGTTCCCTACGAAAGTCGCCGGGCGGGTGCGGCAGGATCTGGCGCATGCGTGTCGTGCTGCTCGTGTGCGCCCTGCTCCTGTCCGTCGCGGCCCCGGCGTCGGCGGGGGAGCGCCTGCCGCGGTGGGAGCCGAAACCGACCGGCGTCACCGCCCAGTTCCGCGGCCTGTCCGCGGTCAGCGCCCGGGTGGCGTGGGTCAGCGGCACGCAGGGCACCGTCCTGCGCACCACGGACGGCGGGGCGACCTGGCGGTCCGTCGGGCCGCCCGGGACCGAGACGCTGCAGTTCCGGGACGTCGAGGCCTTCGACGCCGAGCACGCCGTGATCCTGTCGATCGGGCCCGGGACCGACTCCCGCGTCTACCGGACCGACGACGGCGGCGCGCACTGGCGCCAGACCTTCCAGAACACCGACGCGGCGGCCTTCTACGACTGTCTCGCCTTCTTCGACCCGTGGCGCGGCCTGGCCATGAGCGACCCGGTCGACGGCCGGTTCCGCGTGCAGGCCACCTTCGACGGCGGCCGCAGCTGGCGGCCGGTGCCCGACAGCGGCTTCCCGCCCGCACTGCCCGGCGAGGCCGGGTTCGCGGCCAGCGGCCAGTGCGTCACCACGGCCGGGCCGTTCGACGCCTGGCTGGCCACCGGCGGCGGCGCGACCGCCCGTGTCCTGCACTCCGGCGACGGCGGACGGCACTGGACGGCGTCGGACACGCCGCTGCCGAGCAGCCCGTCGGCGGGCGTGTTCGCGCTGGCTTTCCGCTCGCCGTCCCAAGGCGTGGCGATCGGCGGCGACTTCGCGAACCCGGCCGCGCCGGGCCCGGCCGTGGCGCTCACCCGGGACCGCGGCCGCACCTGGACCACCCCGGGTGAGTACCCGGCCGGCTACCGGTCGGGGCTGGCCTGGCGCGGCGGGACCGTGCTGGCGGTCGGGCCGGGCGGCAGCGATTACAGCCGCGACGGCGGACGGCACTGGACGTCGTTCGACACCGGCAGCTTCGACAGCGTGGACTGCGCCGGGCCCGCCTGCTGGGCCAGCGGCGCGGCGGGACGGGTCGCCCGGCTGGGTTAGAGCACCTGGCCGGTCGGGCGGACCATGATCTCGTTGACGTCCACCGACGGCGGCTGCTGGAGCGCGTAGAGCACCGCACGGGCGATGTCGTCGGCTTCCAGCTTCGGCTTCGTGCGCTGCTCGTCGTTGAGGATGTCGGTGTCGGTGATGCCCGGGTTGATCAGCGTGACCCGCACCCCGGTGCCGACGGCCTCCTCCCGGATCGCGCCGGCCAGGCCGGTCACGGCCCACTTCGTCGCCGAGTACAGGCTCGCGTTGC
Source organism: Amycolatopsis sp. Hca4 (assembly GCF_013364075.1). GTDB lineage: Bacteria > Actinomycetota > Actinomycetes > Mycobacteriales > Pseudonocardiaceae > Amycolatopsis. The sequence continues at coordinate 273,361 of NZ_CP054925.1, forward strand.
GGATGTAGCGGCCGGCCACCGAGCCGGTGATCAGCAGGTGGCCGGCGGTTTCCCGGAGCGCGGGCAGCACCGCGCGGGCGGTGTAGGCGGCCCCGAGGACGTTGGTGCGGACCATGGGCTCCCACGCGCGCGGATCGGGGTCGTCGTCGCCGAAGAACGAGGTCCCGACCCCGATCCCGGCGTTGGCGAAGGCGGCGTCGAGCCGCCCGAACTTTTCGACGGTTCCGGCAACGGCTCCGGAGATGCCGGGCCAGTCGCCGACATCGGCGCCGAGGGCGAGGGCCCGGTCCTCGCCGAGTTCGGCGGCCAGGGACGTGACGGATTCGGCCTTGCGGGCGACCAGGGCGACCTTGAAGCCGGACGCGGCGGCCAGGCGCGCGGTGGCGGCGCCGAGGCCGCGGGAGGCACCGGTGATGAGGAGAACGCGATCATCCATGCCCCCAGGCTAGGGAGTCAGCACGAGCCGGCCGCGCAACCCGCCCGCGGCCAGCCGTTCGTGCGCGTCGGCCGCGCGGGCGAGGGGCAGCACGCCGGCCACGCGCGGCGGGAGGATCCGGGCCAGCTCGGCGAGCCGCTCGCCGTCCGCGCGGATCCAGACGTGCTGCACGCGGATCCCGCGCAGGGGGAGCGGGGCGGCGCCGGCGGCGAAGGCGACGAACTCGCCACCGCCGCGGACCGCGTCGAGGGCGTCCAAGCCGAGCAGGGCGGTGTCGAGTGCCGCGTCCACCCCGCCCGGGACCACCGCGCGCACCCGGTCGCCGAGCGCGGGACCGCGGGGCACGAACTCGTCCGCGCCGAACGCCCGGACCTGCGCTTCGTCGGCTTCGGACGCCACAGCCACCACCCGCAGCTTCCGCCCGTGGGCGAGGGCCACGGCGTAGCCGCCGACCGCCCCGGCCGCGCCGGTGACCAGGACGGTCCCGGTCGTCTCCACCAGGTCGATGGCCTGGGCGGCGGTCAGCGCGTTCAACGGCAGCGTCGCCGCTTCGACCGGCGACACGCCCGGCGGCGCCGGCGCGACCGCGGCGGCGTCCAGGACGATCTGCTCGGCGTACGCCCCGAGCGGCGAAGCGATCCGGTCGCGCAAGCCGATCACCGCGTCACCCACGGCGAAGCCGCCGCCCGCCGTCTCGACCGTGCCCGCCACGTCCCAGCCCAGGCCGAGCACGTCCCGCGGCGGGATCACCCCCGCCGTACTCAGCGCACCACTGCGGGTCGCCAGGTCCACCGGGTTCACCGCGGCCGCCGCCACCCGGATCCGCACCTGCCCCGGGCCGGGCTCCGGCACCGGCACCTCGACCGCCTCCAGCACCTCCGGGCCACCGAACCGCCGGACCACCACCGCACGCATCGCCGTCTCCTCCATCGATCGGAACCTTCCCCGCGAACGTATGGGGAGCTACTCTCCATCGGGAAGTACGCACCTGCAGGTGCCCACCGCACGAGGAGGTTCGCCCCGGTGCCCACGCGCACGGCGGAGCAGCGGCGGCAGGCCGAAAAAGCCGCCTACGACGCGTACCTGGCCGCGTGCCCGACCCGGAAGCTGCTGGACGAGATCGCCGGCAAGTGGGTCAGCCTGATCCTCGTCGCGCTCGGTGACGGGCCGCAGCGCTACAGCGACCTTTCGCGGCGCATCGCCGGGGTCAGCCAGAAGATGCTCACCCAGACCCTGCGGGTGCTCGAACGGGACGGCCTTGTCCGCCGGGAGGTCACCCCGGCGGTGCCCGTCCGCGTCGACTATTCCCTTACGCCGCTGGGGGAATCGCTGCGCGCGCTGATGGCCGGGTTCAAGGAGTGGGCCGAGGCCAACTTCGAAGCCGTCGCCGCCGCGCGGACCGATTACGACGCGCGTACCCCGGACCTCACGATCGGGCCGGGCGGCGCGGGCTAGGCTCTACCGGGTGTCCACCGCACGCGCCGAACGGCTGGTCAATCTGGTGCTGGCCCTCCTGTCCACCCGGCAGTACCTCACTGCCGAGAAGATCCGCGGCATCGTGCCCGGGTACGGCGACGCGGCCAGCGACGAGGCCTACTTCCGGATGTTCGAGCGGGACAAGACCGAGCTGCGCGAGCTCGGCATCCCCCTGGAGACCGGCCGCAACTCCGCGTTCGACGCCATCGAGGGCTACCGCATCGCCCGCCGCGACTACGAACTCGGCGAGATCGACCTCGCCCCCGACGAAGCCGCCGCCGTCGCGCTCGCCTCCCGGCTGTGGGACTCCCCGGAGCTGACCGGGCAGGCGCAGGGTGCGCTCGTGAAGCTGCGCGCCGCCGGCCTCGAGGTCGACGACCAGGCACCCACCGTGGTCGAGCCGCGCGTGCGGGCCGAGCCGGCGTTCGGGCCGCTGCTGGCCGCGGTCCAGAACGGCCAGGCCGTGCGCTTCGAGTACCGCCGGAGCGGCTCCCCGGAGCGGATCATGCGCACCCTCGAACCGTGGGGCGTGGTGTCCTGGCGCGCCCGCTGGTACGTCGTCGGGCACGACCGCGACCGCGGCGCCACCCGCTGCTTCCGGCTCTCCCGCGTCACCGGGCAGGTCCGCCCGGTCGGCAAGCCGGGCGAGGTCCGGCGGCCCGAGGGCGTCAACCTGCTCAAGCTCGTCACGGCGACCGGCGACAGCGAACCGTCCCCGGTCACCACCGCCCGGGTCTGGGTCGCCGACGGCCGCGCGGCCGGGGTCCGCCGCCGCGGCACCGTGGTCGGCCGCGGCAGCGTCGACGGCGAAGAGGGCGACCTCGTGGAAATCGCCCTGCTGTACCCGGAATCGGCCGCCGACTGGATCAGCGCCCAGGGCCCGGACGTCGTGGTGCTCGAACCCGACGTGCTGGCCAAGAGCGTCCAGGACCGGCTGGAGGCCGTCGTCGCCCGGCAGGGGAGCGCACGGTGAGCGGGTCGACCGACCGGATGCCGCGGCTGCTCGCGCTGGTGCCCTACCTGCTGGCGCGCCCGGGCGTCCGCATCGACGACGCGGCGCAGGACTTCGACGTCACACCGAGGCAGCTGCGCAAGGACCTCGAGCTGCTCTGGATGTGCGGGCTGCCCGGCTACGGCCCCGGCGACCTGATCGACCTGTCCTTCGAGGGTGACACGATCGTCGTCACCCACGACGCCGGGATGAGCCGCCCGCTGCGGCTGACCGGCGGCGAGGCGACCGCGCTGCTGGTGGCGCTGCGGGCATTGGCCGAGACGCCGGGCGTGGTCGACGGGGACGCCGTCCGCCGCTCCATCGCCAAGATCGAGGCCGCCGCCGGGCAGGCCCAGCCGGCCGGGGTGGTCGTCGGCGGGGGAGTGCGGGAAGGCAAGAAGACCGCCCGCACCCGCGAGGAGGTCGCCCGCGCGCTGCAGGCCGGGCGCGCGCTGCGGATCCGCTACTACACCGCGTCGAAGGACCAGGTCACCGAGCGCACGGTCGACCCGATGCGGCTGCTGATCGTCCAGGCCGTCGGCTACCTCGAAGCCTGGTGCCGCCGCGCCGAGGGGGTCCGGCTGTTCCGGCTCGACCGGATCGACGAGCTGACCGTGCTCGAGGAGTCGTCCCGGCCGCCCGCGCACGCCCACCCCACCGACCTCTCCGACGGCGTCTTCCGCGAGCGTCCCGACCAGCGGGAGGCCGTCCTGGTCCTCGACCCGGACGCACGCTGGGTAGCCGAGTACTACCCGTGCGAGGAGCTCGACGAGCTCGACGGCGGCCGCCTGCGGATCCGGATGCGCTACGCCGACCAGTCCTGGATGGTGCGCCTGGTGCTGGGGCTGGGCGGGGAAGCGCTGGTGGAGAGCCCGGCCGACCTCGCGTCGGACGTCGGCCGCCGGGCCGCCGACGCCGTGGCCCGAGCCCGTCACCTTCCGTCAACCTGCGACCACTAGGCTGACCGCGTGCCGTACCTGCCCACCGCCGTGCTCATCGTGATCGGCCTCGCCGTCCTCGTGGTCCTGCTGGTGCGGACCGTCAAGGTCTTGCGTGCCTTCCGGCAGACCGCAAGCATGGTGGCTACGAACACCCAGGACCGGGCCGGGCTCCTCCGCGCCCGGTCGGCGGGACTGCGCGTCGCGTTCGCGCAGCGCCGTCACCAGCAGCGCCGCCGCAAAGCGGAAAACCAGTAACATCCCTACCAGACGCAGATAGGAGGCCACCATGCTGAACGGATTGCAGCCGTGGCATTTGATCATCCTGGTGCTCGTCGTCGTGCTGCTGTTCGGGGCCAAGAGGCTTCCCGACGCGGCCCGGTCCATCGGCAAGTCCATGAAGATCTTCAAGGCCGAGACCAAGGACCTCACCGGCGACAAGGCCGCGGCGCACGAAGACGCCGAGCCCGCCGAGACGAAGCAGCTCCCGGCCAAGCCCGCCACGCCCGCTTCGACCGACCAGCAGGTCGCCGACCTGCAGCGCCAGCTCGACGAGCTGAAGAAGCAGCAGGCGGCCGAGCAGCCGCAGAAGAACGTCAGCTGAGCGGCTCCGGCCCCACCCGGTCCCCCGTCCACGGAGCGCGCCGAGCCCGGCGCGCTCCGGCGGACTCCGACGAGAACGGAACAACCCGTGGCGGAATCCGCCTCCGGAAACGGTGACAGCCGCCGGTCGAAGCGGCGCAAGCGCAGCCGTCGGGCCAATCCCGACGGGACGATGACGCTCATCGAGCACATCTACGAGTTCCGCCGCCGCCTCGGCTTCGCGCTGCTCGCGGTGGTGGTCGGCGGGATCATCGGGTTCATCTGGTTCGGCACCAAGATCGGGCCGGTCCCGTCGCTCGGCGACCTCGTCAAGGACCCGTACTGCGCCATCCCGCCGGAACGGCGGCTCGACAGCGCCGCCGGGTGCCGGCTGCTGCAGACCGTGCCGTTCGAAGCGTTCATGACCCAGCTGAAGGTCGGCATCGCGGCCGGGGCCGTGCTGCTCTCGCCGGCCTGGCTCTACCAGCTCTGGGCGTTCATCGCCCCCGGCCTGTACAGCAAGGAACGCAAGTACGCGCTGACGTTCGTCGCGTTCGCGTCCGTGCTGTTCGCCACCGGTGCCGTGCTCGCCTACATCCTCTTCCCGCACGCCCTGCAGCTGCTGATGGGCTTCGGGCAGGACGCGTTCGTCACCGCGCTGACCGCGGACAAGTACATCTCGTTCCTGCTGTCGCTGCTGATCATCTTCGGGATCAGCTTCGAGCTCCCGCTGCTGGTGGTGATGCTCAACCGCGTCGGCGTCGTGAAGTACGTGCAGCTGAAGAAGTGGCGGCGTGGCATCGTGTTCGCGCTGTTCGTCTTCGCCGCCTTCGCCACCCCCGGTTCGGACCCGTTCTCGATGCTGGGCCTGGCCGGCGCGCTCACCGTGCTGTTCGAGATCGCCGTGCAGATGGCGCGCTTCCACGACCGCAAGCTCGACAAGGCCCGCTCCGACGAGGGCTGGGACTCCCTCGCCGACGACGAGGCCGCGCCGTTCGACTACACGCCGAGCACCGTCGACGACGAGCCGTCCGCCCCGACCGCGTCCAGCGGCCGGTCGAGCACCGACGACGTCACCTAGTGGGGATCCACGCCGCGCTCGCCGTGCACCCGGCGTCGGGGCACGGCGCGGCCGCCCGGATCGCCGACACCGTCGCCGAGCGGCTGCGCGCGGCGGTCGACCGGCTCGACGTGCTGGTCGCCCACACCGTCGAGGAGTCCCGCGCGCTGATGAGGTCCTCCCACGCCGCCGGGCTCGACGTGCTGATCGTGCTCGGCGGGGACGGCGCCGCCCACCAGGGCGTCCAGTTCTGCGCCAACCACGACGTCGCGCTCGGGCTCGTCCCGGCCGGCACCGGCAACGACTTCGCTCGCGCCCTCGGCGTCCCCGGCGAGCCGCTCCCGGCGGTCGACGCGCTGGTCGCCGCCCTGCGCTCGGGCGCCCGCCGCCGGATCGACCTCGGCCGCGCCGGCGACACCTGGTTCGCGACCGTGCTGTGCGCGGGGTTCGACGCGAGCGTCAACGAACGCGCCAACCGGATGCGCTGGCCGTCCGGGCCGCGCCGCTACGACCTGGCGATCCTGGCCGAGCTGGCGTCGTTCCGGCCGCGTCCGGTGGTCGTCGACACCGGCACCGGCCGCCTCGAGCTCGACGCGACCCTGGTGGCGATCGGCAACACCCGCTTCTACGGCGGCGGCGTCCCGATCTGCCCGACGGCCGACCCCGAAGACGGCGTCTTCGACGTCACGATCATCGGCCACGCCACCCGCCGCGGCCTGGTCCGCATGCTCCCGGGCCTGCGCTCGGGCAACCACGTGACCCACCCGGCGGTCCGCACGCTGCGGGCCCGCTCGGTGACCTTGGCCGGGAACGCCTGGCCTGCCTACGCCGACGGGGAGCCCCAGGGCACCGTGCCGGTGACGGCGACCTGCGTGCCGGGCGCGCTCAGCGTTCTGGCCTAGACCAACGAGGTCGGACCCGCTCTGCCGCTCCTTCACCCTGCCGCGGCAGAAGACTCTGCCGTGGCAAAACACAAAAGAATGTCCTCGCCGGACGGGCAGGCTCCGGGATGACCACAACCACCGCTGCCGCCTCACCTTCTGGAGGTGGGCCGCCGGGTGGTCATCCCGTCGCCTGATCGAGGCCTATCACTTTGAGCCGGGCCCGCAAGCTTGCGTTGTCGGCCTTCGTTGCGCTGTGGGTTGCGGGCCCGGCTCAAAGTGATTTGACGGCCTCAGGCGACGGGATGACCACCCGGCTCCGTGATTTGAAGGCATCCCCTGACCATCGACCGAGTTACGCATTACTCGCCTAACGGTCGTACCCGCCCGCCCGCGCCACCAGATGCCGGAAGTGGGCCGGTGTCAGCAGCCGCCCCGCGTCGGCGAAGTAGACCCCGCCGCAGCGGTGGCAGAACCAGCCCTGCTCCCACACCTGCCGCGCCGCCGGGACCCCGCGCTGCTGCCGCCGGTGCGCCCGCACCCGGCGGACGTAGAGCCAGACCAGCACCCCCGCGGCGACGTACACCGCGAACGCCGGCAGCGAGAGCACCGCGTAACCCAGCGCCTTCGCGGCCGCCCCGCCCGGTGGCGGGTCGTCGGAGGCGGAGAACGGCAGCAGCAGGAAGCAACTGCCCACCATGGCCAGCAGGACGACCGCGGCCAGCAGGCCGCCGCCGCGGCGGGGCCGGGGAAAGGGGTCGAGGGAGCGGGCGACCGCCGTCACGGTGATCCCGCTGACCTGGCTGCTCGTGTACACGACGCCGTCGCCGGCCGGCACCGCCACGGCCGGGCCCTGACCGCGGTAGAAGGAGTGACCGCCCTGGTAGACCGCGGGGACGTGCTGCACCTGGTCCAGCAAGCCGCAGCTCGGGCACGGTTCCGTCATGCCCGCTCCGACGCGGCCGGACGCGAACCGGTTCCGCGGTTCCTCCCGGTGTATAACGACCTGTACGGCGGGTCGTTGTACGCAACGTGCGAACTGCCGGAGGGGTGTGAAACCCTGACGAGGTGGCCAGTAGCCCTTCTCCGTCCCCGGCCGAGGCCTATGCGGCCTCCGCACGCCGCGGGAAGTACCCCCAGCTGACGCGCTTCGCCGCGGAGGTGTCCTTCGAGTTCGACCAGTTCCAGATCCGCGGGTGCCAGGCCCTGGAAGACGGCCACGGCGTGCTCGTCTGCGCGCCCACCGGGGCGGGCAAGACGATCGTCGGCGAGTTCGCGGTGCACCTGGCCCTCGCCGAGGGCCGCAAGTGCTTCTACACGACGCCGATCAAGGCGCTGTCGAACCAGAAGTACGCCGACCTGGTGGCCCGCTACGGCAGCGACGCGGTCGGCCTGCTGACCGGCGACACCTCGATCAACGGCAACGCGCAGGTGGTGGTGATGACCACCGAGGTGCTGCGCAACATGCTCTACGCCGGCTCGTCGACGATCACCGACCTCGGGTACGTCGTGATGGACGAGGTGCACTACCTGGCGGACCGGTTCCGGGGCGCGGTGTGGGAAGAGGTGATCCTGCACCTGCCGGAGTACGTCCGCGTGGTCGGGCTGTCGGCGACGGTCAGCAACGCCGAGGAGTTCGGCGAGTGGCTGGTCGAGGTGCGGGGCGACACCACGGTGGTCGTCGACGAGCACCGGCCGGTGCCGCTGTGGCAGCACATGCTGGTGGGGAACCGGCTGCTGGACCTGTTCGCCGGGGACGACGTGCACGCGCCGAACGCCGAGCTGCGGATCAACCCGACCCTGCTGCGGCGGACCGAGGAGATCGGCAGGCAGTACGCGCCGGCCGGGTTCCGGGGGCCGCGGGGCCGGCGCGGTGCGCCGTCGCGGATGCCGCGGTTCCGGCCGCCGTCGCGGGTCGACGTCGTCGAGCAGCTGGACCGGGCCGGGCTGCTGCCGGCGATCGTGTTCATCTTCTCCCGGGCGGGCTGTGACGCCGCGGTGGCGCAGTGCGTGCGGTCGGGGCTGCGGCTGAACGGGCCGGGTGAGGTCGAGGAGATCCGGCGGGTCATCGAGGAGCGCACGGCGGACCTGCCCGAGGGTGACCTGGGCGTGCTGGGGTACTGGGAGTGGCGGGAGGCCCTCGAACGCGGGATCGCGGGGCACCACGCGGGGCTGCTGCCGGCGTTCAAGGAGACCGTGGAGGAGCTGTTCGTCCGCGGGCTGGTGAAGGTCGTGTTCGCCACCGAGACCCTGGCGCTGGGGATCAACATGCCGGCGCGCACGGTCGTGCTCGAGCGGCTGGTGAAGTACAACGGCGAGGCGCACGTCGACCTGACGCCGGGGGAGTACACGCAGCTCACCGGGCGGGCCGGGCGGCGCGGGATCGACGTCGAGGGGCACGCGGTCGTCGCCTGGCAGCCCGGGGTGGACCCGAAGCAGGTCGCCGGGCTGGCGTCGACGCGGACCTACCCGCTGCGGTCGTCGTTCCGGCCGGGCTACAACATGGCGGTCAACCTGGTGGCGCAGGTCGGTGCGGCCGAGGCGCGGGAGCTTTTGGAGCAGTCGTTCGCCCAGTTCCAGGCCGACCGGTCGGTGGTGGGGACCGCCCGCCGGATCGAGCGGAACAAGGAAGCGCTGAAGGGCTACACGGCCGCGGTGACCGGCGATTTCGACGAGATGCTGGAGTACGTCGAGCTGCGGGCGAAGATTTCGGCGCGGGAGAAGGCGTTGTCGCGGCAGAACACGTCCGCGCGGCGGGCCGGGACGGCGGAGTCGCTGGAGAAGCTGCGCAAGGGTGACGTGATCGCGGTGCCCGCGGGGCGGCGGGCCGGGCTGGCGGTGGTGGTCGATCCGGGGCTGGACCCGATCCGGGAGCCGCGGCCGGTGGTGGTGACCGAGGACCGGTGGTCGGGGCCGTTGTCGGTCGCGGACTTCCCGGCGCCGGTGGAGGCGCTGGGGCGGATCCGGCTGCCCAAGCACATCGAGCTGCGGTCGCCGCGGACGCGCCGGGACATCGCGTCGGCGTTGCGGAACGCGGGGATTTCGCTGCCGGGGCGGCAGAAGCGGCGGTCGGGGGCGAACGAGGACGGCGAGCTGGCCGCGCTGCGGCGGGCGTTGCGGGCGCACCCGTGCCACGGGCTGGCCGAGCGTGAGGCGAACCTGCGCTGGGTGGAGCGGTACGAGCGGCTCGCGGCGGAGACGCAGCAGCTGGAGCGGAAGGTCGCGGCGACGACGCACTCGCTGGCGCGGGCGTTCGACCGGATCCTGGCGTTGCTGGGTGAGCGCGGGTATTTGGCAGCGGCGCAAAGCGCCTCCGTTGAGGGTGGTGGCGGGGGCATGGATGGATTGGGGCCGGAGTCGGCCGGGGACGGTGAGGACCGCGTCACCGAGCACGGGCGGCGGCTGACGCGGCTCTACAGCGAGTCGGATCTGCTGGCGGCGGAGTGCATCCGGCACGGGGTGTGGCGCAAGCTCAACCCGGCCGAGCTGGCCGCGGTCGTGTCGACGCTGGTGTTCGAGGCGCGCCGGGACACCGCGGGGGAGCCGCGGCTGCCCGGTGGGGCGGTGCCCGAGGCGTGGCAGGAAACGGCGCGGTTGTGGGTGGAGCTGACCGAGGACGAGCGGCGGCACCGGCTGGACCGCACGCGGGAGCCGGACGCCGGGTTCGCGTGGCCGGTGTACCGCTGGGCCCGCGGTGAATCCCTGGAGAAGGTGCTGACCGCGGCGGAGGCCAACGGCCAGGAGCTGTCGGCCGGTGACTTCGTGCGCTGGTCGCGGCAGGTGATCGACCTGCTGGACCAGATCCGGGACGTGCTCGGGAAGGCGGATCCGGTGGGTGCGGCGGCGGCCGAGGCGGTCAAGGCCCTCCGCCGTGGCGTCGTGGCCGCCGGGGCCGCGTGAACTCGGTGTTAGCCCAGCTCGGCGGTGGGGTGGCGGGTGAGCGTGGACACGTGTGCTCGGCTGGAACCTGTGGTTGGATCGCCTGCAACACCGTGTGTGCGCGGCTTGGCGGTGTTTCGGGGTGGACAGCGAGTTGAGTGAAGCAGGCGGAGGCAGAAGATGAGCACGCCGTATGGCGGCAACGACCCACAGCAGCCCCAGTACGGGCAGCAGCCGGGCGGCGCGTACCCGCCGAGCGGCGGGCAGGAGCAGCCGCAGTGGGGGCAGCCGCAACAGCCTTCCTACGACCCGAACCAGCAGCAGCAATCGGGCCAGCCGCAGCAGCCCCAGCAGTGGGGGCAGCAGCCCGGCGGGTACGCCCCGCCGCAGCCGCAGTGGGGCCAGCAGCCGCCGCCCTACGGCCAGCAGCCGGGTGGCGGCTACCCGCAGAGCGGGCCGCAGGCCCAGCCGCAGTACGGGCAGCAGCCGGGCGGGGCGTACCCGCAGAGCGGGCCCCAGGCGCAGCCGCAGTACGGGCAGCAGCCGGGCGGCCAGTACGACTACGGGCGGCAGCAGTTCCCGGGCGCGGCCGGGCCGGAGCCGGAGCAGCAGCCGGCGAAGTCGAAGAAGGGCCTGCTGATCGGCGTGGTGGCGGCGATCGTGGTGGTCGCCGCGTTCCTGGTGCTGGGGTTCGTGGCGCCCGGGTTCCTGAAGACGCAGGTCTTCAACAACACCCAGATGCAGACCGATGTGCAGAAGCTGCTGACCGAGACGTACAAGATCGACGGCGTCACCGCGGTCACCTGCCCGGCGGAGCAGAAGGTGCAGGACGGCGCGAAGTTCGAGTGCACGGCCACCATCGCCGGGAAGCCGCAGCAGGTGCCGATCACGGTGAAGGGTGACGGCGGGAACTACGAGGTTTCCCCGCCGGTCGCGAAGTAGCGTGGCCCGAGGTCCGGCCGCCGGGGTATTCCGGTGGCCGGACCTCGGCGTTTCCGGAGATGATCCGGGGATGAGCGACTTCGAGATCCGGACGCTGGGCACCGAGGAGCACCGGGCGGCGAGCAACCTGTTCCGGGAGACGGTGCACGCCCCGCCGTCCGACGACGCCGAGTGGGTGTACGCGGCGCGGTACTACCAGCCCGGGGGCACGCTCGGGGTGTTCGATCCGGAGCTGATCGGCACGGCCCGCTCGTTCGACGCGGAGCTGACGGTGCCCGGCGGGGCGCGGCTGCCGATGGTGGGGGTGACGTCGGTGGGGGTCCGGGCCGACCGGACCCGCCGCGGGGTGCTGCGGGCGATGATGACCGCGCAGCTGGAGGACTTCGCCGAGCGCGGGGTGGTGTTTTCGAACCTGCTGGCGTCGGAGGCCGGGATCTACGGCCGGTTCGGCTACGGCCTGGCCACGCGGCACCGCACCTACAGTCTCGACCGGCACCGGGCGCGGCTGCGCCCGGACGCGCCGTCGGGTGGGGAGCTGGAACTGCTGGACCTGGAGCGGGCCCTCGAGGTCTGCCCCGCTGTGTACGACGGGCTCGAGCGCCGGCCGGGGATGATGTCGCGGCCGGAGGTGCTGTGGCGGCTGTACGAGATGCAGCTGCGGCGGTCTGCCACGCCGGCGAAGGCGGTGGTGCACCACGGTCCGGGCGGGCCGGACGGGTTCGCCGTCTACCACGTCGACGGACCGCTGGCGCCACCGTGGACCAAAACGCTGGAGCTGGTGGACCTGTTCGCCGGCTCGGCGGCGGCGTACGCCGGGTTGTGGCGGTTCCTGCTCGGCCTGGACCTGGTGGACCGGATCGTCGCCGGTTCGCGGCCGCTGGACGACCCGATCGACCTGCTGCTGGCCGATCACCGGCGCGGGAGCGTCGACCGGATCGGCGACGAGCACTGGATCCGGCTCGTCGACGTCCCGGCCGCACTGGCCGGCCGGACGTACGGGCTGGGAGCGCCGGTGCTCGTCGAGGTCACCGATCCGCTGCTGCCGGGCAACAGCGGCACCTACCTGGTGAGCTCGGACGGGGTGGAGCGCACGGACCGGCCGCCGGGCTCCGCGTGGACGTCACCACCCTGGCGATGATCTACCTCGGTACCTGGCGGCCGTCGGCGCTGGCGGCGGCGGGCCGGCTGGAGGTCCGTGACCCGGCCGCCCCGGCGGCGGCGGACACGCTGTTCGGCGTCGGGCAGGCGGCCTGGAGCGGCAGTCACTTCTGAGTGGCGGAAAACCGCGTGCCGGGTCCGGCCGCGGACGGCAGGATCGGGAGGATGACCGCCTTCGACGTCCGCCCGATCCTCGAGGAACAGCGGCGCAGCACGTTCGACCTGCTGCGCCGCGCGTTGCACGCCACGGCCGTCTCCGACGACGTCTGGGCCCGGGTCGGGAGTCCTGGCCCGCGGAGCGGAAGTTCGGGGCGTTCGAAGGCGGCAGCCCGATCGGGATCGTGTCCTCCTACGACACCGAGATCGCCGTGCCGGGCGGGCAGACCCTGCCGGTGGCCGCGGTGGAGGGGGTCGCCGTGCGGGCCGACCGGACCCGCCGCGGGGTGCTGAGCGCGATGATGGCCGCGCAGCTGGGGGACTTCGCCGACCGCGGGGTGCCGCTGGCCGTCCTGCACGCCAGCGAGCCCACGATCTACGGCCGGTTCGGCTACGGCTCGGCCGCGCTCGGCAAGACCCTGCGGGTGGCGCGGCCTGCCGCCCGGCTGCACGAGCGCGTCGCGGCCGGTGGCGAGGTCCGGTTGCTGACGCCGGAGGAGGCGGTGAAGGAGATCCCGGGGCTGTACCGGCGGATCGGGCTGCACCGGCCGGGGATGATCGGGCGGCCGCAGCGGTGGTGGCCGATCTCGCACGACCGGCAGGTGAGCGCGGAGGGCGGGCACGTCGTCGCCGTCCACAGTGGACCGGACGGGGACGACGGGTTCGTCGTCTACCACACGGTCGGCCGCCGGTCGCCCGACTCGCCCGACCACGGTGCCCTGCTGGACGTCCGCGACCTGCACGCGGCGGGCCCGGCCGCGGGCCGCGCTGTGGCGGTACCTGCTGTCCGTGGACCTGGTGTCGGAGGTGTACGCCCGGTACCGGCCGGTCGACGAGCCGCTCGCCCTGATGCTGGCCGACCACCGGCACGCGGCCACCACGGCGGTCGAGGACGACCTGTGGCTGCGGCCGGTCGACGTCGCGGCCGCGCTGGCCGCCCGCACCTACCGCCCGGCCGCCCCGGTGGTGGTCGCGGTGACCGACCGGCAGCTGCCGGCCAACACCGGGCACTACGAGATCGGCCCGGAGGGCGCCCGGCGCACCGAGGCGGCCGCGGACCTGGCCTTCGACGTCGACACCCTGGGCATGCTCTACCTCGGGCAGTGGACGGCGACGGCGCTGGCCGAGGCCGGTCGCGTCGACGTCCGCGCCGCGGCGGCACTCGGTGCGGCCGACGAGCTGTTCACCACGACGGCCGCACCGTGGTGCGGCACGTACTTCTAGGCGCCGGGGAGGGCCTTGAGGAGCCGTTCGACCGGCTGGCCGAGGTTCCACCGCTCGGTCAGCTCGGCGACCCGCTCGGGGTCGGCCGGGGTCGCCGGGACGGTGTCGGGGCGGGACTGCTCGACGGGCGCGTCGACCGCCACGCGCACCACGGTGGGGGCGACGGCGAGGTAGTCCGCGGCCTCCTTCAGCCGCAGCCGCGTCTTGAGCGGGAGGGCGGAGTCGCCGGCTTCCCCGGCGGCGACCAGTGCTTCGAGCGACCCGAACTGCGTGATCAGCTTCGCGGCGGTCTTCTCGCCGATGCCGGCGACGCCGGGCAGCCCGTCGGAGGGGTCGCCGCGCAGGGCGGCCATGTCGGCGTAGGCGGGCCCGGCGATGTCACGCGGGAGGCTGTAGCGCTCGGCGATCTCGGCCGGCCCGAGCACCTCGGCCTTGGCCCACCCCTTGCCGACGTAGATGACCGAGGTCGGCGTGGGTTCGGTGCGCACCAGCTGGAAGAGGTCCCGGTCGCCGGTGATGACCTCGACCGGGTCGGCCTTCTCCTTGGTGGCCAGCGCACCGATGACGTCGTCGGCCTCGTAGCCTGCGGCTTCGGCGGTGGCGAACCCGAAGGCTTCGAGCAGGTCGAGGATGATCGGGACCTGCGGGGTGAGCGTGTCGGGCACCTCTTCGACGTCCGGGCCGCTGCCGGTTTCCTCGGCCACCCGGTGCGCCTTGTAGCTGGGCAGCAGGTCGGTGCGGAACTTCGGCCGCCAGTCGGCGTCCAGGCAGCAGACGAGCCGGGCGGGCCGCCGGTCGGTGAGGATCCGCGCGATCGTGTCGGCAAACCCCCGCACGGCGTTGACCTGCGTCCCATCGGCGGCGCGCAGGGAGTCGGGCAGGGCGAAGAAGGAGCGGAAGTACAGGCTCGCGGAGTCGAGCAGGGCAAGGGATCCGGTCACCCGCACAGCCTGCCATGCCGGAGGCGGGGGAGAGGGCCGAGCCACGCTACTCGGCACGGGAGGAGGTGAGTCCCGGGTGGGGCGTGGTGTGTTCTCGCCCTTTGGACGGGGAGTCCGGCGGCAGCCGGCGGATCCGCTCGAAGGCTGCGGCCGGGCAGGTTCCGGGCCGGAATTGTCGGTGGTGACCGGTAGCGTGGAAAACGGGGCCCCGCGTGCGAGGACGGTCCGGTGCCGACCGGCGGCCGCCGGGGCGGGTCGGGTCACCCGGCTCGGCATGTCGTGGCCCCGGGCGCGGCCGGTTCCCCTGCCGCCCCACTAGGCTCGGCGTCATGTCGCGCCGTTCCCTTCACACGCCCGCTCCCGATGCCGCCGCCCTGCGGGTGCGGCTGGACCGTGCCCGCGCTGCCGCGGCCGCCGCCGGTACCGATGCCCTGCTGATCGCGCCCGGCTCGGACCTGCGGTACCTGCTCGGGCAGGCCGGGGGCTCGTTCGAGCGGCTCACCACCCTCGTCGTCCCTGCCGAGGGCACGCCCGCGCTGGTCGTGCCGAAGCTGGAGGCGCCCGGGTACGCCGACGTCCCGACCGACGACCTCGGGGTCGAGCTGCTCACCTGGGTCGACGGCGACGACCCGTACGAGCTCGTCGCCGACCGGCTCGGCAAGCCCGGCCGCGTCGCCGTCAGCGACTTCACCCCGGCCCTGCACGTGCTCGCCCTGCGCGCCGCCCTCGGCACCGCCGAGCAGACGCTGGCCGGTCCCGTCGTCCGGGAGCTGCGGATGCGCAAGGACGCCGCGGAAATCGCGTCGCTGCGCGAAGCCGGTGCGGCGATCGACCGGGTGCACGCCCGCGTCCACGAGTGGCTGCGGCCGGGCCGCACCGAGGCCGAGGTCGGCGCCGACATCGCCGCGGCCATCGTCGAGGAGGGCCACGTCCAGGCCGACTTCGTGATCGTCGGCTCCGGCCCGAACGGGGCCAGCCCGCACCACGACGTCTCCGACCGCGTCATCGAAAAGGGTGACGTCGTGGTCGTCGACATCGGCGGCCCGCTGCCTGCCGGCTACAACTCCGACTCCACCCGCACCTACGCCGTCGGGACGCCGCGGGACGCCGACGTGGCCGAGACCTACGCGGTGCTGCAGCGCGCCCAGGCCGCCGCGGTCGCCTCGGTGAAGCCGGGCGTCACCGCCGAGGCCGTCGACGCCGCCGCCCGCGACGTCATCGCCGAGGCCGGGTTCGGCGAGTACTTCATCCACCGCACCGGCCACGGCATCGGCCTGGACGTGCACGAGGAGCCGTACATCATCGCCGGCAACGCGCTGCCGCTGGAGCCGGGCATGGCCTTCAGCGTGGAGCCGGGCATCTACCAGGCGGGCCGGTGGGGCGCCCGGATCGAGGACATCGTCATCGTCACCGAAGACGGTGCCGAGTCCGTCAACAACCAGCCGCACGAGCTCGTCGTGCTGGACGCATGACCGCCGGCGGCCTGGAGCCGCTGGACCAGTCGATCGTCCAGGAGCTCGCGGCGGACGGGCGGCGCAGCTTCACCGACCTCGCCGAGCGGGTCGGGCTGTCGGTGTCGGCGGTGCACCAGCGGGTGCGCCGCCTCGAGCAGCGCGGGGTCATCCTCGGCTACACCGCGCGGCTCGACGGCGAGCAGATCGGGCTCCCGCTGACCGCGCTGATCTCGCTGACGCCGAACGACCCGGCGGCCCCGGACGACTACCCGCAGCGGATCCAGCACATCAAGGAGATCGAGTCGTGCTACTCGGTGGCCGGCGACGAGTCCTACATCCTGCTGGTGCGCGTCCAGTCGCCGCTGGCGCTGGAGGACCTGCTGCGGCGGATCCGGGAGGCGGCGAAGGTGTCGACCCGCACGACGGTGGTGCTCTCTACGCCGTTCGAGGGACGTTCGCCGACGTTCTGACGCCGGCGCTCCGTCCGGCGGCCGGGGCGCTGGTACGGTAAAAGGTATGGCAACACGTAAGGTCACGCTTTCGCTGGACAGCGGCGCGCTGGAATTCGCCGAACGGGCCGCGAAAGCCCACGGAATCTCGGTCTCGTCCTGGCTGTCGAAGGCAGCCAGGCGCGAGGCGGTGCGTACGGGTTACACCCCGCAGAAGCCGGAACCGGCCGCCGCGGAATCGGACGAGGCCGAACGCAGCGCGGCGGAGAAGGATCTGCGTGCGCAGGGGTGAAGTCTGGACGTACCACCCCCGACCGAACCGGCCCGGCAACGCACCGTGGTGCTGCTGTCCTCGGACGGGGTGAACGAGTCCGAGCGGCCGTGGCTGCTCGGCACCGAACTGCTCGACCGCGACCCGATGGACATCCTCGGCGTGGCGATCGACGCCCGCTACTGGGTGTCCACGCTCAACTTGACCCGGCTCTACCGCCCGTGGTTCGACGAGCGGATCGCCGAGATCGACCAGGACGTCCAGGAGCGGATCGACATCGCCTTGCGGGCCGCCCTCGACCTGTGAGCGCGGCGGCCAGCGCGCAGAGCGCGAACACCGCGCCGAGAACGCTCGAACCGGCCCAGCCGGCGACGGCGAACGCGGTCGTCGTCGCGGTCGCGCCCAGTGCCGAGCCGAGCGAGTAGAAGAGCATGTAGCCGCCGATCGCGCTGCTGGTCGTCTCCGGGTGCGCGGTGGTCAGCAGGTGCTGGTTGCCGACGTGCACGGCCTGCACGGCGAAGTCGAGCGCGACCACGCCGATCGCGAGGAGCGTGAGCGACCACGGCGCCTGCCCGATTGCCGCCCACGAGACGGCGAGCAGGGCGAGCGCGCCGAGGGTGACCGGGCGCGCGAACCCTGCGTCGGCCCAGCGGCCCGCCCGGGCCGCCCCGAGCGCGCCGACCAGCCCGGCCAGGCCGAACAGGCCGATCTGCGCCGCGCTCAGCCGCCACGGCGCGGCGGAGAGTGGCAGCGTCAGCCCGCTCCACAGCGTGCCGAACGAGGCGAACAGGAAGAACGCGATCAGCCCGCGTGAGACGAACAGCCGCTCGCGGAACAGCCGGCCCAGGTCGGCCAAGGCGTCCCGGTACGAGGACCGGCCGGGGCGCGGGTCGGGCGGCAGCGTCTTCAGCACCACTCCCGCCAGTGTCACCAGGAGCACCGCGAGCACGACGTACACACTGCGCCAGCCCCACACCGTGGCCAGCGCCCCGGCCGCCACGCGCGCGCCGAGGATGCCGAGGACGACCCCGGAGGTGACCGCGCCCAGGGTGCGGCCGCGTTCCCCGGGCGCGGCGCTCGCCGCGGCGTAGGCGACGGTCGTCTGGACGACGACCGCGAACAGTCCGGCGACGGCCAGCCCGGCCAGCAGCACCCAAAGCCGGGTCGCGGCCGCGGCGACCACCGCGCCCGCCGCCGTCAGCACCAGGTGTCCCGCGATGAGCCGGCGCCGGTCCCGCAGGTCGCCCAGCGGCACGAGCAGGGCCAGGCCCGCGAGGTAGCCGAGCTGACCGGCCGCGACGATCCAGCCCAGGTCCGCCGCGGGCACGTCCAGGTCCGCGCCGATCCCGGCGAGGGCGGGCTGGGCGGCGTAGATGCTCGCGACGGCGACTGCGCACACGGCCGCCAGCACCGTGTTCCGGCCCATCCCGCCTCCATTGGTAGCAGTTTGCAACTGATCCGACCGTACGGCAGAATGGTTGCGAACAGCAACTCTTCCGGAGGTGTGGTGACCGAGGACTGGACCGACCCGAACTGCCCGGTGGCGCGCGCGCTCGACCTCGTCGGCGACCGCTGGAGCCTGCTCGTGGTCCGCGACGCGATGGACGGCGCCCGGTCGTTCACCGACTTCCGGCAGCGCACCGGGATCGCCCGCAACATCCTGACCGACCGGCTGCGCCGCCTGGTCGAGCACGGCGTCCTCGACCGGCGGACCGCGCCCTCGGGCCGACGCCAGGTCTACGTCCTGACCCCGGCCGGGCGCGACCTGTTCACCGTCGTCGTCGCGCTCCGGCAGTGGGGCGAACGGCACGCGTTCGCCCCCGGCGAACCGCACTCGGTGCTCGTGGACGAACGCGGTGTCCCGCTGCCGCCGCTGCAACCGCTCGGCGCGGACGGAACCCCCGCCGACGTGGAGACGACCTCGGTCCGCAAGGTCGGCTGACGTACCCGGACGGTCGGCTCGCGTACCTGGAGGGTCGGCTTGCGTACCTGGAGGGTCGGCTCGCGTACCTGGAGGGTCGGCTCGCGAACCGACCCTCCGGGTACGCCGGTCGACCGTCGGGGTACGGGAACCGACCCTTGGGGTACGTGCGGGTCAGCGGGCGACGACCTCGGGGACCGCGTGGAGCTTGCCGTCCGCGCCGGCCAGGCAGGAGGCGTTGCCGTCCTTGGCCGCGATGAACTCCGTCAGGCAGTTGGCGATCGCCGCGTGGCCGGTGGCGTTGGGGTGGAACGATTCCTGCAGCGCGTGGCCCGCGCGCTCGGCCCGGCCGAGGTCGGCCAGCTGCAGGGTCAGCCGGGTGAACCACTCCGTCGCCGGGTTCGCGCCGCCGCTGCACGCCTCGTGCTTGACGCCCGCCTTGGCCAGGTCCAGGAAGCGGGCCCCGGTCTGCCGCGCCGCCGTCTTGAGGCCCGAGGACAGCACGCCGATCCCGGTCTGGGCGATCCAGCGCAGGTCCTCGGCGCGGAACGGGCAGCCGTTGAGGCTGCGCAGGTCCTCGGGCAGGTCCGGGCCGATCGGCGCCGCGTAGGACTGGAGGATCAGCTGGTAGTCCGCGGGCACGTAACCGGCGGACGCCAGCACGGCCTTCACGTCGGCGACCGCCTTCGCGACCTTCGGCACCATCGCGTCCACTTTGGACTGCCAGGTCTGCTTCAGCGCGGTGCTGCACGACGGGCCACCGGCGTCGAACCACGCCTTGAAGCAGTCGTTGACCTGGTTGGAGAACTTCGGGTCGTCGTTCGCGCCGACCGCGATCACCACCGCGGCCACCCGGTGGTCCTTCACCAGCGCCGCCAGCCGCTGCGCCTGCGAACCCTCGGTCCACTGCTTGACGTCGCCGAGCGCGACCTGCTCGGCGGGCGCGCCGGAACAGCCCAGGTTGACGTGCGCGGTGATGCCCGGGACGGCGATCTTCTCGACGAAGGCGTTGGGGGAGCGGTGGCACCAGTTGCCGCCCTGGCCGTTGGTGTCGGCGGTGTACTGGCCGGCGCCCTCGCCGGAGACCGTGCTGTCGCCCATCGCGACGACGGTGAGCGGGCCGGTGCCCGGCGGGCCCTGCCGCGGCTGCGGCTGCCCCGGTTTGCTTTCGGAGCCGAAGAAGACGAAAAACCCGGCCAGCAAGGCCACGCACGCGAGGACGAGGGCTCCCCAATACCACCGAAGACGACGCATCGCCGCCGATTCTACGGACCGGCCCGGCCGTGGACACGGTGCGTCACGGCAGCCAGCTCCGCACCAGCCGGACGAGCGACTCCGCCAGGGGCGCCGAGCCGAGCTCGCGGTCCCGCCGCCAGTGCCGCACCTGCTCGGCCGACAGGGCCGCGAGCAGCACGTCCGCGGCGATCTCGGCGTCCTGCGCCCCGCCGGCTTCGAGCAGGTGCCGGCAGTGCTGCCGCCACAGCGTGTGCGCGCCGGTCCGGAACCGGGCACCGGTCGTGGCGGTCTCCGACAGCAGGACGAGGTCCAGCTGCCGGTCCAGCAGGTCCAGGTAGGCCTCGACGAACGCGCCGAGCCGGGCGGCGGGTTCGGCGCCGGGGCCCAGCGGTGGCGGGCCGGTGAGGATCCGCTGCTGCAGTTCGCGTTCGCGCTCGTCGAGCAGCGCCATCGCCAGGCCGCCCTTGTCGCCGAAGCGGCGGTAGAGGGTGCCCTTGCCGACGCCGGCGGCGCCCGCGACGTCGTCCATGGTCACCGCGTCGACGCCGCGTTCGGCGAACAGCTTCTCGGCGGCTTCCAGGACGCGGATCCGGTTGCGGGCGGCGTCGGCCCGCTCGCGGACGGGCGCGCCGAGGACCGGCAGCCCGGCGGGCGTTGACGAAGCGGACTGCGGTCCGCTACGGTTCGAGGACATAAGCGGACTCTAGTCCGATTCTCTGTCCGGCGAAAGCCGAACCCGTCCGAGGAGCACAGTCATGCCCGATCTGCTGCACATTTCCGCGTCCCCACGAGGCGAAGCGTCCCAGTCGCTGCGCCTGGCAGCTACTTTCCTGGACACCTACCGCGACCGGCACCCGGACGCCGAGATCGACGAATGGGACCTCTGGGACGGCTCCCTGCCCGCCTTCGGCCCGGCCGCGGCCCGCGCCAAGATGACCGTCTTCGGTGGCGGCACCCCGCAGGGCGAGGAGGCCGAAGCCTGGGCGGCCGCGCGGGCGGCGTTCACCCGCTTCGACGCCGCCGACCGGTTCCTGTTCAGCGTCCCGATGTGGAACTCCGGCGTGCCGTACGTGCTCAAGCAGTTCGTCGACGTCGTGTCCCAGCCCGGCTGGATCTTCGGCGTCGACCCGGCCACCGGCTACCGCCACCTGCTGGCCGGCCGCGGCAAGCGCGCCGCGGTCGTCTACACCAGCGCCGTGTGGGCGCCCGGCCTCGGGCCGGAGTTCGGCGCGGACTTCCAGGCGCCGTTCTTCACCGGCTGGCTCGGCTGGACCGGCATCGACGACGTCACCGAGATCCGCTTCCACCCGACCCTCACCGGCGACGCCGACGAGGCCGGCCGGATCGCCCACGAAGCCGCCCGCGACACCGCCAAGACGTTCTGACGCCTCAGCCCGCCTGGGTCAGGTCCGTCGCCGCCGCCAGGTCGGCCGCGACCTCGGCGATCGCCGGCACCGCCGGGTTGTCGTTGCCCGGCAGCCACACCAGTTCCGTGAGCGCGACATCGCCGTCCAGCGGCACGAACGCCACCCCCGAACGGCGCAGGCTGTGCGACGAACGGGCCAGCCGCGTCACCCCGACCCCGGCCGCGACCAGCCCGAGCAGGCCCTGCACGGTGGCGGCCCGCTGCACCACCCGCGGGGTGAAGCCCGCCGCGGCGAAGTCGTCGTCGTAGCTGCGGTGCCACGGTTCCCAGCTGCCGCGCGGCGTCAGCACCCACGGCTCGTCCGCCAGCTCGGCCAGCGCCAGCGACGCCCGCCCGGCCAGCGGGTGCTCCACGGGCAGCACCGCGCACACCTCTTCGGTCAGCAACGTCCGGGACACCAGGTCGCCGACCAGCGGCGGCCGGGTGAAGGCCAGGTCGAACCGGCCCTCGCGCAGGCCGTCCACCAGCTCGGCGATCGGTGCTTCGGCCGTCGTCACCGCCAGCCCGGGGAACCGCTCCCGCACCGCGCGCACCACCGGCGGCAGCAGGTAGTTCGCCGTCGTGGCGAGGAAGACGAGCCGGACGTCGCCGATCTCGCCGCGCACCGCCCGCCCGAGCGTCGCGACGGCTTCGTCGGCCCGCGCCAGCACCGCGCGGGCCTCGGGCAGGAAGAGCCGTCCGACGGCGGTCAGCCGCGTCCCGCGTGCGTCGCGGTCGAACAGCCGGGCGCCGAGGGCCCGTTCCAGCACGCTGATCTGCTGGGACAGCGACTGCTGCGCCAGGTGCAGCCCGGCGGCGGCCCGGGTGAAGCTGGTCGCCTCGGCCACGGCGACGAAGTAGCGGAGCTGCCGCAACTCGGGGGTCACAGGCTCCGACTGTAGCCGCGGCAGGACATCGGTGTTGGCGGCCCGGCCGTGATCGTCTCCAGGATGGGAAGGGAGGAACCACTGGGAGGAAACGGAAGATGACGAACACCGACGGCCGCGTCTGGCTGATCACCGGCTGCTCCGCCGGCTTCGGCCGGGAGATCGCGCTGGCCGCACTGGCCGCGGGCGACCGCGTCCTGGCCACCGCCCGGCGCCCGGAAACCCTGGCGGACCTGCAGGAACGCGGCGGCGACCTGGTCCGGACCGCGGCACTGGACGTCACCGACACCGGGCAGATCGACGCGGCGGTGAAGACCGCACTGGACACGTTCGGCCGGATCGACGTCGTGGTCAACAACGCCGGCCACGGCTCGGTCGGCGCGGTCGAAGAGCTCACCCTGGAGGAACTGCGCAGCCTGATGGACGTCATGTTCTTCGGCGCCGTCGCGGTCACCAAGGCGGTGCTGCCGCACCTGCGCGCGCAGGGCAGCGGCACGCTCGTGCAGCTCAGCTCGATGGGCGGGCAGCTGGCCCCGCCCGGCTTCGGCGCCTACTGCGCGGCGAAGTTCGCACTGGAAGGCATCTCCGAAGCGCTGGCCGCGGAGGTGGCGCCGTTCGGGGTGCGGGTGCTGATCGTCGAGCCGGGCGCGTTCCGCACCGAGTTCGGCGGCGGCCGGATGCACCGTTCCCGCACGATCGAGGCCTACGCGGCTTCGACGAGCGGAACCCGGGCGGCGGTCGAGAACATGGACGGCACCCAGCCGGGCGACCCGGCCAAGGCGGCCGCGGCGATCGTCCGCGCGGTGGGCAGCGCCGACGCCCCGCTGCGGCTCGCGCTGGGCGCGGACGCCGTCGAAGCGATCCGCGCCCACCACGAGGCCGTCGCGGCGGACCTGGCCGCCTGGGAAGAGGTCAGCCGGGCCACCGCCCTCGATCAGCCCTGAGCGTCCTGCAGCAGGCCGAGGACGTTGCCGTCGGCGTCGGTGAAGGTCGCCACCAGGCGGCCGTTGCCGACGTCCTTCGGCTCGTCCTTGACCGTCCCGCCCGCCTTGGTGACCTCGGCGAGCTTCGCCTCGATGTCGTCGACGTGCCAGTAGGTGACCGGCCCGGTCATGCCCTGCTGCGCGCCGCCGGGCACCAGCCCGATGTGCTGGCCCGCGGTGTCGTAGCCGACGTAGTAGGGCGCGTCGGCCTGCGGCTCGAGGCCCAGCAGCGCGGTGTAGACGGCCTTGGCGGCGGCCAGGTCGGTGACGGGGTGCAGGACGGTCTTGATCCCCTGGGTGCTCATCTTCGGTGCTCCTGAAGCTCGTGGTCTGCGGTACGTCGGCAACGCTATGGCCGCGGTCCTGACCTGCGCTTCTCGATTCCTGATCGGTTGTCGTACCCAGCCACTACACTCCCGACCGTCATCCGGAACGACGATGGGGGACCGCATGAGCGGCAACAGGGTGTTGGTGGCGGGGGCGAGCATCGCGGGGCCGGCGCTGGCCCACTGGCTGCGGCGGCGGGGCGCCGAGGTCACCGTCGTGGAGCGGGCACCCGGGCTGCGGCCCGGCGGGCAGGCGGTGGACGCCCGCGGGGTGGCCAAGGAGGTCATCCGCCGGATGGGGCTGGACGCGGCGGTGCGCGCGGCCCGCACGGAGACCGCCGGCGCGTACACGGTGGACGCCGACGGAACCGTCCTGGAGACCTTCAACGCCGAGGACGACGGCGGCGACGGCTACATCGCGGACATCGAGATCCTGCGCGGAGACCTGTCCGAGGTGCTCTACGACGACACGCGTGACGAAGTCGAGTACCTCTTCGGCGACCGGATCGCCGAGCTGACCCAGGACGCCGACGGCGTCGACGTCACCTTCGCCGTCGGCGACCGGCGGCGCTTCGACCTGGTGATCGGGGCCGACGGGCTGCACTCGGCGCTGCGCGCGATGGTCTTCGGGCCGCGCGAGCGGTTCGTCCGCCACCTCGGGATGGTGCTGGCCTTCTACAGCGTGCCCAACGAGTTCGGGATCGACCGGTGGCTGATCGACCACCAGCACGAGGGCCGCTCGGCCGGGCTGCGGCCCCTCAAGGACCCCACCCGGGCGATGGCCATGCTCTCCTTCCCCTCGGACGGCTTCGACGTCGACCACCGCGACATCGACGCGCAGAAGCGGCTGCTGCGCGAGCGGATGGCCGGCCTGGGCTGGCGGACCCCGGAGATCCTCGCCCACCTCGACGACACCCCGGACTTCTACCTCGACCAGGTCGCCCAGGTGGTGATGGACCGCTGGTCGGAGGGCCGGGTCGGGCTGATCGGCGACGCGGCCTCCTGCTCGTCCCCGATGTCCGGCGGCGGCACGGGGCTGGCCCTGGTCGGCGCGTACCTGCTGGCCGGCGAGCTGGCCGCGGCCGGGTGGGACCCCGCGGTGGGGTTCGCCCGGTACGAAGCGCAGATGCGCCCGTTCGTCGAGGCCAACCAGGAGATCGGCCGCCTCCACGTGCAGAGCCGCGACGCCGGCGCCGAGCACGCCGAACCGGACATGGAGGCGCTGATGCCGGTGATCGAGCGCGCGATCAACGGCGTGGACCTGCCGGACTACGCCGGGGTTCCCGACGCCGGACCGCGGGTCAGTCCGGCGGCGCCGTGAGCGCGGCGTCGAGCAGAGGGGGCGCGGGCGGGTGGTCGCCATGATCCCCGGCTTCGGGGTGGTGGGTACCGAGGTGCTTGCCGGCCGAGGTGAACCGGAGCCGCCCGGCCTTCCGGCGGAGGTCGGCAGACCCCGCTGCCACCACGGAACACCGCAGCAGCGACTGACTTCGCCGGACCCTGGGGAAGTCCAGTGGTGCCGTGAGCGCGGCGTCGAGCGGAGGGGCGCGGGCCGGGCGGGCTCGGGTGGCAGTGGTCGCGGAGGCAGGCCGCGGGTCAGTCCGGTGGTGCCGTGAGCGCGGCGTCGAGCGGCGGGCCGGGTGGGCTCGGGTGGCAATGGTCGCGAGGCAGGCCGCGGGTCAGTCCGGTGGTGCCGTGAGCGCGGCGTCGAGCGGAGGGGCGCGGGCCGGGTGGGCTCCGGTGGCAGTGCTCGCGGAGGCAGGCCGCGTCGGGGTCAGTCCAGCAGGGCCGTGAGGACTCCGTCGAGCAGGCGGACGCGGCGGTCGGCGATGCGGTGGACCTCGTCGTCGTGGGTTGCGACGATCACCGCCGCGCCCTCCTCGGCGCAGTGGCGCAGCAGCCGCAGCACCCGCGGCGTCGAGCCGGCGTCCAGGTGGGCCGTCGGCTCGTCGGTCAGCAGGACCCGTGGGCGGCCGGCCACCGCGCGGGCCAGTGCCACCCGCTGCTGCTGCCCGAACGACACCTCCAGGGGGTAGCGGTCGCCGAGGTCGCCGATGCCCAGCTCGTCCAGCAGGCCGGTGACCCGCTCGGCGATCGCCTTCGGCGACGGGCGCGGGACGTCCGCGCGCAGCCGCAGCGGCAGGGCCACGTTTTCGGCGATGGTCAGCTCGTTGGCCAGGCCGAGCGCCTGCGGCAGCACCGCGCAGGTGTGCCACGGCGGCGCGCCGCTGATCGGGACGCCGTCGAGCAGCACGCAGCCGGCGTCGGGGGAGTCGAACCCGCACAGCAGCGCCAGCAGCGCGCTCTTGCCCGACCCCGACCGGCCCGACACCGTCACCAGCTCGCCCGCGGCCACGCGCAGTTCCAGCCCGCGCAGCACCTCGATGTCGCCGCTCGGGTGGGCGAAACTGCGGCGCAGCCCGACCGCTTCCACGAGTGTCATGCCGGCAGCTCCCGTTCTTCGACGCCCTCGAGCGCACCCTTGTGCAGCCGGGCCACCCGCGCGCCGAGGTCGATCAGGCGTTCGTCGTGCGAGGCGGCCAGGACCGCGAAATCCTGGTCCACCAGGTACAGCAGGGTTTCCAGCACCAGGTCGGCCGACGCCTCGTCCAGCTGGGACGTCGGTTCGTCGGCGAGGATCACCGTCGAGCGCGCGGCCAGCACGCACCCGAACGCCAGCCGCTGCTGCTGCCCGCCCGACAGCGCGGCGATCTTCCAGTCACCGGTGCCGTGCAGGCCCAGCTGCCCGAGGATGTCCTCGGCGGTGCACTCGGTCCCGGCGGCCTCGGCCGCGGCGTGCAGGTTCTCGGCGACGGTCAGGTAGCCCAGCAGGTTGTCGGCCGGGTTCTGGAACACCAGGCCCAGGTGGTGGCGCCGCAGCGCGCGCCGCTCGCGGTGCCTGAGCGTGCGGACGTCGGCGCCCTGGAAGGTCAGCGTGCCGCGCGCGGGCTGCTCGAACAGCCCCAGCACCCGCAGCAGCGTCGACTTCCCGGACCCGGACGGCCCGGCGAGCACGGTCATCCCGCGCGCCGGCACGTCGAGGCTGACGTCGTCGACGCCGGTGACGATCCCGGCGGGGGTCGGGTAGTCGACGCCGATGCCGCGCAGCGAAAAGATGGGCTTCTCAGGCACGGATCAGCTCCGCGGTCCGGGCGGTGCGCACCGAGCGCACCGCGATCCAGCCGGCCAGCGCGACCACCGCCACGCCGATCACGACGACGGTCAGCACGAACGGCAGCGGGTCCGGCAGCGCCGAGCGCGGCGCGAGGAACGTCGCCGGGTCGAACCGGGGGACCGACAGGCCCGCCACCGAGACCCCGCACACCACACCGACCACGACCGCCAGCCCGCTCAGCGCCCCCAGCTCCATCAGGTGGCTGGCCAGCAGCGTCCGCGGCCGCATGCCCATCCGCAGCACCAGCGCGCCGGCCAGGGCGTTCTGCCGCCGCCGCACCTCGACCGCCACCAGCAGCGCGAGGATCGCCACCACCCCGAGCACCGCGCCCAGCAGCGCCACGAACGAGAACGTCCACGACACCACGAAGAACGGCAGACCGTCCAAAGCGGACTCGCGGCTGATCCGGTTCGGGATGAACACCCCCGCCGCCCGCAGCGCGGCGGTCGCGTCCGCCATCGACGCGGTGGTCAGCACGCTCCACTTCGGGATGCCGTCCAGCTGCGCGTGGCTGAGCACCGTCCGGGAGATGACGTAGCCGGGGGAGGTGCCGATCATCGGGAACACCGGCAGGTCGCCGGCGACGACCGCGTCGGGCAGGTCGTCGGGCAGCTTGGCGTTCTGCTTGGCCGTGTGCCCGACGCGGATCACCGGCGTGCCGCGCGGGTCGGGTCGCGAGATCTTCTCCAGCAGCCCGGGCAGCTCGTCGCCGGGGACGTGCTCCACCGCGGCGCCGCGGGCGAACGTCGCCGGATCGACCACCAGCACCACGCTGCCGGTGCCGGTCAGCTCGCCGACCACCGTGCTGTTCCCGGCCAGCGCCGCGGGCATCGCGACCTGGCCCATGCCGATCGGGCTGTCGGTGTCGAGGCGGGCGTTGCTGCCGACGAAGATCGCCGACTTGGTGTCGAGCGCTTCCTCCTGGCCGTCGGCGATGCCGATGCCGGTGGCCAGCGTGCCGATGGCGAGGGTGCCGATGACCAGCACCCCGGTCACCGGGGCGCGGGCGCCGGCCAGCCGCCGGATCGCCAGCTGCAGCGCCGGGCGCGACCAGAACCGGGCCCGGTGCGACGCGTGCAGCGCCAGCCACGCCAGCCGGGCGGTCAGCAGCCCGACGGTCAGCACGACGAACACCGGGTAGGTCAGGGCCAGCGGGTCCACCTGGGGCAGGGGATTGCCCAGCCGCGACGCCGTGCCGTAGTGCGTCAGCCGCGTCCAGCCCAGCCACGCCATGCCCGCCGTGGCCAGCTCCCACGGGAAGAACGCCAGCACCCGCACCCGCTTGGCGCCGCGGCGCACCCGGCCCAGCTCGAACTCCCGGTGCACCCGGACCGCGACGATCAGCGCCAGCAGCACCAGCGACACGAGCAGGGTCCCGGCCGCGACGCCGACGGCCGTCAGCTCGGCGCCCGGGTCCGGGCGGCCGGGCGGGCCGTAGACGCCGAGCAGCAGCCGCGCCGCGACCGCGCCCGCCGCCCCGCCGAGCAGGATCGGCAGGCCCAGCTCGGCGACGGCGAGGCCGCCGAGCGCCGCGGGCCCGCTGCCGCGCGCCGAGAGCAGCCGCAGCTGCGCGTGCCGCCGCTGGTACCACTGCAGCGCCACGGTGCCGAGGCCGGCGCACCCGACCAGCACGCTGATCAGCGCCAGCGGCAGGATCGAGACGAACACGTTGTCCTGCGCCTGGCGGGCGATCTGCACCGAACGCTCGAACGTCGGGACGTCCGCGGCGATCAGCGAGCCGAGGCCCTGGGCGGTCAGGTCGGCGCGGACGTCGGCGACCAGGTCCTTCGAGCGCTGCAGCAGGTCCTCCGCGGCGCTGAGCGTCGTGGGCGCCGGCTCGTAGAAGGAGACCTGGAAGTACTGCACGGTCGGCAGGCCGATCGCCTTGACCGCGTCGTCGAAGGTCCTGCGGTCGGTGGCGAAGACGATCGAGTCGATCGGGTCGTCGACCAGCCGGTCGATCACCGCCCCCGACTGCTGCGAGCACCACCACCGCGGCGGCGGGTCGAGCAGGTCGCGGTAGATGCCGGTGACCGGCGGCAGCGGCACGCCCTGCAGGCTCGGCTTCGTGCCGACGCCGATGTGCTCGGCGTCGGCCACCACGTTGCCCAGCCACAGCCCCGGCGCGCGCGTGCCCTGCTGCAGCGTCAGGTTGTCCAGGCCCACCTGGTCGCGGTAGCCGAGACGGATCTTGTAGTGCGGGTCGCCGTTGAACTCGGTGCCGCGCAGCACGTTCGTGAACTGGCCGACGACGGGCGCGCCGAACCCGTGCGCGGCGGCGTGGCGCTCGATCGCGCCGGTCACCGCCGGGATGTTCGCCACCGGCATGTTGCCCTTGCCGAACACCGGGCCGTAGCTGTCCGGGCAGGTGATGCCCGTCTGGTACCGGACCGTGGCGCCACCGGCCGCGGAGGCCTGCAGCACCGCGGCGGTGCCCAGGAAGCACGCCAGCAGCGAGGTCACGGCCGCCACGATCAGCGTCAGCGGGCTGGAGAGGGCGGCCTTCGGCGCCGCCCGCCACGGCTTGGTCACTCTGCGTCGTCCATTCTTCCCCCAGATCACCCGCACGGACCAGAACGCTACCGGCCACCCCGCCGAGTTGGAACGTTTTTGTCACGATCGTTGCTCACCCGGTGTGTTCGCGACCGGTTCGCCGGCCGACCAATCACTGCCGCCATCCGGCCGGTTTAGTGGTCTAGACCTTGACGGGTGGATTGGTCTGATCCAATCCTGAAGCGGTCCCGCCGTGCCACGCCGCCGCACGGCTCCCCGCCGGTTCAGGAGCGCAGATGCGTCGACGCAGACCTTTCTCCCGATTGTCCGTTTCCCTTGCCCTGGCGGCGTTCTCGGCCGGATCCCTGGTCGCCGCGGCCGGCACCGCCGAAGCCGCCACGCCGCTGCCCGCGCACGTCTTCGCGCCGTACTTCGAAGCCTGGACCGGCGAGAGCCCCGCCGCGCTGGCGCAGCAGTCCGGCGCCAAGCACCTCACCATGGCGTTCATCCAGGCCGCCACCAAGGGCTCCTGCACGGTGTACTGGAACGGCGACACCGGCATGCCGATCGCCACCGGCACCTTCGGGGCCGACATCGCCACCATCCGCTCCCGCGGCGGCGACGTCATCCCGTCCTTCGGCGGCTACACCGCCGACAACACCGGCACCGAGATCGCCGACAGCTGCACCAGCGTCGACTCCATCGCCGCCGCCTACGAGGCGGTGATCACCACCTACGACGTGCCCCGGCTCGACATGGACATCGAGGACAACTCGCTGACCAACTCCGCCGGGATCGACCGCCGCAACAAGGCCCTCAAGAAGGTCCAGGACTGGGCGGCGGCCTCCGGGCGCCCGCTGCAGATCTCCTACACCCTGCCCACGACCACCCGCGGCCTCGCCGACAGCGGCCTGAACGTGCTGCGCAACGCCGTCACCAACGGCACCCGCGTCGACGTCGTCAACCTGATGACCTTCGACTACTACGACAACGCCGCCCACCAGATGGCCACCGACACCCAGACCGCCGCCACCGGCCTGGTCTCGCAGCTGGCCGCCCTCTACCCGGGCAAGACCCAGGCGCAGCTGTGGGCGACGGTCGGGATCACCGAGATGATCGGCGTCGACGACTTCGGCCCGGCCGAGACGTTCACCACCGCCGACGCCGCCACCGTCTACAACTGGGCCGTCTCGAAGGGCATCAACACGCTGTCCTTCTGGGCGCTGCAACGCGACAACGGCAGCTGCCCCGGCGGCGCCGCGGCCGACAACTGCTCCGGCATCGCCCAGGACACCTGGTTCTTCAGCCACGCGTTCGCACCCTTCACCGGCGGCACCTCCGTGCCCGGCAACGACTTCTCCCTCGCCGCGAACCCGGCCTCGGCCGCGGTGGACCCGGGCGGCTCGGCGTCGGCGACGGTGAGCACCGCGGTCACCTCCGGCTCCGCCCAGCAGGTCACCCTCTCGGTCACCGGCGCGCCCGCCGGCGTCAGCGCGGCCGTCAGCCCCGGCTCAGTGACCGCGGGCGGCAGCGCGACGCTCTCGGTGAGCACCACCTCGGCGGCCGTCCCGGGCGTCTACCCGCTCACCGTCACCGGCGCCGCCGCCTCCGGCAGCCACAACACCACCTTCACCCTTACCGTCAAGGGCACCCCGCCCGCGGGTGGCGTGGTCAACGGCGGCTTCGAAACCGGCGCGCTGAGCCCCTGGACCGCCCCGGGCGACGCGATCGTCGCCTCGCCGGCGCACTCGGGCACGCACGCCCTGCAGGTGACGCCCTCGGCATCGGCCACCGGCGAAGCGGCGCAGACCGTGACGCTCGCCCCGAACCACGCCTACACCCTCACGGCGTGGGTGCAGGGCAACTACGCCTACGTCGGCGTCCGGGGCGGAGCCACGGCGAGCGCGTGGACGTCCGGCAGCGGCTGGACGCGGCTGTCGGTGCCGTTCACGACCGGCGCGTCGGGCGCGGTGACGGTCTACGTCCACGGCTGGTACGGCCAAAGTGCCGTCTACGCGGACGACTTCGCGATCGGTTAGCGCTTTCGGCGGCGGCCCGGTTGGGCAACACGGAGGTTGGCCGGGCCGCCGCCACCCGAAAGACTGCACGGGACGATCTTTCGCGCTCGCCAGGAGGACCCGATGCCGCACATCCCGCTCGACCCGCAGCTGCCCGGCATCCGCTCCCTGATGGCGTTCCGGCCCGAGACCGCCGTCCCGCTCAACGCACTGGCGCAGACGCTCCTGCGCGGCCCGAGCAGCCTGACCGTCGGCGAGCGCGAGCTGATCGCGGCGGTGGTGTCGAACGGCAACGAATGCCGCTTCTGCCACGGAAGCCACGCCGCGGCGGCGGCCGAAACCCTCGACGGCGGCCGCGCGGTGGTCGACGCGGCCTGCGCCGGCGTCGACGACGCCCCGCTGGGGGCGAAGATGAAGGCGCTGCTGCGGATCGCCCTCGCCACCCGCGAAACCGGCCGGGCGGTGACACCCGAGCTGATCGCGGCGGCGCGCGCGGAGGGCGCGACCGACGTCGAACTGCACGACACGGTCCTGATCGCGGCGGCGTTCTGCATGTACAACCGCTACGTCGACGGCCTGGCCACGGTGGCCCCGGAGGACCCGGCCGCCTACGAGCTGATGGGCAAGGTGCTGGCGGCGGAGGGCTACGGCCGCTAGGGCCTGTCCTCAAGGCCGGATGAGCAGCGTCGCCGGATCGATCATGCCTCGGTCGGAGACAGCCACTGCGACCCGGCGTGGATCGCGCAGCCGGAGTTCAGTGCGGAGGCCGAACACCCCGGTACCACCCGGGCGTGCGACCAGAGCTGGCTGATCCGCGACCTGCAGCGGCACAGCGGCGAGCCGCCGGCCCGGGTCGCCTACCGGTGGGCGGGCAACGGCTGGGCGAGCTTCGCCTCGGCCGACCGCGGCGGCTGCACCGAAATCCCGGCCGCCGAACCGGAGTTCCCCGCCGCTCCCTGCCAGAAGCTCGCCCCGGCGAGGTGACCTCGATCGCTGCCCGCACCCGCCTGACCACCGTGCGCGGCCGATCCGCGTGATCGCGGCCCCCGCGGCGGTGAATTCCGGAAAGCGGAAGCGGTTTGGAAGCCGGATCGCGCAGAATGCGGGGGAACGCGAAGGAGCCCATCGATGAAACGTGCTGTAGCTGCCGCTCTGCTCACCGCGGCCGCGCTCGCCGTGCTCGCCCCCGTGGCGTCCGCCTCGAGCGACCCCAACCCGGTGGGCGGGGTGGGAAGCGGTCCCTACATCGGCGACGTGCCGAAACCCGGTCCTGGGGGTCAGTGACCGAACCGCTTCTCACGGCACCAGAACGACACGGCCCGGGCGGCGCCACGCCCGGGCCGCGTCCTGGAGCGGGACCCGCTCGTAGCCGACCGTCAACGCCCCTCGCACCGCCTGGTCCACCACCGTGAGCAGCGCTTCCCGGCGTTCGCCCGCGCTGAGCTCGTTGTTCGTGTAGCCGAGGATCCGCAGAGACCGGCTGCGCAGCAGGGCCGACGGCACCGGGCACACCTCGCCGGCCGCGCTGCCCAGGTTGACCAGCCGCCCGCCCGGGCGCAGGGTCCGCAAGGCCGCCACGGCCGGGAGCCCGCACACCGGATCGATCACCAGGTCGACCGGGCCGGCCACCGCGGACAGCCGCTGCGCCAGCTCGTCGGCGTCCTCGCCGTCCTCGAGCCGGACCGTGCCGTCCGCGCCGGACGAGCGGGCGCGGTCCAACGCCGCCTCGGAGCGCGCGCACGCGATCACCCGCCCGGCCCCGGCCACCCGAGCCAGCTGGACGGCCGACTGGCCGACCACCCCGCCCGCGCCGAGCACCAGCACCGTCTCACCCGCGGCCAGCCCGCCCGTGCCCGTCAGGCACCGCCACGCCGCGACGGCCGACAGCCCGAGCGCCGCGACCAGCGTGTGATCGGCCCCGTCCGGCAGGACGACCACGTCGGCGGACGCGGCCACCGCGTGCTCGGCCATGCTGCCGTCCCCGGGCTGCATGCCCGCCGCGGTGGCGAACCAGACCGGCCTCCCCGCCCGCTCGCCCACCCCCTGCACGCCCGGCACGTACGGCGTGGCCGGTGCGCCGAAGTAGGACGTGCCGGACGCGCACAGCAGATCGAGCGGGGTGATCGGCGCCGCCGTCACCCGGACGGCGACCTCGCCGGGTCCGGGGACCGGCTCGGCCCGGTCCACCACCACCGGGGGCTGCCCGGCGGTGCGGATCTCCGCCGCGCGCACCGGCGGTCAGACCGGCTGCAGGACGAAGTCGTAACGCGCCTCGAGCCACGGCTCCGCCGACGTGCCGCCGTCCGGCGTCGGCCCCGGCTCGCGCGGCTCGAAGGCGACCACCAGCTCCTGCTTGGTGCCGAACACCACGTCGCTGTCCAGGTACTGCGCGCCCTCCTGGAACAGGTGGGTGATCAGCGGCTCGTAGCCGGCCGCGTTGATCAGGAAGTGCACGTGCGCGGGCCGGAAGTGGCTGATGTCGGTGCCGCGGATGAGCGCGCCGACCGGGCCGTCCATCGGGATCGAGTACCCCTTCGGCGCGATCGTGCGCAGGCAGTACGTCCCGTCGGCGCGGCTGGTGTACTTCGCGCGCAGCCGGGCCTCGTCGATGTCCGGGATCTGCGACTCGTACGCGCCTTCCTCGTCGGCCTGCCAGACGTCGAGGACCGCGCCGACCACCGGGAAGCCGTCCAGGCCGCGGACCGTGCCGGTGATGTACAGCGGCGTGCCGGGCAGGCCGTCGGACATGTCGCCGCCGAACTCCTTCTCCGGCGAGCCGTCGATGTGGAAGGGGCCGAGCACGGTGGCCGGGGTCGCCTTCGCGTCGAAGGCGTGGTTCATCTGCACTACCAGCATGCTCAGCCCGAGCACGTCGGAGGCGAGGATGAACTCCTCCCGCTTCTCGTCGCTGATCTGCCCGGTCTCGGTCAGCCACCGCATCGCGGCCATCCACTCGGTCTCGCTGAGCCGCACTTCGCGGGCGAAGGCGTGCAGGTGGCGCACCAGCGCCGCCATCACCTCCGCCGTCCGCGGATCGTGCGCGCTCGCCCAGCGCTGCGCGGCGAGCTCGGTGATGTTGTCCTCGGTGACCAGCTGCATCGGCGTTCCTCTCACGCGTGCGGATCCGGCGGGACCGACCGGTTGTTCAGGTCGACGGACAGGAAGACGTCGTTGGCGACGGGGTGCCGCAGCTCCTCGGCGAGCTGGCCGATCAGCCCGGCGGTCCTGGCCAGCAGCGCGAACCCGCGCAGCAGCTCCAGCGGCAGCCCGAGGTCGGCGAGCGCGGCCCCGCAGACGCCGGCCCCGTTGAGCGGCAGCGTCCGGCCCAGCACCTGCGGGTGCACCCGGCCGATCGCGGCGAACAGCTCCAGGTGCGGGCCGCGCAGCCCCTCTTCGGCGGCGATCGCGAACAGCCGCGGGGTGCGCGGGTCGCCGTCCTTGTGCACGTGGTGCCCGAGGCCGGGGACGAACTTCTTCGCCGCGCGGGCCTTTTCGACGGTGGCGAGCGCGAGCGCGTCCCACCCGGCCTCGTCCGACGGCCGTTCGCCGGCCTCGGTGAGGACGTCGTGCAGGAACCGGCCGCAGTCTTCGGTGACGCCGAGGAAACGCGACCCACCGCCCAGCAGGCCGGCCGCCAGGGCACCCTGGACGGAGTCCGGCGCGGACAGGTACGTCAGCCGCGTGACGATCGCGGTCGGGGTGAAGCCGTGGTCGGCCAGCGCGGCCAGCACCGCCTCGAAGACCCTCGTTTCCCCTGGGGACGGACGTCGCTGGGTCGCCAGCCAGAAAGCGAGCTCGCCGAACCCGACCTTCCCCATGACGTCCTCGGCGAGGTCCTGCCCGAGCAGGGTGATCTTGTCCTTCGTGGACGCACCGAGGGCGGTTTCGTAGACCGGGTCAGCCATCGGCGGGCTCCGTCAGCCACGTTCGCAGTTCGGCACCGTGCTCGTCGAGCTCCGGCGGCGGCAGCCGGTACCCGGCCGGGGTCGCGGAAAACCGGATGGGGTGGCGGGTCGTCGGGACCGCGCGGTCGCCTTCGCCCACCTCGACGACCGGGTCCAGCCCGAAGCGCTCGGCCATCGCGAACCCGCCGTCGATCGTGTTGATCGGTCCACACGGGACACCGACCTCGGTCAGCGCGTCGAACCAGTCCACCGCACCGCGTTTCGCCAGCCGCTCCACCAGGATCGGCCGCAGCTCCTCGCGGTTCTCGGTGCGGTCGGCGTTGCGGGCGAACCGCGGGTCGTCCGGGATCTCGGGCAGGTCGAGGACCTGGCACAGCCGGCGGAACTGCCCGTCGTTGGCCGCGGCGACGATCAGGTCGGCGTCGGCGGTCGGCAGCGGTTCGTAGGGGAAGACGCTGGGGTGGGCGTTGCCCATCCGGTAGGGCACCACGCCGCCGGCGGCGTAGGCCGAGCTGTGGTTGACCAGGCCGGTCAGGGCCGAGGACAGCAGGTTGACCTCGACGTGCTGGCCCTCGCCGGTCGCGTCGCGGTGGCGCAGCGCGGCCAGGATGCCGATCACCGCGTGGTTGCCCGCCATGACGTCGAACACCGAGATCCCGGCCCGGTACGGCGGTCCGTCCGGATCGCCGGTCAGGCTCATCAGGCCCGAAATCGCCTGCACCATCAGGTCGTAGCCGGGAACGTGCGCGCCTTCGCCGGCCCCGAAGCCGCTGATCGAGGCGTAGACGCTGCCGGGGTTGGCTGCCCGGACCGCCTCGTAGTCCAAGCCGTACTTGGCCAGCCCGCCGGGCTTGAAGTTCTCGATCAGCACGTCCGCGCGGGCGGCCAGCTCGCGGGCGAGGACGGCGTCGGCCTCGTCGCGCAGGTCCAGGGCGATGGAGCGCTTCCCGCGGTTGACGCCGAGGTAGTAGGTCGAGACGTCCCCGCGCACCGGCGGCATCCAGGTGCGCGTTTCGTCGCCCTGCGGGCCCTCGACCTTGACGACGTCGGCGCCCATGTCCGCCAGCAGCATCGTGGCGTACGGGCCGGCCAGCACCCGCGAGAAGTCCGCGACCAGCAGCCCGGACAGCGGGCCGGTGGGTGGTTCCACGCAGTGCCTCCACTCGTGTCCGCCTGTCGGACTAGTGTCCGCAGTCTGCTCCCGAGTGTGCCTGCGGTCAAGACACCGCCGGGACGGTGACGTGCGGGACCTCGTCGAGGCGCGCGAAGTCCGCGCTGATCTCCCCGGCGGTCTGCAGCAGCAGGGGCAGGTGGTGGTCGAGCAGCTTCTCCACCGGGGTCTCGGCGGCGTGGCAGTTGACGTTGACGCCGGCGATCACCCGCCCCGCCCCGTCGCGCAGCGGCGCCGCCACCGACCGGATCCCGAGCGTGAGCTGCTCGTCGGTGAGCGCCCAGCCGCGGGCCCGGACCTCCCGCAGCGCGGCGTCCCGCTCGGCGCGGTCCGGCTGCCAGCGCGGGACCAGCCCCGACCGGGTCGGCTGGGCCAGCACCGCCTCCAGCTCGTCCGGCGGCAGTGCGGCGAGCTGCACCTTGCCCAGCGACGTCGGCAACGCCGGGAACCGGGTGCCGATCTGCACGCTCAGCCCCACGATCTTCGGGACCGCCACCCGGGCGACGTAGACGATGTCGGAGCCGTCGAGCTGGGCGATCGAACACGATTCGCCCGTGCGGGCGACCAGGCGTTCCAGGTGCGGCCGGGCGACCTCCCACAGGCCCATCGACCGCACGTAGGCCACGCCGAGGCCGAGCACCCGCGGGGTCAGGGCGTAGCCGCGCCCGTCGGTGCGGACGTAGCCGAGCTCTTCGAGGGTGAGCAGGATCCGGCGGGCGGTCGGGCGGGCCAGCCCGGTCGCCGCGGCGACTTCGGCGAGCGTCATCTCCGGCCGCTGCGGCCCGAACGCGGTGATCACCTCGAGCCCGCGCGCCAGCGCCTCGATGAAGTCGGGACCGGTTCCCTCGCGTGGCATTGCGCCACCCCTCTCTCCGATCGGGTCCACCCGCAGCGTAGCCGCGGGGATTGACACCGGCGCGGCACTGGGCAAAGGTGACGGCACCCGGCGAGTGTCCGCTGAGCGGACAAGTGTACGCACTGACGCGTGACAAGTGGAGGCAGCCATGTCCGGATCGATCGTCCTGCGGGGTGGCACGGTGCTGACCCTCGACGACGCGCGCCGCGTCCTGCCCGGCGAAGACGTCCTGGTCGACGGCGACCGCATCGCCGCGATCGGACCGGCGCTGGAGGTCCCGGCCGGCACCACCGAGATCGACGCCTCCGGCGGCATCGTCATGCCGGGCATGATCGACACCCACCGGCACCTGTGGCAGACGGCCATGCGCGGCTACGGCGCCGACTGGACGCTGACCCAGTACTTCGTCTGGTACTACCTCGAGTGGGGCAAGGTGTTCCGCCCCGAAGACATCCACGCGGGCAACCTGCTCGGCGCCTGGGAGGCACTGGAGGCCGGCGTCACGACCACCGTCGACTGGTCCCACGGCCTGCGGACCACTGCGCACGCCGACGCGGCGGCCGACGCGCTCGAAGCCGTCCCGGGCCGGTTCGTGCTCGCCTACGGCAACATCCAGGACGCCCCGGCGAACTGGACGGCCACGCCGGAGTTCCGCGACTTCGTCGCGCGCCGCACCGGCGGCGGTCTGGAGGGCTTCCAGCTCGCCTTCGACGTCACCGGTGACCCGGCGTTCCCGGAGAAGCCCGCGTTCGAGGTGGCCCGCGAGCTCGGCCTGCCGGTGACCACCCACGCCGGTGTCTGGGGCGCGACCGGCGACGACGGCATCCGGCTGATGTACGACCACGGGTTCATGACCCCGGAGACCGTCTACGTCCACGGCGCGTCGCTGTCGGCCGACTCCTACCACCGCATCGCCGCCACCGGCGGCTCGGTGTCGGTGTCCACCGAGAGCGAGCAGAGCGCCGGGCAGGGCTACCCGCCCACCTGGGCGCTGCGCAAGTACGGCATCCCGGTGTCGCTGTCGATGGACACCTCGGTCTGGTGGAGCGGCGACCTGTTCTCCGCCATGCGCGCCACCCTGGGCGCCGACCGGTCCCGGGAGCACCTGGAGGCCCAGGCCAAGGGCGAGACGGTCACGCACGCGGCGCTGCGCGCGGAACAGGTCGTGGAGTGGGCCACCCGCGGCGGCGCGGCGGCACTGGGCCGCTCGGACCTCGGCAGCCTCGAGGCCGGCAAGCAGGCCGACGTCGTGCTGCTGAAGAACGACGCGTCGCCGGTGTCGTTCCCGCTGCTCAACCCCTACGGCCACGTGGCGTTCCAGGCCCAGCGCGCCGACGTGCACACCGTCCTGGTCGGCGGCCGGGTGGTCAAGCGCGACGGCCGCCTGGTCGGCGCGGACCTGCCCGCCGTGCGGCGGCACGTCGAGGCGACGGTCGGGTACCTGCGCGGGCAGCTGGGGGAGGAGGCGTGGCGGCAGGGGATGAACCCCGACGTCCCGGAGACCAAGATCCTCGACAACCCGTACACCTACACCGACTACCAGAGCGACCGCACCCACGGCGGCTGAGCTACCGTTCCCGTCCGTGGTCCAGGTCTTCGTGCAGCCCGCCTACGGCACCGCGGACGCCCGCCGCTACGGCGCGGAGTCCCTCGACCGGACCGTGCCCTTCCGCGAGTTCGCCGACCTGCTCGACCCCACGGACCTCGCGCGTCTCGACGCGTTGCACCCGGGCGGGCGCGCGCGGTTCTGGGGCGCCAAGGACAAGTACGACCGCCGGATGGACACCGTGACCACCGGCGACGTCGTGCTCTTCACCGGCCGGCGCCACGTCCAGGCCACGGCCGAGGTGGGGCACGGGTTCCGCAACCCCGCCTTCGCCCGCCGCCTCTGGCGCCCGGACCCGGGGAAGTGCCTGTTCAGCAACGTCTACAGCCTCCGCCGCTACCGGCGCGTCGGGCTGCCGTACGAAGCGGTCTGGGCGCTCCCCGGCTTCAACCCCGGCGACAACTTCATGGGCCTGCGGTTCCTCGACGCCGCCAAGTCCGCCGCGGTACTGGGGCTGCTCGCCGCGCACTGAGCTCCCGGGGACTCGGCAGCGCCCGGCTAGCAGTGCGGCATGA
Organism: Amycolatopsis sp. Hca4; assembly: GCF_013364075.1. Classification (GTDB taxonomy): domain Bacteria; phylum Actinomycetota; class Actinomycetes; order Mycobacteriales; family Pseudonocardiaceae; genus Amycolatopsis. The sequence goes on from NZ_CP054925.1 coordinate 312,696, forward strand.
CGTCGTCGAAGGACGCGCAGTTGTCCTGGTCCCACGGCGTCGTCTGCCACTGCTCGGCGGTCAGGATCCGGGACGTGTCGCCCGCGACGAACTTCCAGGGCCCGTAGTAGGCGTTGCTGAACCAGTAGTTGCCCTGGTCGTGCGTGATGGCGTCCTGGACGACCTTGCCCTGGTACGGCGACCAGGACGGGTAGGTGCCCCAGTTGGACAGCAGCGCCATCTTGCCGCAGGAGCCGTTCGTGCAGCCGACGCGGGCCGGGTCGAAGCGGAACGTGTTGTCGTGCACCTCGACCAGCTGGGTCTTCCACCGGCAGTCGTCGTACAGCGGCGGTGACGCGATCCCGGGTGCCGAACACCGCGTCCGGTCGGTGACGAGCTTGGTGCAGGTGTTGATCGAGGTGTTGGCCGGGCTGTTGCAGAACCGGTCGGCGTTCTCCCACGCGGTGATGCCGGACCAGTTGTCTTCGAAGGTGTTGTCGTAGACGTCGATCAGGTGCGTGCGGGCCGGCACCCGCGGCTCGCCGCCGGACTCGGACAGGTAGACGCTCGCCACCGGGAAGTTGTCGCCCTTGTCCGCACGCCGCTTGCCCGCGACCAGGCTGTTGCGCCGCAGGACGTTGTCGCGGAAGACGAGGTTGTAGCTGATCTCGTAGAACAGCGCCTCGGCGTCGTTGTCCTCGATGAGGTTGTTCTCGACCAGGAAGTCGTTGTTGTCGGTGTCGGCCCAGAGCCCGGCGCCGCGGTTGTGGTGGATCCAGTTCCCGCGCACGTCGGCCTTGTCGACCACCCAGAACTTGATTCCGCCGCTGCACCCGCAGCCGGGACTGCGCGTTTCCCAGTCGTCGGTGTTGTTGCCCGAGATTTCGTTGCCCTCGATGATCAACGCGGTGATCGTGCTGTCCGAACGGTAGGCGTTCATGCCGTACTGGCCGTTGTTGCGCAGACAGCTGTGCCGCACCTCCTGGCGCGCGCCGGCCATGATTCCCGCGCCTTTGTTGTTCTGCACGGTGGTGTTTTCGATGATCCAGTGCTCGCCGGAATCGTGGTTCACCACGCCCTGGTCCTGCGGGGCGACGAAGTTCTGGACGGTGAGCCCGCGGATGACGACGTCCTTCGCCTGCTGGGTGAAGGCCGCGCGGTTGATGCCCTGCCCGTCGAGCACGGCGCCGGGCGCGCCGAGGTAGACGTCGCCGTCCTTGGGGATGACCTGCCCGAACGGGTCCGCCGCCAGCAGGTGGGTGCCCGGGGGCAGCCAGAACGTCGTGCCGGGCGGCGATTCCTGGGACTTGCGGTAGAGGTCGCCGGGCACCGCGGCGTCGACGGTGACCGCACTCGCGGGCGCCGTCGTGTTCGCCAGTGGCTGGTGGTCGCACACCGGTCCGGGTGACACCACGGCCGCGGCCGCCGGACCGGGCGGCACGAGGAACGCGGCCAGCAGTGTGGCAGCCAGAATGACCCTGATCGGCGACATGACGGGAAACCTACGCAATTAACCTCGTTGACTGCGTGGTCCGAACGAGTCCATTTGTGCGCTTTTCGGGTGTACGAGGTAACGAAAAATACAGTGATCAGTCAACGACTGTGAATACCGTGGGAACAATGAGTGGACGGTTCTGTTATCGTGGCCGGGTGCCGTTCACCGCCCGGAATTCCCCGGCGAGCGGGCTCCGGCGGCGTGCGGCGGGGTGGGCCACCTGCCGCGCGGCGCTCGGCCGGCCGGCCGGGCGAGCGCCGCCGGTCGCCCGATGGGGTGGCGGCGGGCCGCCAGGGCGGGGCCCGGCGCCGGGCCCGGGTTTTTTTCCGTTAAACAGGGCACTACCTGAGCGAGTGATTTCACGCCATCCATTCCGATCGCTCCGGCGGTGGCGAACTAGACTGGTTCGACTCCATTCCGGATGTGTCCTCCACATGGCGGTTCCCGCGCACCGATCGGGTATTCGCGCAGGTCAAGGCGCTGTCAGTCGTGTGTCGGGGCGGTAACGTCACCTTTCGGACAGAGCTTCTGCCCCGGCTTCCGGGCCCCGAATGAAACCCGGTCGCCGCACCCAGGAAGGAACCCCGAGAAATCATGTCCACATTGCGACGACTGGCTGTCGCCGGCGCATTCGCGCTGCCGCTTTCCCTCGTCATCGCCGGTCCGGCGACGGCACACCCGCTCGACTGGCCGAACGACTCCTGGAGCGCCGAAAGCTCCAGCACCTGGGCCGGCATCGGCGGCGCGGGCACCACCGACACCGACGAAGGCGGGACCTGGTGGGGCCACCACTGGTCGGAGCAGGACTCCGCGGTGGCCGGCATCGGTGGCGCCTACGTCACCCACAGCGGCGAGTCCGGCGACCACGGCTGGCACCACACCGCGCACGACGGCTGGTACGGCGGTGATGACGACGGCGACTGCGACGACTACGACGGCGACGACAGTGACTGGAACGACGGTGACTGGAACGACGACAACCACGTCGTGACCGAGCACCACCACGCCGTGAGCCACCCGGACCCGGTGTACCACGAGCCGGCCGGTGAGGTCGTGCGTCCGGTGTACGGCGCCGACGACAACGACGCCGACGACAACGACGACGCCGGTGACGTGGGCTACTACGCCGAGCAGCACTCGGCCGGCGTGGACGGCGCGACCTCCGCGCACGTCGTGAGCCACGCGGGTGAGCACCACGCCGTGTACGAGGCGGAGAAGCTGACGGCCGGCCCGTACGGCGCATCGTCGGAGGGTGCGCACGCCCTGGCCGTGCCGGACTACGCGGGCTACCACGCCTGGTACACCACGGCCGGCGTCGGCGGGGCCGCGGCGCACTCGGTCACCTCGGTGGCCGACGCCACGGACGCGGACGACGACAACTGGGTCGTCGACCACGACGTCGACTCCGAGCACGCCTACGACGAGGACTGACCTCCACCGTCGCTGCCGAGCGAGCCGGGTCCGCACCGCGCGGACCCGGCTCGCTCAGCAGGGGGCGTCCGGATCCGCGGCCGGGGTGAACTCCAGCCGCAGCGCGTCGGTGCGCGGCAGCACGAGGGCGGTCCCGTCGGCCTTGTGCCACTGCACCGGCAGCAGGAAGTACTGGCCGCCGGACTGCAGGACCAGCTTGAGACCGGTGTACCGGTAGCGGTAGGCGGTGTCGGGGTTGCGGCACGGGGTTTCGCGCACACCCGGCGCCGTGAGGTTGAGGCTTTTCGCGCTGTAGAGAACGGTCTCCGGTGGCGCAGCCAGCGCCGCCTCGATCTGGATGGCCCGGCCGACGCCGACCGAGGCGGAGTAGTCCGCCACGGCCCAGAAGAGCCCCACGCTGACCAGTGCGAACGCCGCCATCCACTCGGCGGTCGCCACCGCGGCCGGCAGTGGCCGCCCGGACCGGGCCGCCAGCAGGCGCGAGGCGGCCACCAGGAACAGGACGCCGAGGGAGAGCCCCGCCCCGGGCACCGAGTACGACGAGGCGAAGGCCTCGGGCCGCACGACCCCGACGGTGGCGACCGCGAGCCCGGCCAGCCCGCCCACGACGGCCGCCGGGGTGGCGACGCGCAGCAGCCGCTGCCACGCCGCGTCGGCGAGCCGGGCACGCAGGAAGCGGTACAGCCACAGGAGCGCGAGCACCGCGGCCAGCACGACGGCGATCGGGGCGAAGAGCCCGTCGGCGCTGCGGACCAGGTAGTCCTGCGCGGTGAGCCCCATCGTCGAGAGCGGGACGCCGAAGTAGTCGAGCAGCCAGTTGGCGTGCTGCCTGCCGAAGAAGAACAGCAGCCCGGTGAGCACGGTCGTCGGCGCGATCACCGAGCCGAGCAGCCGCAGCGCCCGCGACGGGCTTTCGGGCTTGACCTCCGCTGCCGGCGGCCGCAGCGACCGGAGCCGTTTCGCCATGGCCGCCGCTACTCGGTGGGCGGGGGCGGCTCGGTGAAGCCGCCGCACTCGTCGGCGAGCACGAAGGTGATCGTGTCGCCGCGGTAGATGGGCACCGTCTGGGCGATGCGCTCGACCTTGCAGTCCACCTGCGGGTCCGGCGGCCCTTCGACCGTCGTCCGGAGCGTGACGCAGAGGCTGCCACCGCATTCGTCCGCGAGCTCGGCCTCGGTCAGCGGTCCGGTCTGGGCGTAGGAGCTGCCGACGATGTCGATCGGCGCGGTCCGCACGGGCGACCCCTTCGCCGGCGGTTTCGCCGTCGTGACCTTCGGCGGCGTCGGTGGCGTCGGTGGTTTCGCGGTCGGCGGCTTCCCGGTCGACGTCTTCGCGGAGGAAGAGCCGGTGGCCGCGGAAGCCGAAGCCGCCGGTCCGGTGGTCGGGCCCGGGCTGGTGGACAGCCGGCCGGCGGAGGCCGTGGTCGCGGCGCCGGTGGAAACGGACGGCGGCGGTTCCGGCGTCCCCGGTGGTTCCGGGCTGCCGCACGCGGCCAGCAGGGCCAGGGCCGTCCCGATCGGGCCGGCGATCCGTCGCATGGGTGCCTCGCGTTCTCCCCACTCCCGAAGCAGTAGTCGCCCCGGCACCGAAGGCGGTTACAAGATCGCGGTGCTGCCCGTACGGGCAGCCGGGCGTACCCGAAGGTTTGCCGCTGCGCGGCTGGCCGGTCCGGGTTCCGCCGATCATCGTGGAAGCACCGCCAGTGCGAGGAGGTCCGCCGGTGATCCACGAGGTCGACGAGGCACTGCGCCGGCTGGTGAAGGACGAGGCGCTGCGCGGCAGCGAGGTCGACGTCGCCTTCGACGCACCCACCAAGGACTGGGCCGCCCGGCGCAACGCCCCGACGGTGAACATCTACCTCTACGACGTGCGCGAGGACATGCGGCGGCGGTCGCGGGGGCTGCTCAACGAATACGACCAGCGCGGCGAGGTCGCGGCGCGGCACCTGCCGCCCAAGCACGTCAAGCTGTCCTACCTGGTCACCGCCTGGACGCAGCGGCCCGAGGACGAGCACCGCGTGCTCTCGGACCTGCTGCTCGGCCTGCTGCGCTACGAAGCCGTCCCGGCCGAGGTGCTCACCGGGTCGCTCGCCGAGACCGGCCTGCCGGTGCCGATGACCGTGGCGCTGCCACCGCCGGAGGACCGCGCGTTCGCCGACGTCTGGACCGCGCTGGGCGGCGAGCTCAAGCCGTCACTGGACGTCGTCGTCTCCGCGCCGATCCACAGCGGGCGCGTCTACCCGGCGGGCCCGCCCGCCAAGGAAGGCCTCAAGCTCGACACCGGCGACGGCGAGCTCGTCGGGCACCACGTGTCCGCGGCCGGCGCGGTCGACGGGCAGCGCCGGGTCGCGATGGCGCGCACCCACCGGAAGCCCCGGTGAGCCTGGAGTACCTGTTCGAGCGGCTGGCCCGGCTCGAACAGCGGATCCGCGACGCCGTCGACAGCCGCCGCGCGGCCGACCCGAACCCCGACGACCCCTTCCGCGGCCTGTACCTGTCCAACGAGACGATCGACGCGCTGCTGGAGGGACTCCGCGAGCCGTTCACGCCGTTCACCGACACCGCCCCGGACGGACGGCTGCGCCCGCTCGCCGAACGCGCCGGGCTCACCGGCGTTGACGTCGAGCTGCTGCTGGTCGCGCTCGCCCCCGACCTCGACAGCCGGTTCGAGCAGTTCTACGGCTACCTCAACGACGACGTGACCCGCCGCCGCGCCAGCGCCGGCCTCGCGCTGCGCCTGTGCGGCATCCCCGAGGCCTCGGCCGCCGGCCGCGCGCGGCTGGACGCCGACTCCCCGCTGATCACCTGCGGCCTGCTCGCCGTGGGGGAGGAGGAGCGGCCGTTCCTCTCGCGCACCCTGCGCGTCCCCGACCGCGTGGTCAACCACCTGCTCGGCGACGACCGGCTCGCGCCCGAGCTGGCCGGCTGCGCCCGCCTGGGCACCGAGCTGGTCGAGGTGCCGGGCCGCGAGCGGCTCGCCCGCGCCATCCGCGGCCGGGCCGGGCTGGTCTACCTCAAGGAACAGCCCGGCGGCGGTGCCGAGGAGCTCGGCGTCGGCGCGCTGGCCGCGGCCGGGTACCCGGCGCTGGTGGTGGACGCGGCGCGCTGGCAGGCCGAGCCGGGCCACGCGGAGCTGACCGCGTCGCTGCGGCGCGAGGCGCTGCTGCGCGGCGCCGGGATCGTGCTGGGCCCGGTCGAGGACCCGCGGCTGGAGGACCTGGCACACCCGGCGATCCCGCTGGTGGTGCACGGCACCGGCGCCTGGGACCCGCGCTGGAGCGCCACGCCGCCGTTGCAGCTGGACGCGACGCCGCTCGCGGGCGCGGCCCGCGCGGAACTCTGGCGCAGCCGCCTCGACGGACGGCTCGCCCCGGGCGTCGACCCCGGCGAGGCCACCGCGCACTTCGTGCTGGGGCCCGGGCAGATCGCCCGCGCGGCGCAGGCCGCGGCGGTGACCGCGCTGGCCGACGACGGGCTGGTCCGCACCGAGCACGTCCGGGCGGGCGCGCGCAGCCAGAACGCCGCCGGCCTGCAGCGGCTCGCGCGGCGGATCGAACCGGTCGTCGGCTGGGCCGACCTGGTGCTGCCGGCCGGCGTGCTGTCCCTTTTGGACGAACTGGCGGCTCGGGCGCGCTACCGCGACCAGGTGCTCGACGAGTGGCGGATGCGCCCGGGCGGCGGCCGCGGCCGCGGCGTGACCGGGCTGTTCGCCGGTGACTCGGGGACCGGCAAGACGATGTCGGCCGAGGTCATCGCCGCGTCGCTCGGGCTGGACCTCTACACCGTGAACCTGGCGACCGTGGTCGACAAATACGTCGGCGAGACCGAGAAGAACCTGGAGCGGATCTTCACCGAGGCGTCCGGGGTCAACGGCGTCCTGCTCTTCGACGAGGCGGACGCCATCTTCGGCAAGCGGTCGGAGGTCCGCGACGCGCACGACCGGTACGCCAACATCGAAAGCGCGTACCTGCTGCAGCGGATGGAGACCTTCGACGGGATCGCCGTGCTGGCCACCAACCTGCGGGCGAACCTCGACGAGGCGTTCACCCGCCGGCTCGACGTCATCGTGGACTTCCCGCTGCCGGACGTCGAGCTCCGGCACCGGCTGTGGGACCGCTGCCTCGGCACCCGGATGCCGCGGGGGGCGGACCTGGACCTGGGGTTCCTCGCCGAAGCGTTCGAGCTGGCCGGCGGCCACATCCGCTCGGCCGCGGTCACCGGCGCGTACCTGGCGGCCGAGGCGGGCCGTCCGGTGGGGATGGGCGACCTGGTCGGCGCGGTGGCCCGGGAGTACCGCAAGCTGGGCCGGCTCTGCCTCGACCGGGAGTTCGGACCCTACCTGGCGATGGTGACCGACGGCTGAACTGCCCGTCGGGGCAGCGTTCGCTGCCCGTCCGGACGGCTGCGGACCCTGGCGCTCGGCCCGCGGGCGCGGGAAGCTTTACGGGCGGTGGAGGGAGCCGAACATGCGTGGGCACAGTCACGAGAACGACCTCGACCCGACCCTGCGGCCGAAGGGCGACCGCATCGAGCGGGACGACCACGACCTCCTGGGCCGGGCCGCGGTGGCCGGCCGCACCGACGTCCTCGGCCCGGCGGGCCTGCTGGGCCTGCAGCGCGCGGTGGGCAACGCGGGGACGGCGGCCCTGGTGGAGGAGGAGCGCTCCCCGGTCCACGACGTGGTCGGCTCGGGCGGCGGCGCACCCCTGGACGCGGCGACCCGCGAAGACATGGAGGGCCGCTTCGGCGCCGACTTCTCCGACGTCCGCGTGCACACCGACGGCGCGGCCCACGACTCGGCGAAGTCGGTGAACGCCCAGGCGTACACGGTGGGCTCGAACATCGTCTTCCAGCGCGACAAGTACGACCCGGGCTCGGACTCGGGCAAGCACATGCTGGCCCACGAGCTCACGCACGTCGTCCAGCAGCGCAGCGGCCCGGTGGACGGCACGGACGCCGGCGGCGGGGTCAAGGTGTCCGACCCGGCGGACCGCTTCGAGCGCGAAGCGGTCGCGAACGCGGACCGGCTGATGTCGGCACCCGCGCCAGCTTCCGCCGTCCAGCGGTGCGAGGACGGTGGGCACGCTTCTTCGTCCGAGGAGGCGGCGGTGCAGCGGGAGGAAGCTCCCGAGGCCGCCGAAGGCGAAGAGGAGAAGATGGCGCAGACCTTCGTGCAGCGCGAGGAAGACACCGAAGAAGAGATGTCCTGACCCGCGGCGGTCAGTCCTGTCCGAGCAGCCGCTGCCACCGGGCGCGTTCCGCGGGCCGCAAGGTCGACAAGGACTCCTCGGCGGCTTGCTGCACGAGGGCGTCTTCACTCGCCAGGAGACGGATCAGCGCCTCGACCGAGTCCTCCGAGTCGTACCACCGAAGCTCTTTCGCCGCGTACCAGCGGGGGGACCGCGTGTGCCGGGCGCGGTCGGCCTCCCTGAGCAGCGTCCGGTGGATCCGGGGATCCCGATACGATTCCAGTGCCTTCAGCGCGTGCACGACGACGGATTCGGCCGGGTCGTGCTCGACCAGGTCGATCAGCAGCGGGACGGCGCGGGGGTCGTCGAGCTCGCCGAGACCGTAGGCGGCTGTCTCCCGCACTTCGGTGTCGGGGTCGCCGACCGCAGCCGCCAGGAGGTCGAACAGGCCGGGTCCCGCTTCCTCGATCGCCTTGTCGAGCCGATCCTCGCGGAGGACCGCGGCCGGGTCGCGGGACGTGCCCTTCATTTCGCTCGCTTGAGGTATTCGGCGGGGATCTGGCCTTCGATGAGAACTTCGTGGTTCTTGATCATAATCGCCTTGACGTCCCCTGCCAACCGGCGGATCTTGGGCTTGGCCTCGAGCATCATGGCGTGCACCGCCTCCGGGGTCAGGATGCGGATGACCCCCTCTTTCTCGAGCTCCTTCAGGGCGTCCCAAACAGCTTTCGCGATGTTGTCCTTCTTGGTGAACTTCGCCGCGCCACCCTTCTTGTCGCCGATGATCTCGGAGAACGAAACGTAGCGGCTGGTCATTTCGCCCTGCTTTTCGCGGACGTGCTCCCACGGAGTCTGGACGTCGGCCTCGTCCGCCGCTTCGCTGCCGAGGGGGAACCCCACCACGTCCCCTTCGCGCCACTGGTCGTCTCCCCGGAAGAGGAACTTCCTCCCGCCGGCCTCCTCGCTCGCCTTGCCCACTTCTTCGGCGAGCTTGATCGGCTCTTCCGACTCGACGTCCGCTTCGCCGACCTTTTCCTCCGCGCTGGCCGACGCCATGACCTGGAAGTGGCCGGGCTTGTCCCGGTCGGGCACCACGGTGAGCGTCTTGAGCCCTTCGGGGCGGAGCGTGCGGAGGATGTTCTCGGTCACCGCGCGCAGACCGTTCCGATCGTGGAACTTGGCTGCGGTGGGCGCGGTGAGCATGTCGTGGGCCTTCTTCTTCACCGCGCGGCTGCGCTCGTCGTCGGCGCCGCCCTTCTTCCCGCCCTTGAGCTTCGACCAGACCTTCTTGCCCGCCTTGACGATCGTCCCGACGACCGAGTCGATCACCTTCCCGACCGGCGCCTGGACCTTCTCCAGGATCGACTTGATCTTCTCCGAAATCCCGCCCAGCCCCAGCAGGCTCGCCAGGAACCCCAGCACCATCGGCAACGCCTTCGCGAGCGTCCGCTCGATCAGCCCGGCCACCGCGCCCGCGCCGCCGCGGGCGATCGACTCCACCGAGTCGAGGACCGAGTCGACGAACTCCTTGATCTGCGCGGCCTTGTCCACGAAGAACATGACGATGTCGTAGATCGCCTTGCAGGCCTTGATGAAGGCCGCCGCCGGGTTGAGCATCGAGATGATCCAGGTGATGCCCGCCTTGACGATCTTCTCGATCACGAAGTCCTTGACCTGGCCGAGCACCATCTCCTTCAGGTCGCCCAGCTTCTGCACGATCCAGCGCCACAAGCCGGGGACGCCCTCGGTGATCAGGACCTTGACCACGTCCACGGTCTGCTCCAGCTTGGCCAGCACCGGCTCGGGGATGAACCGCAGGATCCGCGCGCGGACGCTCGCCCAGGTCAGGCCCAGCAGCGACAGGACCATCCGGAGGATGCCCTTGGCGTCCAGCGCCTCCGGGATCTCGATGCCCGCACTCGCCAAGTTGCCCAGCAGCCACCCCTTCAGGCCGTCCTTGAGGTGCTGGACGATGTTGGCCCCGAAGTTCATCACCCCGGTCTTGACCGCGTTGACCAGGTTGCCGAGGAACTCGATCGGCTTCGCGATGATCAGCCCGACCGCGTTCGCGGCCCGCGACAGCACGCCGAGCAGCATGTCCTTGAGCTTGAGGATCGTCTCGATCGCGCCGCCGACGGCCTCCTTCGCCTTGCTCCACAGGCCCTTGTTCTCGGCCTGCAGCGCCTTGATCTCCTCGTCGACGGCGCTGCGGGCCTCGCTGTACTTCTGGGCCAGGTCCTCGACCAGGGCGTCCTGCTTCTCGTCGACGGACTTCTCGAGGTCGTCGAACTGGCCGCCGAACTCCTTCGCCGCGTCGCCGGCGATCTTGCGCAACGCCGGCGACTGGGACGCCACCTTCTGCTGCACGCGGGTGCGGCCGTCGGCGATCAGCTGCTTGGCCTCGCCCAGCTTCTGGCCGACGAAGTCCGCGATGTCGCCGATGACGGCCTGCATCTTCGCCTCGTAGACCTTCTTGGCCTCCAGGAACAGGTTGTTCGCTTCGGCGGGCAGGTCGGCGAAGAGGTCGTACGCCCAGCGCGCCGCGCCGGTGATCCCGTCGTAGCGCTCGTCCTTGTAGCGCTTCATCCGCGCCTGGTGGTCGGCGGTGAACGCGGCCTTCGCCTGCGCCTCACCCGCCTCGAACTTCTTCGCCACCTGATCGTCGAGCGCGCCCAGCACGCCCTCGACCTTCGTCTTGGTCTCGTCGAAGATCGCCTTGATCTCCCCGGTGATCCGCGCCCGGTCCTGCTCGTCCTTCGCCTTCGTGGCCGTCTTCGCCGCCTGGCCCCGCTGGGTCGACGACGACCGCGCCCCGGTCATGCCCGCCATCGCGGCCTGCCCGGACGCCTGGGCCGCGCCGGTGACGGCGGCCAGCTGCCCGGCCTCGGACTCGCGGACCGCGGCCGGCGCCGAAGCCGTGTGCTGCTCTCCCGCCTGCTTCGCGGCCAGCGCACCGGTGAACTCCGGCTCGTTGGACTCGGCCAGCTGCCGGTCGGTGACGCCCGCCGCGGCCATCGCGCCCTGGGTCTCGCACTGGTCGGCCCGCAGGTCGGTCTGTTCGGGCGGCGCCTTGTCCGGCGTCGCTTTGCGCGCGTCCGGCGGCGCCGGCGCGGGCACGGCCGGTGCCGCCGGCAGCGGGGTGACCGGCTTCTCCACGGCCCGGCCGGGATCCGGGGGCTCCTTCGTCCGGTCCGTGACGTCCTTGGCCGAGGCGTCCTTGCCGCTGGTGACCTTGCCCAGCACCTCGGCCTTGACCTGGTCGGCCTTGCCGGAAGTGGCGAACTTGTCGGCCTCGTCGAGGTTCTTGGGTGCCTGCTTGGCGACCGCGGCGTTCACCGCGGCGACGAAGGCCGCCTTGTCGAAGCCGGCCGGCTTCGCCGCGGCCATCTTGTCCGCTTGGGCCGCCTTGGCCTGCGCGTCCTTGTCGTCGGCGGGGGCCACGGCGGCGTCCTGCGCCTGCTTGACCTCCGCGGCGGCGGGCGGGTGCGCCTTCGCCGTGTGCGCCTTGCCTTCGACGTCCTTCTTCAGCGACTGGAACTTCGGGTCGGTTTCGGGTGTCACGCCGGGCGGGGCGACCGGGGGAGCGGGGCAGCTCTGCCGCTGCAGCGCGACCAGCCTGGACACCGCCGCGTTGCCCGCCGAGGCCTGCAGGCGCAGCAACGCGGGCGTGGTCGCGCGGCGCGCCGTCCGGGCGGGCCGCGCGGCCTGCCCGGACGGTTCCGGTGACGCCTTCTCCCGCCCCGTTGGCATGGGTTCAACTGTCGGCCCCTCCGAACCGGTTGCCAACGGCCGCACGGGCAGGCACGGCTGCCCCGAAGGGCAGTTGCCTTTAAGGGCAGAGATCGGTTCCCGCGGGCCTAGCCGCACGGTCGTTCCGCGGGGAAACCCCCGGGCAGCAACATCACCGAAGACAAGACTTGTGCGTCGACAAGGGAGGCACGCATGCCCACCTATCTCACGCCGGGGGTGTACGTCGAGGAGATCGAGGCGGGCGCACGGCCGATCGAGGGCGTGGGCACCGCCGTCGCCGCCTTCGTCGGTTTCGCGGCGGACGGTCCCTTCAACACCCCCACGCTGGTCTCCAACTGGGGCCAGTTCACCCAGACCTTCGGCGACTTCCTCGAAGGCTGCTACCTGGCCCAGTCGGTCTACGGCTACTTCCTCAACGGCGGCACCAACTGCTACATCGTCCGCATCGGCGGCTCGCGCGCCGCGGACAACGGCTCCGCCCCGAAGCAGATCAGCGCCCGCCAGGCCGTCCTCGGCGGCTACCGCTTCGTCGCCAAGGAGCTGCCGGAGGGCAAGCCGGCCGGGGAGATCACCGTCGAGGTGGCCGACCCGACCGGCGAGAACCCGGCCGAAGACCGGTTCACCGTGCTGGTCAAGCAGGACGGCAAGGTCGTCGAGACGCACAACGTGACGACCAAGCGCACCAAGGAGAACATCGTCACCGCGGTGCGGGAGAAGTCCAACCTCATCACCATCGAAGAGGTCGCCTCCGGCGGCGCGGTCACCAAGCCCGACAAGGGCACCGCGGTGCTCTCGGCCCCGCCGAAGGCGCCGTCGGCCCCGCCGGTCCCGGGCCGGGTCGCCGCGAACGACTACGTCGGCGACGTCGCCGACCGGACCGGCTTCGGCGGCCTGGAGGCGATCGACGAGATCACCATGGTCGCGGCGCCCGACCTGATGGCCGCCTACCAGCGCGACCTGATCGACCTCGACACGGTCAAGGCCGTGCAGCTGGCGATGATCGCGCACTGCGAGCTGATGGGCGACCGGATGGCGATCATCGACCCGCCGCCTGCGCTCAACCCCCAGGAGATCCGCAGCTGGCGGATGGACGCGGCCGGGTACGACTCGAAGTACGCCGCGCTGTACTACCCGTGGGTCCAGGTCCTCGACCCGGCCTCGGGCACCAACACGTACATCCCGCCGAGCGGCCACATGGCCGGCGTCTGGGCCCGCACCGACGCCACCCGCGGCGTCCACAAGGCCCCGGCCAACGAGGTCGTCCGCGGCGCGCTCGCGCTCGAGACGCACCTGACCAAGGCCGAGCAGGAGCTGCTCAACCCGATCGGCGTCAACTGCGTGCGGTCGTTCTCCGGCAAGGGCATCCGGGTCTGGGGCGCGCGGACGCTGTCGAGCGACCCCGCGTGGCGCTACCTCAACGTCCGGCGGCTGTTCAACTACCTCGAGGAGTCCATCCTCAACGGCACCCAGTGGGTCGTGTTCGAGCCGAACGACGACGCGCTGTGGGCGCGCATCCGCCGCACGATCAGCGCGTTCCTGGTGATGGAGTGGCGCAAGGGCGCGCTGTTCGGGCTCACGCCGGACGAGGCGTTCTTCGTCAAGTGCGACCGCGAGACCAACCCGGCCGAGGGCATCGACCTCGGCCAGGTGATCTGCGAAGTCGGCATCGCCCCGGTGAAACCGGCGGAGTTCGTGATCTTCCGGCTGGCCCAGATGTCCGGCGGCACCAGCCTGGTCAACGAGTGATGAAGGGGTTCTGACATGGCACTTCCCGATCTCGACAAGGCTGTCGGCCACTCCTTCGGGCTCGAGATCGACGGCGTCCAGATCAAGCAGATCTCCGAGGTCACCGGCCTCAAGATGGAGCAGGACGTCATCGAGCTCAAGCAGAACACCGCCGACGGCAAGTACGTCATCAAGAAGCTGCCCGGCCGCCCCAAGGCGGGCGAGGTCACGCTGACCCGCGGCCTCACCGACGACAACAGCTTCGAGAAGTGGGTCAAGGACGCCCACTTCGGCAAGATGGCCACGGCCCGCAAGGGCGGCGCCATCATCGTCTACGACTACGAGGGCACCGCGCTCAAGCGCTACAAGCTCACCAACGCCTGGCCGAAGAGCCTGGAGATCGGCTCGCTGAAGGCCGGCGACACGAGCGTGCTCACCGAGAAGCTCGTCATCACCTACGAGCAGATGGAAGTCGAGTGAGCCGATGCGCAGGGTGATGGCCTCGGCGCCGGTCGAGGAGGCCCCCGTTTCGCCTGGCTCGCCGGGTACTGCGGGTTCGCTGGGTTCGCCGACCGAGCGGCCGAAGCTGCGGACGGAGTTCGCGTTCGAGCTCCCGCGCGGGTACGTCGACGACGAGGGCAAGGTGCACCACTCCGGCGTGATGCGCCTGGCCACCGCCCGCGACGAGCTGATCCCGCTGCGGGACGACCGGGTGCGCGAGAACCCGGCGTTCCTGACGGTGGTGCTGCTGGGCCGGGTGATCACCCGGATCGGCGACATCACCGACGTGCACGCGGGGATCATCGAGAACCTGTTCGCCTCCGACCTGGCGTTCCTGCAGGACATGTACCGCCGGGTCAACAGCGAGGGCCACACCCGGGCGGGGGTCGCCTGCCCGGAGTGCGGCCACAGCTTCGTCGTCGACGTCGCCGGTGGCCGCCTGGGGGAATCGTGACGTACGCGGCCGACCGGCTGCACGAGGAAGTCGCGTACGTCGCCTACCACCTGCACTGGTCGCTCGACGACATCCTCGACCTCGAACACCCCGACCGGTTGACCTACGTCGCCGAGATCGCCCGGATCAACACCCGGATGAGCCAGGGACGGTGACGCACGATGTGGTTCCGCAGGAAGGAGACGGGCGCGCCGCCTGCGCCTGCGCCTTCGCCTGAGCCGGTCGCGTTGCCGGTGACGCGGGGGGAGTGGCGGACGGTGGCGCCGATCCAGCGGGTGCTGGCCGAGCACCCACTGGTCAACCCGGTGCAGCGGTTCAGCTCGACGTTGACGTCGTGGCAGAGCCCGGCCTACCTCGAGCCGCTCGGCCACCGCATCGGCCCGGCGGAGCCCGCGGGCACCATCGGCGACCTGCTGCGCCCGGCGGCCGGGAGCCGCTCGGCTCCGGCTCCGGAGAGGCGCTCCCCGGAGCCGGAGCCGGAGGCGCTGCCGCTGGTGCTGCCGGTGGTTCCGGCGGGCCCGCTGCCGGCCGGGCCGCTGGTGACGTCGTCGGTGACGCCTTCGGTGCGGACGCTGCAGGCGATCGCGTCCCCTGCGCCCTCTGCGCCCTCTGCGCCCTCTGCGTCCTCTGCGTCCTCTGTGGACACCCCGGCGCCGCCGCCAGACCCGGCCCCGGCCTCGCGGCCGGAGCTGCCGTTGGTGCAGCGGACCGAGCAGGCGGCGCCCCGGCGGCTCGGGCTCGGTGCGCCGATGCTGCCGGTGTCACGTGCGGCGGAGGGTGACACACCGGTGTCGCGGACGACCGGATCGCCGCCACTGAACAGTTTCCGCCCGCTCGAACCTGCGCAGACTACGGAGCCGCCCGGGACACCGGGCGGCTCGACGAGCGTTTCCGAGCCGTTGCCGGTCGCGTCGACAGCCGGGGAGCCGCTGGTGTCCCGGGTGGACGTGGAGGAAGCCTCGCTGCCGGTTTCGCGGGCGGCCGAGGCCGAGTCGCGGCCCGCGGAGCCATCGCTACCGGTTTCTCGGGCGGCGGAGGGTGAGGTGCGCGCCCCGGCGCCATCGCTGCCGGTTTCGCGCGCGACGGAGGCTGAGCTGCGCCCCACGGGGCCATCGCTGCCGGTATCGCGGGCGGCGGAGGGTGAGCAGCGCCCCGCGACGCCATCGCTGGCTGTTTCGCGAGCGGCGGAGGGTGAGTCGCGCCCGGCGACGCCATCGCTGGCTGTTTCGCGGGCGGCGGAGGGTGGGTCGCGCCCGATGACGCCATCGCTGGCTGTTTCGCGAGCGGTGGAGGGTGAGGTCGCGGTGCCGTCGCTGCCGGTCCTGCGGGCGGCCGAGGCACCGGGGCACACTGCGGCGCCGCCGCTGCCGGTTTCGCGGGCGGTGGGGGAGCCCTTGCTGTCGGTCTCGCGGGGGGCGGACGGTGAGGCGGGCCCTGCAGCGCAGGAGCCGGCGATGTCAGTCTCGCGAGCGGCTGAGGCCGGGGCGCCGTCGCTGCCGGTTTCCCGGGCGGTCGAGGGGCAGGTGCTCTCTTCGGAGCCGTCGCTGCCGGTCTTGCGGGCAACGGACGGGCAGCAGTCTTCGCTGCCGATCTCGCGAGCGGCGGAGGGTGAGGTCGCGCTGCCGGTCTTGCGGGCGGCCGAGGCGCAGGGGCCTTCGCATCCATTCGCGGGCACGGTCGACACCCGGGTGACCTCCGGAGCGGAGGAGTCGATTTCGGTCTCGCGGGTGGCTGAGGATCCCGTACGCCCCGCGGCGGAGCTAGCGTCGCTGCCGGTCTTGGAGGCGGTCGAGACCCGGGCACCCTCCGCGGCGGCCGAGGGGCAGGTGCCATCGCTGCCGGTTTCGCGGTTGGCTGATGGAGGGGACCGCTCCGCGGCGCAGGAGCCATCACTTTCGGTCTCGCCGGCGGTGCGCCCGACGGTGCAGGGCTCCTCATCGCCGGTCTCGCAGCCGGCCGAAGTCGAGGCAGGCCCCGCGGTGCAGGAGGCATCACTGCCGGTCTTGCGGATCGCCGACGGTGAGAGGCACCCAGCGGCACCGGGGGCATCGCTCCCGGTTTCGCGGGCGGCCGAGCAGCCATCGCTTCCGGCTTCGCGTGGGCCGGAGTCCGAGGTGCGCCCCGTGGTGCCGGAGTCGTTGCCGGTTTCGCGAGTGGCCGAGCCCCCGGCATACCCGGCAGCGCAGGAGTCTTCGCCAACGGTCGCGCGGCTGGCTGAAGATCCCGTGCGCCAGGTGGCGGAGCAGCCGCCGCTGCCGGTCGCGCGGCTGGTCGAGGATCCCGTGCGCCACGTGGCGGAGCAGCCGCCGTTAACGGTCGCGCGGCTGGCCGAGGATCCCGTGCGCCAGGTGGCGGAGCAGCCACGGCTGCCGGTCGCGCCGCTGGCTGAGGATCCCGTGCGCCAGGTGGGGGAGCAACCGTCGCTGCCTGTCCTGGGGCTGGTCGAGGATCCCGTGCGCCAGGTGGGGGAGCAGCCATCGCTGCCGGTCGCGCGGCTGGTCGAGGAGTCCGTGCGCCACGTGGCCGCGCAACCGTCGCTGCCCGTCCTGGGACCGGTTGGGACTCAGGCGCCCCCCGCAAAGGCGGACTCGCTTTCGGTTTCGCGGGCGGCTGAGGCCTGGGCGCCCTCCGCGGCCCAAGGCCCCTCGCTGACGGTCTTGCGGTCGGTCGAGGAGCCGTCGCAGCCAGCAGTGGGTACCACCGATCTTCCGCTGCCGTCGACGGCCCACAAGGTGCCGTTGCCGGTGTCACGGGTGGCCGAGCCGTCTTCGGCGACCGGAAGCCCCGCACAGGAAGTGCTGCTTCCCGTGCTCCGGCTGGCCGATGCCCCGGCCACGACACCAGCGCCCCACGACACCTTCCCCCTCGCTCGAACACCCGAAACCCCGCCGCTCCGCAGTGAACCCGTCGAAGCGCTCCCGGTCGCGAGGACCGAAGAACAGGCCCCCACCTTCACCCAGGTCGTCCAGCGCGATCCGGCACCTGCACCCGCACCCCAACCACACCAACCGCCACCCGTGGAGACCGAAGAGCTCGTCAAAAAGCTCTTCGACCCGCTCCTGCGCCGCCTCAAGACCGAACTCCGCCTCGATCGTGAGCGCCGGGGTGCGCTCACCGATCGCCCGCACTGAAGGAGGAACCGCCGATGCCGGACACCGAAGAGGCCGTTGCCGTGTGCTACGTCGTCAAGCTGGACGACAAGAACCTCGGCAACCTCGGCGCGTTCTCCAGCTGTGACGGCCTCGGCTGCGAATTCGTCATGGAACAGCGGGAAGAGGGCGGCAACAACGGCATGGTCTGGCAGCTGCCGACCCGGATCAAGTACTCGAACATCAAGCTCTCGCGGCCCGTCACCGAGGCCAGCTCGCAGATCACCAAGTGGTTCGCCAGCCTGGCGAGCGGGATCGAACGCAAGACCGCCACCATCGAGGCCCGCACCCTCGAAGGCAAGGTGATCGCCAGCTGGGCGCTCGAAGGCGTCGTCCCGGTGCGGTGGAGCGGGCCGCAGCTCTCGCCCGACTCGCCGAAGGTCGCCACCGAAACGCTCGAACTGGCCCACCACGGCTTCCTCAGCCCGGCGAAGAAGGGCTGAGCCCGATGTCTTCGCCCGTCACCTTCACCTCGGCCGGCTCGCAACCACCCGCCGCCTACGGGTCCGGGGCGCCGGCGCCCAGCAACCTGCAGCGGGCGCTGCTGGAAGTCCGGAAGCCGCCGCAGTCGGGCGGGACCGGGCAGCCGCCCGGGGAGAAGATGTTCGACATCAAGTTCCAGTTCAACCCCAAGGAACTCTCGGTCAGCAAGAACGCCAAGTGGGGCCGCGACGCGCAGCCCAACGCCAAGAAGAGCGCGCCGCCGCAGTTCAAGGGATCCGATCCGGCCAAGCTCGCACTCGAGATGTTCCTCGACGCCACCGACAAGATGGACGACGCCGTGGTCAAGAAGGTCGAGCAGCTGTTCACCTGCTGCGTGGCCACCGAGGACAGCCGCCAGCACAAGAAGCCCTCGCCGCCGTGGGTGATCTTCAAGTGGGGCGGCATGACCGGCTTCCCCGCCTACGTCTCCAGCGTCACCGCCAAGTACACGCTCTTCACGCCGTCGGGGACGCCGGTGCGCGCAGTCTGCACGGTCAACCTCGAGGAGATCTCCGGCGAGCTGGGCGGCCAGAACCCGACGTCCGGCGCGCTCGCGGCGCGGGACACGCACGTGCTCGTCGCCGGGGACACGCTGCCCTCGGTGGCGTTCCGCGCCTACGGCGACGCCGAGCGGTGGCGCGACATCGCCGACGCCAACGACATCGACGACCCGATGCGGCTGCGGCCCGGCACCCGGCTCCTGGTGCCCGCGCTGGAGGAGCTCGATGGCTAACGAGACCTTCACGAACACCCTCATGGTCGAGGTCGAGGGCACCGCGCTGCCCGACGACGTCAAGGTGATGCTCGGCTACGCCTACGTCGACGACAGCCGGAACCTGCCCGACACCTTCGTGCTGCGGTTCCGCGACCCCGGCACCGTCGTGCTCGACAAGGGGAAGTTCAAGGTCGGCGCCAAGATCAAGCTCAAGGTCCAGACGTCGGACCCGGAAGCCCCGCAGGACCTGCTCTCCGGCGAGGTCACCGCGGTCGCGATCGACCTGGACGCCCACGGCACGTTCACCGAGGTCCGCGGGTACGACCACGCGCACCGGCTGTTCCGCGGCCGCCGGGTCGCGGCGTACCCGAACATGACGGTCGCGGACGTGGTGCGCAAGGTCGCCCAGCGGGCGAACATCCAGGTCGGGAAGATCGACAACGTCAAGGGCTTCGGCGGCCGCCCGAACACCCAGCTTTCCCAGGACAACGTCAGCGACTGGGAGTTCCTGTCCCGGCTGGCCGACGCGGTCGGTGCGCAGATCGCCGTCCGCGACGGGAAGCTGAACTTCGAACTCCCCGAGAAGCCCTCCGGCGCGCCATCGACCAGCACCAAGGCCACCGCCGACCCGCTCGTCCTCGAGGCGCACGGGACGCTGCTCAGCCTGCGCGCCAGCGTCACCGCGGCCGAGCAGGTCCCGGAGGTGCGGGTCAACGGCTGGGACTACGAGAACAAGCTGCCGATCACCGCCACCGCCACCCCGAAGAACGCCGGCACGGACGTGCCGTCGGTGGACCCGGTGGCGCTGGCGGGCAAGTTCGCGAGCCCGCCCTTCCTCGACGCCGCCGCGCCGCGGCGCAGCCAGGGCGAGGCGGACGCGACCGCGAAGGCCCTGGCCGAGCGGTTCGGCAGTGCCTGCACCGAACTCGACGGCGTCGCCAAGGGCAACCCCAAGCTGCGTGCCGGCACCGCCGTCACGCTCACCGGCGTCGGCCAGCCCTTCTCGGGCAAGTACACCCTGACCAGCACGCGGCACCTGTTCAACGACGAGGTCGGCTACACCACCGAATTCGCCGTGTCCGGCCGCCAGGAACGCTCGCTCTACGGCCTGGTCGCGGGCGGGGCGAAGACCTCGGCGTGGCCGGGGGTGGTGCCCGCGCAGGTCACCGACCTCAAGGACCCGGCGAAGCTCGGCCGCGTCAAGCTGACCTTCCCGTGGCTGGACAAGGAGTTCACCAGCACCTGGGCGCGCACGGTCCAGCCGGGCGCGGGCAAGGACCGCGGCGCGCTGGTGCTGCCCGAGGTCGGCGACGAGGTCCTGGTCGGCTTCGAGCACGGCGACTTCGAAGCGCCCTACGTCCTCGGCGGCCTCTACAACACCAAGGACACCGCGCCGTCGAAGTTCACCAAACCCGTCGTCGACGGCAACAGCGGGGAGGTCGCGCTGCGCGGGTTCGTCTCGCGCAAGGGCCACAAGCTCGAGTTCGCCGAGGACGACGGGATCATCCTGTCCTCCGGTGACGCGAAGTTCGTGGTCAAGATCGACCAGAAGAACCAGGTCATCGAGGTGACCAGCGGCAAGAGCGTCACGGTCAAGGCGCAGAACGGCGTGAGCATCGACGCCGGCACCGGGCCGCTGGAGCTCAAGGGCCAGAAGGTGACGGTGAAGTCCCAGACCGACGCCAGCGTCGAGGCGGGCGCGCAGCTGAAGCTGAACGGCACCGCGGGCGCGAAGCTCGAAGGCGCCACCGTGTCGGTCGCCGGCCAGGGCCAGACGGAGCTGACCGCGAGCGGTGTCGTCACCGTGCGCGGCAGCGTGGTCAAGATCAACTGACGGGGGAGTGCGCATGCCACCAGCCGCGAGGGTCGGCGACCCGACCGGGCACCCGGGCGTCATCGCCGGGCCCGGCGTGCCGACGGTGCTGATCGGCGGGATGCCCGCCGCCAACGTCGGGACGCTGCACACGTGCTCGTTCCCGCCGCCCGCGGTGCACCCGCCGTCGCCGATCGCGCCGCCCGGCTGCCCGACCGTGCTCATCGGCGGCATGCCCGCGGCCCGGATGGGCGACATGGCCGCCTGCGGCGCGCCGATCGTCATGGGCTGCCCGACCGTCCTGATCGGAGGTTGACGTGGATTTCCTCGGCCGGGGACTCGCCTTCCCGCTGCACACCGACGCGACCGGCTCGATCGCGCTGGTGGGAGGCGAGCGCGAGGTCGTCGAAAGCATCCGGCTCATCCTGGCGACCTCGCCGGGCGAACGCCCGATGCGCCCGGAGTTCGGCTGCGCGGTGCACGACCTGGTGTTCGCGCCCGCCGACGCGGCCACCGCCGGGCAGATCGCCTACGAGGTCCGGGTCTCCCTGGAGCGCTGGGAGCCGCGGATCACCCTCGACGACGTCGTCGTCAGCTTCGACGAGGCCGACCGGGGCACCCTGCTGATCGACATCCGCTACCGCCTGCGCGGCACCAACGACCCGCGCAACCTCGTCTTCCCGTTCTACGTGATCCCGCCGCACGAGTCCGCAGCGCTCGATTCCCCCATGGACGGTGCGTGATGACCCTGCCGATGCCCAACCTCGACGACCGCCGGTTCCAGGACCTCGTCGACGAAGCCAAGTACCTGGTGCAGCGCAACTGTCCGGAGTGGACCGACCACAACGTCTCCGACCCCGGCGTCACGCTCATCGAGACGTTCGCGCAGATGGTCGACCAGCTGCTCTACCGGCTCAACCGGGTGCCCGACCTGCACTACCTGCGCTTCCTCGACCTGATCGGGGTGCGGCTGTTCCCGCCCGCCGCGGCACGGGCCGACGTCACGTTCTGGCTCTCGGCGGCCCGGGACGTCCCGGTGGTCGTCGCGGCGGGCAAGCAGGTGGCCAGCGTGCGCAACGAGGTCGAGGACCCGGTGGTGTTCACCGTGGAGCGCACGCTGAACATCGTGCCGTGCTCGCTCGCGCACCTGGCGACCGCCACCGCCGAAGCCGGGGTGCCGCCGGTCGACCGCACCGACGAGCTCCTCGTCGGCGGCGGCCCGGCGGCCTTCGCCGAGACCCCGGCCCCCGGTGACGCGGTCCTCTTCGGACTGTCGGACGCGGTGCCCGGCTGCGCGGTGCTGCTGCGGATCGACTGCGAGGTCGAGGGCCAGGGCGTCGACCCGCACGACCCGCCGTGGCTGTGGGAGGCGTGGGACGGCACCGGGTGGGCGGCGTGCGAGGTCGACCGGGACAGCACCGGCGCGTTCAACCGGGCCGGCGACATCGTGGTGCACGTCCCGGACGGGCACACCATGTCGGTGCTCGCGCGGCAGCGGGCAGGCTGGCTGCGGTGCCGGCTCGTCGAGGCCAAGCAGCACCAGCCGTTCTACCAGCGCTCGCCGCGGCTGCACGCGGTCGAAGCCTCGACCATCGGCGGCACGGCCGCCGCCGTGCACGCGGAGATCATCCGCAACGAGGTCGTCGGGACCTCCGACGGCACGCCCGGCCAGCGGTTCCCGCTCGGCAGGCCCCCGGTGGTGGTGGGGGAGGGCGAGCTGGTCGTCGAGGTCTCGGGCCCGGACGGCTGGCAGCCGTGGACCGAGGTCCGCTCCTTCGCCGACTCCGGCCCGGACGACCGGCACGTCGTGCTCGACCGGGTCGGCGGGCAGGTCGAGTTCGGGCCCGCGGTCCGCCAGCCCGAAGGTGGCCTGCGCCACTACGGGGCGGTCCCGGCGAAGTCCGCGGCGATCCGGGTGCCGGAGTACCGCTCGGGCGGCGGGCGGCGCGGCAACGTCGCCCGCGAGGTCCTCGAGGTGCAGCGGGACCCGGTCCCGTTCGTCAGCAGCGTGGTGAACCGGCGCCCGGCGATCGGCGGGGTGGACGGCGAGTCGGTCCGGGACGCGGCGGTCCGCGGCCCGCTGCTGCTGCGCACCCGCGACCGCGCGGTCATCGCCGAGGACTACGAGCAGCTCGCCCGCGAAGCGGCACCGGAAGCGGCCCGGGTGCGGTGCATCCCGGCGCACGGCGCCGACGGCCGCGAGACCGGCGCGATCCGGGTCCTCGTCGTGCCGGCCGTCCCCGACACCGGCGAGCTGGCCTTCGCGACCCTGATGCTCGAGCCGGGCATGCGCGGCCGGATCGAGCGCCACCTCGGCGAACGGCGGTGCGTGGGCGCGCTCGTGTCGGTGGAACCGCCGTTCTACCAGGGGGTCACGGTGGTCGCGCGGCTGCGTGCCCGCCGCCGGACGACGGCGGGCACGCTGGGCGCGCGGGCCACCCAGGCCCTGTACGACTACTTCAACCCGATCAGCGGCGGCCCGGACGGCGACGGCTGGCCCTTCGGCCGCCCGGTGCAGTCGGGCGAGGTGTTCGCGGTGCTGCAGCGGCTTCCGGGCGTCGAGCTGGTCGAGGACGTGCGCCTGTTCGCGGCGAACCCGATCACGCGCGAACGCGGCGAGCAGGTCGACCGGCTGGACCTGCCGCCGAACGCGCTGGCGTTCTCGTTCGGGCACCAGGTCCGGGTCCGGGAGGCGGGCGCATGAGCACGGGGACCGGCGGATCGCGGCGGCACGGGTTCGGTGGGCGGCCGAGCGGTTCTCTCCGGTGCCGGGCCGAGGAGAGCGGTTCCGGTCTCCGCGGCGCTCGCGGGGCAACGGTGCGGCGGGTCGTGGCTCCCGGGCGGCCGGTGGCGAGCGCCCGCGGGGCCGGTGGGCCGGTCGCGGCGGCCGGATGGCCGGGGGCGGGCGCATGAGGACCGGCATCCCGGGGCTGACCAGCCCGCACCCGATCGGCGAGCAGCTGCCCGCGGTGTACGCCGAGGACCGGTTCGTGCAGGGCTTCACCGGTGCGCTCGACGAGGTCCTCGCGCCGGTCATCTCCACTTTGGACAACTTCGCGGGCTACCTCGACCCCGGCGTGGCCCCGACCGACTTCCTCGGCTGGCTCGCCCACTGGGTCGCGCTGCGCGTAGACGAAAGCTGGAGCCCGGAGCAGCTGCGGCAGCTGGTGACGCGCTCGGTCGAGCTGCACCGGTGGCGCGGCACCCGGCGCGGCCTCACCGACCACGTGCGGCTGCTGACCGGCGGCGCGGTCGAGGTGACCGACAGCGGCGGGGTCGTCGCCGACCCGCAGCCCGGTGCGCCGCTGCCCGATCCCGGGCCGGCGTGGGTGCAGGTGCGGGTGCGGGTGCCCGACCCGGCGCGGGTCGACGTGCGGCGGCTGACCGCGACGGTCGTGGATGCGGTGCCCGCCCACGTGCGGGTCACGGTGGAAGTGCTGGAGGGCTAGCGGATGGTCATCTACGCGGAGTGCGGGCACCAGGGGCCCGCCGACGTCGAGTTCTGCGGCGAGTGCGGCCGCTACCTGAAGTGGGACGACGACGGCCCGGTGGCCGTGAAGTCGCCACCGGTGGTCCAGCAGCAGGTCGTGCAGCCCGCCGAGCCGATCGCCCCGGTCCGGCAGCCGGTGCAGCAGACCGTCGAGGAGCAGGTCCTCAACCCGGGCGACCTGATCTGCGGCCGGTGCGGCAAGGGCAACGCCCCGACCCGCAACTTCTGCAGCCGCTGCGGGGCGTCGCTGGCCGAGTCCCAGGTCGTCAAGACGTCGTGGTGGCGGCGGCTGTTCGGCCGCAAGCCGAAGGAGCACAAGGCCGGGGCGCGGCCGGGCAAGGACGGCGTCCGGCGCCGGACCGGCCGGGCCGGGGCCGCGCGCCGGACCGTCGGCAAGGTGATCCGCCGGGCCGTCGCCGTCGCGCTCATCTTCTCGGCCCTGATCTACGCGCTCTACCAGCCGTTCCGCAGCGCCATCAACACCGCCGCGGTCGGGTTGTGGAGCCAGGTGACCGGCATCTTCGAGGCCAAGCTCAACCCGGTCCACCCGATCAAGGTGACCGCGACCGCGCAGACGAACGGGCACTCGGCCCCGCTGGTCACCGACAACGCCAAGAACACGTTCTGGGCCGCGCCCGGCGACCGGGAACAGGTGCTGGTGTTCACCTTCGACCACCCGGCGGACCTGCGGAAGGCGATCGTGTACTCCGGCGACGCGGCGAACTTCCCGGCCGCGCACCGGCCGCAGAAGCTGCACCTGGTCTTCTCCACCGGCAAGACCTACGACATGGCGCTGGCCGACACGCCGGACCCCCAGGAAGTCCCGATCGAGCACAGCGAAGGCGCCACGAGCGTCGAGCTGCACGTCACCGGGCTGTACCGCTCGCTCGACGGCACGGACGTCGCGATCTCCGAGATCGAGCTGTTCGAGGCCGGCTGAGCCGCCGGAAAGCCGAGCCACCGAAGTCACCTTGGGGAGGACCGACCATGCGCGCGAACCGAGCGGTGGCGGGGACCGCGGTCGTCGCGGTGCTCGCCGGCTGGGCGATCAGCGGCGCGCTCGCGCCGACCGAGGCCCAGGCG
The DNA here is from genome assembly GCF_013364075.1 of Amycolatopsis sp. Hca4. GTDB lineage: Bacteria > Actinomycetota > Actinomycetes > Mycobacteriales > Pseudonocardiaceae > Amycolatopsis. The sequence continues at coordinate 337,952 of NZ_CP054925.1, forward strand.
CCGGCCCCGGCGGCCGCGCCGTACCGCGTCGGGTACGTCAGCGCGGCCACCACCAGCCTCTACCAGGCGACCGGCGAAGGCGCCGAACCCGCGCTCCCCGGCGGGGCCGGCGGCGTCGACTCCGACGCGTCGGCGGGAACCGGCGGGATCGTGTGGGTGAGCCACCGCGCCGCCGCCGGCAGCGCCGAACGCGACGGCGAGCTGTTCTACCTCCGCGACGGGACCTCGGCGGCCGTGCGGCTGACCGACGACGACGCCGCCGACCTCCGCCCGGCGCTGTCGCCGGACGGCCGCACGGTCGCGTTCGCCTCCGAACGCACCGGCAGCCGGAAGCTCTTCGTGATCGGCGTGGACGGCCGCGGCCTGCGCCAGGTGACGTCCGGCCCGGCGAGCGACGACTCGCCGAGCTGGTCGCCCGACGGCACCCGGCTGGCGTTCAGCAGCACCCGCGACGACCCGGCCGGGGACATCTACACCGTGCCGGCCGCCGGCGGGACGCCCACCCGCCTGACCGCCGACCCGGCTGCCGACACCCAGCCCGCGTGGGGACTCGCGCGGATCGCGTTCACCACCACCCGCTTCCACCCGGCGGGCGACGTGGCGCTGGTGGCCGAAACCGGCGGGGCGGTCACCCGCGCCGTCCCCGACCCCGGTGATTCGGCGGAGCCGGCGTGGTCGCCCGACGGCACCCGGCTGGCCTTCACGACCCGCGCGCAGGACCCGCTCGGCGACGTCAAGCAGGTCCAGGGCGGCAAGGTCTCGGTCATCTCGGCGCTGTCCGGCACCGGCGAGACCGAGCCGACGTTCCGCGCCGACGGCCGTCCGGTGTTCACCGAACTGCGCTCGGGCGGCAGCACGGACATCTGGAGCGCGGACGCCACCGGCGGCGACCGCCGCGACCTCACCAACCGCCCCGGCGCCGACGAGTTCGACCCGGCCTTCTCCGCCGACGGAACGCAGCTGGCCTACACCCAGGCCGGCCCCGGCGATGCGGTGGCGACCGCGGTCGTCGTGGCGAACGCCGACGGCAGCGCGCCCCGCGAGCTGACCGGCCGGGTCGACCGGATCAAGCGCGAGCAGCACCCGGCCTGGTCCCCGGACGGCACGATGATCGCCTTCACCAACACCGAAATCCGGAGTGAAACCCCGATCGACACCGTGCGGATCGCCCGCGTCGCGGACGGGAAGGTCCTCGGCGAGATCCCGCTGCCCCCGTACCTGTCCGGCAGCGACTCGCAGCCGGTGTGGTCCGCCGACGGCACGAAGGTCACGCTGACCCGCGCGGCCGCGCGGATCGCGCCGCCCCCTCCGTCCAGAGTGGACCCCGGGGTGGTCGACATCCCGGTCGGGCAGGGCTCGTCGGCGTCGATCCGCAAGACCGTGCCGACGGACAAGGTGCCCGCCCGGCCCGACATCGTGCTGCTGATGGACCAGACCAGCTCGATGGGGACCGCCCTGAAGGACATGCAGACCAACCTGACCCAGGTGATGGGCACCATCACCGCGGCGCAGCCGGAAGCCCAGTACGCCGCCGTGGCGTTCGGCGACCGCGACGACGTCGTCGACGCGAACAACCCGCACGGCCGCCTCTTCCAGGTGCAGCAGGACCTCACGAAGAACCAGGACGACGTCAAGGCCGCCTTCACCAGGATCACGCCGTTCGGTGGCGGGGACACCCCGGAGGACTGGATCTACGCCCTCGACCGGGTCGCCACGGGCGCGGTCACCTTCCGGCCGGACAGCAGCAAGATCGTCGTGCTGGTCGGCGACGCGCCGAGCCACGACCCCAGCGGCGTTCCCCAGCACCCCGACCAGGGCGTGACGCTCGCCCAGGCGATCGCGCACCTGAAGGCGCAAGGCATCCGGGTGGTCGCGGTGTCGGCCGCCGGCGGTGGCGGTGGCCTCGACAGCGACCCGGCGCACCAGGCGACCCAGGTGGTCGACGGGACCGACGGGGTGATCGCCAGCACCGACCCGGGAAACATCAGCGCCGTGATCGCCGAGAAGATCGGTGACCTGAAGGTGAAGGTGCTGCCGGTGCCGTTCTGCGACCCGGGGCTGACGCTGACCTTCGACCCCGAAGGAACGCAGCAGGTGCCGGGCGGCACGAACGCGAACTTCACCGAAATCGCCGCCGTCGCGCCGACCGCGCCCCTCGGCGCCGTCCTGCACTGCCGCGTGGAGTTCCGGATCGACGGCGAGAACACCGTCCGTCCCGGCTACACCGAGGACGTCACCGTCCGGGTGAAGGATCCGCGGCTGCCGCTGATCACCGTGCACGACAAGACCGTCACCGGCACCGCGCCGACGGTCGTCGAGTACCCGGCGACCGCGATCGACGCCGACCGCGAAACGGTGCTCACGCCGTTCTGCACCCCTTCGTCCGGCAGCCTCTTCCCGGTCGGCGCCACCACCGTGACGTGCACGGCGACCGGGCGCAACGGCACCGCCACCGAGACCGCCGTCATCTCCGTCGACCCGGGCGGGGAGTTCCGGCAGGAGCTCTGGCAGGTGGCCCTGACCTCGGGCCCGGACAGCGTCAGCGCCGGGACCCAGCGGGACCTTTCGCCGTCGTTCGGGACGCCGTGCGGCACCGGGCGCCAAGGCTCGGCGGACGTCTCGCCGGACGGCACCGCGCTCGTGTTCCACAACGACCGCCGTCAGCTCTGCGTCGCCCCCGCCGACGGCGGAGCCGCGCGCGTGCTGGTGCCGGACGCCGGAACGGTGGACGACCCGGCCTGGTCGCCGGACGGCACGCTGGTCGCCTTCGACAGCGCGCCGTCGGAGTCCCGGCCGGGCATCCTGACCGTGCCGGCGGCCGGAGGCCCGACGGCGGTCCTGATCGCCGGGCCGGGCGGTGCTTCGCAGCCGGCGTTCCAGCGGGTCGCCGACCTCGGGGTGACCGCCACCGCCGTCCCGCCCGCCATCCCGTTCGACGGGCTGACGACCTTCGAATTCGTGGTCACCAACCACGGCGTCGCCGCGTCGCCCGGCGTCGGGCTGTTCGTCCGGCTGACCCCCGGGTTGCGCCCGCAGGCGCCGATCACCACCGCGGGCACCTGCACGCCGGACCTCGTCTGCGCCTTCGGCACGCTCGCGCCGGGTGCGAGCCCGCGGGTGCGGTTCAGCGCCACCGGCGCGGTGTCCGGGCCGCAGGCCGCGACCGGCACCGTGACCACCGCGGGCCCGGACGCCGACGCGCGGGACAACTCCGCCACGGCGGTGGTCACCGTCGCCGAGAAGCCGCTGCCCCCGGTCACGCCGGGATCGCTGTCGGTGGGGCTGGCGGTGTCGGCCGTCCCGCTGTTCGTCGGCGGCGACGACGTCGTGCTGACCTTCCTGGTGCACAACGGTTCCGGGGCGCCGATGCCGAACGTCCGCCTGGTCACCCAGCTGCCGCCGCAGCTGCCCGCGACCTCGGTGGCCACGGGCTGCACGCCCGACGGCGGCAGCTGCGCGCTCGGGACGCTCGCGCCCGGCCAGACCGTCGAGGTCCGGATCTCGCTGGCGGCCGGTGCCGCGGCCGACGCACCGGTGTCGGGCACGGTCAGCACGAGCGGGCCGGACACCGATTCCCGCGACAACACGGCGAGCGGGCGGGTGGTGATCCGCCGGCCGGTGGTCACCGTGGACCCGGGCGTCGGCCCGCTGGGATCCGTCCCGCGGGTGACGGGGACGGACTTCCCGCCGGGCGCCACCGTCCGGCTGGCCTGGTCGGCAGGCATCTCGCCGGACCCGGGCCTGGCCACCGTGGGCGTCGACGGGAAGTTCGAGGCGCAGTTCCTGCTCTTCCACCACGACCTGATCGGGCCGCGCACGGTGGCGGTGACGCCGGTGAGCGGGCCGAAGTTCGGGACGGTGCAGTCGAACCAGATCCTCGTGGTGCTGCGCACCGAACAACCCCCGTTCATCACCCGCGGCTGACCGGCTCCGGGCCGGTTGCCCGTACGGGCAACCAGGGACGCACGGCCGCACACCCGTCCGCTGGTGCCGGACCGGTGACACGAAAGGGAGACTTCGCGCATGGGAGCAACGGCGACGCTGTCCGAGGCCGGCCTGGTCGCGGAACCCGGCCAGGAGACGAGCTGCACGGTGACCGTCCGGAACGCCGGGCAGGTCGTCGACCAGTTCGCGATCGACGTCGTCGGCGACGCGAGTGGCTGGGCCACCGCGGAACCGGCGACGGTCAACCTCATGCCGGGGGAGACCGGGACGGTCACCGTGCGGTTCGCGCCGCCGCGGTCCTCCGACGTTCCCGCCGGGACGATCCCGTTCGGCGTCCGGGTGTTCTCCAGCGAGGACCCGGCCGGCTCGGTCGTCGAAGAGGGCACCGTCCAGCTCGGCGCCTTCACCGACGTGACCGCCGAGATCGTGCCGGCCAAGGTCGAGGGCAGCTCCAAGGCCGACTTCGAGGTCGCCGTGGACAACCGCGGCAACCGGCCGGTGTCGGTCGAGCTCAGCCCGCTGGACCCCGAGGACGAGCTGGACTTCCGGCTCGAGCGCGAGCGCGCCGACCTGGCGCCGGGCACCGCCGCGTTCGTCCGGATGCGGGCCAAGCCGCGGAAGCGCTTCCTGCGCGGGCCGTCCGTCCGGCACCGCTTCCAGGTGTTCGTCACCGCCGACGGCGCCGAGCCGCTCAAGACCGAAGGCACCATGGTGCAGCGGCAGCTGCTGCCGAAGTGGCTGCTGCCGGCGCTCATCGCGCTGCTCGTGGCCCTGCTCGCCCTGCTGACCCTGTGGTTCACCGTGCTGCGGCCGGCGGTGAAGTCGGCTGCCCGCGAGGCCGCGCAGGAGCAGAACCAGGAGATCGTGAAGGCCGCGCAGGACGCCGGGGCCGGCGCGGACCAGGCGAAGAAGAACGCCGACCAGGCCAAGCAGAACTCCGAGCAGGCGATGAAGGCCGTCGGCCTGACCCCGCCGGGCGACAACCCGGCACCGCCGGGCACCGGTCCCGGTGGCACGCCCCCGACCCGCGTCTCGAACGCCGCCGCCGACGGGACGCCGACGGACTTCCGGGTGGCCGCGGACGCGAAGATCGACTCGAACGTCAACCGGTTCGCCGAGTTCCCCTACACGCTGCCGGACGCGGGCAAGACGCTGGTGATCACCGACCTGATCCTGCAGAACCCGCGTGGTGACACCGGAACCCTGCGGCTGCTGCGGGATTCCGGCGGCACCAAGACGGTCCTGCTGGAGGTCGGGCTGTCGAACTTCCGCGACCTGGACCACCACTGGCTGCAGGCCTGGCGGTTCCAGCCGGGGGAGAAGATCGTGCTCGCGGTCAGCTGCCAGAACCCGGCCGACCGGGGCCACTGCACCCCGTCGGTGTCCTTCTCCGGCCGGGTCGAGTAGGCGGTCGTGCTAGATCAGCCCTTCGCGCATGGCGAACGCCACCGCGTGGGCGCGGTTGCGGAGCTGGAAGCGGTTGGTGATGTCGTGCAGGATCGACTTCACCGTCCGCTCCGAGTAGCTCAGCTGGTCGGCGATCTCCTTGGTCTCGAACCCGTCGGCGACCAGCCGCAGCACCCGGGTCTCCCGCTGGGACATCCCGGCGAGGTCCCACCCGTTCGGGTGGAGCACGTCCCGCTGCAGCCGGGACACCCGCGACAGCAGGCGGCCCAGCAGGTCCGGCGGCAGCGCGCCTTCGCCGGCGGCCGCGGCCTTGACCAGCCGCACCAGGGTGTCCGGGGTGGCGTCGGCCCGGCGGATGATCGCCGACACCCCGTTGCCGACGACGTCGAGCAGCTCCGAATCCTCCACCTCCCCGGCGACCAGGACTACGCCGGCGTGACCGGCGCACTGGAGGCTGCGCAGCAGCTGCCGGGCCTCGGTGTTCAGCCGCTCCACGATGACCAGCACCACGGCGGGCTCGTCGGAGCCCTCGTCGGCGAAGCGGATCTCGGGGCGTGACCGCAGCGCGGCCGTGACGCCCGCGTGGGTGATGGTGTCGGTGGCGTGCAGCAGCACCGGAACCTGGTCGGTGATCATCGTGAAAGCCCTCCCTCGAACGACATCGGATCGCTCAACCCCCAGGATCGTGGTGCGGGCGCTCGCCGAACAGGGACATGGAGTCCCGACCTGTCCCGCTTTCCTTACTCCGATCGGGCAATGCCGGCCTCCCGGGCCTTCGCGATGGCCTGGGAGCGGTCGGTGACGCGGAGCTTGCGGAAGATGTGGGACACGTGGTTGCGCACGGTCTTCTGGCTCAGCACCAGTTCCTCGGCGATCGACGCGTTGCCCATGCCCAGCGCCACCAGCCGCAGGATCTCCTTCTCGCGCAGGGTGAGCCGCGGGAACGACTCGTCGCGCGGGGTCGCCGTCCCCAGCAGCGACAGCACCCGGGTGGCGATGGCCGGGCTGAAGATGGCCTCGCCGTCACCGATCACCCGGACCGCGCGGATGATCTGCTCGTTGCGCGCGCCCTTGAGCAGGTAGCCGCGGGCGCCCGCGCGCATGGCGGCGAACACCGCGGCCTCGTTCTCGAACATGGTCAGCATCAGCACGCCGGTGTGCGGACTGGCGCTCACGATCCGCCGGGTCGCTTCGACCCCGTCGAGGTCCGGCAGGTTCAGGTCCATCAGGATGACGTCGGGTTCCAGCCGGGCCGCGTCGGCGACCGCGGTCAGGCCGTCGGCCGCCTCGCCGGCGACCTCCATCCCGTCGGTGGCGTCGAGCATCGCGCAGAGCGCCGCCCGGAAGACGGGGTGGTCGTCGACGACGAGGACGCGCAGGGCTCCGAACACGCTTCACTTCCCCGCGGCGATCGGCAGCCACGCGGCGATCCGCGTGCCGCCGGAGGAGACCGGCTCGACCCGGCAGCCGCCGCCGAGGTCGCCGGCGCGTTCCCGCATCGAACGCAGCCCGGTGCCGCCGACCGCGGGCAGGGCCTCGCCGTCGGTGCCCACGCCGTCGTCGACGATCTCCACGTGCAGGTCGCCGTCCCGCGGCCACAGGTGCACGGTGCACTCGCGGGCCCCGGAGTGGCGGGCGACGTTCACCAGCGCCTCGCGGATGATCCGGTAGGCGGTCACCTCGACCTCCGCCGACAGCGGCGGCAGGTCGCCGCGGACCTCGACGGCCACGCTCAGCGGGCCGTGTTCGGCGGGCACCCGCGCGGTGAGCGTGGCGGCGTACCGGCGCACGGCCACCACCAGCCCGGCTTCGTCGAGGGCGGGGGGCCGCGCGTCGGCGACGATCCGCCGCAGGTCGGTGATCGCGCCGTAGAGCTCCTCTTCGAGCCGGGCCAGCAGGTGCTCGGTGCCCGCGCGGTCTCGCGCGATCAGGTCCCGGGCGGCACGCAGCCCGAGAACGGCGGCGGTGAGTGTCGGCCCGAGCCCGTCGTGCAAATCGTGGAGCACCCGTTTCAGCCGGTCTTCGTAGCCCGCGGGACGACCGAAGTCGGCGACGACGAATGTCCGGCGCATCTTCTCCCCGTCCGCCAGAAATGGTCCGGCCCCCTCGCGAACCGGGGGAACCAGCTCTCGTGCGGGTGGCCCAGCCCCCTGCTCCGTTTCCCGTAGCGAGATGGTCACCCGCTGTACTAATCGCCGCATACCGCCCGCGTGTTTCAGTCCGGAGGACCCCGGAAGGTCACGGTATGGTCCCGAAGCGGAAACGCTCGTAACGGCCCAGGTCGAGGTGATGATCCGTTCGGCGCAGCGGGTTCCGGCCGTCAAAAACGATTCATGAACTGGCCGGTGACCCGGTGGAAATTCGACAAACCCGAGACGCTGCACTTTCGGGAAGTCGCACGGCGGACGGAGCAGAACGGCGGCGGCAACCGGCCGAACAACGGTTGCGCCGATTCTGGTTTCGTTCTTCCGATCGAAATGTGTGGCTCTCGGGGCGTTTCGAGCTGGGACCGGGGGAGTGGACTCGGTGCCGTCCGGCGCGGTGCCGTCGCCGCCTGCTCAGCCGACCGAAGTCATCCGCGGCAGCCGCGGCGACGGCAGGAGTGGCGGCTCCGGCGCCGGGCCGGCGGCCCGGCCGGTGAGGAAGGCCCGCCTGGCGCCCGCGAACCCGTGCCGGTCGTCGAAGATGTCCTGGCTCATCTCGGCGAGCTCCCGGACCCGGTAGGTCTCCAGCGGCCGCCGTTGCTCGTCGGCCTCGCGCGCCGCCTGTTTGCGGCGGACCAGGGCGTCCGCTCGCCCGCCGGCGGCCAGCTCGGTGGCGTGGTCGAGCACGGCCGCGGCGAACTCCGCGCGGTCGCCGCCTGTCAGGTGGTCGACCAGCCCGAGCTCGGCCGCTCCGGCCGCGGTGATCGGCTCGCAGTCGGTGGTCAGCCGGTGGGCCTGCTCCTGGCCGGCCCGGCGCGGCAGCACGTAGGTCCAGTACTCCGAGCCGTACAGCCCCATCTTGCGGTAGTGCGGGTTGAGCAGGACACCGTCCCTGGCGATCACCTCGTCGGCGCCGAGGGCGGGCATGACACCACCCGCACCCGCGTCCCCGGCGAGCGCGGAGACCACCAGCTGGCCGGTGCAGTCGATGATCTCCCGGCACAGGTCGTCGATCGCGGTGATGTTCCGCCAGGCCTCCGCCGCGGGGTTCGGGTGGGCGTCGATGACACCCAGGTGGATCCCGTTGGAGAACACCTCGCCGCCGGCCAGGACCAGGACGCTGGTGTCCTGCGCCGCGGCGTGGCGCACCGCCGCGGCCAGCCGACGGCACTGGCGGGTGGACATCGCGCCGTTGTGGAACGCGAACTGCACCCACCCCACCCGGCCCAGCCGCCGGTAGCGGATCTCGCGGAGGCTCGGCGGGACGGCGGCCACGGGCACCTCGGGGACGCTTTCGCCGAGAGCGAGCACCGCAGGCAGCTTGACCGTCGTGCCCGGCGCGTCGGGAGCCAGCCGCCGCGCCTGCCCGATCCACAGCGCGCCGTCGCCGGTGCGGACCAGCACGGCACCCTGGCCGCGGGCCGCGATGGTGCCGGGCTCGCCGGGACCGGCCTCCCCGGGATGGGCGTCGAACACCGCCACCGGGACCCCGGCCAGCTCGGTGTGCACGCCGGGACGGCCGTCCGCGGCCCGGATGCGACGCAGGATCCGGGCGGTCGGCTCATCCCAGGAGAACGCCCGGTCGGCCTGCCGGACCAGCGGGCGTTCGACGCCCGCACCGGCACTCTGGCGCCGCGGCGCGAAGGCGGGGTCTCCGGCCTTGGTCACGACCTCGCCGATCAGGCTCATCGCCGCATCGGACACCTGGGTGTTGTAGAGGGTGCTCTTGCGCGGCGGATCGGACGGCATCCGGAACACCCGCGTGCCCCAGACAGGGCCGCCGTCGAGGTCCCCGGTCGCCTGCAGGGCGGTGACGCCCCAGGTGGGTTCGGCGTCCATGATCGCCCAGTCGAGCGCCGACGGGCCACGGTCCCCTTCGGGGCCGGGGTGGATGATGATCGTGCGGTGGCGCCGCCAGACCTCGTCGGGCACCCGCTGCCGCAGGAACGGGCAGAGGATCAGCTCCGGATCCGCGGCGGCCGCGGCCTCGGCGATCTCCCGGGAATCGCGCACGATCCGGACCGACACGCGGTGACCGCGATCGCGCAGGGCGAGCCAGGCCCGCTGGCTGAGTCCGTTGAACGCCGAGCACAACAGCAGGATCTTCAACGGGCCTCCGCTCGATCGGGTACCGGACAACAGGCGGCGAACGACCGGTCGACGGTACCCGAAACGGGGCCGGAACTGACGCGGCCAACAGGGTAGGCGCATTCCGCCAACCGGGCTGTCCCGGCCGAAGATCCTTGCCTGTCAGTGAATTCGAGCGGAAGGGCGTCCGGGAAAAACATGCCCCGCAGCTTTCCCGAGATATTCCTCCAGTCATGCACACAAAGTGTATAACGTCCTATACAGCGGTCGATGATTTTGAAAAATCAGTACGCGACGAACATCAAAACCGCCAGGACGAGGGGGTCGGCCGGCGATGCTGCCGCGGTGGCAACGCCGGGGGCGTGAGCAGGCATTACGAAACTTTCGAAGCCGTGCGACCATGTAACTTTCACGGCGCGCGCGTCCTGTGTGGACGCTCCGCAGCGCGTTGAGGAGGCAAAGCGCCTTCGTCCGGCTTCGGCGGTGCGCGCGGTGGTGTTCGCGGATTGACAATGGCGCCGCTCGAAGTCCAGGCTTGCGCGACGAATGTTAGCGATAACAGTCGTGCTCGTGCGCATACCGATCTGGCCGTCCAACGGCGGGTAGCTGACCGGGAGAAGATCGTCATGAAGAAAAGAAATCTCAGCCGCAGGAGCCGGCACCTGATGGCCGTGCTGGCCGCCGCGGCGACGGTGGCGGTGACCGCGTTGTACGGGGCCGGTGCCGCACAGGCCGACACGACCGGGGCCCTGCGCGGTGTCGGTTCGGGTCGGTGCCTCGACGTCCAGAACGCCAGCCAGACCGACGGTGCCGCGGTGCAGATCTACGACTGCTCGGGCGGTGCGGGCCAGCAGTGGACCTCGACCGCGAGCGGGCAGCTGACCGTCTTCGGCACCAAGTGCCTGGACGTGGCCGGTTCGGGGACGACCGCCGGCACGCGGGTGCAGATCTGGACCTGTCACGGCGGGGCCAACCAGCAGTGGCGGCTGAACGCCGACGGTTCGGTGGTCGGCGTGCAGTCCGGGCTCTGCCTGGACGTCACCGGGGCCGCGACGGCGAACGGCACCGCGGTGGCGATGTGGACCTGCCACGGCGGGACCAACCAGCAGTGGACGGGCCTGTCCGGCTCGCCGTCGACCACGACGACGACCACCACGCCGACCGGCACCGGCTGCACGCTGCCGTCGTCGTACCGGTGGACGTCCTCGGGTGCGCTGGCGCAGCCGAAGAACGGGTGGCTTTCGCTGAAGGACTTCACGAACGTGGTCTACAACGGCCAGCACCTGGTCTACGGGTCCACGGTGAACTCGTCGGGTTCCTACGGCTCGATGGCGTTCAGCCCGTTCACCAACTGGTCGGACATGGCTTCGGCGGGTCAGAACGGGGCGAACTCCGGCACGGTCGCCCCGACGCTGTTCTACTTCGCGCCGAAGAACATCTGGGTGCTGGCCTACCAGTGGGGTCAGTGGCCGTTCATCTACCGCACCTCGAGCGACCCGACCAACCCGAACGGCTGGTCCGCGCCGCAGCCGCTGTTCACCGGCAGCATCTCCGGTTCGGGGACCGGTCCGATCGACCAGACGCTGATCGCCGACGGCTCGAACATGTACCTGTTCTTCGCCGGTGACAACGGCAAGATCTACCGGGCGAGCATGCCGATCGGGAACTTCCCGGGCAGCTTCGGTTCGAACTACACCACGGTCATGAGCGACACGCAGGCGAACCTGTTCGAAGCGGTCGAGGTGTACAAGGTCCAGGGGCAGAACCAGTACCTGATGATCGTCGAGGCGATGGGGTCGGGTGGCCGGTACTTCCGGTCGTTCACCGCCAGCAGCCTGAGTGGTTCGTGGACGCCGCAGGCGGCCAGTGAGAGCAACCCGTTCGCCGGCAAGGCCAACAGCGGGGCGACCTGGACGAACGACATCAGTCACGGTGACCTGGTGCGGACGAACCCGGATCAGACGAAGACGATCGACCCGTGCAACCTGCAGTTGCTCTACCAGGGCAAGGACCCGAGCGCGGGTGGCGACTACAACCGCCTGCCGTGGCGGCCGGGCCTGTTGACGCTGCGGCGTTGACCGCCTGAAGCACGGCCAGTGAGACGAGGGCCCCGGCTGTCACGCCGGGGCCCCTCGTTTTCAGTGGCGTCCGGACGGCGGGGGTGAGTACGTCACGGTGGTGCCGTCGCGCAGGCAGGTCGCGGCCGGGGACGGCGGGGCGGTCGTCGGGGTGGTGACGTCGGGGCCGCACTTAGGCGGCGGGGGCGGGGTGTCGCTGCCCGAGGTGAACCAGGCCACGGCCGCCACCGCGCCCGCGGCGACGAGCACGCCGGCGGTGGCCCAGGCCAGGCCGTGCCGGGCCGGTGGTGGTGGGGGTGGTGGGGTGACCGGTGGGCGGATGACCTCGGCGACGTCGATCGGGAACGGTTCCGAACGTTCGGCGCGGAAGCTTTCTTCGTCGGCGAGGAACCGCTGGTACACCGTGAGCGCGGTCGCTTCGGTCCGGGCGAGGGCGGGGCCGGTGGTCACGGGGTCGCCGTCGGGGCTGAGGAGTCCGTGCAGCAGTACCAGCGGGCGGCCGTATTCGTCGCGTGGTTCGCCGTGGGCTTCCGCTTCGGTGAGGGGGTGTTCGGTCCAGACGAGTGTGCCGTAGGGTGTGGCCGCGGTCCGGGTGGGCAGGTCGTCCAGCGGGGTCGCGGTGGCTTCGAGGAAGCCGTGTTCGCGGAGGAAGCCGGGGATGAGCAGGGCCGAGTAGCCGCGTCGCCGTCCGCGGGCGATGAGGAACGGCCAGGCGCGGCCGGTCACCAGGTGCCCCGGTGGTCGCCGCCGAGGCGGGAGACGGGCAGTTTCGCTTCGAGGACGGCGACCTGTCGTTGCAGTTCGCCGACCACGCGCCGCCGGGCTTGGACGTAGTCCTCGGCCAGGCGGTCGGCTTCGCCGAGGCGGGCCATCCGGGCGCCGTGCTCGGCCGGGTCGTCGTGCGGGTGCAGGGTGTCGAGCAGGAGCATGAGGCCGGATTCGGCGATGACGCCGGCGCCGACGGCGGAGGCGAGGGCGCGGGCGGCGTGGGCGGTGAAGTGGCTGCCGAGGGTCCGGAGTGCTTCGGCGGGGCCCATCCGCATGCGCCGTTGCGCGGCGGCGAGCAGTTCGGCGCGGGTGGCGCGGTCGAGGGCGAGTTCGGTCTGGCGGAGGATGTCCGGTACCACGACGGACAGGGGGGCTTCGACGTTGGCGGGGGTGAACCGGCCGCCGGGCTTCTTGCGGACGGTGCCGCCGGAGTAGACGGCGAAGTCGTGGCCGACGGCGGTCACCGGGATCAGCCGCACGATCCGCCGGGTGCTGTGCACGTGGACGAGGTCGGCGAAGCCGGGGGTGGCCAGCAGGCGGTCGCGGACGATCCGGAGCCGTTCGTTTTCGTCGGGGTGCAGGTGGTCGAGCAGGTCCCACTTGGTGATGACGAAGACGATCGGGCTGCGGACCGGCAGCATGGCGTTGATCATGGCGTCGAGGGAGGCTTCGAGCATCAGTGTGCCGCGTTGGTCGCCTTGTTCGGCTTGCAGGAGGCGGAAGCCGTCGATGATGCCGACGAGCGCGTCGGCGCCGGCGATGGCCTGCAGCAGGGTTGCTTGTGCGGTCGAGCCGGGTGCGTCGGGGTCGGTCAGCAGTTCGCCGGGGTATTCGAGGTAGCCGAGTTTGACGACCGGTTCGGTGGCGCCGCCGACGTCGGCCATGACGCTGAATTCGAATTCGCGCAGTTCGCCGCGGGTCGTGCCGCGTGGCCACTCTTCGTCGACGTCGGCGGCTTTGCGGTACCAGCGGTTCAGTTCGATCAGTTGTTCGTGGGGTACGCGCAGGTAGAAGCCGCGGTCGCCCGGGGTCTGCAGCCGGCGGTAGATGCCGGTCAGCAGCAGGGTTTTGCCGGAGCCCTGGAGCCCGAGGGTGACGATCCGGAACGTCGGCACCCCGCCGGGCGGTCCGGACAGGACCGCGGAGGTGTGGCGCGCGCGGCGGCGCCGGCGGACGCGCCAGAGTACGACCACGAGTGTCAACGCGAGGACGAGCAGCACGAGGCTCACGGTTTTCCCCTTCCTTCTCCGAATCGGAGTCGCGAAGCGTCCGGGAGATACGGCTGGTTGCCCGATGTATCTGCCGGGGTGGTGGCGGGCTCTGACCGGGACAGTTGTCGCAGCGGAAGGAACGACCATGCCGGAACCGAAGATCTACAACGCTCGTGCCGACGCTTCGCGGGCGCGGTTGCTGACGGGTACCGAGTCCCCGTTCACCATCACTGTCGAGTTCGCCGGTGGGCTGAGTCAGGCGCAGGAGGACGCGTTCGCCGCGGCTGCCGATCGGTGGGCGACGGTGATCGTGGGTGACCTGCCGGACGTCGTGCTGGACGGCGTGCCGATCGACGACGTGCTGATCGTGGCGCAGGGCGCGGACATCGACGGCGTCGGCCACGTGCTCGGTCAGGCGCACATCACCCACGTGCGGCCGGCCGGTCCGGAGGCGTGGGCGCTGCTGCCGGTCCGCGGTGAGATGACGTTCGACAAGGCGGACCTGGCCAGGATGGAGGAGACAGGTGTCCTGGGGGACGTGATCACCCACGAGATGGGGCACGTCCTCGGGATCGGTTCGCTCTGGGGTGCGAAGGGGTTGCTGGTCGGCAAGGGCACCAGTGATCCGTCGTTCGCCGGGCCGGCCGCGGTGGCGGAGTACCAGAAGCTGCGTGGGGCGGGCGAGGGGGTGCGGGTGCCGGTGGAGGACACCGGCGGGCCGGGTACCCGGGACGTGCACTGGCGGGAGCGGGTTTTCGGTACCGAGCTGATGACGGGTTTCGTCGGTCGGGCCGCGAATCCGCTGAGCCGGTTGACGGTGGCTTCCCTGGCGGATCTCGGCTACCAGGTCGACGTCGACGCGGCGGACGCTTACGAGCTGCCGGCGGCTGCGGTGCGGCCGGGCGCGGGGATGGCGGTGCACGCCTTGGCGGTCACGTCGGCGCCGGTCGAGCTGTCCCGGGTGGGGCTGCTTGGCTGAAGGGGGAGGGTGGCCGGTTCCGCGGCGGCGGAACCGGCCACGCGCGCGCCGTGGCGGCGGGTCAGGGTGGCTGGTTCTGGAACTGGAACTGGACGCGGACCGAGTCGTCGAGGGGCACGATGATCGTGGTGTTGCTCGCCGACCAGTGGTCGGCGACGAGGAACATGCGGTCCTTGCCGTGGATGAGCAGGCGCAGGTTGCGGTACCGGTAGTGGAACGTCTGGCCTTCGGAGGGCGGCAGTTTCGTTTCCTGCACGCCGGGGCTGCGCAGGAAGAGGCTTTCCTTCGTGTCGAGGATGACGCTGGGCAGTCGGCCGAGGCGGTTGGCCTGGTCCATCGCGAGGCCGCGGCCGGACCACTGCGCGACGGTGGCGGTGGTCCAGAACGCGCTGACGGCGACGACGAGGTACACGAGCGTCGTCGAGGTGCGGCGGAACGGTGCCGGGGGCGCGGGTGGCCGCAGGAGGCGGCCGAGGGCCGAGCCGGCGCCGAGCAGTGTGCCGCCGGTGGCGATCAGCAGCGGGGTCACGAGTCCGTAGAGCCGCCAGTCGCGCAGGAACGGGTAGGCGAGGAGCAGCAGGAGGCTGGCGGCGAGAGCGGTCAGCCCGGCCACTTGCCCGGCTCGGGCCAGCCGGCGCATCCGGCGGACCGTCCGGGGGGAGGCCTCGGGGTGGATCCGGCGCCGGATCGCCGCGTGCGCCGCGACCGCGCCGGCGCCGGCCGCGGCGAACAGCAGCAACGGGGTCAGCAGTGGCTGCGGGCTGCGCATGATGTAGTCCTGGGTGCCGAGCCCGATCGTGTCGACGTCGACGCCGAAGTACTCGTACTGCGACCGGGCCGAGACGTAGCCGAAGTAGAACAGCAGTGCGCTGAGCAGTGTCAGCGGCGGGATGACGGCCTTGCCGGCTTCGACGAGTCGGTCGAGCCGGCTGTTCTCCTCCACTGGGTCACCCGGTCGGGCTGGGTGGGTCGGGCTGGGACAGGCCGATCGAGCCGGGGTTGATCCGGTTTTTGAGCTCCCGGCAGGAGCTTTCCCGTGCGGGAGTGCAGGGGAAGCCGCCGGCGAACTTCAGTTGCGCGCCTTCGGCGGTGCCGGGGCCGGTGATCGTGACGGAGCACTTGCCGTCGCCGGGGCGGAAGGTGTAGCCGGCGCACCGGGGCTTCCCACCGCAGGCGCCGCCGACGCGGAAGCCGTTCGGGGGGTCGGCCCAGACCCGGGTGACCGTCACGCCCGTGTCCGGTAGCGCGTCCGGTTGCAGCCAGCCGGCGATCGCGCACAGTGTGCCGGTCCCGGCGGGATCGGCGTTCCCGCCGATCGGCAGTTCGGGGATCGAGATGGCGATGTCGTGGTCGCTGGTCCGGGGTTGTTCCGGGTCGCTCGGTTCGGTGCCGGGAGCCGTCGGTGCGGGTTCGGTGGTGGTGACGTCGGGGTGGGTGGTGGCCGGGGTGCCGGGGGTGGCCGGGGCCGAGCAGCCGGCCACGCCGAGGGCCAGCACCGCGATCACCCGGCGGGAACGGGACAGGTTCATGGGGTTTCCTCCTCGGTGTGCAGAGCCGCCGGGGGAGTGCGGTGATACAGCGTGGTTTCCGGCCCGGCTGGTCCGTGCGGCGCGCTGCACGGTGTGCAGAGAACCGGTTGACGGCGTTGTGGTGACCGGAAAAACACGCCGTTTCCTGCCATCGGGGTTACGCCGATCGGGCCATCCGCGGCGGCGTAACTTGCCTTTGTATCTGTGGTAAAGCTCGTTGCCCCTGTAGCAGTGAGCTCAGCCATAGGGAGAGGGCATGGGTCGGCCAGAACGCCCGCTGGACCCCTCCGCCGGACCGATCGCCGCGTTCGCTCATGAGCTGCGGGTCTTGCGGAGCCGGGCCGGGAACGCCAGCTACCGGGAGCTCGCGCGAGCCGCGCACTTCGCGCCGTCGGTGTTGTCCAGTGCCGCCAGTGGGCGGCGGTTGCCCACGCTCGCCGTGACGCTGGCGTTCGTGTCCGCCTGCGGCGGTGACCGCCACGCCTGGGAGCGGCGTTGGCGGAGCATCGCGGGGAAGAGCGGTGACGAGACACCGAAGACGCGCACGCACCCCGTGCGGCCGGCGCAGCTGCCGCCGGGGTCGAGGACCTTCGTCGGGCGGGAAGCCGAGCTGGCGGCCGCTGCCGCGGTGATCGGGGCCGGCGGGGCGGGGAAGGCGCCGGTGCTCGTCACCGGGCCGATCGGGGCCGGGAAGACCGCGTTCGCGTTGCGGCTGGCCGAGGAGGTCGCGCCGGGCTTCCCGGACGGGCAGCTCTACGCCGACCTGAGTGCCCGCGGGGCCGGTGCGCGCTCGGCGGACGCCATCGTGCGGGGTTTCCTGCGGGCGCTGGGTGTGCCGGCTCGTCTCGCCCCGGACGACCCGGCGCACCGCGTGGACCTGTACCGGTCGCTGCTGGCCGAACAGCGGCTGTTCGTGCTGCTGAGCGGCGCCGGCACCGAGGCCCAGGTGCGTCCGCTGCTCGGCCGGAGCGCGCGCAGCCAGGTCGTGGTGACCAGCCGGGCCCGGCTGCCGGCCCTGGAGGACGTGCACCGGGTCGAGCTCGCCGCCTTCAGCCGGGCGGAATCGCTGGCGCTGCTGGGGAAGATCGCGGGCGAACACCGGGTGCGCGCCGAACCGGCCGCCGCGGACGCGATCGCCGCGCTGTGCGGCGATCTGCCGTTGGCCGTGAGCATCATCGGGCGCAGGATGGCGGCGCGGCCGGAACGGACGTTCGCCGCCACGGCGGGCCGGCTGTCCGGCGGCGAACGGCTGCTGGCGAGCCTCAGTGTCGGGGACGTCGACCTGCGCGACCGGTTCGCCGCGGCCTACGAGGGCCTTTCCGCGGCCGGGCGTGCGGTGTTCCGCCACTTCGACGCGGACTGGACGACGCCGGCCGCCGTCGCGGCGGCGACGGGTGCCGCCCTCGAGACCGCCGACGAGCTCCTGGAGTCCATTGTGGACGCGGGGCTCCTGTACCGTGCCGACGTGGCGGGCCGCTACGCGATCCCCGGGTTGGTCAGGGTGTTCGCCGCCGGGCGGCCGGTGACGTCGGCGAGATTCCCGGCTCGGCGGGAACAGTTCCCCTACCCACCGGGAACCGGCCGAAATTAGCCTTTGCGCATCGGGCCGGCGGGCGTTCCGCGTCCACTGTGGACTTCAGCGCGCCGCCGGCCGTCGCGAATCCGTGACACGGAGGTGGCTGTGCGACCGACCAACGAGGTGGCGGGGTGACCGGCGCTGCGCGAACCGGCGTGTTCGCGGTGCTGCGGGCGACCCCCGCCCCGGTCAGGTACCTGCTGAGCGGCATGCTCATCAACCAGCTGGGCGCGTTCGTCCAGACGTTCCTCGTGCTCTACCTGACCTTCCACGGCAGCTCACCCGGCTTCGCCGGGGTCTGCCTCGCCGCCTTCAGCGTGGGCGCGATCTTCGGCGCCATGCTCGGCGGCGAGCTGACCCACCGGTTCGGCGGCCGGGCGACGATCGTGGCCGTGATGACCTGCGCGGCACCGCTCGTCGCGTCGATCCCGCTGGTCCGGGGCGTCCCGGCGGCGCTGCTCGCGGTGGTCGCGCTCTCCGGGCTGGCCATCCAGGCCTACCGGCCGGCGGCCGCGGTGCTGCTCGCCGAGTCCATGCCCGAAGAGCACAAGGTGATGGGCTTCTCGATGATGCGCATCGCGCTGAACATCGGCGCCGCCGTGGCGCCGCTGCTGGCGGCGGTGCTCATCCAGATCGACTGGGACCTGCTGTTCTGGCTGGACGGCACCACCGCCGCGCTGTGGGCGCTGCTGGCGTTCGCCCTGCTCCCGAGGCGAACCGCGGCACCGCAGCCGGCCGAGCCCGGCGGCGCCCGCGCGAGGGCCGCCGGCGCCCGCGCGGTGTACGGGACGATGGTCCGCGACACCCGGTTCCTGTGCTACCTGGTGGCCGGCGTGTTCGGCATGATGGTCTACGCCGGGTCGGTCGCGGTCCTGCCGCTGAACATCGTCTCCGCCGGCTACCCGGTCGGGCTCTACAGCACGGTGCTGGTGATCTCCTCGGTCGTGCTGATCACCTGCGAACTCAAGATCACCACCTACATCGTCCGCATCCCCAAGTACGTCGCCGGGCTGACCGGCAACCTGGTCAGCGGCCTGGGGTTCACCCTCTACGGGCTCCTCGCCCAGCACCCGTTCTTCGTCCTCGCCGGCGCGCTCTTCGCCGTGTCCGGGCTGATGATCCACGGGCCCAGCACCGCCGCGCACCCGGCGACCTTCCCGGTCGAGGTGCGCAGCCGCTACATCGCGACGAAGGAAACCCTCTCCGGCCTGGCCGCCACCCTCGGCCCGGTGCTCGGGCTGTACGTCTGGAGCCGGTACGGCGGCCCGGTGTTCTGGGGCTGCTGCGCGCTGCTGTCGGTCATCGCCGGCTCGATGCACATCTACGGCCTCCGGACGCCGCCCGCGCCGAAACCCGTCCCCGAACCCGAAGTCGTGGGAGAGCGATCATGACCGAACCCCAGGGCGTGCTGCTGGTCATCGGCAGCGGGCTGCGGACCTACCGCGAATACCTGGTCGCCTCGATCCACCGGTGCGCCCGCCGGGCCGGGCTGGGCCTGGTGCTGCTGAACAACCTCAAGCCCACCTGGCAGCGCGGCTACTTCGACGAGATCGTCCACGTCGACGTGTTCGACGCCGACGAGATGCTCGCCGCCGCCCGGGAGGTCGCCGAGCGGCACCGGGTCGTCGGCCTGATGTGCTGGGACGAACCCGTCGTGCTCGCCGCCGGTGAGCTGGCCGCCGAGCTGGGGGTGCCCGGCCTCGGCGTGGCCGGGGTCCGCGGCTGCCGCGACAAGAACCGCACCCGGACCGTGCTGACCGCCGAAGGGCTGCTGCAACCGGGGTACGCCCTGACCACCGGGCTCGCCGAGGCCCGCGCCGCGGCCGCCCGGATCGGCTACCCGGTCGTGCTCAAGCCGCGGGCCATGGGCGCGAGCATCGGCGTGGTGTTCGCCGGCGACGAGTCCGAGTTCGACGCGGCGTTCGGCGTCGCGATGGGCGCGGCCACGGTCGACCAGAGCCGCTACGGCGGGGCCGCCATCGTGGAGGGCTTCGTGAGCGGGCCGGAGATCAGCATCGACGGCGCCGTGCACAAGGGCGAGTACCTGCCGATGTTCGTCGCCCGCAAGCAGACCGGCGAACCACCCTACTTCGAAGAGGTCGGCCACGTCGTCGACGCCGCCGACCCGCTGCTGCACGACGCCGCACTGCTGGACGTGCTGGTGCGGGCGCACCGCGCGCTCGGCGTCGAAGACGGCATCACCCACACCGAGGTCCGGCTCACCGAGCACGGGCCGCTGATCATCGAGGTCAACGGACGCCTCGGCGGCGACCTGATCCCGTTCCTCGGCAAGACGGCCACCGGCATCGACCCCGGCGAGGTCCTCTTCGCCGTCGCCACCGGCAACCGGCCGGTCATCACCCCGACCCGGAACGCGGTCGCCGGCATCCGCTTCGGCTACCCGGACCACGACTGCCTGGTCGGCGAAATCACCGTTCCTGCCGATCCCGCGCAGGTGCCCGGGCTGGTCCTCGCCTCGCCGATGACCGCACCCGGCACCACCCTGCGGCTGCCGCCCGGCGGCTACCTCGCCCGCCACTCGTTCGTGGTGTGCGAGGCCGACGACCCCGAAACCTGTGCCCGCCGACTGGACACGGCCGCCGCCACGGTGCGGGTCGACGCCGTCCCGGTCGGCCCACCCGAACCCGGTACCGCGTTCGAAATGCCCGCCGGGCTGCTCGACGTCGACGAACACGAGGGAGTTTCCGCATGACCATGACCGAGCCCGCCCGCACCGATGTGCCGCTGACCGGCGCGCAGATCCTCGAGAACGCGAAGGCGCTCGCGCCGGTCCTGCGCGAACGGGCCGCGGAGATCGAGGCCAACCGGAGCCTGCCCGACGACGTCGTCCAGCTGCTGCGCGACGCCGGTGTCTTCCGGATCGGGTTCAGCCGGGAGTGGGGCGGCCCCGAGATGACGTCGATGGAGCAGACCGAGGTGATCGAGGCGCTGTCCTACGGCGACGCGTCCGTGGGCTGGTGCGCCAAGCTCGGCTCCGACATCGGCCTGCACGCGAACTTCCTCGACCAGGACGAAGCCCGCCGGATGTTCACCAGCATCGACATGCACTCCGCCGGCGTGCTCCCGGTGACCGGCCACGCCGAACGGGTGCCCGGCGGCTACCGGCTCACCGGCCGGTGGGGCTTCGGCAGCGGCTCGACCCACGCCGAATGGGTGGCCTCCGGCGCCATGGTGTTCGAGAACGGCGAACCCTACGCCAGCCCGGACGGCAGCAACCCGCACGAGTCGCGGCTGTTCATGGTGCCGCAGGAGCAGATCCGCTCCCTGGACAACTGGTACACCCTCGGCCTGTGCGGCTCCGGCAGCAGCGACTACACGATCACCGACGTGTTCGTGCCGGAGAACCACACCCTGACCTTCGACAACCCGAAGGTCCCCAACGGGCCCCTCGTCCAGCCGGACGTCATCCAGCGCAGCATGTGCGGGGCCCCGCTCGGCGTCGCGCGGGCCGCCCTGGACTACGTCCGCGACCTCACCATCGAGCGGGTCGACATGCTCAAGGGCTCGCCGTGGCGGATGAGCGGCCTCGCCTGGAAGGACAACGAGCACATCCAGATCACCCTGGCCGAGTGCGAAGCCGACTACAGCACCACCCGCGCCGGCGTCTACCGCGCCCTGGAGCGGCAGTGGGAGGTCACCGCCGACGGCATCGGCACGCTCGACGACCTCACCCCCGACGAGCGGGTCGCGCCGGCCCTGACCGGCTGGCAGGCGTTCCAGATGGCCAAGCGGGTCGTGCTGCGGCTGAGCGACCTGCTCGGCACCGCCGCGATCCGCTCCGGCGACCCGATGAACCGGTGGCTGCGGGACGCGGTGACCATGGCCATGCACCCGACCGCCCGCGACCGCGTCACCCAGACCGTCGGGGCGCACCTGGTCGGCGCCAAGCCGTCCATGCGGTTCATGCTCGGCATCGTCGACAAGCCCAAGACCGAGTCCGACGCCGATGCCTGAGCGGCCCGTCCTGGTCGTCGGGTTCGTGACGCCGGTGCTGCTGGCCCTCACCGGCGCCGAGCCCGACGGCTCGGTCGTCCTCGTCGAAGAGCCCGACGTGGTCCGCAAGCGGGACCTGCGCCCGAAACTGGCCGGATCGGCCCTGGTCCGCGAGCTGGTCGAGTGGGAGCACACCCGGCCCGGCTCGGCCGACGAGTTCCACGCCGCCCACCCGGACCTGGACCCGGTGGCGGTGGTCCCGCTGATCGAGTACGCCACCCCGTTCGCCGCCCGGCTCGCCGAACGCTACGGCGTGCCGGGCGCGAGCCTCGGCGCCGCGCAGATCCTGCGGGACAAGTCCGTGCTGCGCCGGGTCAGCGCGGCCGCCGGGCTGGCCAACCCGCAGAGCGTCACCGTGACCGGCCCGGCGGACGTGCGGGCGTTCCTGCGCGCCTGCCCGGGCCCGGTGGTGCTCAAGCCCGCCAACCGGCAGGCCGCCGTCGGCACCCGGATCGTGCACGACCCGGCCGAGGTCGAGCAGGCGTGGGCGGACTGCGTCGAGCAGGACGAAGGCATCTTCGTCCCGGACCGGCCGATGGAACTGCGCATGCTGGCCGAGCGGTACGTGCCCGGCGCCGAGTACAGCGTCGAGATGCTCGTCGGCGGCGGGCGGGCGCTGTTCGCCAACGTCACCGGCAAGCAGCTCTACCCGGGACCGCGGCCGGTGGAGCTGGCCCACATCGTGCCGGCCGGCATCCCCGGCGAGCTCACCGCGACCCTGGTGGACGTCACCCGCCGGGTCGTGGCGGCCACCGGCTTCGCCGACGGGATCGTGCACTGCGAGTGGATCGTCGGCGACGACGGCGTGCCGTACCTCGTCGAGTGCGCGGGCCGGATCGCCGGGGACGGCATCATGGAACTCATCGACCGCGCCTACGGGATCAAGCTGTTGCGCGCGTACTTCGCCGTGATGCGCGGCGAAACCCCGCCCGAGCTGCCGTCGCGGGCGGCCGGCGGCGCGGCCGCCCGGTTCGTCACCATGGAGCCCGGCGTGGTCGACGCCGTGGTGGGCCTGGAGCAGGCCCGCGGCGTGGAGGGCGTGTTCCTGGTGGACCTGCAGGTCGGTCCCGGGCACCGGTTCGACGGCCTGCGCAGCTCCTGGGACCGCGCGGGCCTGGTGATGGCCGAGGCGGACGACCCCGCCGAAGCCCTGCAGCGCGCCGAGAAGGCCGCGGGCCTGGTGCGGATCGAGCTGCGCCCGCAGTAGTGTCCCCGCGACGAGAAGAGGCCTTCGCCGGAGGATCGGCGAAGGCCTCTTCTCGTCGGGTGGGTCAGCGGCGCAGCCGGCGGCCCACCCCCACCGCGGCCGCCGAAAGCGCGGTGACGCCGAAGGCCTTCAGCAGCCGGTGCTGGCGCGTGGCCCGGTGCTGGGCCTGCAGGTAGGGGATGGTCGTGTTGGTGACCATCGCGTGCAGCGGCATCCACCGGTGGCGCAGCAGCTTCTCCAGGACCGTGTCGCACGCCCGCTCCAGCCGGACGGCGGGGGACCGCACGGTGTCGCGCAGCTCGGCGAAGTTGCGGTGGGACATGGTGGCGAGGGCGTCGGTGTTCGGCTTGCGGCGGGCGTAGTACCGGGCCAGCGCCGCCGCCGGGTCGCCCGCGTGGGCGGCCAGGCTGTCGGTCAGCTCCAGCGCGTCCTCGAAGGCCGAGTTCATGCCCTGGGCCAGGAACGGGTAGACCGCGTGGCAGGCGTCCCCGATCAGCACCACCTTGCCTTCGTAGGTCCACGGGGCGGTGCTGACGGTGACGAGGTTGAAGGTCGGCCGGTTCAGGAACGCTTCGCCGAGGCCGGGGACCAGCGCGAGGACGTCGGGGAACTCCCGGCGGAACAAGGACTCCACGTCCGCGGGCGTCCGCAGCGAGTCGAAACCGGCGGGACCGTGGAAGGGCAGCACGCAGGAACAGGTGAACGAACCGTCGCGGTTGGGGTGGGCGAACATCATCGTGTCGCCGCGGGGCCACAGGTGGAAGACGTCGTCGGCCATCCGGTGGGAGCCGTCGGCCGCGGCCGGGATGTGCAGCTCGCGCCACCCCCACTCGAGGTAGCTCTGCGAGAACTCCGCGCGCAGCTCGTGGTGCATGAACCGGCGGACGGCGGAGAACGCGCCGTCCGCGCCCACCACGACGTCCGGCCGGACCGTGAACTCCCCGCCGTCTTCTCCCGCGAAGGTCGCCGACGGCAAATCCCGGTCCACGCCCGTGCACCGGGTGTCGAACACGAACCGCACCCCGGGCTCCCGCAGGGCCGCGTCCACCAGCACCGCGCTGAGGTCCTGGCGCTGGATGGCGAGGATGCCGCCGTCGCCGTAGGGCGAGAAGCGCAGGCCGGCGTCGGTGTTGTGCAGCAGCCGCCCGCGCATCGGCACGACGAACCGCTTGACCTCGCCCGCCAACCCCAGCCGGTCCAGCGCCGCCAGGCCCCGCCGGGACAGCCCCAGGTTCATCGACGTCACCGCCACCGACGTCCCCCGCGGGTCCGGACGGCGGTCGTACACCGTCACGACGTGCCCCTGCCTGCCCAGCGAGAGCGCGAGGAACGCGCCGGCCATGCCGGCCCCCACGATCGTGAACTCCACTACACACACTCCTTGTCGGTCACACGGCCGAGGATTTCCCGGGCGACGAGCGGGGCGGCACCGAACCCGGAGCCACCGCAGGCGGACCGCACCCACACCGACGGGTGCACCCGGGCGAGGACGGGACCGCCGGTGACGGCGTCGGCCGCGTAGTGGCAGTCCTTCGTCCCCACCACGGCGTAGTCCTCGGTGCCGGCGAGGATCGGCTCGGCGAGCAGCCGGCCGGCCCACGGTTCGCCGTCGGGCTCCGCGGTGGTCTCGACCACCCGGCACACCGCGTCCGAACTGATCTTGAGCAGCGCCCCGCCACCGGGCGGCAGCAGCCAGGCCCGCCGGTCGGCGCCGATCCGTCCGACGCCGGGAGCCACCGCCCACCAGGCGGCCAGCCGCCGCGGCGGGCGCAGGTAGACCATGGTCTGCCGGTGCAGCACGACCGGCGGCCCGGCCAGTTCCCCGGTCCACGGGCCGCCGGCGACCAGCACGACGTCCGCGTCGACCGCGGCACCACCGGCCAGCACGACCCGGTGGTCTTCGACGCCGGTGACGGCGCAGCCCGGCCGCAGCGTCACCGCGGGGTGCGCGGCGAGCCACGCGACGGCGGCGCGGAGGAACCGATCGGCCAGCAGCACGGCCCCGCCGGGATCGAGCACGCCGCTGGTGCCGGCCGGGAACAGCACGGGCGGCAGGGTTTCCGGCGCCGCGGCCGTCGCCGGCACGCCGGCCCGGCTCGCGGTCTCGAAGGCCTGCGCGAGCTCGTGCGGGGTGCCGGCGGTGACCACGCCGACGGGCCGGACGAAGCGGGCCCGCAGCAGTGATTCCAGTTCCGACCACCGGCGGCGGGCCTCGGCCATCCGCGCGGTGCCCTCGACGTCGTCCGGCCGCAGCACCCGCAGCGCGCGGTGCTGGTCGGACGACGTCGACGCGGGGTTGGGGAGCGGACCGCGGTCCAGCACGCGGACGCGGTGCCCGGCCCTGGCGCACCCGATGGCGGTGACCAGGCCGGTCACCCCGCCCCCGACGACGGCGACCGTCGCCATCAGCGCGCCGGCCCACCCGGTCCGGCGAGCCCGGCCGCGGTGCGCTCCCGGCCCACTCCGGCGGGCCCGGTCGCACCGGCCACGGGCGCGTCGGCTTTTTCGATTTCTTCGGCTGAACGGACCGTCACCGACAGCCGCGGCAGGCGTTTCGGTGTCACGGTGTCGGCGTCCGGATGCCCCGGCAGCATCGTGTCCGGCAGTGCCGCCGCCGCGAGGTCGATCAGGATCGGCGCCGCACACCGCAGGAACACGTCCACCTGGTGGCACAGGTCGCCCGCCGTTCCCGACGTCACCGTCGCCGCCAGCCGGTCCAGCCGGGCGAGCTGCTCCGCGAGGGTCGAAGCCGCCGCCGTCAGGCTGAACCGCCGCAGGTCGTAGGAGTCGGCGAACCGCTCCGCCATCCGCCGGGCCGTGCGCCGCGCGGCCGCCGACACCGGCAGCGGGCCGCGGTCCACCCACCGGTCGACCGCCGCCGCCACCCGGTTCCACGGGCCGGTCAGCCGGGTTTCGCCGATCCGGAGCAGGGCTTCGCGGGTGAAGTCGGTGCGCTGGTACTCGGGGCTGGTGGCGCAGAGGTGGAAGCGGATGAGGTCGCGCGGGACCTCGGCGGCCAGTTCCCGCCCGGACACCACGTGCCGCGGCTGGTCGAGAACTTCTCGTTGGCCAGCTCGTAGAACTCGTTGGTGAAGTACTGCGACGGCAGCACGTGCTCACCGAGCGCGGTGAGCAGCGCCGTGCCCACGATCGCGAACGGGTAGGTCGCGTCCAGGCCGAGGAAGTACACCACCGTCGTGCCGGAACCGGCGTGCCAGAGCTCGTCGTCGGCGGCCAGCACCGCACCGCGGCGCTCGGCGCCCAGCGCGGTGGTGAACATGCTCCACGGCATGCCTTCCATGTGCGCGTAGAAGACCTGGCCCGCCACTTCCGGGAACGGCGCCGGGATGCCCCACGACGCCGGCTGGGTGATCGGGAAGTCCGGCAGCGGCCGGGCCAGCGCGGACTCGATCAGCCGCGCCATGCCGGGCCGCATCGGGGTGCGGGCGAAGTACGCCTCCAGCTGCGTGCGGTACCGCTCCACCGGGAAGACGAGGATGTCGACGTCCCGGCGCTCCAGCGGCTCGTCCGGCCGGGTGGCCGACCGCGCGTCGATCAGCTCGCCGGGGGCGATCGGCAGCCCGCAGCTCTCGCAGATCCCCGCGCACCCCTGGGCGAGGCAGAACGGGCAGCCGCCGGTGACGTAGGCGTCCATCAGGTACTCGCCCGTGCTGGGCAGGTACGGGAAGGTCACCGACCGCAGCTCCAGCAGCCCGCGCTCGTGCAGGCGCTCGTAGAAGCGGGTGACCATCCCGGTGAACCGGTCACCGAGGCAGCCGAACCCGTCGATCTCGACCCCCATCGCGGAGAACGTCCTGCGGACCTGCTCGGCCGAGCGCTCCCGCAGCTCCTCCGGGGCCACGCCGAGCCGCTCGGCCGCCGCGACGACGTAGTTCTGCGTGAAGTGCATCCCGGTGCCGTACAAGGCTTCCCGCCCGGTCGCGCGGGCGTACCGGGTGCAGACGTCCGCGGCCAGGAACGGGCCTGCGAGGTGGCCGAGGTGCAGGTCGCCGTTCGCTGTGGGGGCCGGCGAAATCACCACCAGCCGGTTCACCGGAGTGCCTCGCGCTCGCCGGCGCCGCGGCGGGCGAGCAGGTCGTCGAGGATGTCGCGGGAACGGTGGGCCAGCACGCTGATCAGCGAGTCGGCGATGCCGTGCGTGGCCTCGTTGACGCCCTGCAGGTACACCGCGCCCCACGCGGACTCGCCGAGCTCGACCCGGTAGCAGCGGCTGACCGAGATCTCCGCCAGGCCGACGTGCTCGGCCAGGTCGCGGACCAGCGCGGGCATCCGGGTGTCGAACCCGGTGCCGAGCAGCACCAGGTCGCAGTGCAGCGGCTCGACCTTGCCGTTGGTGCGGTCGCGCAGGTCGAGCACGACCTCGTCGCCGTCGACCCTGGCCCCCACCACCTCGGTCAGCGTCCGCACCTCCGAACGCTGCTGCCCGATCCCGCGCTGCTGGTAGAGCGTGGTGTACATCTGGTCGAGGAAGGGCGGGGCCGCCCCGGCGTAGTTGGTCAGCCGCATCTCCTCCAGCACCTGCCGGCGGACCTCCGGCGGGCTGTCGTAGAAGCGGTCGACGAACGACGGGAAGAACAGCTCGTTGACGAACTTGCTCGTCTGGTAGTTCTGCGGGCCCACCGACCGCACGATCATCGTGCGGGTGCTGTTGGGCAGGTTGTCGTGCAGCGCCATGAACATCTCCGCCGCGCTCTGCGCCCCGCCCACCACGACCGCGCGCAGGGGCGCGTCCGCGGGCAGCTGCGCGATCCGGCGGCGGTACTGCGCGCTGTGGATCAGCCGGTCGGCGGGCAGGCCGGCGAAGACCTCCGGCACGTGCGTGTCCCGGCCGCCGCCGACCACCAGGTCGCGGCAGCGGATGGTGTCGCCGTCGGCGAGGGTGGCGACCCAGCCGACGATCGACCCGTCGCGGTCGCGCGCGGGCTCGACGCTGCGGACCTTCGCGTCGTAGCGGATGCGGACGTGCTCCAGCGACTTCGCCACCCACTGCAGGTAGTCCGAGAACTCCCAGCGGAAGGGGTGGAACGTCCCGAGGTTGACGAACTCGTCGAGCCGCTGCTGGTCGTGGAGGAAGCTGAGGAACGAGAACCTGCTGCGCGGGTTGCGCAGGGTCACCAGGTCCTTGAGGAAGGAGACCTGGCTGCGCGCCCACGGCATCAGCAGATCCCGTTGCCACTTGATGTCCGGGCCCTGCTCCAGCAGCAACGTCTGCCGGGCCAGCTCCGGGTGCCCGGACTCCTCGATGGCCACCGCGAGCGCGAGGTTTGCCGGTCCGGCTCCGATCGCGAGCAAACCCACCTGTACTTCGGTCACAGATACACTCCGATTTCTGGGAATAGGTCGGCGTGCCGCGTGCCGCCGCAGCGATCGTAAGGAGCGCTGTTTCCCGGGTGGTAGGGACGTTTTCCCCTGGCTGCGGGGAATCTTGCCGAAGCCGTTCGGCCGCCGTCGCCCCCGCGGCCGCGAGTCGTGCGGGCGAATTGATTGCGATCAAGCGGATTGATTGCGATCAACAGCCCCCGACAGTGAGACTTCCCTGTCGGATAGGGAAGGCGTACGCGCGCTTTCACTGGGAGGAGCCGATCGTATGCGGATCGGCAGCAGTTCACTTTGGGGGAACGATGAGTCACGCCACCGGTTTCGGATACACCACCCGGCTGTGGCCGGTCGAACAGCTTGACCCGGCTCCGCTGACCGTGCTGCTCGCCGACACCCAGCCGTCGGTCCGCCACGGCGTGCGGGCCGCCCTGGAACAGGCCGGCGGGGTGTTCGTCGTCGGCGAGGCGGCCACGGCGAACGGGGTGATCGCCGAGACCGCCCGGCACCGGCCGGACGTGCTGGTCGTCGATCCGCAGCTCGGCGGGGCCGGGCCGGCGGACGTGATCGGCCGGGTGGCACTGGTTTCGCCGGAGACGAAGGTGCTCGTGCTGAGCGCGGCCGACGACGACACCGCCGTGCGGTCGGCCATCCACGCCGGGGCGCGCGGGTACCTGGTCAAGGGCGCCGACGCCGAGCAGATCGTGCGCGGGGTGCGGGTCGTGGCGGCGGGCGAGGCGATCGTCGGCCGCGCGATCGCCGCCCGGTTCAGCGCTTTGGTGCGGACTTCCGCGCCCGAACCGTATCCCTTTCCGCAACTGACCACCCGGGAACGGCAGGTGCTCGATCGGATCGCCGCCGGAAGGTCGAATGCGGTGATCGCGCGCGATCTCGGGCTTGCGTCCAAGACCATCAGCAATCGCGTGTCCGCGGTTTTCGCGAAACTCGGTGTAGCCGATCGGGCACAGGCGATAGTGCTCGCGCGGGACGCGGGCCTCGGCCGCGGTGAATTCACCGGCGATCGGGAACAGTTCCCCTATCGCGGGGAAACCGGCCGCACCTAGCGTCGATCGGCGTCGGACGCGGCGACCGGAGACGACGCTGATCGGAGTGGGACGTGACTGACCAGGACCTTGCCCTCGTGGACATCCGCCGGCTGGAGCCCGAGAACCTGACCCGGGCCTACGGGCTCGACATGAAGCTGCTCCACCCGTGGGACGGGATGACCGCGCCGTTCCGCGGAGCCTGGTGCGTGCTGCGCCCGGGCGACGCTTCGGTGGCCCACGCCCACCACGAGCACGAGATCTTCATCGGCATGGCCGGGCGGGCCGAGGTGGTCACCGGCGACCGGCGGCACGCGTTCGCGGCCGGGGACATCGTGTTCCTCAAGCCCGGCATCGAGCACCACCTGTTCAACGACCCCGAGCACGGCGAAGACTTCTCCTACTACGCGATCTGGTGGGACCGGGAGATGTCGGCCGAGTTCGTCGCGCACGACACCGCCGAGGCGGGTTCCCGGTGATCGACTACGACGGGCGCAAGTTCCGCAAGGCAGGCGCCGAAGCCGTGGCCGTCTACCGGCAGGAGGACGACGTCGTCTGGGCGGAGTTCGCCGGGGGCGACGTGCGGCGCGGCACGCTCGCCGGCACCCAGCGGGAGAACGGCGTGCTCCACCTCGGCTACACGGTGGTGCTCGCCACCGGCGAAGTGATCTGCGGGCACACGGTGAACACGCCGGAGGTGACCGAGGACGGTCACCTCCGGCTGCGCGAGGTGTGGGAACGCTACGGCCCGCACGCCGCCACCGGCGTGTCCTACCTCGACGAGGTGAGCTAGTGTCCCGGCGCCCCACCGACGCGGACTGGCGCCGCCTCGATCGCGCGGTGACCGGCCGCGTGCGCCGGCCCGGCGAGACCGGGTTCCGCGCCGCGAGCACACCGTTCAACAAGCGGTTCGCCGGGATCACCCCGGCCGGCGTCGTTTCCGTCGCCGGCCCCGCCGACGTGCAGCGCGCGATCGAGTGGGCGCGCGAGACCGGCGTCGACGTCGTCCCCCGCGGCGGCGGGCACAGCTTCGCCGGCCATTCGGTGGGCACCGGACTGGTCCTCGACCTCCGCGCCCTGAACACGGTGACCGCCGACGGCTCGACCGGGCTCGTGACCGCCGGGGGCGGTGCGCTGATGGCCGACGTCTACGCGGCCCTCGAACCGCACGAGATGACGTTCGCGCTCGGCAACAGCGACACCGTCGGCATCGGCGGGCTGACCCTCGGCGGCGGCTGCGGGGCCACCTCCCGGGTGTTCGGGCTCACCGCGGACGCGCTCGTCGCGACCACGATCGTCACCGCGGACGGGCAGCTGCGGCACTGCGACGCCGGCACCGAACCCGACCTGTTCTGGGCCTGCCGCGGCGGGGGCGGCGGCAACTTCGGCGTCAACGTCTCCTTCACCTTCCAGGCCCGGCCGGTGGCCGACTGCGCCACCTACGTGCTGCTGTGGGACGGTGCGGACGCGGCGAAGGTGTTCTCGGTGCTCCAGGACACCGTGCGGCTCGCCCCGGACGAGTTCGCGGCCCGGATCGGCGTCAGCAAGGCCGGCGGGGACACCGTCGTGTCGGCCGTCGGGCAGCACCTCGGGTCCGCCGCGGAACTGCGGGACATCCTCGACCCCGTGCTGTCGGTCGCGCCGCCGGTCCGCACGGTCATCGCGGACCGGACCTTCTGGCAGGCCAAGGACGACCTGCGGCACGAGACAGCCGAAGGCGCGTTCGCGTCGCGGACCAACATCGCCACCGGGCCGCTGCCCGACGAGGCGATCGCCACCATGCTCTCGTTCGTCGAACGCCGTCCCGCGAGCGGCAACCCCGACGGCGGCGGCGCCGCCCTGTTCTCCTGGGGCGGCGCGATCAACCGGGTGGGCGCGACCGACACCGCCTTCGTCCACCGAGACGCGATGTTCCTGCTGGCCATGGACACCTCGTGGGCCGCGGACGACGGACCGGCCGTGGTCGAGGCCAACCTCCGCTGGCTGACCGAACTGGGGGAGGCGATGGCGCCGTACGTGTCCGGCCACGCCTTCCAGAACTTCACCGACCCCGACCTCGCGGACTGGCGCACCGCCTACTACGGCGTCAACTACCCGCGCCTGCAGCGGATCAAGCGGCAGGTCGATCCGGACGGGTTGTTCACCTTCGCGCAGAGCATCGCCTCATGATCGGCGACGACAAGGTGCGCATCTGGACCGCGGCCGAGGTCGGGGCCGGCGCCGCGCCGCCCGAGCACCTACCGCACCTGCGCGAAATTCTCGCCTGGGCGTG
Source organism: Amycolatopsis sp. Hca4 (assembly GCF_013364075.1). Taxonomy (GTDB): domain Bacteria; phylum Actinomycetota; class Actinomycetes; order Mycobacteriales; family Pseudonocardiaceae; genus Amycolatopsis. The sequence goes on from NZ_CP054925.1 coordinate 369,550, forward strand.
GCGGTACCTGGTTTCCGCGCACCCCGACCTCGGCCGCAACGGCCCGGTCTGCCCCTACACCCAGCCATCACTCCACAAAGGACTGTTCCACCTGGCCGCGCTGACCGCCGCGGACGGCGACGTCGACGCGCACGCCGCGATCGAGAGCCTGCGCTCGTGGTACGAACGGCTTTCCGCGGGCATCCCGCCGGAAAGCCGGGAACTGCTGACCATCCTGCTCGTGCTGCCGCAGCTGGACCACCACGACGCGGCCCCGCTGGACGACCTGCAGCGCGAGGCCAAGGACGGGTTCGTCGCCGACGGGCTGATGATCGGGCAGTTCCACCCGGTCTGCGACCAGCCGGGCTTGTGGAACGACGAGTTCAAGGCGCTGCGCGCGCCGGTCCCGCTGCTGGCCGTGCGGAAGCTGGTCGTGTTCGACCTGCCGTTCCTGATGGACAGCACGGCCCACGCCGAGAGCTACTTCCGGCGCTTCGCCCCGGACATCCCGCCCCGCATCCGCGACCAGCTGGTCAAGCGGCTGGTGGGCACCGAGAAGTCGTTGCAGACGGCCTGATCACCCAGGAGAAACCACGTGCGGCACTACCTCATGGTCAGACCGGCGTACTTCGACGTCGAGTACTCGATCAACCCGTGGATGGACCCCGCCAAGCCCACCGACACCGGACTGGCGATCGCGCAGTGGGAATGGCTGCGCGACCTCTACCTCGACCTGGGCCACCGTGTCGAGCTGCTCGACCCGGAACCGGGCCTGCCGGACATGGTGTACGCGGCCAACGGCGCCACCGTGGTCGGCGGCCGGGCCCTGGTCGCGCGCTTCCGCCACCGGTTCCGCCGCCCGGAGTCCGCCGCGTACGCGGAGTGGTTCGCCCGGCACGGCTACCGCGAGGTCCGGCAGGCACAGTGGGTCAACGAAGGCGAGGGCGACTTCCTGGTGGCCGGCTCCCGGATCCTGGCCGGCTCGGGGTTCCGCACCGACCCGCGGGCCCACCGGGAGGCCGCGGAGTTCTTCGGCCTGCCGGTGGTCGGGCTGACGCTGACCGACCCGCGCCACTACCACCTGGACACCGCGCTGGCCGTGCTGGCCGACGACCTGGTCGTGTACTGGCCGGAGGCGTTCACCGAGGACAGCAGGCGGCAGCTCGAGCAGCTGTACCCCGACGCCGTGCTCGCCGGCGCCGCCGACGCCGCGGCGTTCGGCCTGAACGCCGTCTGCGACGGGCGGCACGTCGTGCTGCCCCAGGCCGCCACGCGGCTGGCGGCGCAGCTGCGCGAGCGGGGCTTCGAACCGATCGGCGTCGACCTGTCCGAGCTGCTCAAAGGCGGCGGCAGCGTCAAGTGCTGCACGCTCGAACTGCGCAATGGGGGAGAACAGCAGTGAAAAGACCTCTCGTACTGGCCCTCGCGGTCCCGCTGTTCGGCGCGCTCGCCGTGCCGGCCACGTCGGCCCAGCCGCGGCTGTCCGGGCCCACCGTCGAATTCTCCGTCCTGGCCAGCGAAGTCGCCGGCGGGTACGACGTGGCGGCGGCAGGCAAGGCGGTCCGCGCGGCCGGCGGCACGGTCGTCGCGACCAACGCCGCGGCCGGCCTGCTCACCGCGACCGCACCCGCCGGCGGGTTCCTCGAACGGGTCTCCGGCGCCGGCGGGGTGTTCGGCGCCGGCCGGGCGAAGGCGATCGGCACCGTGCCGAAGAGCGGCCCGGCCCGGCCGAAACCCGACACCGCCGAGACCGAGGGCGGCCGCCGCGGCGCGGGCCGCCCGAAGAGCCCGTCCGCCGGCCTCGACCCGCTCGACGACAAGCTCTGGGGCCTCAAGGCCGTGCGGTCGGACCTCGCGCGCACGGTCCAGCCCGGCGACAAGCGGGTCAAGGTCGGCGTCATCGACTCCGGGATCGACGCCACCCACCCGGACATCGCGCCGAACTACGACCTCGCCGACTCGCGCAACTTCACCAAGGACATCGTCGCCGACGAGAACGGCGTCCCGGTCGACGGGCCGTGCGAGTACCGCGGCTGCGTGGACCCGGTCGACATCGACGGCACCGGGCACGGCACGCACCTGGCCGGCACGATCGCCGCGGCCGCCAACGGCTTCGGGGTCTCCGGGGTCGCGCCGAACGTGACACTGGTGAGCCTCCGCGCGGCCCAGGACTCGGGCTTCTACTTCCTGCAGCCGACGATCGACGCGCTGACCTACGCCGGCGACGCGGGCATCGACGTGGTGAACATGTCGTTCTACATCGACCCGTGGCTGTACAACTGCACGGCGAACCCGGCGGACTCGCCCGCCGAGCAGGCCCAGCAGCGGACGGTCGTCGAAGCGACGAAACGCGCGCTGAACTACGCCCACCGCAAGGGCGTCACGATCGTGGCCGCGCTGGGCAACCAGCACAGCGACCTCGGCCGGCCGCAGCCGGACGCGACCAGCCCCGACTACCCGTCGAACAGCACGCGCCCGCGCACGGTGGACAACGCGACCTGCCTGACCCTGCCGGCCGAGGGCCCGCACGTGATCGGCGTCGGCGGGTTCGGCCCGTCCCAGGCGAAGGCGGACTACTCGAACTACGGCCTCGAGCGGATCTCGGTGTCCGCGCCCGGCGGGTACAAACGCGACTACTTCGGCACCCCGTGGTACGACAGCCGCGACAACGAGATCCTCTCCACCTACGCCCGCAGCGTCGGCGTCGCCGCCGGCTACATCGACGCCGCCGGGGAGATCACCCCGGCCGGGGCCGCGGTCGGCATCGGGAAGGAGACGACCGCCGACGGCCGCGCCGGCTACTTCCGCTGGCTGCAGGGCACCTCGATGGCGGCCCCGCACGCGGCGGGGGTCGCGGCGCTGATCGTGTCGCAGTACGGCCACCCCACCCCCGGCGGGGGCTTCGGCCTCGACCCGGACGTGGTGCAGCGGATCCTCGAGCAGACCGCGTCGAAGATCGCCTGCCCGGTCCCGCGCACGGTCGACTACCTCGACGAAAGCCGGGACGCTTCGTACACGGCAACGTGCGCGGGCGACGCCTCCTTCAACGGCTTCTACGGCCACGGCGCGGTCGACGCCTGGTCGGCCGTGACCCACGGCCGACCGTGAGAGCGGGCCGGGGTGCCGCGTCCGGCACCCCGGCCCTTCTCTACCGCTCGAAGCGGCCGTCGACGCGGAGCTTCGGGCTTCCGTGGCTCGCGTGGGCGGCGCGGGCGAGCGGGACGAGAGCCGCTTCCCGTTCCGGGGCGATCGCCATGTAGCGCACCCAGCCGTGGTCGAACAGGCCGATGCCGGTGGGCGTGCCGCGGAACGCCGTCCGGCCGTCCCCGGGATCGGAGCGGGCGCCGTAGGAGAAGGTCGCGACCTGGCCCGTGCCGAGGAGCGCGGCGGCTTCGTCGACGGTGATCCACCGATGGTTCGTCGACGAGGGGCCTTCGCCGGTTTCGTCGTGGTAGTGGATCATCCGGCCTTCGGCGAGCAGCTCGTCCGCGGCGGCCACGAACACGAGGTAGTCCTTCGGGTCGGCCCGGCGTTGCCGCAGCTGGCGCCCCTCGTCGGAGCGCGGGTCGATGGTCACGTCCAGCACGCCGTCGCGCCGGACGAAGGAGTGCACGAGGCCGGTCTCGATCAGCTCGAGCACCTTTTCCCGGGGCAGGCGCCGCTTCGCGATGCGGGAATCGCGGTGGTTGAGCCACCACCCGGTGAGCAGCAGTACGGCGATGAACGCCGGGAAGACGAGCTGGAGGACCGTGCCGGCGATGAGGATCGCACCCGCGCCGGAAATCAGGATCAGCACGACACCGCTCGAGCCGCCCACGGTCCCGGTCACGACGGCCAGGGCGCCCAGGAAGGGCGTGAGCAGTTCCATGCCCTTCTTGCCGCGACGCTCCCGGATCGAGAGCACCGCGATGCTCACGGCCAGCGCCACGACGTTCAGGACGCCGATTCCCCACAGGACCCACCACACCGGCATGCCGCCTCCCAGTTCGTCCGGCCCAGCATGCGCCGAACTCGGACACGGCGTCAAGACACGGTGTCCGGACAATGTGTCCGGATTTGCTGTCCGGTTATGCTCCGGACGTGCCTTCAGTGACCCGCCCGACCGGCCGCAAGCGCCAGGACCGCCGGGAAGAGCTCGAGCGACGCCTGTTCGCCGCCACCGAGGACCTCGTCGGGGCGGGTGAGGCCTTCACCGAGCTCAGCGTCGAGCGGCTGGCCGGGGCGGCCGGCATCTCCCGTTCGACCTTCTACGTCCACTTCGAGGACAAGGGCGACCTCGTCCGGCGCCTGGCCCGGTCGGTGCTGACCGAGCTGCGGGACGTGTCGAGCACCTGGTGGGAGACAGCCGACCCGGCCGGCCTCACCGCGGCCCTCACGGCGATCGTCGCGGTCTACCGGCGGCGCGCCGCCGCCTTCACCATCATCACCGAGACCGCGGCCTACGACCCGGCCGTCGCGGCCGAGGTGCGCACGCTGATGCAGGCGATCATCGACGCCACCCGCGCGGCGATCGAGCGCGGCCAGGATGCCGGCGTGATGCGCCCGGTCCGCCCGGCCGAGACCGCCGCCATCCTCACCTGGATGGTCGAGCGCGCGGGTTACCAGCTCGTCCGCGCCGCCGAGCCGGCCCAGGACGGGCCCGTCGTCGAGGCACTGACCGACATCATCCGGACCACCCTCTACGCCTGACTGCCTTTGCGGGCAGCCCGCGCTGCCCGCAAAGGCGGCTGCCGGACGGCGCGGAACCGGACACCGCGGACGTACCGTGAGCCCCATGGCGGAGCACCTGGAGGGCACCTCCCCACCGGTCACCCGTGCGCACCCGGCCGGCCCGCACCGCGACCCGGCCGCATCCGGCGACGGGGGACTCCTGCGGCTGCAGCGGCTGGCCGGCAACCAGGCCGTCGGCCGGTTCCTGCGGCGCCCGGGCGCGCTGGCGGTGTCCCGGCAGGTCGACACCAGCCAGGCCGCGCCGATCAGGAAAGAGCTCGACAGCCTCATCCCGTTCAACAGCACCCTCGAGGGCCTCTGGGCGAAGCTCGGCCTGCAACTGCCCGAAGCCATCGCGGACCCGGCGTACCAGGAGCTGTGGGACCGGTCGGTCACCAAGGAGAAGATCGACCCGGTCGCGGCCGCCCGGCCGCTGCTGTCCGCGCTCGCCGCCGACACCGTGTCGCTCTCGCAGGCCACGCTCGGCTCGCAGGTCGTCCGGCTCGAAAACCTCGCCCAGGAGCTGCGGAAAGCCAAGGAGGACAAGGCCAAGGAGAACCAGTCCAGGATGCCGGCCGACCACAGCGGCCCGGAGGGGATCGAGGACAAGGAGCGGCTGGTCAGCCGCGGCACCGTCCCCAAGCCGCTGGCCGACGCCGGCAGCCTGGTCGACGCGGCGACGGTCGTCGACTTCCTGGAGAACTGGCCCGACATCCTGCGCGGCGCGCAGGTGGGCGTGCGCCGCACCGACATCAGCCTGCTCGCCCCGCCGGGACCGCCGGCCGCACCGGCGCCGACCCTGCTGCCCGGACCCGGTGGCGGGGACGCCGCCCGCACGGACGCGGGAGCACCGCCGGGGGAGCAGCTCTCGCCGGTGCTGTTCGACCCGAACCTCGACGTGGCGGCCGAACGCAAGCGGGGTGGCGACATCGACGACGTCGCACTCGGCGTGCTGCGCGACGTCCACCGCCAGTGCACCGAGAACGCCGGGACGTTCAAGGAGCTGATGGCGGCGATGCTGGCCGAGGACGCCAACCTCGCCGTGCTGCACGAGCGGCACGAACTGCGGTCGGTCAGCGCGCTGTCCGGGCAATCCGAGGCCGTCGCGACCGACGCGATCATCCGGACCGCGCAGCAGAACGCCGCCGACGCCAAGACGTTCCTCACCATGCTCGGCACCCCGGGCAAGGTGGACTGGAAGATCCTCGCCCCGTCGATCAGCCGCCTGCTCGGCGGCGAGCCCGGCAGGCGGGACTGGTCGGCGGCCGGCGTGAAGTACTTCGTCGACCTCTACGACAAGAAGATCACCGAGGCCGAGAAGGCGAAGGCCCAGGCCGAACTGGGGCTCGCGGTGGCCAACGTGGTCGCCATGCTGGCGCTGCTGACCCCGGCCGCGCCCGCCGCCGGTGCGTTCCTCGCGGTGATGGACGTGGCCGCCGCGGGCGGCGCGGTCGCCGACTCGGTCGCGGCGAGCCGTCAGGCGGACGTGCTGGGCGCGGCCGCCGCCGCCCGGATGGCGAGCAAGGACGCCGCCCAGGCGGCCCGCGAGCAGGCGGACGCCAAGCGCGCGGCGATGGTGTTCACGCTCATCACGAGCGCGCTGCCCTACGTGCCCGCCGCTGCGTCCGGGCTCGCGCGGACCGCGGGCCGGGCCGGTTCGGCGTTGCAGGGCACGAAGTGGACGGCGCTGCTGCCGGCCGGGCGCGCGGCCGGGCGGGCCGGGCAGCGCGGTGCCGTCGAGGTCGATCTCCTCCTGAACCTGGCCTTCCTCGGCCTGCCGGCGATCGCCCGCAACCGCGTGCAGGGCATGCTGGTGCTTTCGCAGATGGTGTCCCGGATCAAGACGATCAGCCGCACCCTGGACTGGAGCCGGGTCGCCGCCGCGCTCGCCCGCGGCGGTGACGAGTCGCTGCTGCACCTGGGCAGCAAGTACGGCCTGACCGACTACATCCGCTACCACATCCACGGTCCGGGGCTCGGGCGCGAGGCGTACCCGATCTTCCTGGCCCCGGAGCGGGCGAACCAGTTCGCCAACAACCACATCGAAGGGTTCATGCGCCGGGAGTTCAAGGGCGGCGCCGAGGTCGAGTTCTCGGTCGCGTACACGACCTTCAACGGCGAAGAGCTCTCGCCGTTCATCCGCGGCATGCTCACCAGCGGCGACAAGAAGATCATCACCCGGCTGGCCCTCGACCAGGGCTTGATCGAGAAGTTCCTCAAGTCCGCGGTGTACGACATCCGCGTCACCCGCGGCGGCGTGCGGCAGACCTACCGCGCGAGCGTCACGGTCGGCCCGCCCGGCTCGGGGGCGATGAGCCTCAGCCCGCCGACGCGCGTGCCGTGACTGTCGACGGATTGTCGACGGCACGTGCGACCGTCCGGTAGCGGGGACCGGCTCGTCCCCGCGACGGACGGGAGGTCACGTGCGCGTCAGACTGCTCGGCCCGGTCGACGCCGTCGTCGGCGGGGTGCCGATCCCGGTCACCGGACTGCGGCGGCGGGCGGTGCTCGCGGTCCTCGCCCTGCACGGCGAAGGGATCGCCGGCACCGGACGGCTCGTCCGGGCCGCGTGGGGTGACCGGGCCGCCGGGGTGTCGCCGAACACCCTGCAGAGCCACGTGTCCGCGCTCCGGCGGGTGCTCGGCGACCGGACCGCGATCATCGCCCGGCCGCCCGGGTACCTGCTCGACCTCGGTCCCGACGCGACGGACGTCGCCGAAGCCCGGCGCCTGGTCGGGCGGGGCGAGCGCGGGGCCGACCCGGCGGAGAACGCCGCGGCCCTGCGTGCCGCGCTGGCGCTGTGGCGGGACCGTGCGCTGATCGACGTCGGCGGGGTGCCGTGGCTGGACGAGCAGGCCGAAGCGCTGGAGGGACTGCGCACGCGGGCCCAGCTGGCCCTGGTCCGGGCCAGGCTGGCCCTCGGCGAGCACGCCCAGCTCGAACCGGACCTGCAGCGGCTGGCCCTGGCACGCCCGTTCGACGAGCAGGTGCACGCGCAGCTGATGTTCGCGCTGTACCGCACCGGCAGGCAGGCCGACGCGCTCGGCGTGTACCGCAGGCTGCGCGCGGCACTGGCCGACCACCTGGGCATCGACCCGGACCAGCGGCTGCGCGAGCTCGAAATCGCGATCCTGCGGCAGGACCCGGCGCTGGACCAGCCGGCACTCGCCGTCCGGCTGCTGGCCGGCTGACCACCGGTTTTCAGCGCCCGATCAGGACCCGTTCAGCACCGCTGGGCAGGGTGGACGCGGGCCGGGGTACCGGCTTTCGCAGAACCAGGGGGATTTTCATGAGACTTCGACGGCTTTTGCCGCTCACCGCCCTGGCGGCGGTGGCGGTCGTGTCCGGCGCCGGGGCCACGGCGCCCGCGAACGCCACGGGACCTGCTCTCGCCTACGCCGGCAGCCCGGTCGCCGGCACGGCCCGGCACACCGGCGGGCTCGCGCCCGCGGTCGCCGGCCCGCTGGTCGAGGCGACTTCGCGGAACTGGGCCGGCTACGCGATCACGTCACTGGCCACCCCCGCCGCCACCTTCACCCGCGTGCACGGGTCGTGGACGCAGCGGCCGGTCACCTGCCCGGCCTCGGACGCCTGGGCGGTGTTCTGGGTCGGCTTCGACGGCTGGACCAACGGCACGGTCGAGCAGGGCGGCAGCTCGGCCCGGTGCGTCAACGGCACGCCGGTCTACCAGCTGTGGTGGGAGATGTTCCCGACCAACGCGATCCAGCCGGTGCTGACCATCAACGCCGGCGACTCGGTGAGCGCGGACGTCACCTACGACGCGGGCACCGGCCGGTTCACGATCACCGTCGCCGACGCCACCCAGCACACGAGCTTCACCACCACCCAGACCTGCGCCGCCGGCCTCACCTGCTCGCGCACCAGCGCCGAATGGATCGCCGAGGACGTGGGCCGGTTCGGGACCGGCGACTTCTTCCCGCTGGCGAACTACGGCCGGGCGCTGATGGGCAACAGCGTCGCCACCGACGACGCCGGCCACAGCGGCTCGATGACCGCGAGCTCGACCTGGCAGCGGACCAGGATCCAGGAGCAGGACGCGACGATCACCTACGCCACGACCGAAGGCGCCGGCCGCAACGGGCAGAACTTCGCCGTGAACTGGGCGCACCAATGAGCCCGCTGCGCCGCGCCGCCGTCGTGGTGGGCGCGGTCCTGGCCGCCGTGGTGACGGCCGGGGCGCCGGCGGTGGCGGCCGACCCGATCACCATTTCGAACGGACTGTTCAACAACAGCGCCGCCACCGCCTGGTCCTCCGCGCCGGCCACGACGATGGGTGACCGGACGGTCACCCGGATCACCACCGGCGTCCAAGGGCTGGTGGTGAGCGGCCCGACCGGGTCGGTGTTCCACCAGACCCTCGGCGTGTCGAGGTACATGTTCATCGGGACCCGCAACCACGTCCTGATCCTCGAATCGCCCACCGGCGCCGGAAACCGCTCGGTGTCCTCTGTGGACTTCACGACGACACCGCCGGTCGAGCGCCCGATCCTGACGGTGGGGGTCGGCTCGGCCGCGGTCGGCTCACCGGCCGTCCAGTTCAGCGTCGGGACCGGGGACGCGTTCTTCGTCTTCGCCCCCACCGGCACTTCGGTCGCCGGGCTCGGCATCCACCGCAGCGACAACGGCACGATCCTGTGCCCCGGACCGCCGCCGCTGACCCCGACCGGACAGCTGTTCGGCGAGGCGACGGCCACCCAGCTGCGGATCAAGATGGGCGGCACCGTGCTGGCCGCGTGCACCCGCCCGCCCGGAACCACCGGCTGACCGGCTCGCCGGGCGCGCGTCTCAGGCGAGCGCCCGGCGGCGGAACTCCGCCGGGGTGAGGCCGGTGACGGCCTTGAACACCTGCCCGAAGTGGGACGGGTCGCCGAAGCCCCAGCGGGCGCCGATCGCCGCGACCGGCACCCCGCGGGCCGCCGGGTCCGCGAGGTCGCGTTTGCAGGCCTCCACCCGGCGGTGCCGGATCCAGCCGGCCACCGTGTGGCCGCTGTCGCGGAAGAGCGCGTGCAGGTGGCGCACGGAGACGAAACAGGCCGCCGCGATCGTCTCCACCCGCAGGTCCGGGTCGGGCAGCCGCTGGTCGATGCAGGCCAGCACCGCCTGCCGCCGCCGGAGGCGGTCGTCGGGTTCGGCGGGGCCGGTGAGCCCGGCGTGGGCGCGCAGCATGGTCGCCGTCATGTCGAGCACGTTGCCGGCCAGCAGGATCCCGGCGGGCTGGTGTGCCGGGGCCAGCGAGCCGAGGCCGAGGACGGCCGACCAGACCACGGGCGCGATGCCGTGCTCGGCGGAGAACTTCCGCGCCACCAGGTGGGTGAAGGCCGCCGCGTCGTGCGCGCCGACCGCCGCCTTGCGGAAGCGCACGTTCACCGACCGGTAGTCGTCGCTGACGTCGAGGGTCAGCGGCTGCTCGGAGTCGTAGAGCGCGAACTCGCCGGCGCGCAGCGTGGTGGCGCGGCCGTCCTGGGTGAGCTGCTTGGTCCCGGCCAGCTGCAGGGTCAGCAGGAAGGAGGCGTCGGCGGCGAGCGAGAGGTCGTCGGGACGGCGGTGGACGGTGTGCCGCAGGCAGGCGACGCCGAACAGGCCGAGTTCGCCCACCGCCCGGTGGGTGATGGAACCGGCGAAGCTCTTCGGGTTGGCGAATTCGAAGCTGAAGTGCAGCGACACGCCGGTGTTGACCTGCCGCTCCCAGACACCCGGACCAACCTTGGCCGCCGTGCGGGGCACGGCGTGCCCGGTGGGCAGCAGGCTCAACGCACCGGCCATGGTCGCTCCTGGGACGCTCGGGCAACGCGGCCAGGGTACGCCGCGGTCGTGCGCATCGGCGACATCGACGTGCACGTTTCCCCGATGCCGGGGCGGCGGCGGGCTCCTAGCGTTGGGCCGGAAGTGCTCGCAGCTCGACGAGGAGACGCCTGCCATGGCCTACATCGAAGGTTCCCACCACATCACGCTCTCGGTCGGCCGGGCGCAGGAGGACGTCGACTTCCACGTCAAGGTGCTGGGCATGCGGTTCATCAAGCGGACCGTGCTCTTCGACGGCTCCCTGCCGATCTACCACCTGTACTACGCGAACGCGAACGGCGATCCCTCCAGCGTGGTCACCACCTTCCCGTGGGCGCAGGCCGGGCTGTACGGCAAGCGCGGCACCAACCAGAGCCGCGAGGTGCTGCTGTCGGTGCCCGAGGGCAGCCTCGACCACTGGCACCGGCGGCTGACCGAGCACGACGTCGAGGTCCGCAACGTGGAGGTCTTCGGACGGCGGCGGCTGGCGTTCGAGCACCCGTGCGGCATCGAGTACGTGTTCGTCGCCAACGAAGGCGACGACCGGGTCGGCCACGCCGGTCACGGTGTCCCGCCGGAGTACGCGATCCACGGGCTGCACGGGCTCGGTGTCCACGTGCAGACCCCGGACCGGACGGTCGAGTTCGCCAACGACACCTTCTACGCCCAGTCCGGGCCGGCCGAGGAGGGCGACCGGATCGCGGTGCAGCTGGGCAAGCAGGCCCACGGCAACCACCTGGAGATCACCGTCAACCGCGCCGACGACCAGGGGACCTGGCACTACGGCGCCGGCACCCACCACCACTTCGCCTGGAACGCCGACACCCTGGAGAACCAGGACGAGCTGAAGTTCGAGGTCGAGGGCCGCGGCTACACCGACATCTCGGAGCTGAAGGACCGCAAGTACTTCAAGAGCGTCTACGTCCGCTCGCCGGCCGGAGCGCTCTTCGAGCTGGCGGTCACCCACGCCGACGGCGGCTGGGACTGCGACGAGTCGCCGCACGAGCTCGGCCGGCGGTTCCAGTTGCCGGAGCAGTTCGAGGACCGCCGCGAGGAACTGCTCGCCGCGCTCGAGCCGATCGACGGATGAACGCCCACCTCGAGCAGCGGGTCCTGACCTGGGGCCCGCCCTCGGCGCCGGTGGTGGTGCTCGCGGTGCACGGCCGCGGGCACCAGCCGGAGGTCATGCGCGAGCTGACCGGCCGGTTCGGCCCCCTGCCGGCCCGGTTCACCGCCCCGGCCGCGGCCGGGGGCAGCTGGTACCCCCTCCCGTTCCTCCAGCCACTGGCCGCCAACCAACCCCACCTCGACGAGGCTCTCGCGGCGACGGAGGCTCGCATCGACACGCTCCTCGCCACCGGAACGGCGCCGGGAGACGTGGTCCTGCTGGGGTTCTCGCAGGGAGCGTGCCTCCTGGCGCACTTGTTGTTGACCCGCCCCCGCCGGATCGGTGCGGCGGTGCTGCTGACGGGCGGGTTCATCGGCCCCGACCCGATCGAGCCACCGACGGGAGACGAGCTCGACGGCGTGCCGGTGCTGCTGCGGAGCATTTCGGAGGACCCGTGGGTGCCGGCCGGCCGGGTTCTGGAGACGGCCCGCCTGTTCGAGGAGGCGGGCGCCCGGACCGACGTGGAGATCGAGCCGGGTGGAGAGCACATCGTGACGGACAAGGCCTGCCACGCGGCGGGCGAGCTCATCCGCAGCCTGCCCCACCCGGCGCGGTGAAGCGGCCGGGGCGGTCACGAGACGCTGAACTGCCCCGGCTCCGGATCCGGCTCCGCCAGGATCCACCCCGACGAGCCCCGCCCCGCCCGCAGCTTCACCCGCGCCCCCACCGCCGCATCACCCAGCAACCGCCGGGGCACCGCGACCTCCAACACGTCACCGACCGCGGCCGCCAGCAGGTCGGCCTTGCCCTCCACCGGCGCCGAACCCGAGATCCGCAACCGCACCTCCTCGTGGCCGGGCAGGGCCGGGTGGGTGCGGCGGGCTTCGATCGTGCCGGTCAACGCGGTGAGGTTGTCCCTGACCTGCGACATCGTGCCTCCGTGAGCAGCTCGGCGAGCGTGCGGGCGATCGGCTGGCCGCCGCCGTCCTCGAAATAGCTGTACGCGGGCATCGGGTTGACCTCGAAACACACGTACTCGCCGTCGGGGCGGCGGCGCAGGTCGATCCCGCACAGGGCCAAGTCCAGCAGCTCCGCCAGCTCCACGCAGCCCTTGGCGACCGGGTCCGGCAACTCGGCCGCCGTGAGGTCCGCGATCTGCCCCGACCGGCGCGCGTACCGGTAGTCCAGCGCCGGGCTGACGATCTCGGTCGGGAACACCGCCCCGCCCACGACGTGCACCCGGACGTCGACCCCCGGCACGTACTCCTGGAACTGCGTCGGCAGCGCCCGGACCAGCTCGAGCCGCGCGGCGGTGCGGTCGTCGAGCTCGGCGACGATCGAGCGGATCCCGCTCACGGACTTGAACACCACCCGCCCGTGCCGCTCGCGGAACGCCCTGACCTCGGCCGGGTCGTCGGTGACCAGGGTGTCCGGCACGGCGAACCCGGCCGCGGCGATCAGCCGCGCCTGGAACGGCTTGGACGTGTTCGAGTGCATCGCCGAGGGCCGGTTCACCACCAGCGCGTCGGTCAGGTCGAGCCATTCGACGAACGCCTCGTCGAACGCGGCCTCGTGGCTTCCGCCGGGCGGCAGCTCCAACGGCCGCGCGTAGACCGCCGTCACCTCGCCGAGGTCCAGGCGCTCGCCGCCGAGGACGACCGTGCCGATCGCGCCGTCCGGTCCGTAGCGCACGGACAGGTCGTGGTGGCGCAGCGCCGCCTGGTCGATGAACCGGTGGTCCACGCCGAGCTCGGCGGTGGTCTCGACGCAGCGGGTCAGCGGGGTGTCCTCGCCCCGGCCGTAGAAGAGGATCACGACGCCACCTCCACCAGGTAGCCCGCCACCACCGCCACGTGGGCGGGGTCGTGCAGGGCGGGCCGCGGGTCCACAGCGGACAGCCGCGCCGCGCCGGCCTCGCGGGCGAACCGGAACTCCAGCAGCGGGCAGCCGGTGGCCCGGGCGACCTCGGCACAGCCTTCGCCGAACCGCCCGGCCTGGTCGCCGGTCACGTGCCGCCCGGCGACCAGGACCGAACCCACCGGAACCCGCTCCGGCGGCGGCGAATACCGGCCCGCGCGGGTACCGACCGTGTGTCCGGTGTGGACCACCGGCAGGCCCGCCCGGCGCGCCGCGAGCAGCCAGTACGGCAGGGCCGCCGGAGCCGCGGAACCGTTGCCGTTCACCGGGTTCACCACCGGGCAGGGCAGCCCGGCCAGCCAGCTGACGAACAGCGCGTGCAGCTCCATCGCCGCGTAGTCGCGGTCCCGGGCGCCGGCCCGCGCGAACCGCACCGGCGGGACGCCGTCGATCCGGGTGAGCACCGCGGACGGCGAACTCGGCACGCACCCGCCGTCGGCCAGCCGGATCTCCGTCGCGGTGGTGCCGTCCGGGGCGACGGTGTGCACCCAGCGTTTCGCCACGGCCAGCCGCCGCGGCGAAACGACGGTGACCGCGCAGGCGCCCCGGCGGGCGGCGACGGCCGAAGCCACCGCCGCCGCGCCGGAATCCCCGCCGCCGGCCAGGATCAGGACCGTCATGACCGCGGCGGCGAGTCGTATTCGCGCTTCGCCGCGGCGTCCCCGGCTTCCATGCGCTCGGCCGCCGACGTGGTCTCCCGGCCGTAGTCCGGTCCGCCGATCAGGTCCGGCCGCAGCTCCGCGCCGATGAACGGCTCGGCGGCCTGGCCTTCCAGCGCCGCCACGCGGGCGGCGAGGTCGGCCACGGCGGCCTCGAGGTCACCCTGCTCGCCGGGGGCGCGGCCGATCGGCGGCCACTCCTGTTCCTTGAGCTCCTTGAGGTGGTCCTTGCGGTCCTTGATCGGCTCCTTGAACTCCTTGCGGACGTCCTTGCGGTCCTTCCACGGTTCCTTCAGGTCCTTCGGGAGGTCCTTGCGGTCCTTTGGCCGGTCCTTGAGGTCCTTGAGCAGGCTCTTCCCGCACCGGACGGTCACCGACGCGGTCATCGTCGCCGCGGACGCCGAGATGCCGGTGACGGACACGCAGGTCTCGACGCCGGCGAAGGAGTCGGAGTTCGGGGTGGTCGTGTGCGAGAACGAGGTGGTGCCGGAGCTGCCCGGGTAGGGGTCGCCCGCGTCGCCGCGGTTGTGCTTGAGCTCCAGGTCGCGCCGGCCGTCGGCCTGCACCAGCCCGACCTTGTAGTGGTTTTCGTCGGTGTTGCCCGGCTGGGCGTCGTCGATGTGCCAGATCAGCAGGCCCTCCCCGGGCAGCCGGGCGTCGTAGCCGGTCTTCTGCCGGTTCTCGACCAGGAAGTACTCCGAGCCGGCTGCGCCGTCCTTCCACAGCCGCAGGACGTTGTGGCTCGTCTTGACGTCCGGGATGCTGACGGCCTGGTTGGTGGTCACGCCGGTGACCGAAACCCAGCCCTGGTTGGCCTTGCACCACGCCGACGGGTGCGCGGGGACGTCGCCGCCGCCGTTCCACGACCCGCCCGCCATCAGGCACCAGTTGCCGATGCCCTCGGAGGTGTCGTCGACGTCGTAGAGGTCGGGGAACCCGAACAGCAGGTGCCCGAGCTCGTGGGCGCAGACGCCGAGTTTCGCGTCCTCGGGGATGGTCAGGTAGCCGTAGATCTTCGTCGTGTCGGCCTGGTAGGCGGCGGGCAGGACCCACTTGTGGGACCAGATGTCGCCGGGGCTGCCGGTTTCTTCGCCACCGCGGCCGGCGTGGACGATGACGAACGCGTCGACGAAACCGTTGCCGTCGTTGTCGTAGGGGCCGAAGTCCACCGCCGGGTCGGCGGCGACGGCGGCGTCACGCGCCAGGTCGCGGGCGCGGGTGGTGCCGGTGGGGCGGCCGATGCCGAAGTTGCCGTTGGCGTACCAGGTGAGGGGCTGCGGCATCCGGTAGGTGCCGACGACGTCGCCGTCGATGTCGACCAGCCCGTTGGTGACCTCGCGGTAGTACTCCTTGACGCTGCCGTTCGGCAGGACGCCGGTGGAGAAGAACAGGTCGTGGAAGTGCTGGGCGGTCGCGGTCAGCTGCTTATCGGAGAAGTCGACCAGCACGACGATGACCCGGACGGTGCCACGCAGCGGCGCGCGTTCCATGGCGGCGTTGCGGATGACCGTCTCCGGCGTGCCCAGCGGGTATTCGTCGGGCGGGATGATCGTGCCGTCGTCCAGCCCGATCGCCCGCGGTTTCCGGACCGGGCCGACGTAGCCCGCGAGCGTTTCCGGCGCCTCGCTCCGCAGGCGGTCGAGGCCTTCCTTGAGCCGATCCGCCAGATCGGGGTGGGGCGCGACGAAGCAGTGTTCCGGTGTTCCCATGACTTGGCCCTCCTCGTGACCGCTGGTACGCCCTCCCGTGCGCCGGACCGGACGGCGGAATACATCGGACGCGGCCGAAGACGCCAAAAGTCATCGATTCGTGACGAAGAAGGCCGAAAACGGCGGAATTCACCGAAAATCGGGGTGGGCGGACATTAATCGACTGTTCTCGGACCAGTGGTTGTTCCGCCGGAGCCGCAGGTGCTATACCGGCTGCAGCCTGGTGTCGCGACGGTGCGGTGCCACTAGCGAGCGGAGTCTCTGGTGGCGAACCGTGCGTTGCGCTCAGCCGTCCTGGTGGCCGCCCTCACCGCGCCGCTGCTCCTGCCGGGGGCCGCGACGGCGACGTCGTGGCGGCCGCTGACCATCGAGACGGTCTCCAACCCGCGGCCCGCGCTCGTCAGCGGCGGCCAAGTCCTGGTCAGGATCACTCCGGCGGACGGGCGGGTCACCGTCAGCGCGAACGGCCACGACGTGACCTCGAGCTTCCGCGCCCAGCCGGACGGCAGCCTGCTGGGCTTGGTGACGGGCCTGCGCGACGGCGTCAACGAGCTCAGGGCCGGTGCCGCCGGCCGGCGAGCGGACCTGCGTGTCACCAACCACCCGATCACCGGGCCGGTCTTCTCCGGCGCTCGGCAACACCCGTTCTACTGCGAGACCACGGCGTTCGGCCTGCCCGCGGCGACGCCGCCGCTGTGCAGCGCGCCGACCCAGGTGAGCTACCAGTACCGGACCACCGCGGGGACCTTCGCGCCGCTGGCGGACCCGGCGACCCGGCCCGCGGACCTCGCGACGGCCACCGTCGGCGGACACGCGGTGCCGTACGTGGTCCGCCTCGAGCGCGGCACCATCGACCGCGCCGTCTACGAGATCGCCGCGCTCTACGACGGCCCGCCCTCACCCGTCACGCCGGACGCCGGCTGGAACGGGAAGCTGGTCTACACCTTCGGCGGCGGCTGCAACGCGGGCTACCACCAGGGCACCTCGACCGGCGGGGTGGTCAACGACCTGTTCCTGGCCCGGGGCTACGCGGTCGCGTCCTCGACGCTGAACGTGCTGGACACCAACTGCAGCCCGATCATCTCGGCCGAAGCGGCGATGATGGTCAAGGAGCACTTCGCCGAGACCTACGGCCCGATCGCGCACACCATCGGGTGGGGTGGCTCGGGCGGGCGATCCAGCAGTACGACATCGCGGAGAACTACCCCGGCATCGTCGACGGGATCATCCCCGGCGTCTCGTTCCCGGACCCGCTGAGCACGGGCGGCCCGGTGTCGGACTGCCGCCTGCTGGAGCGGTACTTCGCCGGACCGGGTGCCTCGTTCACCGCGGCGCAGAAGCAGGCCGTCGCGGGCTTCGCCAGCTACGACACCTGCGTCTCCTGGGACAAGACCTTCGCCAGCCGCGCGACGGCGACCGGCAGCTGCAACGCGGCCATCCCGGTGCCGGCGCGGTGGGATCCGGTCACCAACCCGGGCGGGGTGAAGTGCAATTCGAACGAGCAGCTGGTCAACCAGCTCGGCCGGGATCCGCGGACCGGGTTCGTGCGCAGCCCCCTGGACACCACCGGCGTGCAGTACGGGCTGGCCGCTTTGACGGCCGGGACGATCACCGCCGCGCAGTTCGCCGACCTCAACGCCGGCATCGGCGGCCTCGACCACACGGGAGCGCCCGTGCCGCAGCGGATCGCCGCCGACCCGAAGGCGCTGGCCACGGTGTACGCCGAGGACATCGTGAACTCCGGCTCGCAGGGCCTGCGCGAGACGCCGATCATCGACCAGCGCACCGACCTCGACTTCGCCGGGTTCGGCAACGATATCCATACCACCGAGTGGTCCTACGTGATGCGGCAGCGGCTGCTGCGGGCCAACGGCACCGCGGCCAACCAGGTCATCATCGAAAACCACGCCACCGCGGCCGAAGCGGCAGCCGCCGGCGGCTACGAGCTCGACGCCATGGACCGCTGGCTCACCGCGATCGACGCCGACCGCTCGCACCGGAGCCGTCAGCAGAAGGTCCTGGCGAACCGCCCGGCCGACCTCGCCGACGGCTGCTACCTCTCGCCGACGGAGCGGATCACCGAGCCGCTGACGTACCCGGCGACCGGCCGGTGCGGCGCGCTGTACCCGGTGGCGGCCGACACCCGGATGGTCGCGGGGGAGAGCCTGGCGCTCGACGTGCTGAAGTGCCGCCTGCAGCCGCTGGACTTCCGCGACTACCCGGTCACCTTCACCGCGGCGGAACGCAAGCGGCTGCGGGCGGCGTTCCCGGACGGTGTCTGCGACTACAGCCGCCCGGGCGTGGGCCAGCGGGCCCCGATCGGAACCTGGCTGAGCTACGGCGACGAACGGACCGGCACCACCCCGCCGACCAAACCGCGGTGACCGCGGACCAGCCGACGGGGATCAGCGAAGAAGGCCGGTTTCACAGCAGCTTGTCGAGGGTGATGGGGAGGTCGTAGACCCGCTTCCCGGTCGCGTGGTGGACCGCGTTCGCGATCGCTCCCGCGACGCCGGTGATGCCCACCTCGCCCACGCCGATCAGCCCGAGCGGCATCGTCGGGTCCGGGTCGTCGAGGTAGCTGACGTCGATCGGCGGGATGTCGGCGTGCACCGGGACGTGGTACTCGGCGAGGCTCGGGTTCATGATCCGGCCCGTGCGCGGGTCGACCAGGGTCTCCTCGGCCAGTGCCATGCCGATGCCCATCACGATCCCGCCGCGCAGCTGGCTGGCCGCGGTCTTCGCGTTGATCACCCGGCCGACGTCGAACACCCCGACCCACCGCGACACGCGCACCTCGCCGGTGTCCGGGTCGACGCGCACCTCGCAGAACTGGGCTCCGCACGCGGCCTTCATCCAGCGTCGCTGGTCGCGGAGGAACTTCGCCATGAACTTCACCTGCCCGGCGACCCGGCCGAACCGGGTGTCGGAGCCGACGGCGGCCTCGACCGACGGCACGCCGGCCTTGGCCAGGATCGCCGCCGGGCTCATCCCGGCCGCGTCCGAGCGTTTCGCCAGTGCGTCCAGTTCCTTCTTCAGCTTCGCGCACGCGGCCAGCAGGCTGTTGGCGATGCTCGCCGTCTGCATGGATCCACCCGCCCCGGGGCTCACCGGCAGCGTGGAGTCGCCGTACTCGACCCGGACCGCGTCGAACGGCACGCCGAGCGCGTCGGCGGCGATCTGCGCCTGCGCCGTCGCGCCGCCCATGCCCATCTCCTGGAAGCCGCAGCGCACCAGGACGGTGCCGTCGACCGAAAGCCGGACCGTGACGCTGGCCGTGAACTGCCAGGACGGGTGGTACGCCGACGCGACGCCCATCCCGACCAGCCACCGCCCGTCGCGCATCGACCCCGGCTCCGGTGTCCGGTCGGCCCAGCCGAACCGTTCGGCGCCCTGTGCGTAGGCCTCGCGCAGCATCCGGTGGGCGAACTTCTTGCCGTCGATGGGGTTGACCGCCGGTTCGTTCCGCATCCGCAGCTCGATCGGGTCGACGCCGACCCGGTAGGCGAGCTCGTCGATCGAGGCTTCCAGCGCGTAGGTCCCGATCGACTCACCGGGCGCGCGCATCGAGGTGTTCGGGATCAGGTCCAGTTCGACGAGGTTCTGCTGGACGAGGATGTTCTCGGCGGCGTACAGGTGCTTCGACTGCGACGTCACCTGTTCGGGTCCGCCGCCGACCCGGCCGGTGCGGGTCACGCTGGTGTGGATGAGCGCGGTCAGCCTGCCGTCGGGGCCGGCGCCGAGGGCGACGCGCTGGGTGGACGGCGTGCGGCCGCCGACCGTGCGGTAGACGCCTTCGCGGGTGAGCATCAGCCGGACCGGCCGTCCGGTCGCGCGGGCCGCCAGCGCGGCGAGGATCGTGCCGGGCCAGACCATGCCCTTGCCGCCGAAGCCGCCACCGACGAAGGGGGCGATCACCCGCACGTTCGCCGCCGGGACACCGAAGCGGATGGCGAGGTGCGTGCGCAGCCAGTCGATGCTCTGGGTGCCGTCGTGGATGGTGAGCCGGTCGCCGTCCCAGGCCGCGGTGGTCGCGTGCGGCTCGATGGCGTTGTGGTGGTGCGCCGGCGTGGTGAACCGCAGGTCGAGTGCCACCGGGGCCGCGGCGAGTGCGGCTTCGGCGTCCCCCTTCTTCGCCGTGCCGGACATGATCAGGTTGCTCTTCTGCGGCTTGGCGTTCTGCTCCTCGGCCGCGAAGTCCACAGTGGACGGCAAGGGTTCGTAGGTGACGGTGACCAGCCCGGCGGCTTCGCGCGCGGCCTCGAGGGTGTCGGCGACGACGACCGCGACCGGCTGGCCGTCCCAGTGCACCTGGTCGGTGTTGAGGTAGTCGACCGACGTGCCGGAGACCAGGGTGGCGAGGTTGAGCGGGCTCACCTTCGGGGCCGGGTTCAGCGGGGGAGCGTTCAGGTGGGTGAGGACCGCGACGACGCCGGGCACGGCGGCCGCGGCCTCGGTGCCGATCGCGGTGATCCGGCCGCGGCTGACCGTCGAGTGCACCAGCGCCGCGTGCGCCAGGTCGGGGAGGGCGTATTCGGCCGAGAAGCGGGCGGCGCCGGTGGTCTTGGCCGTGCCGTCGACCCGGTCGATCGGACGGCCGACGGCGGGGCCGGTGCCGGTCTCCGTGGCGGGCAGGGTCGTGGTCATGCCGCACTCCCGTCGGTGAGCAGGCGGCGCAGCGTCGCGACGATCGTGCGCTGGGCCAGCTCGATCTTGAAGGTGCTGTCCGGACGGCCCACCGCGGGCGCGAGCTCGGCCGCGGCCGCCCGGCGGAAGGACTCTTCGGTCGCCGGTGCGCCGAGCAGGATCCGTTCGGCTTCGCGGGCGCGCCACGGTTTCGCGGCGACGCCACCCAGGGCCAGCCGGACGTCGGTCACGACGCCGTCTTCGGTCTCCATCGCCGCCGCGACGGAGACGAGGGCGAAGGCGTAGGACGCGCGGTCGCGCACCTTGCGGTAGCGGGAGTGCGCGGCCACCGGCAGGGCGGGCAGCTCGACGGCGGTGATCAGCTCGTCCGCGGCCAGCGCGGTCTCGACCTGCGGGGTGGTGCCGGGCAGGCGGTGCAGTTCGGCCAGCGGGAGGCGCCGGACGCCGCGGGCGCTCTCGACCTCGACCTCCGCGTCGAGCGCGGCCAGCGCGACGGCCATGTCGGAGGGGTGGGTGGCGATGCAGTGGTCGCTGACCCCGAGGACGCCGGCGTTGCGGGCGAACCCGCCGATCGCGGCGCAGCCGCTGCCCGGGGTGCGCTTGTTGCACGCGGCCGCTTCGTCGTAGAAGTACAGGCACCGGGTCCGCTGCAGGAGGTTGCCGCCGACGGTCGCCATGTTGCGCAGCTGCGCCGAAGCGCCGTTGAGGACGGCCTGGGCGAGCACCGGGTAGCGGGTCCGGACGAGGGGGTGGGCCGCCAGCCGGCTGTTGCGGACGAGCGCGCCGATCCGCAGGCCGCCGCCGGGCAGCTCGTCGATCCCGGTCAGCGGCAACCGGGTGATGTCGACGACCACGTCGGGCTGCTCGATGCCCTCGCGCATCAGGTCGACGAGGTTCGTCCCGCCGCCGAGGAACTTCGCGTTCGGCTCGGTGGCGATCGCCCGGACGGCGGTCTCGACGTCGGGGGCGCTGAGGTAGGTGAACGTCCTCATCTCGCGATCTCCTGGATGGCGTGGACGATGCCGTTGTAGGCGCCGCAGCGGCACAGGTTGCCGCTCATGCGCTCCCGGATCTCCGTGTCGGTGAGTTCGCCGGCGGGGCCGGCGAGGTGTTCGGTGACCGCGCTGGGTGCGCCTTCCTTGTGTTCGGCCAGCATGCCGATGGCCGAGCAGATCTGGCCGGAGGTGCAGTAGCCGCACTGGAAGCCGTCGTTGCGGACGAAGGCCCGCTGCAGCGGGTCGTCGACGCCTTCGATGGTGGTGATCTCGCGGCCGGTGTACTGCACGGCGAGCGCGAGGCAGGAGTTGATCCGCTCGCCGTCGGCGAGCACCGTGCACGCCCCGCAGGCGCCCTGGTCGCAGCCCTTCTTCGTACCGTCAGCCCGAGCCGCTCGCGCAGCGCGTCCAGCAGGCTGACCTGTGGTGGGAGGTCGAGCAGCTCGTCGACCCCGTTGACCCGCAATCGCACCTCGACCACATGGACCCCTTCGCTCGTGGGAGTGCCCGCCAAGTTAACAGAACGCCATCCTCTTAACAAGAGAACGATGTTCTGTTAAGTGGACCGTATGATGGCTGAGAAATGTCTCAGTCGATGTTCATGCGGGCCAGGCGGCCCGAGCAGAAGGAGCAGCGGCGCACGGCCATCCTCGCGGCGGCCCGTGAGCTCGCGCTCGAATCCGGCGTGCGCAACGTGACCCTGGGCGGCGTGGCCACGGCCGTCGGGCTGGCCAAGTCCAACGTCACCCGCTACTTCGGCACCCGCGAGGAGATCTACCTCGAGCTGGCCGCCGAGTGCTGGCGCGAGTGGGCGGCCGAGGTCCCCCGCCGGCTCGCGGCCGGCGGAGACGTCGTCGACGTACTGGCCGAGACGCTCGCCGAGCGCACGCTGTTCTGCGACCTGATGGGCCACACCGCGACGTCGCTGGAGCACAACGTCTCGGTGGCCGCCGCGCGCGACTTCAAGCGCGTCGTGCTGGGCGCCGTCGCCGACCTCGGCGGGGTGGTCGCCCAGGCGCACCCGGCCCTGACCGAGGGCGAAGCGTTCGAGCTGGTCGCGGCGGCCGCCGGCCTGGCCGGAATGCTGTACCCGGCCGCGAACCCGCCACCGACGCTGCTCGAGGTCTACGCCCAGAACCCGGACCTCGCCGCGGCGTGCGTGCCCCTGGCCCCGACGCTGAAGCGGGCGCTCGCCGCCCTGGCCGCCGGATTGCCGTCCCTGCGCTGAGGCCGGGGTGTGCCAGGCTGGAAGCGATCACCACCGCGAAAGGACCCCGATGCACCGGCTCACCGTGCTCTACCCGCCGCCCGCCGACGAAGCCCACTTCCGCGACTACTACGTCAGCAACCACCTGCCGCTGGTGGCGAAGCTGCCCGGCCTCGTGCGGTCGAACTACTCCTTCGACGTAGCCGCCCGCGGTGGGGAGACCCGCTACTTCGCCGTGTTCCACGCCGACTTCGAGTCGGCCGAGGCGATGGCCGCCGCGCTGGGGTCGGAAGCGGGCAAGGCGGTGTCCGCGGACGTGCCGAACTACGCGACCGGCGGGGCCGAGGTCATCGACTACCCGCTCCGCTGAGCCTGTTCGGCGTCCCCCCCCGGGCTGTCGTCAGCTGCACCAGGCGGTGAACGGGTGATCGGCCTGGTAGCGGAGGTTGACGGTGCGGGTGTTGGCCGGGAGTCTGATCGGGCCGGGCCGGTCGGGATCGAACACGAAGCCGCTGCCGACGGAGGTCACGCGTGACCCGGCGGAGTCGGTGGGGGTGTCGCCGATGGCCCAGACCTCGATCGCGGTGACCTTGCGGCCGAAATGGGAGGCGACGAACAGGCTGCCCATGCCGTTGCACGGGATCGAGATGTAGTCGTCGTCGGCGGCGGGAGCCAGCATGTCGAAACCTTCTTTCGAGGCCTTGGGTTTGGGGTCGGTGTCCACGCCGGGCCAGTGGTCGGCGACCGAGGAGATGTCGTAGCCGGGGGCGACGTTGGCGCGGTACTGCTTCGCGACGGCGCCGGCGGGGATCGCCGGATCACCGTCGAACCGGGCGATCCAGTAGTGGGGCTCGGCCACCCCCGCCGAGCGGAAGGCGCTGCGGACGGCCGGCCAGGTGGCGGTGTTGCAGTAGATCGTCGGATCGGCTCCGGCGGCGCGGCGCATCCGCACCCAGCCCGGGGCCTGCGCGGGCGTGGCGTCACCGGGTTCGACGTCGAGTACGTGCCCGGCGTTCGTCGTGGCTTTCTTGACGATCTGGACCTTCACCGCGTTCGGGAATCGCGCCCAGTCGGCGTCGGTCCAGGGTGCCAGCTTGATCCTGTCGATGTAGCCGGCGACCATGGCCGCGGTTGCGGGGATGTGCGCCGCCGTCACGGCGTCGTACATGGTGCGCATGCTTCCTCCGTCCGGAGTTCCGTGCCGGTCTTCATCGGACGGGAAGCCCCGGCACACGCCACACTCGCAGAGCGCGTCGACAATCCGTCGACATCGCGGCGACAGGATGGCCGGTCCGCCGGCGCTCGAGAGTGGACGGTCGTCCACCCGCTGCGCCGGGGCGGGTGGGCCTCTCCACAGTGGAATGGTGGGTGGATCCGGGCCGTTCGGCAGCATCACCCAACCCGCCGAAGGGCGAATCCTGCGGCTTTGCCGGTCGGCGACTTCGGCTTCGAGGGTGGCTACAGTACGCAGATCCACGCAGCGGTGGCTCGGGGCGAGTGAGGAACGGGGCCGTGATGCACGAATGGTTCGCGGTGCGGTGTGTCTTCCAGTGGAACGAGGCTGGCCGCCGTCCGTACGAGGAACGGCTCACGGTGTGGCGCGCGGCCGGTATGGAGGGCGCGCTCGCCGCTGCCGAGGCGGAAGCCCGGGAGTACGCGGAGGCGATGGGGGCCACCTACCTCGGGCTGACCCAGGGGTACGAGACCGGGCTGGTGGAGCTCGCCTCGGGGAGTGAGGTGTTTTCGCTGCTCCGTGACAGCCCGTTGCCGCCGGAGGAATACCTGGACCGCCACTTCGACACCGGCTCCGAGCACCAGAACACCACCTGACCTGAGGCCGCGTTCTCGCGGCGGCGCGGAAGCACGGTTTCGGCGGCATCCACGCGAAGCGGGCCAACGGCGCTCTGCCCGCCGTCCGCCGACGAAGCCCACTTCCGCTGGATAGTGAGCTATCCGGATCGCTGTATTACGGGACGGATTTCCCCGATAATTGCGGGACACTCGGACGGGTTGAAAAGGTTTACGAGCCGCAAAAGTGGTTTTCACCACGGCGTTCACTCGTCAAGGCGATCATGATCTTGTTCCGGTGGGAGGTCCGCCGGACCGTCGGTTAGCGTGACTCCCGGCCGGGGAAACGGCGCGCCACAAGCGCTTCGCCGACCGGCTTCCCCGAAGGCGTCCGATCAGGAAATCCGAAGAGCCTTCGTTTTCGAACCAGTCAGGGTTGGCTGCTGAACCGGAGAAGGTCATGTCATTCGGAAATGGCGCTGTTTCGCGCTCGCCCCGGCCTGTTGCCGGGGTGCTGGCGGCCCTGCTGCTGGCCCTCGCCTGGGTGTGCCCGGTCGCGCAGGCCTACCCGGCGCGGGTGCAGGTGTTCGTGGCGAACAGCGGTTCCGACAACGTCACCGTCTACGACACCCGGATGCAGGAGGTGGTCGCCACCGTCCGGGTCGGGCACTCGCCGGTCGGTGTGGGCGCGGCGCCCGGCGGAGACCGTGTCTACGTCACCAACGAGCTCTCCGACACCGTGTCGGTGATCGACGCCCGCACGTATTCCACGCTGGCCACGGTTCCGGTGGGCCTGCACCCGTTCGGCGTCGCGGTGGCCGGCCCGCGCGCGTACGTGACGAACTTCGGGGCGGACACGGTTTCGGTGATCGACACCGGGACGAACACCGTCGTGCGGCAGATCCCGGTCGGCCGGTTCCCGCACAGCCCGGCCGCCAGTCCCGACGGGCGCCGGGTGTACGTGACCAACAACGGCGCGGCCACCGTGTCGGTGATCGACACGGGTACGGACCAGGTCGTGGCGACGCTGCCGGTCGGCCGCTTCCCGGCCGGCATCGCCACCAGCCCGGCCGGCGACCGCCTCTACGTGGCGGCGACCGGCGCGAACAGCGTGAACGCCATCAGCGCCACCGGCCCGACGCTGATGACGACCCAGCCGGTCGGCGAGGTCCCGATGGGGGTGGCGGTCACCCCGCGAGGCCAGGTGTACGTCGCCAACGCCGGATCCGACACGGTGTCGCTGCTGGGCCGCAACCCGCCGACATCGATCCCGGTCCAGGACGAGCCCGAAGGCGTCGCGGCGGCCCCGGACGCCAGCTACGTGTTCGTGACGAACTCGGCATCGGGCTCGATGTCGGTGATCGACATCGCAACGAACACGGTGGTGACGACCGTCCCGGTGGGCAGCGAACCGGAGGGGCTGGCCGTGACATCCTGACCATCCCGATCGTCTCCAGGTGGCTTTTCGTCGGAATCGACAGGGTCCGGGCACCAGGGCTGGGCAGTTCGGTGGTTGCTGGTGCGGTTGGATCGGGCAGACGATGTCCGAGTTGTGAGAGGCGTGACGCTGGTGGGTAGCGATGCCGGAGGGCCGGATCCGGCTCGGATCACTGACGTTGCGGGGTTCGTTCGCGAGGTCGATCTGCTGCGCCGGCAGGCGGCCCGCGGCACCGGCAAGGCGCGAGTCAGCCTGACCGAGCTCGCCGGTTTGACCGATGTGCCGCGCTCGACCGTGCACGCCTATGTCTCCGGCAAGATCCACCCACCGTCCGACGTGTTCGACCGGATCGTCATCGCATTGGGTGTTCCGCGCGCGGCGTGGGCGAGCTGGAACGAAGCCTGGTTCCGCGTGGCCGCCCACCTCCACACGGAGAAGCAAGCAGCCAATCCGCCGGCGGTTCCCCGGCAGCTGCCCCTCGACGTTGCCGGGTTCGCGGGACGCGAGCGGGAGCTTGCCGTACTCGACGAGCTGGTGAACGGCTCGCCGGGTACCGGGGTTGCGCTCATCACCGGGATGCCGGGGGTCGGCAAGTCGGCGTTGGCCATCCGGTGGGCGCACCGGGCCCTCGGCCGCTTTCCCGATGGCCAGTTGTTCGTGAACCTGCGGGGGTTCGCCGAGGCTCCCCCGGCGGATCCGGTCGACGTGCTGTCCGGCTTCTTGCGCGCCTTGGGGACGGCTGAACGTGAAACACCGAGGGAAGCCGACCGGCTCGCAGCGACCTTCCGGTCCGCGGTCGCCGGGCGTCGCATGGTGGTGGTGCTCGATGACGCGAGCAGTGCCGAGCAGGTGCGCCCGTTGTTGCCCGGCTCGCCGAGCTGCGCTGTCCTGATCACCAGCCGCACGAGACTGGTCGGCCTGGTCGCCAGGGAAGGAGCGGTCCCCTTGGAGCTGGGACCGCTCGGGACGGACGACGCCGTCGCCCTCCTCCGGCACGCCGCCGGTCCGGATCGGGTCGACGCCGACCCGGCGGCGGCCGCTGAGCTGGCCGAAATCTGCGGACGTCTCCCGCTCGCGTTGCGGATCGCCGCGGCGAACGCCCGCATCCGGCCGGGCCTGCGCCTCTCTGTGATGGTCGAGGAGCTCCGGTCGGCTGATCCGCTTGCGGTGCTCGATGCGGCGGTCGATCGGGAGACCGCCGTCCAGAACGCGGTCGCGCTTTCCTACCGGGCGCTGAACTCCCCGGCACGACGGGTGTTCCGGCTCCTCGGGCTGTTCCCGGTCGACGGGATCGCCTTGCCGGCCCTGGCGGCCGCGACCGAGCTGGCGCCGGAGTCGCTGGTTCCGGTCGTCGGCACCCTGCTGGACATGCACCTCCTCTTCGAGCGGACGCCGGCGCGGTACAGCCAGCACGCCTTGCTGCATTCGTGGGCCAAGCGCCGTTGCCTGGCGGAAGACACCGACGAGGTGCGTGACTCTGCGCTGCAGCGGCTGATTTCTCACTACGCAGGGCTCGCGACCGACGCAGCGCAGCTGAGGCACCCACGTCCATACCGGGAGAAGTACGCGCACGCCCGATCCGGCGGCGCGTCGTTCGCGACCGCCGACGAGGCGCTGACCTGGTTCGACGTCGAATTCGCCACGCTGTGCACGCTGACCCGGCAGGCCGCCGCGGCCGGCCTGCACGCGTTGGCGACCCAGCTGTGCGTTGCCCTGCACTTCGAGTTCGAACGGCACCGTTCCGCGGAGTGGCTGCCGGTCAGCGAAGCTGCGTTGGCGGCGGCGCGCGCCGCCGGGGACCCGGCCGGGCAGGTGCTGTGTCTGCGGGTGCTCAGCAGCGCGCACTGGAGCAGATCGGACCACGCCGAAGCGCTCCGCCACCTTGACGAAGCCGTGAAACTGGCCGACGAGCTCGATGCGCCGGACCTGCGGATGATCGTCCTGACCGATCTGGGCCGCACGTCGATCTCGATCGGCCGGCTCCACGACGCCGCCGGGCACTACCGACGGGCCCTGGATCTGGAGCCGGCTCAGGACGGGGCAGCCTCCATCCCGAACCTCGTCGTGCTCGGCGACGTCCTCTGGGAACTGGGGAACTGGCCGGTGCCTACGACCTCCAAATCAGGGCGATCGAGACGGCGACCCGGCAGGGTTACGCCGCCGGGCTGCAACTCGCCGAAAGCCACGCGGGCCGGCCCATCCAGGCGCTCGGTGACCTGGAGCGCGCTGTCGAGCACTACCGGACCGGTCTCGAGCTGTGCCGGTCGGCGGGGGAGCACGCGGACGAGGCCAGCGTGCTCGCCAACCTCGCGGGCGCATTGCGCGACCTCGGCGCGTACGAGGAGGCGCTGGCGACCGCTCGCGACGCCCTGGCCAAAGCGACCCGGCTCGGCATGCTTCGGACGCAGGCGGGCGCGCACCACGTGCTCGGCACGGTCATGGTGGAGCTCGGCCGGATCGACGAGGCCCGGACGGCGCTCGAGTCGGCACTGGCCCTTTCCGTCGAGGCGGGCCATCCGCGTGGCCGCGGGGACGCGCTGGTCGCCCTGTCCGCGGTGCACCTGCGACAAGGGAGATTCGACGAAGCCTACGACCGGGCCGGTCGAGCCCTGGTCCTCAGCGAGGAGACCGGCCACGCCCTGATCCGGGCCGACAGCCTGCTCGCGATGGCCGCGGTCGAGGTCGGACGCGGGGAATCCGGAGCGGCACGTGCTCACGCCGAGCAGGCTCGAGCCCTGCACTGCCAAGCGGGCTGCCAGCTGGGTGTCGAGCGCGCCGACGCGGTGCTGACGTCGTTGCCGTCCTGACGGCGCTGGCGTCCGGGAGCGTCCAGGTATGTCCAGGATCCGGCCATCCCGGGCCGCGGTGGTGGTGAAGTGTGGCAGTCGTCGCCCAGTCGGGGACGATGCGCCGGTGACAGGGGGGCACTGGCCGGCGGTTCGGCGGTTCGCAGCCAAGGGGAGGTGGCGACGCCGAACCGCCGTGGCCGGCGGTGGGCGACCGTGCTCGCGGCGCTGGCCCTGGCCGGTCTGGTGAGCGCGTCTGAGGAGTACCACAGCGTGGGGGTGAGCGAGCTCGTGCTGTGGGGCTACCCACGCCTGGAGCAAGCGTACTGGTTCGGTCACGGCGTCCGGCCCGGCGCGGGTTGCCGAAGGCGTACTAGCCCCAGCGCGTCGAGGCGTAGACGACGATGTTGTCCCGATAGGACCGTTTCGCCGCGTCGAAGCTGCCGCCGCAGGTGATGAGCCGCAGGGCGCTGCCCGGCGCCGGTCCGTACACCGCGTCGGTCGGGAACGCGTTCTTCGGATAGCGCTGGACGGCGTCCACGACGAACCGGGTCTCCTGGCCGTCCGAGCGCCCGACGAACACTTCGTCGCCGTCGCGGAGGTCGCGCAGCCGGAAGAACGGCGCCGGGCCGGACCGGGAGTCGACGTGCGCGGCGATCACCGCCGGCCCCGGGTCGCCCGGCACCGGACCGGCGGCGTACCAGCCGACGTCTTCGAAGCGCGCCGGTGCTTCGAGCTGGTGGTCCGCCCCCAGCCCGAGCGGCACGAGCGCCGGTGCGTCGACGCCGATCGCCGGGATCCGCAGCCGCACCGGACGGACCTCGGCCGCGGTGGGCAGCGGCTTCGGCCCGGTGGCCGTCTCCGCCGGGGTGGTCCCCGCCGGAGGTGGCGCCGCGGGCGGTGGAGCCGGGGCGCAGCCCGCCACCACCAGGACGGCGACGAGCAGCGCGCCGACGTCACCGCGCACGAGCCGCCCGGCGTCCCACGACGAGCGCGGCCAGCAGCCCGACCGCCGCGAAGGCCGGCCACAGCGGCGTCCCGGGCGGCGGTGCCGTGCCACCACCGCCGGTTTCGACACCCAGCTTCGGCGGCTCGGGCAGCGATGCGCCGTCGGAGATCGGGTTCGCCTTCAGCACGCCGTTGTTCTCGAGGACGAACACGGTCGTCGAACTCCCGGACTTGACGTCGACCTCCGGGGTGGTCTTCGCCGTCCCGCTGCGCAGCTGCAACGGCCAGCGTCCCTGCGGCACGTCGACGTAGGGCGAAGTGAAGCCGTAGGGCGCGTCCTGGGCGAGCAGGACGCCCGGGCCGTCGACCGTGACCGGGGCGATCGCCGCCGACCCTTCGACGATCCGGAGCCGGCCCTTGCCCGCGGCGGGCGCGGTGAGGTCGTCGGTGACCAGGGTGCCCTTGAGCGTGCTGCCGGGTCCGTTGGCGAACACCAGCAGCGAGTAGGCGGACCGCTCGGCGATCTCGATCGTCGCCGAGAGCGCGGGCGGGGTGCCGGCCGCGGCGTCGGCGGGCCGCATCGACAGCGTGTACTTCCCGGGGTCGAGCGAGGAGTACGGCGTGACGGCGCCGTAGCCCGACTTGCGGATGACGACCTTCTCGGCCTGACCGAACGGCGCGAAGGAGATGTCCACGGGCGGGACCTTGGGGGAGAGGTGACCGACTCGGATCCAGCCGACGCCCGGGCCGGGGGCGGTCGCCGCCTCGGCCGTGACCGGCGTCAGCGCGACGAGCAGGAGGGCGGCGGCGGCCGCCCCGCCGGGTCTGAGCAGGAGCTGGGGGAGGGTGCGCAACGGAGGGCCTCTTTCACCGGATCAGGATCAGGGAGAGGAGAACGGGACGAGCAGTCCCGGGGGTGCGAACAGCAGGTAGGTGACGAGCACGCCGTCGCCGGTCCGGACGACCGACGAGGGGCGGAACGGATCGCGCTGGCCGGTGTAGAACGCGGCCGCGCCGTCTTCGCCGCCGGTGAGCAGCACCCGGCGGCGGGGTTGCCCGGCGGGGTCTTCGCCGGGGACTTCGGGGAACGCCGCGACCCGGACCGGCTGCAGCGCCGCGAGCGCGGCGATCGTCGCGATCAGCCGGGAGTCGACGCGGCCCGCGCGCAGCGGGACGACGGCGTCCGGGGTGAAGGTGATCCGGGCCGACGCCTGGAGGGCCTCGCCCGCGCGGGCGCGAGCCGACGCTTCCGACGGCGCCGCCGGGTCGGCGGGCGGCAGCCCGAGGCGCGAGACGGTGACGCGGCCCTCGCCGGTCCCGAACACCGCGGTCGCGCCGGAGCCGTCGAAAGCCGCGTCGAGAGCGGGGTAGCGGTCCCGCAGATCGGTCTCGTCGGCGGTGAAGACGGCCCACTCGGCGGGCGGGCAGCCCGTCGCGCACGCGGCGGCCGCGACGAGCGCGCCGGTCGGCCAGCCCGCCTTCGCGAGCTCGGCCCAGGCACCGTCGTCGACCAGCACGCGGGCGCCGGAACCGTTGGCCCGCAGCCAGTCCCGCGCCTCGGCCAGTGGGCCGCCCCGGTCGGCCGCGGGCCGCAGCGCGGGGTAGCCGTACCCCCAGCCGACGGCGACCACCGCGACGAGCACGACCGCGGCGGCCGCGGTCCCGCGCCGCCCTTCCCAGCGGTGGGAAGGGCGGCGCTGCCGCGTCACGGCCTGCACTACTCCGGCCAGCAGCAGCGGCGTCACCGGCAGCAGCAGCGCGAGCACGGCGGTGTCCGGCACGCCGGGGACGAGCAGGGCCGCGACGAGCAGCAGTCCGGACACCGCGAACGGCCGCAGCGCGGCCACGGCCGGTGCGGCCACCAGCGCGACGGTCGACAGCACCGCCCATGCCGGGTCGAGCGCGACCCAGTCGGCGACCGAGGGACGGCCCGAAGCCGCCAGGTGCGGCCGCAGGAGCCCCGCCGCCGGGCCGAACGCGATGCCGAGCCCGAGGTTGAGCAGCACCGCCACGAGCGCGGCCCGCACGGGCGAGCGGCGCACCAGCAGCCAGCCGGCCGCGGGCAGGAAGACCAGCGCCAACGGCGAAGTGAGCACGGCCGCCAGCAGGCAGACCGCGGCCGGCACGTCGTGCCGGATCCGGGCGTCGGGCCGGGTGAGCAGCACCAGCGCACCCAGCGCCCACACCGCCGCCAGGTGTTCGACGACGACCAGCCGCTGCAGGCCGAGCGCCAGCGGGGACGCCGCGAGCAGCAGCACCGCGGCCGCCGCCGCCCAGCGCGTCAGGCCGAGCCGCCGGGCCAGGACCCACAGCAGCAGCGCGCCGAGCACGGCGACGAGGAGCATCGTTTCCCGGACCGCCACCAGCGCCGTGACCGAGCGCCCGAAGGCGTCCGAGACCGTGGCGCAGGCCGAAAGCTGCCACCAGCCGAACGGGCTGACCCCGGCGCCGCCCGCGTCGGTGAACGCCGTGAAGTGCCGGAGCGCGACGGCGTGCGCGACGTTCGCGGCTTCCGCGGGCAGGGCCGGTGCCGGCGCGGCGAGGTAGAGCACCCGCAGGGCGCCGGCCAGCGCCAGCAGCGCGAGCACGACGTCGAGCGACAGCAACCGGTGCGCGGCCACCGGTCCGGAGGGCGTCGTTTCCCGGCTGTGCTGGGCCATTGGACGGATCGTAGCCGCTCCCGATCACCCGTCCAGCTCAGGACGGTTACGTCAGCCGGTCGGCCCAATGGCCGGAAAAGCGTTGTCCCGCATGATTTTTTCCGCCTGTCCGGAGTGGATCCGGAGACCGCACGGGCGGCGCGATCCCGTCTTCGCGGACCCCCGTCGGCCGGCGGCGCAACGCCTCGTGCAGGTCGGCGACGTACGGCCGGGCCGCGTCGGCCGGCCGGCCGGTGGCGGGGTGAGGCCAGTTGGCCGATTTCGAACAGCCGCAGCCCGAGCCGCACCGCATCCCCCTCGTGGGTGAGGAAGGCGCGTACGGCCCGACGGCGGCCGGCTCCGCATCTCGACGTGGAAGGGGCCTTCCCGCGCGGGAAGGCCCCTTCCACGTCTCCTGCTTCAGTGCGCCGACGGCGTCCGCTGCTCCGGAACGATCTGCAGCGCCCCGCCGCCGCGCTTGCGCAGCAGGGCGACGGCCAGCACCAGCCCGACCACGGCGAAGACGACGCACGCCACCAGGCCGCCGGTGAACCCGTCCATGATCGCGGCCGGGTCGGTGGCCGCCCGCGCCATGTGCGCGGCGACGATCGTCGAGACGACCGCCACGCCGATCGCGCCGCCCACCTGGAACGCCGCCGTGTTCAGGCCCGAGGCGAGACCGGTGTCCCGCTTGGCGATGCCGTTGAGGGCCGCCGCCGCGAGGGCGACCGGGCCGCCGCCGAGGCCGAGCCCGAACAGGATCAGGCCCGGGAAGACGTCGGCCCAGTAGCTGCCGGTCGGCGAGATGCCGGTGAGCACGAAGCAGCCGGCCCCCAGCAGCACCACGCCGATGACCGCGACGACCCGGATGCCGATGCGGTTGAGCACGGCCTGGGCGAGGAAGGCGCCGATCACCGCGGCGATCGGCATCGCCGACTGGCTGAGCCCGAATTCGAGCGCGGAGTAGTGCAGTACGCCGAGGGAGAACTGCGAAATCACCACGGACATGCCGAACGCGAGCGCCGCCGCGATCCCCGTCACCAGGTTGCCGCCGACCAGGCTGGGTGAGCGGAACAGCCGCAGCGGCACCAGCGGTGCGGCCGAGCGCTTCTCGATCACCACGGTCAGCGCGACGAGCACGAGGAAGACCGCGCCGAGGCCGATCGTGTGGAGGCTGACCCAGCCGCGGGTGGGCGCCTCGACCAGGACGTAGACGAGCAGGCCGAGCGCGGCCGTGCTCACGACGGCACCGGCGAGGTCGAACGTGCGCCGCGTGCCGGAGTCCTTGCTCTCCCGCAGCAGGACCGGGGCCAGCACCAGCATGACGAGCGCGACGGGGACGTTGACGAAGAAGATGGACTGCCAGCCCAGCCAGTCGATGAGCGTGCCGCCGAGCAGCAGCCCGACGGTGGCGCCGATCGAGGCGATGCCGGACCACATGGCGAACGCCTTGTTGCGCTCCCGGCCCTCCGGGAAGGTGTTCGTGAGGATGGACAGCGCGGTGGGCGCCATCAACGCGGCCGAGACGCCGTGCAGGGACCGCGCCACCAGCAGCACCTCACCGTTCCAGGCTAGGCCCGAGAGCACGGACACCAGCAGGAACAGGGCGGTGCCGATGATGAACACCTTGCGCCGGCCCAGCAGGTCGGCCGCGCGGCCGCCGAGCAGCAGCAACCCGCCGAAGGTCAGCAGGTTGGCGGACAGGGCCCACTGCCCCATGACCGGCGTCAGCTTGAGGTCGGCCGAGATCGATGGCAGGCCCATGATGACGATCTGGGCGTCGAGGATCACCATGAAGTTGGCCGTGCACAACAGGATGAGGGCTTTCCAGCGGCGCGGGTCCAGCCCCGACGCCACCGCGGTGGGTGCTGCTTGAGCGAGGTTCACTGCTCTCTCCTTCGAGCGGAGACAGCCGGGGGTGCCGGGTGTTCCTCCGCGGTCCGTGGTCTGCGTCGACCGTACGAAGAAAGAGCGCCGCTTCCTTCCTCCCGATTGCACACGGGATTCTTCCGCCGTGCGCATTCGGGGACCCACCGGAAACCGGACCCGGATGGCGGATCAAAGCCGCTTGAGCAGCTCCATCGCCTTGGCCGGGGAAGCCGCGTCCTCGGCCATGCGCGCCCACGGGTCTTCCTTGCGCGCCAGGCGGTCCTTCATCCGCTTGGGCGTCCAGCCCGCGGGTTCCGCTTTGCCGAGCTCGTGCCAGCCGAGCGGCGTGGCGACCCCCGCCGAGGGACGGGCCCGCAGCGAGTAGGGGGCCACGAACGTCGAGGTGTAGCCGTTGCGCTGGACGTCCAGGTACACGCGGTCGCCGCGCTGGTTCTTGCGCACCGCCGTGGTCAGCCGATCGGGGTCGAGCCGGGCGAGCACTTCGGCCGCCGTCTTCGCCAGCTCGCGGACCTCGTCGTAGGTCTGGCTCGGCTCCAGCGGTGCCACGACGTGGAAGCCGCGGCCGCCGGTCGCCTGCAGGTACGCGGTGAGCCCGGCGGCTTCGTAGACCTGCCGCACCAGGCGGGCGATGTCCCGCAGCTCGGCGACGGTGACCCCGTCCGGCGGGTCGATGTCGATCAGCACCATGTCCGGGTGCTCGAGGTCGGCCACGGTGGACGACCAGATGTGGTACTCGAGCGCCCCCTGGTTGGCCAGGTACACCAGGGTCGCGGCGTCGTCGCAGAGCACGTGGCGGACGTCGCCGGTCGTCCGCTGCGGGATCGCTTCGACGCGGATCCACGACGGCAGCCCGGGGCTCGCTTCCTTCTGGTACCAGTTCTTGCCCGCGATGCCGTTCGGGAACCGTCGCACGGTCAGCGGCCGGCCGCGCAGGTGCGCGACCATCGCCGCGGCGACGGTCCGGTAGTGCTGCACGACGTCGCCCTTGGTCAGCCCGGCGTCGGGGTAGTAGATCTTGTCCGGGTTCGACGTTTCGATCTCGTCGGGGTCCACCGGATCCTCCCTCGCCGGGCGGCCGCGGGCTCGGCGCGCCCGCGCTCCTCGACCGGAGCTTGCCCCGACCCGGCGGTGACGTCCACTCGGAGGGTGCTCAGCCGCGAAGGGTGAGCACCGCGGCGACCACCGGCGGCTGAACGACCCCGCACCCTCTTCGCTCCTTCAGCAGGCCTTGCGGACGAGGGTGATGCCGTCGCCGATCGAGAGCCGTGACGTCTCCACTCGCGGGTTGGCCCGCACGGCGCGGTCGAACTCGCCCGTGGTGGGGTCCTCGGCGGGTGGGGTGCCCGCGACGGCGAGGATGCCGTCCGGCGACAGCAGCGTCAGCGCCGCCTCGTAAAGCGGAGCGGACCCCGCGTGGCCGGCGGCCAGGAAGATCAGGTCGAAGGTGCCGGGCCCGTATTCGGCGAACAGCGCGTCGAGGACCGCGGTCGGCGGCGCGATCCGCAGGTCGATCCGGTCCGCGACGCCGGCGCGCCGCCAGTGCGGCCGGCCGAGCGCGGGCCACCGGGCGGTGGTCTCGCAGGTGATCAGCAGGCCGTGGCGGGGCAGCGACCGGGCGATGCACAGGGTGCTGTACCCGGTGGAGGTGCCGACCTCCACCGCCGTTCGCGCCCGCGTGAGCTCGACCAGCTGCTCGAGCAACCGGCCTTCCTCGGCGGACACCCGCGTCGCCGCACCCGTCGGCAGTGACGCTGTTTCTTCACGCAACTCGCGCAGGATCGCGTCCTCGGGACGGGCTTGTCCGCCCACTCGCGTGAGCATCTCCGAGGTCGCCAGCTGTGGGCTCGCCATGGGCGTGAGCGTAGGCGCGCGAACCCCGTGGAAATGCCTAGAACCTGTGGGAGCGGGCAGGCGGCCCTCGCCGGTCCGGCTTGGGATTGGGTGCGAACCCAGATGGCGGGCCACAGCTCACGGCCGAGCGATACCTGGTGCGCGGTATCAGTGGCCAGCGATCGTCTGGCCGGATCGATCATCCGCCCCGGTTCGGCGATGTGGTTTTGTGTTGTTTTCGCTCACGCGTGCGCGCCGCTCCAGGGTGCTCGAGGACTCCTGCACAGCAGCAGAGAGGCAGCTGGTGTTCGGGCAATAGGTAACGGTGAGGTCTCCGTCACGATTGGGGGTTGCAAACGCAGATGAACGCAGGCAACATCACTCAAACCAAAGTGGTTCTCGGCGGAGGTGTGCTGAAGTGTTCGTGACCCTGACGGCGAACCCGAGCGTCGACCGCACGGTCGAGGTGGCTCGGCTCACCCGGGGTGGTCTGCACCGGGCGACCGGCGCCACCGTCGAACCGGGTGGCAAGGGCATCAACGTCGCTCGGGCGCTGGTCCGCAACGGACACCAGGCCCGGGCCGTGGTGCCGGCCGGTGGCGCCGAAGGCGATCAGCTGATCAGCCTCCTCGAGCAGTGCGACATCGACGTGGTCCGGGTGCGCACGGAAGAACCCGTGCGCAGCAACATCAGCGTCGTGGAGCCGGACGCCACGGTGACGAAGCTGAACGAGATCGGCCCGCGGCTGTCCGCGCGGGAGATCGAGACGATGTGCGATGTGCTGCTGGCCAACGTGGCCGACGCGCGGTGGGTGGTGGCGGCGGGCAGCCTGCCGCCCGGTGTGGACGAGGACTTCTACGCCGCCCTGATCGGGCGGCTGGCCCCCACCGGGGCCCAGGTCGTCGTCGACACCAGCGGCCCGGCGTTCCGGACGTCGGTGAAGGCCGGGCCGGCGCTGGTGAAGCCGAACCTCGACGAGCTCGAGGAGGCAGTCGGCCGCCGGCTCGACACGGTGCGGGACATCGTCGACGCCGCGCAGGAGCTGCGTTCGCTCGGCGCGGGCAAGGTTTTGGCCAGTCTCGGCAGCAAGGGTGCCGTACTGGTCGAAGACGCGGGGATCTGGTGCGCCAACGCATCGGCCGAACCGCGGAGTTCGGTCGGTGCCGGCGACGCGATGCTCGCCGGTTTCCTGGCGGCAGGGGGGAGTGGCCCGCAGGCGCTGGCCACCGCCGTCGCCTGGGGTGCGGCCGCGGTGTCGCTCCCGGGCAGCACGATGCCGGGGCCCGAAGACGTGGAGGCACGTCGAGTGCGGGTGGAACCGCATCCCGGCTGGGACGAGAAGGTTCGCGAATAGCGCCCGCGGCGCCACGAGAACCGGTTCGCTCCGGTATCCGCCATCGGTTGATGGCGAACCCTCAAATCACCTTTCCAGAAGAGGAAGCCAACGATGACTACCACTACGGAGATCGACGACGAAACTCCGTCGAGGGCGGAGCGCGCGCGGGTCTCGATCCAGCGCTTCGGCGGTCAGCTCGCCAGCATGGTCATGCCGAACATCGGGGCGTTCATCGCCTGGGGTCTGATCACCGCGCTGTTCATCCCGAGCGGGTGGACGCCCAACGCGCACATCGCCGAGCTCGTCGACCCGATGATCAACTTCCTGTTGCCGGTCCTGATCGGGTACACCGGCGGCCGCCTGGTCCACGGCCAGCGCGGTGCGGTCGTCGGCGCGGTGGCGACGGTCGGGATCGCGGTCGGCGCCTCGATCCCGATGTTCCTCGGCGCGATGATCGTCGGCCCGCTCGGTGGCTTCCTGATCAAGCTGTGGGACGACAAGGTCGGCAGCAAGACCGCCCCGGGCTTCAAGATGCTCGTCGACAACTTCAGCGCCGGCATCATCGGTGGCGTCATGGCGGTGCTCGGCCTGCTGGGCATCGGCCCCGTCGTGCAGGGCATCACCAAGGGGCTCGGGCACGGCGTGCAGGCCCTGGTCGACGCGCACCTGCTCCCGCTGGTCTCGATCATCGTCGAGCCCGCGAAGGTGCTGTTCCTCAACAACGCCATCAACCACGGTGTGCTCAGCCCGCTGGGCGTCGCCGACGCGCTGCGCGACGGCAAGGCCATCGAGTTCCTCATCGAGCCGAACCCCGGCCCCGGCCTGGGCATCCTGCTGGCGCTGACGTTCTTCGGCGCACGCAGCGCGCGGGCCACCGCGCCCGGCGCGATCATCATTCAGTTCTTCGGTGGGATCCACGAGATCTACTTCCCGTACATCCTCGCCACTCCGCGCCTGATCCTGGCCGCCATCGCCGGCGGTGCCGCCGGTGTCGCGACCTTCAGCATCTTCGGCGCGGGCCTGACGGCGACGCCGTCGCCGGGCAGCATCATCGCGGTGCTCGCGGTGACGCCGAAGGGCGGTTACGTCGGGGTCATCGCCGGCGTGCTCGCCGCCGCGATCGTGTCGTTCGTCGTCGCCGCGGTCCTGCTGAAGTTCGGCAGGGACGCCCGCCGGGAGGAACGCGAACTGGCCGTGGCGAACGGCGGAGCCGTCGCTTGACGGTCAGGCTTGGCGATCATCGTCGATCGAAGGAAGGAAGTGCGGTAGTGAGCACCATCGAAGGCAAGGAAGTCAAGAAGGTCATCATCGCCTGCGACGCCGGCATGGGCAGCAGCGTGATGGTCGCGTCCCAGCTCGCGAAGCGGCTGAAGCCCTACTCGGTCAAGGTCGAGCACACGCCGGTCAACGAAATCCCGGGCGACGCTCAGGTCGTGCTGTGCCAGAGCACCCTGGTCAAGCGGGCCCGCAAGGCCAACGCCTCGGCCGTGATCCTCGGGTTCCAGAGCTTCCTGGGCGACCCGGTGTTCGACCAGGTCGAGACGGCGATCCGGGACGGCGGTTCCCTTGCCGACTGACGCTCCCATCCTCGGCACCGATTCGGTCCTGGTCGGCTGCACCGCCACCGACCAGGCCGACGCGATCACCCAGGTCGGCCGCAAGCTGCTGGAGCTGGGCGCGGTCGAGCCGGGCTACCTCGACGCGATGCACGAGCGCGAACGCTCGGTGTCGACCTACATCGGCGAAAACGTCGCCATCCCGCACGGCACCGACGAGTCCCGCCGGTTCGTGAAGCGGACCAGGCTGGCGGTCCTCCAGTTCCCCGGCGGGGTCGACTGGGGCGGCAACGACGTGCGGCTGTGCGTCGGCATCGCCGCCAAGGGATCGGAGCAGGTCGGCATCCTGTCCTCGCTGGCCCGGATCCTGATGGACGGCGAGCAGGCGCGGCAGCTGCGGGAGGCGCCGGACGCCGAGACGATCTTGCGACTGTTGAACCAGATGGACGAGGAGTTCTCCGAATGAAGGTGGCACGTTTCTACGCGCCAGGTGATCTGCGGGTCGAAGAGGCCGACGAGCCGAGCCCGGGCCCGGACGAGATCAAGATCCGGGTGCACAACACCTCCACGTGCGGCACCGACCTGAAGATCTTCAAGCACGGGCACCACCACATCGACCCGCCGCGGGTGATCGGCCACGAGATCGCCGGCGAGGTCGTGGAGAGCGGCGCGAACGTCTCCGGCTGGAACGCGGGCGACCGCGTCCAGGTGATCGCGGCGATCCCGTGCGGCGAGTGCAAGCAGTGCCGCAAGGGACTGCAGCAGGTGTGTCCCAACCAGCTGTCGATGGGTTACCACTTCGACGGCGGGTTCGCGGAGTACATGATCGTGCCGAAGCAGGTGCTCAAGGTCGACGGCGTCAACCGGATCCCCGACGACGTCAGCTACGCCGAGGCCTCGGTCGCCGAACCGCTGGCGTGCGTCCTCAACGGGCAGAGTTTCGCGCAGGTCGGCGAGGGCGACGTCGTCGTGGTCGTCGGCGCCGGCCCGATCGGCTGCCTGCACGTGCGGCTCGCTCGCGCCAAGGGTGCGGCCGCGGTGTACCTGGTCGAGCTGAACCGCGGCCGGCTGGAGATGGCGGCGGAGCTGGTCAAGCCGGACGCCGCGATCTGCGGCGCCGAGGTCGACCCGGTGGCGAAGATCCTCGAGCTCACCGAGGGCGACGGTGCCGACGTGGTCATCACGGCGGCGGCGGCGGGCAAGGCCCAGGAGGACGCGCTCAAGATGACCGCGCGCCGGGGCCGGATCAGCTTCTTCGGCGGCCTGCCGAAGGACAACCCGATCATCGCGTGCGATTCCAACCTCGTGCACTACCGCGAGCTGACCATCTACGGCGCCAACGGGTCGAGCCCCGAGCACAACCGCCAGGCGCTGGAGCTGATTTCCTCGGGCCGGGTTCCGGTCGCCGATCTGATCACCCACCACCTGCCGCTGTCGGAGGTGCGCCGCGCGATCGACATCGTCAGCAGCGGCGAGGCCATCAAGGTGACCATCGAGCCGGGCGCGTCCGACGCCGCGTGAGCGGGGCGGGCGACGAGGAGGAGGCGACCAGAGTTGGTTGACGAACTGCGCGGCAACCCGGCGAGCCCGGGTGCGGCCGCCGGCCCGGTGGTGCGGCTGACCCCGCCCCCGGTGCTGCCGGAGCACTGGGACGCCCCGGCGGCCCCGGAAGCCGAACTGGCAGCCGCCACCGAAGCGCTCGACGCGGCGGTGGCGGACCTGGAGAAGCGCGCGGCTTCGGTCAGCGGCGAGTCGAAGTCCATCATGGACACCCAGATCATGATGGCCAAGGACGCCTCGCTGACGGCGGGCATCCGCGCCTCGGTGGACAACGGGCGGCCGGCGGCGTGGGCGATCTCCGACGCCTTCGGCAAGCACGTCGCCGCGCTGGAGAGCATCGGCGGCTACATCGGGGAGCGGGCGGCCGACCTGATCGACATCCGGGACCGGGCGATCGCCGCCGCGCTGGGCCTGGAGCCACCCGGCATCCCCGACGTCGACGGGGTGTTCGTCCTGGTGGGCCAGGACATCGCCCCGGCCGACACGGTCCTGCTCGACCCGGCGAAGGTGCTCGGCATCGTCACCGAGAAGGGCGGCCCGACGAGCCACACCGCGATCGTCGCCCGCGCGCTCGGGATCCCGGCGGTGGTCGGCTGCGCCGGCGCCGCGGGCCTGGAGGCCGGGCAGCGGGTCGCGGTCGACGGCGGCCGGGGAACGGTGGTCGTGGACCCGACGGACGAGCACGTCCGCCAGGTCCGGGCGGAAGCCGACGCGCTGAAGGAGAAGCTGGCCCGGCACCGCGGCCCCGGAGCGACCGCCGACGGCCACCCGGTCAAGCTCCTGCTCAACGTCGGCAGCGTCGGCGGGGCCGCGGCCGAAGCCGCCGCCGACGCCGAAGGGGTCGGGCTCTTCCGCACCGAGTTCCTGTTCCTGGACCGCACGGAGGCGCCGACGGTCGAGGAGCAGCGCGCGGCGTACGGCGAGGTGCTGCGCGGGTTCTCCGGCCGCCCGGTGGTCATCCGCACGCTGGACGCCGGGGCCGACAAGTACATCCCGTTCGCCAACACCGAGGACGAGCCCAACCCGGCCCTCGGCGTGCGGGGCTACCGCGTCGGCGCCCGCCACCCGGAGCTGCTCACCGCGCAGCTGCGGGCGATCAGCCTGGCGGCCGCCGACCACGACGCCGACGTGCGGGTGATGGCCCCGATGATCGCCACGCCGGCGGAGGCCGCGGCGTTCCGCGACCTGGCCCGCGAGCACGGCATCGGCCAGGCCGGCGTCATGATCGAGGTGCCGGCCGCGGCGATCCGGGCGGCGGACATCCTGGCGGAGGTGGACTTCGTCAGCATCGGCACCAACGACCTGTCGCAGTACACCTACGCCGCGGACCGGATGCTGGGCGAGCTGGGGGAGCTGCTGGACCCCTGGCAGCCGGCGCTGCTGGCGCTCGTGGCGAACGTCGCGGCGGCGGCCATGGACGCGGGCAAGACCGCCGGCATCTGCGGCGAGGCGGCCAGCGACCCCGGGCTGGCGCCGGTGTTCGCCGGCCTCGGCATCACCAGCCTG
Source organism: Amycolatopsis sp. Hca4 (assembly GCF_013364075.1). Taxonomy (GTDB): domain Bacteria; phylum Actinomycetota; class Actinomycetes; order Mycobacteriales; family Pseudonocardiaceae; genus Amycolatopsis. Next base: position 411,560 of record NZ_CP054925.1, read on the forward strand.
TCGATGTCGGTGTCCGCGGTCCCCGCGGTCCGCGCGGCCTTGACCGACTACACGCTCGAACAGTGCGAAGCCCTCGCCCGCGAGGTGCTGTCCGCGCCCGAAGCACCGAAGGCCCGCCAGGTCGCCGCGGAGTTCGCCGCCAAGCCGCGCGGCTGAACGGGCCGGGCCCCCGCGCCGCGCTTTCTACCAGATGGGATCACGGGTATGTCCAGTAAAACGGTGGTAATCGGTTCGGCCGTCGGGCTGCACGCGCGGCCGGCCAAGCTCCTCGTCGAGGCGGCGGCCAGGCAGCCGGTGCCGGTGAAGATCGGCCGCAGCGAGGACCAGCTGGTGGACGCCGCCAGCATCCTCGGCGTGATGTCCCTCGGCGTCCGCGGTGGCGAAGAGGTGCTGATCACGGCCGAGGGCGAAGGCGCGGAGGAAGCGGTGGCGGAGATCGCCGAACTGCTGGCGCGCGACCTCGACTCGGCCGGGCAACCGGCCGGCTGACGTCCGGTGGCCCGGCCGGCGACCCCCAGGCCGACCGGGCCACCGGACGCCCGTGGTGTCCACTGCGGACCCCCGGGCGCGCACCCGGATCTCCGGTGAGCCGTTCTGGTCACTGTCCGGACGGCTCACCGGACACCCACGCGGGTACTTCGCCGCGGCTTCGCCCACCTCGGGCGGAGCCGCGGCGTTCGTCGTTTCCCGGCCTCGGTGGGTACGTTCGGGCACGCCGCCGGCCTCGGGCGGTGCCCGGCGGTGATCGATCCACGCTCGAACGAGGTGGAACGGTCCGTGGTGCGGCGACGGGCCCGGGGGTGCCGCGCTCAGGCGATGACCATGCGCGGGCCGGCGCCGGCCAGGTCCCGGGCCACGTGCTTGTCGATCCCGTCGTCGGTGATGAACGTGTCCACGTCGGACAGGTCGGCGAAGCGCGCGAAGTGGTCGTTGCCGACCTTGGTGTGGTCGGCGAGCAGGACGGTGCGGCGGGCGCAGCTGATGGAGGCCCGTTTGACCATGGCTTCGGCGTTGTCGGGGGTGGTGAGCCCGCGTTCGAGGGACAGTCCGTTGGTGGCCATGAAGGCGACCTCGACGAAGGTGTCCCGGAGGGCCTGCAGGGCCCAGGAATCGACGACGGCGAGGGTGCGGCCGCGCAGCCGCCCGCCGACGAGCATGAGGGTGATGTGCGGGCGGGTGGACAGCGTCATCGCGATGGTCACGGAGTTGGTGACGACGGTCAGTTCCCGGTCCGCGGGGAGGTGCTCGGCGAGGCGGGCGGTGGTGCTGCCGGCGTCGAGCAGGATGGCGCCCTCTTCGGGATTTCGGCGATGGCGGCCTTGGCGATCCGGTCCTTTTCCGTGGCCATCAGGGTGTTGCGGGTGGCGAGGGCGGGTTCGAAGCCGAGGCGTTCGACCGGGATCGCGCCGCCGTGGACGCGGCGCAGGAGGCCGTGCCGTTCGAGTACGGTGAGGTCGCGGCGCACGGTTTCGGTGGTGACCGAGAACTCGGCGGCCAGCTCGGCCACGTCGACGCGGCCGTTGGTGCGCGCCCGGTCCAGGAACACACGCTGCCGTTCTTCTGCGTACATCGTCATCGCCTTCGGTGCGGAGTCCGGAGTGGTCGGTGCGGTGGGGCCGAGTCGGTTCGTTGCCCAGCGTAACGGTTCACGAGAACCGAGCCAACGCGCTGTGTTGGTTTGTTGTCCGCTTTTTGTGGCTTCTGTCCCCGACGAGCAGATCTGTGGCTGTTTTTCTGGGGAAAACGTTGACATGGTCGGTGAATCGCACCCTTAGTCACACGAAGCCTTGCCAAAGCCATACGAACCCAAGTAGCGTCCAACATGCGATCAACGAGGCGAAACGTCAAGGAGATCGTCGTCACGGGCGAAGCCGGAGCCGCTTTCCAGCGCGGTGCGGCCGCCACGGTGGCGAGTGCCCGGTACCGGTGGAAGCTCACCGATCGGTGACGACCCCCGGTGACGCCCACCTGGCGTCGGGCCGGCAAATCCCGGGGCTCCGGACGCCCCCGGGTGTGGTCACCACGCGAGCCGGAACGTGATCGAGGAGGGAGCCGATCTTGTCTGCCGAGACCAGCACGGCGCCGACCGCGGACGCGATTCGGTTCCACCGGGAAACCGGCGTCGGTGCCACCGGCTCCGGCCCCCCGAGCGGCCGCGACGGCGGCGCTCAGACCTCCGGCCCGAGCGGGTGCGCCCGCTGACGGATGCCTCGATGGCGGCCCGCTGTGCCGCGGACATCGGTTGACACAGAACAGGACTCCTGCGGCGCTGCGCCCAGGGAGACAGCCCGGCTGAGTGCGAGCCGGGCGCGGTGGCCGGGGAACTGCTGCCGCGATTCAGGTTGAGGGCGGTCCCACTCTGGAACTGCCGGAAAGTCGGTGATGGTGATGATGGAAAGTGCGACTGCGGTACCAGGTTCCGGTCTCGCCGTGAAGCCGAACCCGTCCGACGGTGCCGACACCAAGACCTGCATGGCCAGCCTGCTGCCGGACCTGACCGTGGTGGCGGCCAACGACGAGTTCTTCGAGCAGTTCGGCCGGAGCTCGGCCGACGTCTGCGGGCGCGGGCTCTACGAACTGCTGCACCCGGGCACGCAGGCCGTGCTGGACCGGCATTTCGCCGGCCTGGTGAAACAGGGCCACAACCGCTTCGCCGAGCGCGTGCTCGGGATGTACGGGCCCGACAACCTGTTCTCCGGCGAGCTGACCGCGGTGGCGGTGCGGGGCGAGACCGACGAGCTGTCGTCGATCGTCGTGCTGGTCTGCCCGGACGGCGTGATCGCCGAGGAGGCCGAGGTCCCCGAGCAGGGCCGCCGCCGCTCACGCGCCCGCAAGGCGCTGCTGACCGAGCTCGACGGGCGGATCCTGGAAGGGGTGGCGGCCGGTGCGTCCACCGTGCAGCTGGCCAGCCGGCTGTACCTGAGCCGCCAGGGCGTGGAGTACCACGTCGGCTCGATGCTGCGGAAGCTACGGGTGTCGAACCGGCCGGCCCTGGTCTCCCGGGCGTATTCGATGGGGCTGCTCGCCGCCGACTGCTGGCCGCCCCGGGTCGTCCCCGGCGTGGTGACCTGACGGACCTCCGCACCGACAGAAAATGCCGTGGCGGTGCCCCTCGCGAGGGGCACCGCCACGGCATTTTCCGTCGGGGGCGGGCTTCGTGCGCTCCGGTGAACCGCGGGTGAGCCGGTCGCGCCGGTTCACCCGGGGGGTTCACTCGGCGACGCGGGTGCTCCCGCACCAGCGGAAGACGGCGGCCTCGGCTCCGTCCACCACCGAGAACTCACCGTCGTGGCTGAAGTGCTCGTAGCCCGCTCCGTGCGGGATCTTGAGCTTCTCTTCGAGCCCGGTGGTCACCTCGCGGGTCCGATCGTTCGCGGGCAGGCCGGCGGGCCCGCCGATCAGCGTCACTTTCCTGGGCGGCACAGCGGATACCTCCTCGTTGCGTGGTCGACGGTCACCGGGCCCGGCGTGGGTCAGGCCCGGACGGCGTGGGTGGTGGCGACGCGGGTCAGCTCGGCCCGCAGCCGCGCCAGCACGTCCGCGGAGTGCTCCACCAGGAAGAAGTGGCCGCCGGGGTAGACGTGCATCGCGAAGGCGCCGGTCGTGTGCTGCTGCCACGTGCGGGCCTCGTCGGCCGTCACCTTGGGGTCGGTGTCGCCGATGAAGACGGTGATCGGGCAGGGCACCAGCCGGTCCGGCGGGCAGCTGTAGGTTTCGATGGCGGTGAAATCGCCGCGGATGGCGGGCAGCGCCATCCGGCGGATCTCTTCGTCGTCCAGCAAGGCCGTGTCCGTGCCGCCGAGCTCCTGGACCTCGGCGATGATGCCGTCGTCGCCGAGCAGGTGCACGAACTCCTCGCGGACGGTGGCGGGCCCGCGGCGGCCGGACGCGACCAGTGACGCCGGTGCGTCACCACCCCCGGCCGCCGTGCGGTGCGCCACCTCGAAGGCGAGGATCGCGCCCATGCTGTGTCCGAAGTAGACGGTCGGCTTCGGCGGCAGGCCGCCCAGCACGGCGGTCAGCCGCGCGGCGTACTCCTCGACCGAGGTGATGACCGGTTCCCGGCGCCGGTCCTGCCGTCCCGGGTACTGCAGCGAGATGACGTCCGCGACGGGCGCCAGGGCGCGCGCCACCGGCTGGAAGAAGCTCGCCGCGCCCCCCGCGTGCGGGAAGCAGACCAGCCGGGCCGGCGCGTCCGGCGCGTCGGCGAAGCGACGGATCCAGAGGGCGGCTTCGGTATCTGAGATGTCCACGGCGGAAGGGTAGGTCGCGGCCCTGGCGAGAAATCCCTAGACAGCGGCGGCCCGGCCCCGCCGCGTGGCCGCTTCGGGGACTTTTCCTAGAAGTGCGGGGATTTGTTGTGACCGGCCGATCCCGGGATGCAGACTCCGACCCGGAGTTGTCGACTGAACGGGGACGGAGCACGGCGATGACCGATCGTCTACCGGAAGACGCCGCCTTCACGCGGCAGGTGTGCCCGATCGAGCAGTGGTTCCTCGGTTTTCCGGCGAAGATGTCGCCGGTCACGAACTTCTGCGTCGAGGGCACCGGCCGGCTGACCGCCGAGCGCCTGCGCCGCGCGGTGGCCGTCGCTTCCGCGGCCTGCCCGGGCGCGCGGCTCGTCCGCCGCGGTCACCGCTGGGTCGACGGCGGTGTCGCGCCGGCCGTCAAGGTGGTCACCGGCGTCGCGGACCCGTGCGCCGCTCCCGAGCTGCGTTCGCCGCTGCCCGGCCGCTCGGGCGCGAACTGCGAGGTGCTGCTGCTCGACGGTCCCGAGCCGACCGTGGTGTTCCGGGCGAGCCACGTGGTGATGGACGGGCGCGGGCTGATCCTCTGGGCGCGGGACGTGTTCCGCGCGCTGCGCGGCGAGGAACCGGCCGGTGCGCGCTCGACCGAGACGGTGCTGGACCTCGACAACCCGTTCTACCGCCAGGCCGGCCAGGCCGAGGCGGCCACCAAGGTGCCTTCGCTGCTCGGGATCCCGCCGCGCGCGGACATCCGCCGTCAGGTGTGGCGGCGGCGGACGGTCGACGGGACCTTCCCTGCGCTGAGCGCCCGGCTGGCCGCGGCGGTGACCGCGTTCTCCGGCCGGTCCACCGCGCCGATCCGGTTTCCCCTCGACCTGCGCCCGTTCCACCCGGAACTGCGGTCCACCGGGAACCTGTCGCTGGTCCTGTCCCTGGACGTGGCGGCAGGCGACTCGTGGGAAGAGATCTACCGGCGGCTGCTGGCCGCGCTGAGCGGCCGGCAGGACGGCCGGGTCTCCGCCCCGGACCCCAGCATCCTCAAGGCGCCCGTCCCGCTGCTGCGGTACTTCATCCGGCGGGCCGAGCGCTCGGCCCGCCGGGAGGACCGGTTCAGCGCCACGGCCAACGTGAACAACCTCGGCCGGGTGCCCGCGGACTGGTTCCACACCGGCACGTTCGAGGCCGCCGGCACGTACATGGTGTCGCCGATGGAGCCGGCCACGCCGGTGTCCGTCGTGGCGACCGAGGGCGACGGCCGCACCGACCTCACGGTGGCCTGGTGGGACGGCCCCGGCATGTCCGACCGGGTGGACGCGCTGCTCGACACCGTCGGCGAGGCGCTCGCCCCGGCCGCCCACCGCCGGCAGGGCCGGCTGACGTCCGCGGCGCTGCCGGACCCGGGACCCGGCATCGTGGACCGGTTCCTGGACCAGGTCCGCCGCCGTCCGGACGCCATCGCGGTGAGTGCGTCGGACGGTGAGGTCACCTACGCCGAGCTGGCCCGGCGGGTGCGCGGGGTCGCGAAGTCCCTGCGCGAGCTCGGAGTCGGCCGCGAGGACGTGGTCGGGCTGCTCGCCGACAAGACCGTGGACGCCGTCGCCGGCGCGTGGGGCACCCTGCTGGCCGGCGCCGCCTACCTGCCCATGGACCCCAAGCACCCGGACACCCGCATCCGGACCCTCCTGGCCGACGCGCAGGCCGTGGCCTGCCTGGCCACCCGCCCGCACGACCGGCGCGACCACCGCCCGCACGGCTGCGCCGGGCTCGTGCTCGACGACCTCCCGCGCGACGCCGACCTGGAGCCGGCCGCCCCGGCGCCCGGCGACCTCGCCTACGTCGTCTACACCTCGGGTTCGACCGGCCGGCCCAAGGGCGTCGAAATCGAACACCGCAGCATCGCGGCGTACGCGACCTGTGCGGCGAAGGAACACGGCATCGGCCCGGACACCCGGCTGCCCCTGCTCTGTTCGCTGTCCTTCGACCTCGCCCAGCTCTCCCTGATCCTGCCGCTGACCGTCGGCGGCACGCTGCAGCTGCTGCGCGACGAGATCAGCCACCTCGGCCTGCAGGAGATCCTCGACGCCGGGGCGACGACGCTGTCCCTCACCCCGTCGCACCTCGACCTCATCACCCGCCTGCAGCTGCGGCCGGGCTCGGTGCGCAGGCTGCTGGTCATCGGCGAGCAGTTCACCCGCGGGGTGGCCCTGCGGGCCAGGGAGGTGTTCGGGCCCGACTGCCTGATCACCAACATGTACGGACCGGCCGAGGCCACCATCGGCGTCGGCCACCACGACTTCGACGCCGACCGCGACGAGGGCGCGGCCGTGCCGATCGGCGTGCCGTACGCCGGTGTGACCTACCACGTGCTCGACCCCGGCCGCGGCTACGTCGCCCCGGGTGAGCCCGGCGAGCTGTACATCGGCGGCAGCCAGCTCGCCCGGGGCTACCGGGGCCGTCCCGACCTGACGCGCGAGCGGTTCGTCCGGCTCGCCGACGGCAGCCGCGTCTACCGCACGGGCGACGTCGTGCGCCGGCTGCCCGGCGGCGGCCTGGAGTTCTGCGGGCGGATCGACGACCAGCTCAAGGTGCTCGGCCACCGCATCGAGCCCGCCGAGATCGCGCGGACCATGGAAACGCACCCGGCCGTGTCCGGCGCCGTGGTCGTCGCGCGCACCCGGCCGGGCCACCGCGACAAGACCTTGTGCGGGTACGTCACCGCCGCGAACGGCCCGATCGACGTCGGCGAGCTCACCGGCTACCTGGCCGACCGGCTGCCCGGTTACATGGTGCCGGCCGCGATCGTGCCGGTCGCGGAGTTCCCGCGCTCGATGAACGGCAAGATCGCGGCCGCGTCGCTGCCCGATCCGTTCGGGGACGCGGAGCCGGTGGCCGGCGGGGCGCTCGAAGGCATGGAGGACACCGTGGCGCGGATCTGGTCGCAGGTGCTCGGCGTCGAAGTCGACCGCTTGCACGGCGCCAGCGACTTCCACCGGCTCGGCGGCGACTCGCTGTCGCTGATCACCATGGTTGCGCAGGTCGCCCGGCACGCGACCGGCCCGGAGGGCGAGCGCGCGTTCGTCAGCCGCCTGCCCGAGATCATCCGCCGGACGACCGTCGAGCACGTGGCCGAACTGGCCGTGCAGGCCCGGGCGGGGCAGTGACATGAGCGTGCCTACGAACGCCGGCACCGGTTTCACGCGCCGGATCGATCCGATCGAGTGGTGGTTCCTGGGGTTTCCGCGCCGGGTGTCGGCGGCGCTGAACCTGTGCGTCGAGGGCGCCGGGCACATCGACCCCGCAGAGCTGCGCCGCGCGGTGGCGATCGCGTCACGGGCCTGCCCGGGCGCCCGGCTTGTCCGCCGCGGCCGCACCTGGGTGGACAGCGGCGTCACGCCGGCGGTGACGGTGGCGCCCGGCGTTCCGGCCGAGGCGCCCGAGCTGCGCACGCCGCTGCCCGGGCGCGCGGGCCGCACGTGCGAGGTGGTGCTGTTCCCGGGGCCGCAGCCGACGGTGGTGTTCCGGGCCGGGCACGCCGTGATGGACGCGCGCGGGCTGCTGTGGTGGGCCCGTGACGTGTTCCGGGTCCTGCGCGGCGAAGAACCGGTCGGCGCCACGTCGGCCGCCACCTTCGAAGACCTCGACGATCCGCTCCACCGGAAAGCGGGCGAATCCGAATCCGAATCCGGGTCCGAATCCGGGTCCGGGGTGCCCGCCCTGCTCGGCGTTCCGCCCGGGGCCGACCTGCGGCGGCAGCTCTGGCGGCGGCGCACGATCGAGGGCACCGTCCCGGCGCTCGAGGCGCGGCTGGCCGCGGCGCTGGTGGAGCTGTCCGGGCACGCCGTCGCCCCGGTCGGCTTCGTGGTCGACGTGCGCCCCGGCCACCCGGGGATCCGGTCGACGGGCAACCTCTCCCTGGCCGTCTCGCTGGACCTGCGGGCCGGGGACGCCTGGCCGGACGTGGACCGGCAGCTGGCCGCCGCGCTCGCGGACCGGACCTGCCGGGTCGACGCGCCGGGCGCGGAGGTCCTCAAGGCACCCCTGCCGCTGCTGCGGCACATCGTCCGGCGGGTCGACCGCGGCGCGCGGCGCGACGACCGGCACAGCCTGCTGGCCGAGGTGTACCACCTGGGTCCGGTGCGGCCCGGGTGGTTCCACACCGACGACTTCACCGCGGCGGCCGGGTACGCGCTGTGCCCGATGGAGCCCGGTGCCGCGTTGTCCGTCGTCGCCACCGAAGGCGACGGGCGGACCGACCTGACGCTGTCCTGGTGGGACGGTCCCGGGATGGCCGAGCGGGCGGACGCCCTGCTCGACCGGCTCGGTGCGGCCCTGGTGCCCCAGGAAACCGGTTGAGGCGTCCGCGAAACCGTTGCTCCGCAACGCCGATCGAGGGATCGGCCCGGCAACTCTCGGGATTTTCCCAGTATCGCTTCGAGTTCGATTGACACTGGTCCGGCCGGTTGCGACGGTCGGACCGGGCAGGAGATCCGAAGCCCGCTGTCCGGCTCGTCGCGAAGAAAGGGGTGCGGCGCATGACCAAGCGCGCACTGATCACCGGGATAACCGGGCAGGATGGCTCCTACCTGGCCGAACACCTGCTGGAGCAGGGATACCAGGTCTGGGGGCTCATCCGCGGCCAGGCGAACCCGCGGAAGTCGAGGGTGAGCAGGCTGCTCGGTGATGTGACCTTTGTGGACGGTGACCTGATGGACCAGGCCAGCCTGGTCTCCGCGGTCGACGCCGCGCAGCCGCACGAGGTGTACAACCTCGGGGCCATCTCGTTCGTGCCGATGTCCTGGCAGCAGTCGGAACTCGTCACCGAGGTCAACGGCATGGGCGTGCTGCGCATGCTGGAGGCCATCAGGGTGGTCAGCGGGCTGAGCGGCTCGCGCACCCCGACCGTGGACAACCAGATCCGCTTCTACCAGGCCTCCTCCTCGGAGATGTTCGGCAAGGTGGCCGAGACGCCGCAGCGCGAGACGACCACGTTCCACCCGCGCAGCCCGTACGGGGTCGCCAAGGCCTACGGGCACTTCATCACCCGCAACTACCGGGAGTCCTTCGGGATGTACGGGGTCTCCGGGATGCTGTTCAACCACGAATCACCCCGGCGCGGGGCGGAGTTCGTGACCCGCAAGATCACCCTGGCGGTGGCGCAGATCAAGCTCGGCCTCCAGGACAAGCTCCACCTCGGCAACCTGGACGCGGTGCGCGACTGGGGCTACGCCGGTGACTACGTGCGTGCCATGCACCTGATGCTGCAGCAGCCCGTCGCCGGCGACTACGTGGTGGGCACGGGGAAGATGCACTCGGTCCGGGACGCGGTGCGGATCGCCTTCGAGTGCGTCGGCCTGGATTGGCGCGATCACGTCGTGATCGACCCGGCGCTGGTGCGCCCGGCGGAGGTGGAGACGCTGTGCGCGGACAACACCCGCGCCCGCACCGAACTCGGCTGGGAGCCCGAAGTGGACTTCACCGAGCTGATGCAGATGATGGTGGAATCGGACCTGCGCCAAGCCGAGCGCGAGCGCGACTTCGGCGATCTCCTGGTGTCGGCCGGCTGGTAGCGCTTCCACCGGATTTTCGGCGAAGAGCACGAACCCCGCGGGGTTCGTGCTCTTCGCGTTTCCGGCCTTGTGCTGGCACTACTAGGGATTTACCGATCCACGGTCGAGTGAGACTCCTCCCATGGCGTTCGCCGCGACGGATGGGTTGAGCTGACATGGGTGTTGACAGGACCGGTGGCAGTAGCAACGAGGAACAGCTCCGGAACTACCTGAAACGAGCCGGCGCGGATCTGCAGCGCACCCGCCGGCGGGTGCAGGAGCTGGAGGAAGCGAGCTCCGAGCCGGTGGCCATCATCGGGATGGGCTGCCGGTTCCCCGGCGGCGTCGCCGGCCCGGAGGACCTGTGGCGGATGGTCGCGGACGGCCGCGACGGCATCACCACCTTCCCCGGCGACCGCGGCTGGCAGCTCGACGAGCTCGACTCCTCGGCGACGCTCTCCGGCGGCTTCCTGCCCGACGCGAGCCGGTTCGACGCCGACTTCTTCGGCATCTCGCCGCGTGAGGCACTGGCCATGGACCCGCAGCAGCGGGTGCTGCTGGAGACCGCGTGGGACGCCTTCGAGCGGGCCCGCATCGATCCGGCCGCCCTCAAGGGCACCCCGACCGGGGTCTTCGTCGGCGCGATGCCGCAGGACTACCGCGTCGGCCCGAGCGACAACGTCGAAGGCTTCCAGCTCACCGGCAACACCACCAGCGTCATCTCCGGCCGGCTGGCCTACTGCTTCGGCACGGTCGGCCCGGCGGTCACGGTGGACACCGCGTGCTCGTCTTCGCTCGTCGCCCTGCACCTGGCGGCCCAGGCGCTGCGCGGCGGGGAGTGCTCCCTGGCCGTCGCCGGCGGCGTCACGGTGATGCCCAGCCCGCTGACCTTCCTGGAGTTCAGCAAGCAGGGCGGCCTGGCCGCGGACGGCTACTGCCGGTCCTTCGCCGACTCCGCCGACGGAACCGGCTGGGCCGAGGGTGTCGGCCTTCTGGTGCTGGAAAAGCTGTCCGACGCGCGGCGCAACGGGCACCGGGTCCTGGCCGTCGTGCGGGGCTCCGCGGTGAACTCCGACGGCGCGTCCAACGGGCTGACCGCCCCCAACGGCCCCTCGCAGGAGCGGGTGATCGAGCAGGCGCTGGCCAGCGCCCGGCTGGCCGCCGACCAGGTGGACGTGGTCGAGGCGCACGGCACCGGCACCACGCTCGGCGACCCGGTGGAAGCGCAGGCCCTGCTGGCCGTCTACGGCCGCACCCGCCCGGCTGCGCGGCCGCTGCTGCTGGGCTCGGTGAAGTCCAACCTCGGCCACACCCAGGCCGCGGCCGGCGTCGCCGGCGTCATCAAGATGGTGCTGGCGATGCAGCACGGCGTGCTGCCCCGGACGCTGCACGTCGACCGTCCTTCGTCCCATGTGGACTGGAGCAGTGGCGCCGTCCGGCTGCTGACCGAGCGCACGCCGTGGCCGGAGACCGGGGAGCCGCGCCGGGCCGCGGTGTCCTCCTTCGGCCTGAGCGGGACCAACGCCCACACGATCCTCGAGCAGGCCCCGGCCGAGGAGCCCGCACCACGGTCGCCGCGGGACACCGGGGTGGTGCCCCTGGTGCTGTCCGCGCGGACCCGGGAGGCGCTGCGGGAGCAGGCCGGGCGGCTGCTGCCGGTGCTGTCCGGGGGCGCCCCCGAGCTGCGCGACCTCGCCTACTCGCTGGCGACCACCCGGACCGGGTTCGAGCACCGGGCGGTCGTGGTGGCCGGGGACCACGAGACCGCGGCCACCGGGTTGTCGGCCGTGCGCGACGACGTGGCCGGGGTGGCCGGGGTGGTGCACGGCGCGGCCCGCGGCCGGCCGAAGCTGGCCGTCCTGTTCACCGGGCAGGGGGCGCAACGGCTGGCCGCCGGCCGGGAGCTGCACGGCCGGTTCGGTGCCTTCGCCGAGGCGTTCGACGCGGTCTGCGCCGAGTTCGACACCCACCTGGACCGCCCGCTGCGCGAGGTCGTCTGGGGCGAGGACGCGGAGCTGCTGGACCGGACCGAGTACGCGCAGCCGGCGCTGTTCGCCATCGAGGTCGCGCTCTACCGGCTGGCCGAATCCTGGGGCGTGCGCCCGGACTTCCTGGCCGGCCACTCGATCGGCGAGCTGGCCGCCGCGCACGTGGCCGGGGTGTTCTCGCTGGCCGACGCGGTCACGCTGGTCGCCGCGCGCGGCCGGTTGATGCAGGCGCTGCCGGCCGGCGGCGCGATGGTCGCGGTCCGGGCGGCCGAGGCCGACGTGCTGCCCCTGCTGGCCGGGCGCGAAGACGAAGTCGCGCTGGCCGCCGTGAACGGCCCCGAGTCGGTGGTGCTCTCCGGTGACGAGGAGGCGGTGCTGGAAGTCGCCGGCCACTTCGAGAAGTCGAAGCGGCTCCGGGTCTCGCACGCGTTCCACTCGCCGCGGATGGCGCCGATGCTGGCGGAGTTCCGCGCGGTCGTCGCCGGGCTGGACGCCCGTGAACCGCTGCTGCCCCTGGTGTCGAACCTGACCGGCGAGCCGGCCACGGTCGCGGAACTGACGTCACCGGACTACTGGGTCGAGCACGTCCGCCGTCCGGTGCGGTTCGCCGACACCGCCGCCTGGCTGCACGAGCACGGCGTGCGCACCTTCCTGGAACTCGGTCCCGACGGCTCGCTCAGCGCGCTGGTGCGTGAGTCCGTGGCCGACGCCGCGGTGTTCGCGGCGCTGCGGCCGGGCCGCGACGAGCAGGCCACCCTCACCACGGCGGTCGGCGGGCTGCACGCCGCGGGCGTGCCGGTCCGCTGGGAGAACTACTTCGAAGGCGCCGACGCCCGGCCGGTCGACCTGCCCACCTACCCCTTCCAGCGCAAGCGGTTCTGGCCCAAGGCCGTCGCCCGCACGGCCGGCGACCTGCGGGCGGCCGGGCTGGGGCCGACCGGGCACCCGCTGCTGTCCGCCGCGGTCGTGCTGGCCGGCGCGGACGGCCAGCTGCTGACCGGCAGGCTGTCCGCGCAGACCCAGCCCTGGCTGGCCGACCACGTGGTGCGCGGCAGCTCGCTGCTGCCCGCGACCGCCCTGCTGGAGCTGGCCGTCCGGGCCGGCGACGAGGTCGGCTGCGAGCACGTGGCCGAGCTGACCCTGGCCGCGCCCGTCGTGCTGCCCGAGCAGGGCGGCGTGCAGGTGCAGGTGTGGGTCGGCGCGCCGGACGCCGACGGGCAGCGTGCGCTGACCGTCTACGGCCGCCCGGACGACGCCGACGACCACCCGTGGACCGAGCACGCCACCGGTCTGCTCGGCACCGGCCCGGCCGCGGCGCCCGAACCCGTCGAGTGGCCGGCGGACGCCGAACCGATCGGCACCGAAGACCTGTACGAACGGCTGGCCGGCGACGGCTTCGGCTACGGGCCGGCCTTCCGCGGCCTGCGGGCCGCCTGGCGCCACGGCACGGACGTGTTCGCCGAGGTGACCCTGCCGGAGGCGGTGACCGGGGACGCCGGCGCGTTCGGCATCCACCCGGCGCTGCTGGACGCGGCGCTGCACGCGCTGCCGTTCGCGGACCTCGGCGGTACCCGGGGCGGCCTGCCGTTCGCCTGGAGCGACGTCCGCCTGCACGCCACCGGGGCCACCACCGTGCGGGTCCGGCTCCGGCCGGTCCGTGAGGGCGTGGCCGCGCTGGAGCTGACCGACCCGGCCGGGGCACCGGTGCTCTCGGTGGGTTCGCTGGCCGTGCGCGCGCCGGACGCCGCCGGCACCGCGGCCACCGGCCGCGACCTCTACCGGCTGGACTGGACGGCCGTCCCGGCCGAAGCGGCCGGGAACGCCGGCTCGATCGCCGTGCTCGGCGACGACCCGTTCGGGCTGGACTTCCGGACCACCGATACCGCGCCGGCCGTGGTGCTGCGCCCGGTCGCCGGGCGAGCCGGCCCCGAGGCGGTGCACACGCTGACCGCCGAGGTGCTGGCCGACCTGCAGAACTGGCTGTCCGACGGCACGCCGGGCCGGCTGGCCTTCGTGACCCGGGGCGCGGTCGGCCACGAGCCCGCCGATCTGGCCGGGGCGGCCGTGTGGGGCCTGGTCCGCGCCGCGCAGGCGGAGCACCCGGGCCGGTTCGTCCTGCTCGACCTCGACACCGGCGCGGAGTCCGCCGCGCTGATCCCGGCGGCCCTGGCCACCGGGGAGCCGCAGCTGGCCGTCCGCGACGGCGGGCTGCTGGCGGCCCGGCTGGCCCGCGCCACCGCGGAACCCGACGTCACCACCGAGGACGTCGCCTGGCCGGAGTCCGGCACCGTGGTGATCACCGGCGGGACCGGCGGCCTGGGCGCGGTGCTGGCCCGGCACCTGGTGACCGAGCGCGGCGTGCGGCGGCTGCTCCTGCTGTCCCGCCGGGGCGCGGGCGCCCCCGGCGCGGCCGAGCTTCTCACTGAGCTGGCCGAGGCCGGGGCCGACGTCGCCGCGGTGGCGTGCGACGCGGCCGACCGGGCCGCACTGGCCGAAGCGCTGGCCGGGGTACCGGCCGAGCACCCGGTCACCGCCGTGGTGCACACCGCCGGCGTGCTGGACGACGGGATGGTCGGCTCGCTGACACCGCAGCGGCTGTCGGCGGTGCTGCGGCCCAAGGTGGACGTCGCCTGGAACCTGCACGAGCTCACCGGCGACGTGGCGAAGTTCGTGCTGTTCTCTTCGGTCGCCGGGCTGACCGGGGCGGCCGGGCAGGCCAACTACGCGGCGGGCAACGCGTTCCTGGACGCGCTGGCCGCCCACCGGCGGGCCACCGGCCGGCCGGCGCTGTCGCTGGCCTGGGGGCCCTGGGCCGAGGCCGGGATGGCCGCTGAGAGCGCCCACCGGCGGTTGCAGCGCACCGGCGTGCCGCCGCTGTCCGTGGCGCGGGGACTGGCCCTGTTCGACGCGGCCGAGCGGGTGGCCGCCCCGGTCGTGGCGCCGGTCCGGCTGGACCTGCCGGTGCTGCGCGCGGGCGAGGTCTCCCCGGTGCTGCGCGGCCTGGTCCGCGGTCCGGTCCGCCGCACCGCGGCCGCCGGCGCGGCGCTGGTGGCCGGGCTGGACGCGAAGCGGAGCCGGGAGGCCGTGCTGGAACTGGTCCGCGCCCGGGTCGCCGGCGTGCTCGGGCACGCCGACGCCGCCGCCGTCGACCCGGACCGCCCGTTCTCCGAACTCGGGTTCGACTCGCTGACCGCGGTCGAACTGCGCAACCAGCTCAGCGCCGCGACCGGGTTGCGGACGCCGGCCACGCTGATCTTCGACCACCCGACGGTGACCGCGCTGGCGGCGTACCTGCTGGAGGAACTGCTCGGCGCGGACACGCCGGAGACCGGGCCCGCCGGCGCTCGCGACCTCGCCGACGACCCGATCGTCATCGTCGGCATGGACTGCCGCTACCCGGGCGGGGTGCGCTCGCCGGAGGACCTCTGGCGGGTCGTCACCGAAGGCGTCGACGTGATCTCCGGGTTCCCGGTCAACCGGGGCTGGGACCTCGACGCCCTCTACCACCCGGACCCGGACCACCCGGGCACCTGCTACACCCGCAGCGGCGGGTTCCTGCACGACGCCGGCGAGTTCGACCCGGCGTTCTTCGGGATGAGCCCGCGGGAGGCCCTGGCCACCGACTCGCAGCAGCGGCTGCTGCTGGAGACGTCCTGGTCGGCCATCGAGCGGGCCGGCGTGGACCCGCTCACGCTGCGCGGCAGCCGCACCGGCGTGTTCGCCGGGGTGATGTACGGCGACTACAGCGCGGTCTTGTCGGACGCCGAGTTCGAGGGCTACCGCGGCACCGGCAGCTCCACCAGCGTCGTCTCCGGCCGGGTGGCCTACACCCTCGGGCTGGAGGGCCCGGCCGTCACCGTCGACACCGCGTGCTCGTCGTCGCTCGTCGCGCTGCACTGGGCCATGCAGGCCCTGCGCGCCGGCGACTGCGACCTGGCCCTGGCCGGCGGCGTCACGGTGATGGCGTCGCCCGGGGCGTTCATCGAGTTCGCCCGCCAGCGCGGGCTGTCCCCGGACGGGCGCTGCAAGGCCTACTCCGACGCGGCCGACGGCGTGGCCTGGTCCGAGGGCGTCGGCGTGCTGGTGCTGGAACGGCAGTCCGACGCGATCCGCAACGGCCACCACGTGCTCGCCGTCGTCGCCGGCTCGGCGGTCAACTCCGACGGCGCGTCCAACGGCCTGACCGCGCCGAACGGGCCGTCGCAGCAGCGGGTGATCCGGCAGGCGCTGGCGTCCGCCGGACTGTCCACATCGGACGTCGACGTCGTCGAAGGGCACGGCACGGGCACGGCACTGGGCGACCCGATCGAAGCGCAGGCAGTGCTGGCGACCTACGGCCGGGACCGGGAAACCCCGGTGCTGCTGGGGTCGGTGAAGTCCAACCTCGGGCACACTCAGGCCGCGGCCGGCGTCGCCGGCGTCATCAAGATGGTGCAGGCGATGCAGCACGGCGTCGTCCCGCGCACCCTGCACGCCGACACGCCTTCGTCCCATGTGGACTGGACCGCCGGTGCGGTGGACCTGCTGCGCGAGCCGGCCGAGTGGCCCGCGGCCGGCCGGCCGCGCCGGGCGGCGGTCTCCTCCTTCGGGTTCAGCGGCACCAACGCCCACGTCATCCTCGAGCAGCCGGCCGTCGTGGTGCCGGCCGAGCCCGGCCCGCCGGTGCGCGCGCCCTGGCTGCTTTCCGCCCGCTCCGGTGGCGCGCTGCGCGACCAGGCCGCGCGGCTGGCGGCCCGGCTCGCCGCCGATCCCGCGCTCGACCCCACCGACGTGGCGTTCTCGCTGGCCACCACCCGCTCCCGGTTCGAGCACCGGGCCGCCGTGCTGGCCGAGGACACCGAGAGCCGGGTGCGGGCGCTGACCGCGCTGTCCGCCGACCGGCCCGATCCCGCCCTCGTGACCGGGGAGCCGGCCGGCGGCCGGTTGGCGCTGCTCTTCGCCGGCCAGGGCAGCCAGCGACCGGGGATGGGCCACGAGCTCTACCGGCAGTACCCCGCCTTCGCGGCCGCGTTCGACGCGGTGGCCGAAGCGCTGGCCCCGCAACTCGACCGGCCGCTGGCCGCAGTGCTGTTCGCGGCGCCCGGCTCGGCCGAGGCCGAGCTGCTCGACACGACCGGCTGGGCGCAGCCCGCGCTGTTCGCGCTGGAGGTTTCGCTGTTCCGGCTCCTGGAGTCCTGGGGGGTCGAGCCGGACCGGCTGGCCGGCCATTCGATCGGCGAGATCGCCGCCGCGCACGTGGCCGGGGTGCTCTCGCTGGCCGACGCGGCGACGCTGATCGGCGCGCGGGCCCGCCTGATGCAGGCGCTGCCGTCCGGCGGCGCGATGGTCGCGGTGCAGGCCACCGAAGACGAGGTGGCCGCCGCGGTCGACGGTGAAACCGTGGACGTCGCGGCCGTGAACGGACCGGACTCGGTGGTGCTGGCCGGCGACGAGGACGCGGTGCTGGCCGCCGCGGCGACCTTCGCCGCCCAGGGCCGCCGCACCAAACGCCTGCGCGTCTCGCACGCCTTCCACTCGCCCCGGATGGCCGCCATGCTGGCCGATTTCCGGGCCGTGGCGGAAACCCTGACCTTCCACCCGCCGCGCATCCCGGTCGTGTCCGCTCTGACCGGCGAGCCCGCCACCGCCGAGCAGCTCGGCGACCCGGAGCACTGGGTGCGGCACGTCCGCGCCACCGTGCGCTTCGCCGACGCGGTCCGCGCCATGGCCGGCCACGGCGTGACCACCTTCGCCGAGCTCGGCCCGGACGGCGTGCTCTCGGCCATGGTGCAGGACATCCTGGCCGGGCCGGCCGACGAGGTCGCCTGCGTGCCCGTGCTGCGGGCGGACCGCGCCGAGCAGACCGCGCTGCTCGGCGCGCTCGGCGCCCTGCACACCGCGGGCGTCGACCTCGACTGGCGCGCCTTCTTCGCCGGCCGCGACGCCCGCTGGGTCGACCTGCCCACCTACGCCTTCCAGTACGAATCCTTCTGGCCGCAGGCCACCACCCGGACCGCGGCCGACCCGGCCGACGAGCGGTGGTGGGCCGCGGTGGAACGGGGCGACGCCGGGGAACTGGCCGAGGTCGTCGGGCTGGGCGAGGACCAGCGCGCGGCCCTGGACTCGGTGCTGCCGGCACTGGCGAACTGGCGGCAGCACCGCGCCGACCGCGCCCGCCTCGACGGCTGGCGCTACCGGGTGGACTGGGCACCGCTGTCGATCGAGCCCGCCACCCTGTCCGGTACCTGGGTGCTGGCCACCACCGGCGACGAACCGGAGCTGGCCGCCGCACTCGCCGAGCGGGGCGCGCAGGTGCGCACGGTCCGGCTGACCGAGTCCGATGTGGACAGCGCCGGACCGGCCGGGCGGATCGGGCCGTGCGACGGCGTGCTCGCCGTCCTCGGCTCCGGAGACCACACCACCGGGCTGCCGCTGGGCTTCGCGCTCGGCGTCACGCTGGCCCGGACCGTCGAGTGTCCACTGTGGATTGTCACCCGGGACGCGGAAACCGACCCGGAGCAGGCGATGCTCTGGGGCCTCGGGCGCACCGCGGCGCTGGAGCACCCGCAGACCTGGGGCGGCCTGATCGACGTGCCCGCCGCGCTCGACGCCGACGACGCCCGCTCGGTCGCCGCCGTGCTGTCCGCGCCGGGCGGCGAAGACCAGCTCGCGGTCCGCGGCCGGGCGGTGTCCGGCCGGCGGCTGGTGCACCACCCCGGCACCGGCCACGCCCCGGCCGGCGAGTTCTCCGCCCGCGGCACCGTGCTGGTCACCGGCGGCACCGGCGGCCTGGGCGGCGAGGTGGCCCGCTGGCTCGCGCGCAGCGGCGCCCGGCGGCTCGTGCTGACCAGCCGCCGCGGCCCCGACGCGCCCGGCGCGGCCGAACTGCAGGCCGAACTGACCGAGCTCGGCGCGGACCACGGCCTCGCCGTCGACATCGTCGCCTGCGACGTCGCCGACCTCGACGCGCTGCGCGCGGTCCTGGACGGCATCCCCGAGGACATCCCGCTGACCGGCGTGGTGCACACCGCCGGCGTCGCCGACCGGGCGCCGCTGGCCGAGGTGGGCCTGGCCGAGCTGGCCGCCACGGTGTCGGCCAAGGCCGACGGCGCGGCCAACCTCGACCACCTGCTCGGCGACCGCGAGCTCGACCTGTTCGTGCTGTTCGGCTCGATCGCCGGGGTGATCGGCAGCGGCGGCCAGACCGGCTACAGCGCGGCCAACGCCGCCCTCGACGCCCTCGCCCGGCAGCGGCACGCCCGCGGCCGGACCGCCACCTCCATCGCCTGGGGCCCGTGGGCCGGGTCCGGGATGGCCGCGCAGGACGCCGGAACCGGCACCCTGGCCCGCCGGGGCCTGGCTTTCCTGCCGGTGCGCGCCGCCCTGGCCGAGCTGGGCCGCGCGATCGTGCAGCACGACGTGACGGTGACCGTCGTCGACGCGGACTGGGCGACCTACGTCCCGGTGTTCACCGCGGCCCGGCCCAGCGCCCTGCTGACCGGCCTGCCGGAGGCGCGGGCGCTCACCGCGCCGGGTGCCGGGAACTCCGCGTTGACGGCCGAACTCGCCGGGAAGTCACCCGAGGACCAGGAGCGGCGGCTGGCCGAGCTGGTCCGCGGCGAGGCGGCGGCGGTGCTCGGGCACGGCTCGGCCGACGCGGTCTCCGAGCGCCGCGCGTTCCAGGACCTCGGGTTCGACTCGCTGACCGCGGTCGAGCTGCGCAAGCGGCTGGTCAAGCTCACCGGCTGCGCCCTGCCCAGCACGCTGGTGTTCGACTACCCGACCCCGCGCGCCCTGGCCGGCTACCTGCGCGAGCAGCTGCTGGACGAGGTCGCCGCGGCCACCCCGGTGGCCGCCGCGGCCGGGACCGACGAGCCGATCGCCATCATCGGGATGAGCTGCCGGTTCCCCGGCGGCGTGCACAGCCCGGAGCAGCTGTGGGAGCTGGTGCTCGGCGGCGTCGACGCGATCAGCGGGTTCCCCGTCGACCGCGGCTGGGAAGGCGCCGTCACCTTCGACCCGGACCCCGACCGCGGCGGCGGCACCGTCACCACCCAGGGCGGGTTCCTGCACGACGCCGGCGACTTCGACCCGGGCTTCTTCGGCATCTCCCCGCGGGAAGCCCTGTCCATGGACCCGCAGCAGCGGCTGCTGCTGGAGACGACCTGGGAGGCGTTCGAGCGGGCCGGCATCGACCCGCACACCCTGCGCGGCAGCGGCACCGGCACCTACATCGGCTCCAGCTACCAGGAGTACGGCGGCCGGGGCAACGCCGAACTCGAAGGCCACGCCGTCACCGGCCAGATCCCGAGCGTGCTCTCCGGCCGGCTGGCCTACGTGTTCGGCCTGGAGGGCCCGGCGGTCACCGTGGACACCGCGTGCTCGTCCTCGCTGGTCGCCCTGCACCTGGCCTGCCAATCGCTGCGCAACGGCGAAACCACGATGGCCATCGCGGGCGGGGCGACCGTGATGACCAACCCCGGTCCCTTCGTCGCCTTCTCCCGCCAGCGCGGCCTGGCCGCGGACGGCCGGTCCAAGGCGTTCTCCGCGTCCGCCGACGGCATGGCGCTGGCCGAGGGCGTCGGCATCCTGCTGGTCGAGCGGTTGTCCGACGCCCGGGCCAACGGGCACCCCGTGCTGGCCGTGGTGCGGGGCAGCGCCATCAACCAGGACGGCGCGTCCAACGGCCTGACCGCGCCGAACGGCCCGTCGCAGCAGCGGGTGATCCGCCAGGCGCTGGCCAACGCGCACCTCGCGTCCACCGAAATCGACGTGGTGGAAGCGCACGGCACCGGCACCCCGCTGGGCGACCCGATCGAGGTGCAGGCCCTGCAGGCCACCTACGGCCGGGACCGCGAGACCGGGCACCCGCTGTGGCTGGGTTCGATCAAGTCCAACATCGGGCACAGCCAGTCCGCGGCCGGCGTGGCCAGCGTGATCAAGATGGTGATGGCGCTGCGCGAAGGCGTGCTGCCGAGAACCCTCTACGCCGAAGACCCCTCGCCGCACATCGACTGGAGCGACGGCACCGTGGTGCCGCTGACCGAGCCGGTCGACTGGACCACCGACGGGCGCCCGCGCCGCTGCGCCGTGTCGTCGTTCGGCGTCAGCGGCACCAATGCGCACACGGTGCTGGAGCAGGCCCCGGCACCGGCGGAGCCGCCGGCCGGCGCCGCGTTCGAGCCGGCGCCGGACCGGCCGGTGCCGTGGGTGCTCTCCGCCCGCAGCCCGGCCGCCCTGCGCGGGCAGGCCGAGAAGCTGCTGCCGCTGGCCGGGCTCGACCCGGCCGCGGTCGGCCGCTCGCTGCTCGCCTCGCGAGCCCGCCTGGAGCACCGCGCGGTCGTCGTCGGCGCCGGTACCGAGCTGGCCGAGCACCTGAACGCCTACTCCCGCGGGGTCCGCGGCGGCGTGGTCGAGGGCGTGGCCGACGTGGACGGCAAGGTGGTGTTCGTCTTCCCCGGCCAGGGTTCGCAGTGGGCCGGGATGGGCGCGCGGCTGCTCGACGTCTCGCCGGTGTTCGCCGAGCGGATGGCCGAGTGTGCCGCCGCGCTGGCCCCTTTCGTCGACTTCTCCCTGCTGGACGTGCTGCGCAGCGGCGCGGACCTGGACCGGGTGGAGGTCATCCAGCCGGCATCGTTCGCGGTGATGGTTTCCCTCGCCGCGCTCTGGGAGTCCCGGGGCGTCCGCCCGGCGGCCGTGCTCGGGCACTCCCAGGGCGAGATCGCCGCTTCCGTGGTGGCCGGGGCCCTGTCGCTGGCCGACGGCTGCCGGGTCGTGGCCCTGCGCAGCCAGGCCATCGCCCGCCGCCTGGCCGGTAAGGGCGCCATGATGTCGGTGCCGCTGCCGGCCGCCGAGGTCACCGAACGGATCGCCCGGTTCGGCGGCGCGGTGTCGGTCGCCGCGCTGAACGGCCCGCGCTCGGTCGTCGTGTCGGGCACCGCGGACGCCGTCGACGAGCTGTTCGCCGAGCTCACCGCCGGCCACGTCCGGGCCCGCCGCATCGACGTGGACTACGCCTCGCACTCGGCCCAGGTCGAGGAGCTGCACGAGGAGCTGCTGGACGCACTGGCCGGACTGGCCCCGCGGACGCCCGAGGTGCCGTTCTTCTCCACCCTCACCGGCGACTGGCTGGGCGAGCAGCCGCTCGACGCCGAATACTGGTACCGGAACCTGCGGCAGACCGTGGGGTTCGAGCCGGCCGTGCGGGCCCTGCTCGCTCAGGGCCACCAGGTGTTCATCGAGACCAGCGCCCACCCCGTGCTGACCTTCGGCGTCCAGGAGACCGTGGACGACGCGGGGGAGCGGGCCGTCGTCGTGGGCACGCTGCGCCGGGACAACGACAGCTGGACCCGCGTGCTCACCTCCTTCGCCGAGGCCTTCGTGCGGGGCGTGCCGGTGGACCTGGCCGCCGAGTTCGCGGGCGGTACGGCCACCGTCGACCTGCCCACCTACGCCTTCCAGCACGAGCACTACTGGCTGCCGCTCAACGCCGGCGCGACGGTCACGGCCGACCCGGCCGACCAGGAGTTCTGGGACGCGGTCGAGCAGGCCGACGTCGACACGCTCAGCGCCGGCCTCGCGGTGGACCGGGACTCGCTGGCCGCCGTGCTGCCCGGGCTGTCGTCCTGGCGCAAGCAGCGCCAGGACCGCGCCACCGTGGACGGCTGGCGCTACCGGGTCGGCTGGACGCCGCTCGGCGCCACCCCCGCGGCCGCGCTGTCCGGCACCTGGCTGCTGGTCACCGCGAGCGCCGAAGACGGCGGGGACGACGAACTGGCCGCGGTGCTCACCGGCCACGGGGCCGAGGTGCGGCGGCTGGTGTTCGACGGCGAGCTGCCCGAGCTGCCCGAGCTGAGCGGCATCGTCTCCACCCTGGCCACCGCCGAAGAGCCGCACGGCGAGCACCCCGCGCTGACCCGTGGCCTGGCCCTGAGCGTGCAGCTCGTGCAGGCACTGGGCACGGCCGGGATCGACGCCCCGCTGTGGCTGCTGACCCGCGGCGCGGTGGCCACCGGCGAGGCCGACACCGTCACCCATCCGCTCCAGGCCCAGGTCCTCGGCCTCGGCTGGACCGCCGCGGTGGAGCACCCGGAGCGCTGGGCGGCGTGCTCGACCTGCCCGCCGAGCTGGACCGCCGCGGCGGCGACCGGCTGGCGGCCGTCCTGTCCGGCGCCACCGGCGAGGACCAGCTGGCCATCCGCGCCGCCGGCGTGTTCGGCCGCCGCGTGGTGCGGGCCCCGGCCGGCGACCACGCGCCCGCGCGGACCTGGACCCCGCGCGGCACCACGCTGATCACCGGCGGCACCGGCACCCTGGCCCCGCACCTGGCCCGCTGGCTGGCCGGGCAGGGCGCCGAGCACATCGTGCTGACCAGCCGCACCGGCGTCGACGCCCCGAAGGCCCAGCAGCTGCTGGCGGAACTGGGCGAGACCGTCGAGGCGGTGGCCTGCGACGTCACCGACAAGGCGGCGCTGGCCGCCCTGCTGGCGCGGTTGCGGGCCGAAGGCCGGACCGTGCGGAACGTCGTGCACACCGCCGCCGTGATCGAGCTGCACACGCTGGCCGAGACCGACCTGGCCGCGTTTTCGCGGACCGTGCACGCGAAGGTGGTGGGCGCGCGCAACCTGGACGAGCTGCTCGACACCGACGAGCTCGATTCGTTCGTGCTGTACTCCTCGACCGCCGGCCTGTGGGGCACCGGCGCGCACGCCGCCTACGTGGCCGGCAACGCGTACCTGCACGCACTCGCGGCCCACCGGCGGGCCCGGGGCCTGCGGGCCACCGCCCTGTCGTGGGGCATCTGGGCCGACGACCGCGAGCTCGGCCGGGTCGACCCGGAGCAGATCGTGCGCAGCGGCCTGGTGTTCATGGCGCCGGAGCTGGCCCTGGAAGGCCTGCGCCGGGCCCTCGACGACGACGAGACCGCACTGGCCGTGGCCGACCTGGACTGGGAGCGGTACTACCCGGTCTACACGGCCGTCCGGCCGACGCCGCTGTTCGACGAACTGCCCGAGGTGCGGCGGCTGACCGAGGCCGCCGCCACGGCCGCCACCGGCGCGGGCGGTGAGTTCGCCGCCCGGCTGCGCACCCTGCCCGAGGCCGAGCGCGCCCACCTGCTGCTGGAACTGGTCCGGGCCGAGGCCGCCGCGGTGCTGGGCCACGCGTCGGCCGACGCGCTGCCCGAGGACCGCGCCTTCCGCGACGTCGGCTTCGATTCGGTCACCGCGGTCGACCTGCGCAACCGGATCTCCGGCGGCACCGGCCTGACCCTGCCCGCCACCATGGTGTTCGACCACCCGACGCCGCGGCAGCTGGCCGGGTTCCTGGCCGCCACGATCACCGGCTCGGACGCCGTCGAGCAGGCCCCGGCCGTGGCCGGCGTGGACACCGGCGAGCCGGTCGCCATCATCGGGATGGCCTGCCGCTACCCGGGCGGCGCGGATACCCCGGAACGGTTGTGGGACCTGGTCGTGGGCGGCGTGGACGCCATCTCCGGCTTCCCGGCCGACCGCAACTGGCCGACCGACGCGATCTACGACCCGGACCCGGACGCCGGCGGCAAGACCTACTCGGTGCAGGGCGGCTTCCTGCACGAGGCGGCCGAATTCGACCCGGGGTTCTTCGGCATCTCGCCGCGCGAGGCCCTGTCCATGGACCCGCAGCAGCGCTTGCTGCTGGAGACGGCGTGGGAGGCGTTCGAGCGGGCCGGGATCGACCCGCACACGCTGCGGGGCAGCGGCACCGGCACGTTCATCGGGGCCAGCTACCAGGACTACACCGCGGCCGTGTCCGGCGCGGTGGACAACGCCGACGGCCACATGATCACCGGTTCGCTGGGCAGCATCCTGTCCGGCCGGCTCTCCTACCTGTTCGGGCTGGAGGGCCCGGCGGTCACCCTCGACACCGCCTGCTCGTCGTCGCTGGTCGCCATCCACCTCGCCGCGCAGTCGCTGCGGTCGGGGGAGAGCAGCCTCGCGCTGGCCGGCGGGGTGAGCGTGATGGCGACGCCGGGCGCGTTCGTCGGCTTCTCGCGCCAGCGCGCGCTGGCCGCGGACGGCCGCTGCAAGGCCTACTCCGACCGCGCCGACGGCATGACCCTCGGTGAAGGCGTCGGCCTGGTGCTGCTGGAAAAGCTGTCCGACGCGCAGCGCAACGGGCACCGCATCCTGGCCGTGGTCCGGGGTTCGGCCACCAACCAGGACGGCGCGTCCAATGGCATGACCGCGCCCAGCGGCCCGTCCCAGCAGCGAGTGATCCGGCAGGCGCTGGCCAACGCGCGGCTCACCGCGTCCGAAGTGGACGTGATCGAGGGGCACGGCACCGGCACCGCGCTGGGCGACCCGATCGAGGCCCAGGCCCTGCTGGCCACCTACGGCCGGGACCGGGAACGGCCGCTGCTGCTCGGTTCGGTGAAGTCCAACATCGGCCACACCCAGATGGCCTCCGGCGTGGCCGGGGTGATCAAGGTGGTGCAGGCGCTGCGGCACGGGCTGGTGCCCAGGACGCTGCACGTGGACGAGCCCTCCACCCACGTCGACTGGAGCACCGGCTCGATCGAGCTGCCCGCCGAAAACGTGCCGTGGCCGGACAACGGGCGGCCGCGCCGGGCCGGCGTTTCGTCCTTCGGGCTGAGCGGCACCAACGTGCACACCATCCTCGAACAGGCCCCGGAACTCCCCGCCGACGCCGCCCCCGAGCCGGAACCCGGCCTGGTGCCGGCGCCCCTGTCCGGCCGGACGGAAGCAGCGCTGCGCGCCCAGGCCGCGGCCCTGCTGGACACCCTGGACGACGGCGTGTCCCCGGCCGTGCTCGGGTACTCGCTGGCCACCACCCGGTCGGCCTTCGAACACCGTGCCGTGCTGCTGGCCGAGGACCACGGCGAACTGCGGCGCGGCCTGGCCGCGCTGGCCGGGGACCGGCCGGACGGCGGCGTGGTGCGGGGCACCGTGACCCGCGGCCGCACGGCGTTCCTGTTCACCGGCCAGGGCGCGCAGCGGGCCGGCATGGGCCGGGAGCTGTACGAGCGCCACCCGGTGTTCGCCGACGCCCTGGATGCGGTGCTGGCCTGCTTCGACCTGCCCCTGCGGGACGTGCTGTGGGCCGGCGAGGCCGCTGCCCTCGACGAGACCCGCTACACCCAGCCGGCGTTGTTCGCCTTCGAGGTGGCGTTGTTCCGGTTGCTGGAGTCGTGGGGGGTGACGCCGGACTACGTGGCGGGGCATTCGATCGGGGAGATCGCGGCGGCGCACGTGTCCGGGGTGCTGTCGCTGACGGATGCGTGTGCGCTGGTCACCGCCCGCGGCGCGCTGATGCAGGAGTTGCCACCCGGCGGCGCGATGGTGGCCGTGGAGGCCGCCGAGGACGAGGTCACCCCGCTGCTGACCGATGGCGTGTCGATCGCCGCGGTCAACGGGCCGCGGTCGGTGGTTCTCTCCGGTGCCGAGGCGGCCGTGCTCGCTGTCGCCGCGAAGCTGGACCGGCGCACCAAGCGGTTGCGTACCAGTCATGCGTTCCATTCGCCGTTGATGGATCCGATGCTGGCCGAGTTCGCCGAGGTGGCCCGTGGCCTGACCTACGACGAGCCGCGGATCCCACTGGTGTCCACGGTGACCGGAGCCGTGGCGACCGAGGAGCTGCGGACGCCGGAGTACTGGGTGCGGCACGTGCGGGAGGCGGTGCGCTTCGCCGACGGCGTGCGCGCGCTGGCCGACCGGGACGTGCGGATCTTCGTCGAGGTCGGCCCGGCCGCGGTGCTGACCGCCGCGGTGCGGGACATCGTCGCCGACGCGGTCTCGCTGCCGTTGCAGCGCGCCGACCGGCCCGAGGTGGCCACCCTGCTGTCCGGGGTGGCCGGGGTGCACGCTCACGGCGGCCGGCTGGATTGGGCGGCGGTCTTCGACGGCGGCACGCGCACGGTCGAGCTGCCCACCTACCCGTTCCAGCACGAGCGGTTCTGGCCCGTCGCCGCGTCGGCCGGCCCCTCGGCAGGCACCGCGGACGACGAGTTCTGGACCGCGGTCGGCAACGCCGACACCGGGACGCTGGCCGAAGGGCTCGGCCTCGACCGGGAGACCGTGGCCGCGATGGTGCCGGCGCTGAGCACCTGGCACCGCCGCCGGGCCGAGCGGTCGACCCTCGACAACCTGCGCTACCGCCCGGTGTTCACGCCGGTCGGCGGGCTCTCGGGCACGCCGTCGGGCCGGTGGCTGGTGCTGCTGCCCGCCGGGCTGGACCGGCCGGACTGGGTCGAGGACGTCCTGCCCGGCGCCGCCACCGCGGTGGCCGGGGACGACACCGACCTGAGCGGTGTCGAGGCCGACAACGTGCTCTCGCTGCTGGCCCTCGCCGACGCCCCGGACGGCAGCCTCTTGGTCCGCACCACGAACGCGCTGCGGGACCTCGGCCGGGCGCGGCTGTGGAGCGTCACCCGCGGCGCGGTCGCGGTGAACCGCACCGAGCGGCCGGACCCCGCGCAGGCCGCCCTGTGGGGGCTGGGCCGGGTCGCGGCCCTGGAGCACCCGGAGCGCTGGGGCGGCTTGCTCGACCTGCCCGCCGAATTCGACCACACCACCGTGCGCCGGCTGCGGTCCGTGCTGGCCGGCGGCCACGCCGAGGACCAGGTGGCCGTCCGGGCCGCCGGGGTGTTCGGCCGCCGCCTGGAGCACGCTCCGGCCACCGGCGAGGCCCGCGCCTACACCCCGCGCGGCACCGTGCTGGTCACCGGCGGCACCGGCGGCCTCGGCGGGTACCTGGCCCGCTGGCTGCTCGACGCCGGAGCCGACCGGGTCGTGCTGGCGAGCCGTCGTGGCCCGGCCGCGCCCGGTGCCGCCGAACTGGCCGCGGAGCTGGGGGAGCGGGCCGTCGTCGTGGCCTGCGACGTCGCCGACCCCGGCGCGGTCGCCGCGCTGCTGGCCGAGCACCCGGTCACCGCCGTCTTCCACACCGCCGGCGTGCTGCGGGACGGCGTGCTGGCCTCGCTCACCCCGGAGATGTTCGCCGACGTGCTGCGGGCCAAGGCGACCGCGGCCCGGGTGCTGCACGAGCAGACCGCGGGGCTCGAGCTGGACGCGTTCGTCCTGTACTCCTCGACCAGCGGCGCGATCGGCGCCGCCGGCCAGGCCAACTACGCGGCGGCCAACGCCTACCTGGACGCGCTGGCGCGGCAGCGGCGGGCCGACGGCCTGCCCGCCACCTCGATCGCCTGGGGCCCGTGGGCCGGGTCGGGCATGGTGGCCGAGGCCGAAACGGTGGAGCACCGGGTCCGGCGGGGCGGCTTCCGGCCGCTGCGCCCGGAACCGGCCCTGGCCGCGTTGCGCCAGGCCCTCGAGCACGGGGACACCGAGCTGGTCGTCGCCGACGTGGACTGGGGCCGGTTCGCGCCCGCGATCACCGCGCTGCGCCCGGCGCCGCTGCTGGCCGACCTGCCCGAGGTGCGGGCGTCGGCGACGCCGTCCGCCGGCCCCGCGGCGGCCCCGGACGTCCCGGCGGACCCCGCCGGGCTGCTGGACCTGCTGCGGGTCCGGATCGCGGCCGTGCTCGGGCACAGCGACCCGGCCGGGGTGGAGGCCGACCGGGCCTTCCGCGACCTCGGGTTCGATTCGCTGACCACCCTCGAGCTGCGCAACAGCCTGGCCGCGGCGACCGGGCTGACCCTGCCCGCCTCGCTCGTCTACGACTACCCGACCCCGCGGGACCTCGCCGAGCACCTGCACGCCGAGCTGTCCGGCGGCCGGGCCGGGACCACCCCGGTGGTCATCGGGCCGCGTGCGGACGCCGACGACCCGATCGTCATCGTCGGCATGGGCTGCCGCCTCCTCGGCGGCGTCTCTTCGCCCGAAGACCTGTGGCGGCTGCTGGCCGACGGCGGCGAAGGCATCGTGCCCTTCCCCGCCGACCGCGGCTGGGACCTGCCCGAGCTGGACCGGCGCTCGGCCACCGGCCGGGGCGGCTTCCTGCCGGACGTCGCGGGGTTCGACGCCGACTTCTTCGGCATCTCGCCGCGGGAGGCGCTGGCCATGGACCCGCAGCAGCGGTTGCTGCTGGAGACGTCGTGGGAGGCGCTGGAGCGCTCCGGCATCGACCCGTCCGGGTTGCGGGGCAGCGACACCGGCGTGTTCGTCGGCACCAACGGCCAGGACTACGTGTCCGTGCTGCGCCGGGCCACCGAGGACCTGGGCGGCCACGTGGCCACCGGCAACACGGCCAGCGTGATGTCCGGCCGGCTGTCCTACACCCTGGGCCTGGAAGGCCCGGCGGTCACCGTGGACACCGCCTGTTCGGCCTCCCTGGTCGCCCTGCACTGGGCCGGCCGCGCGCTGCGCGCCGGCGAGTGCTCGCTGGCCCTCGCCGGTGGCGTCTCGGTGATGTCCGGCCCGGGCTCGTTCGTGGAGTTCAGCCGCCAGGGCGGCCTGGCCGCCGACGGCCGCTGCAAGGCGTTCGGCGACGGCGCCGACGGCACGGCGTGGTCCGAAGGCGCGGGCATCCTGGTGCTGGAACGCCTGTCCGACGCCCAGCGCAACGGCCACACGGTGTGGGCGGTGGTCCGCGGTACCGCGGTCAACTCCGACGGCGCGTCGAACGGCCTGACCGCCCCCAACGGCCCCGCGCAGCAGCGGGTCATCCGGGCCGCGCTGGCCGACGCCGGGCTGCGGCCGGCCGAGGTCGACGCGGTCGAGGCGCACGGCACCGGCACCGCGCTGGGCGACCCGGTCGAGGCGCACGCCCTGATGGCCGGCTACGGCCGGGACCGGGAGCACCCGCTGCTGCTGGGCTCGGTCAAGTCGAACCTGGGGCACACCCAGGGCGCGGCCGGCGTGGCCGGGGTGATCAAGATGGTGCTGGCCATGCGGCACGGCGTGCTGCCGGCCACCCTGCACGCCGCCCCGCCCTCCCCGCACGTGTCCTGGGACGGTTCGGTCGAGCTGGTGCAGCAGCCCCGCGACTGGCCCGACACCGGGCGGCCCCGCCGGGCCGGCGTCTCGGCCTTCGGGGTCAGCGGCACCAACGCCCACGTGATCATCGAACAAGCCCCGGCATCCGGGGTGGCCACCGCCGAGGACGCGGCCGTGGTGCCGTGGCCGGTTTCCGCCCGCACGCCCGAGGCCCTGCGCGAGCAGGTGGCGGCGCTGCGCGCGCTGTCCGGCGTCGGCCGCGCGGCAGCCGGCCGGACCCTCGCCACCGGCCGCGCCGCGTTCGGTCACCGGGCCGCGTTGCTGGCCACCGAAGACGGCGTGGTCGAGCTGGCCACCGGCCCGGCCGGGACCGGGCGGACGGCGTTCCTGTTCGCCGGGCAGGGCAGCCAGCGGACCGGCATGGGCCGCGAGCTGTACGAGCGCCACCCGGTGTTCGCCGACGCGCTGGACGAGGTGCTGGGGCACTTCGACCCGGCCCTGCGCAAGATCATGTGGACCGAGGACCCGGACGTCGCCGAAGCGATCCACGAGACCGGGCACACGCAGCCGGCCTTGTTCGCGATCGAAGTGGCGCTGTTCCGGTTGCTGGAGTCGTGGGGCGTGACGCCGGACTACCTGGCCGGGCACTCGATCGGCGAGATCGCCGCGGCGCACGTGGCCGGGGTGCTGTCGCTGCCCGACGCCTGCGCGCTGGTGGCCGCCCGGGGTGCGCTGATGCAGGCGCTGCCCGCCGGCGGGGCCATGGTTTCGGTGCGCGGCACCGAGGCCGACGTGGCCGGGTACCTCGGCGAGGACGTCGCCGTCGCGGCGGTCAACGGGCCCGAGTCGGTCGTGCTGGCCGGGGCCGAGGACGCGGTGCTCGCGGCGGCCGGCCGGCTGGAGGCCGAGGGTCACCAGATCCGCCGGCTGCGGGTCAGCCACGCGTTCCACTCGCCCCTGATGGACCCGATGCTGGCCGAATTCGCGACGGTGGCGGGGAGCCTGACCTACCACGAGCCGCGGATCCCGCTGGTGTCCACGGTGACCGGAGCCCTGGCGACCGGGGAGCTGCGGACGCCGGAGTACTGGGTGCGGCACGCGCGGGAGGCGGTGCGCTTCGCCGACGGCGTGCGGACCCTGGCCGAGGCTGGCGTGCGGACCTTCGTGGAGATCGGCCCGGACGGCACCTGCTCGGCCATGGCCGGGCACTGCTTCGCCGGCCTGAGCCCGGAACCGGTGGCCCTGCCGACGCTGCGCGCCACCGGCGAGGAGCACGCGCTGGCCGCGGCCCTGGCCCGGCTGCACGTGTGCGGGGTGGCGGTGGACTGGGCCGCCTACTTCGCCGGGACGCCGCTGGCCGACCTGCCGACCTACCCGTTCCAGCGCGAGCGCTACTGGCCGGAGACGACCACCGGCCCGGCCGCCGCCGACCCGCTGGACGCCGAGTTCTGGACCGCGGTGGACACCGCCGACGTGGCTTCGCTGGCCGCCACCCTGGACCTGGACGGCGAGTCGCTGGGCCCGGTGCTGCCGGCGCTGGCGAAGTGGCGGCGCGACCGGCACGAGCTGACCGCGACCGGCCGGTGGCGCTACCAGGTGGACTGGGTGCCGGTGCGGCCCACGGCCGAACCGGCCGGACGCTGGCTGGTGCTGGCCCCGGAGGGCTGGGCGGCCGACCCCTGGATCGGTGCCGTGGCCGCCGCGCTCCCCGGCGCCACCGTGGTGTCCACACTGGACGGAGCGGGCGAAGGGTACGCAGGGGTGCTGTCCCTGCTGGGCGTCACCGGCGATCCGCTGACTGTGGCCGAGGGATGGCCGGCTGAGCTGTCCGAAGTGGACGCACCGGTGTGGTGCGTCACCCGGCAGGCCGTGGCCGTGCACGACGATGCGCCCGCACCGGGCCAGGCCGCGCTGTGGGGCCGTGGCCGCGTCGCCGCGCTGGAGCACCCGGACCGCTGGGGCGGCCTGCTCGACCTGCCGGCCACCCTGGACGCCGGGACACTGGCGGCCTTGCCCGCCGCCCTGGCCACGGGCGAGGACCAGCTGGCCCTGCGCGACGGGCAGCTGCTGGCCCGCCGGCTGACCCGGGCCACCGGCCCGGCCGCCGGGCCGTGGCGGCCCAGCGGGACCGTGCTGGTCACCGCGGCCGTGGCCGGCCTGGCCGGCTGGCTCACCGAAAACGGCGCCGAACGGGTCTTGACCTGGGACCCGGCCACTCCGGTGGAGCTGCCCGAGAACCTGAGCGCGGTGCTGGTGGCGCCTCCGGCGGCGGCCGACGTGGCCGAGGCGGTCCGCGACCTCGCCGAGCTGGACGCCCGGCTGGCCGGGTGGGCTGAGAGCGGGCTCCGGCGCGCCGCCGAGGCGCCTGGTGAGCTCCCGTCCGGCGGCCGAGGCGCGCCGGTGCGGGATGACCGTGCCCCCTTGTTCGTGGCGATCGGGTCCGTCGCCGGCGCCTGGGGGGTGCTCGGCCGCGGTGACCAGGCGGCCGTCGACGCCTACCTGGCGGCGCTGGCCCGGCGGCGCGGTGGCCTGGCCGTGGCGCTGGCCGCGTGGACCGACGCCGAGCCGGAGCTGGCCAACCACCTGCGGCTCAGCGGCCTGCCGCCGATGGCCCCGGAGCTCGTGCCGGCCGCGCTGGGCCGGGCGATCGGCGCCGCCGCGGCGGAAACCGTGCTGGCCGACGTGACCTGGGAGCAGTTCGCCCCGGCGTTCACGGCGAAGCGGCCCAGCCGCCTGCTGACCGGCGTCCCCGAGGCCCGGGCCGCGCTGGACGCGGCCGGGCGCGACCGCGTGGACCCGGCCGAGGTGGCCGGGGAACTGCGGCGCACCCTGCTGGACCTGCCGGCCGGGGACCGCCTCGGTCACGTGCTGGGCCTGGTGCGCGGCGAGGTCGCGGTGGTGCTGGGCCACGCCGGAACCCAGCGGATCGAGGCCGACCGGCCCTTCAAGGACCTCGGGTTCGACTCGCTGACCGCGATGGACCTGCGCACCCGGCTGAGCGGCACGACCGGGCTGGACCTCCCGGTCACCCTGGCCTTCGACCACCCGACCTCGGCCGCGCTCGCCGAGCACGTGCTGAGCGAGCTGCTGCCGGACACGGGTGTCGGCGACGCCGACGAAGCACAGCTGCGGGCGCTGCTGAATTCGGTGCCGTTGCAGCGCCTGCAGGACATCGGGGTGCTGGAACCGCTGCTGCGGCTGGCCGACGGCCACCCCGGGCCCGACCACCGCCACGACGTGCCGGAACCCGACGACGACGGCGCCATCGACGAGATGGATCTCGACGACCTGGTGCAGGCCGCGTTGAACGGCCGGTCCGGCGACCTGACGCGCGACTGAAGGAGATCACCATGGCGGCATCCGGCGACAAGGTCGTCGAAGCACTGCGCGCGGCGATGAAGGAGACCGATCGGCTGCGCCGGCAGAACCGGCAGCTGCAGGCGGCGGCCAGGGAGCCCATCGCCATCGTGGGCATGGCCTGCCGCTACCCCGGCGGGGTGCGCTCGCCGGAGGACCTGTGGCGGCTGGTCGAGTCGGGCGGCGACGCCATCGGCGAGATGCCCGCGGACCGCGGCTGGGACCTGGACGCGCTGTACCACGGCGGCCCCGACGGCACCGGCGAAAGCGTCACCCGCCAGGGCGGCTTCCTGGCGAACGTGGCCGACTTCGACCCCGGGTTCTTCCGCATCTCGCCCAACGAGGCGATGGTGATGGACCCGCAGCAGCGGCTGGTGCTGACCGTCGCCTGGGAAGCCGTGGAACGGGCGGGCATCGACCCGCTTTCCCTGCGCGGCAGCGACACCGGCGTGTTCGTCGGCGGCGGCAGCGGCGACTACCGGATGCCCCACGGGCACGTGGACTGGCAGACAGCGCAGTCGGCCAGCCTGCTCTCCGGCCGGCTGGCCTACACCTTCGGCCTGCAGGGCCCGACCATGTCCGTGGACACCGGGTGCTCGTCCTCGCTGGTCTCCCTGCACCTGGCCGTGCAGGCCCTGCGGGCGGGCGAGTGCTCGATCGCGCTCGCCGGTGGCGTCATGGTGATGTCCACCCCGGCCGGGTTCACCGAGTTCTCCGCGCAGGGCGCCCTGTCCCCGGACGGCCGCTGCAAGGCGTTCTCCGACAGCGCCGACGGCACCGGCTGGGCCGAGGGCGCCGGGATGCTGCTGGTCGAGCGGCTGTCCGACGCCCGGCGGCTCGGGCACCCGGTGCTGGCGGTGGTGCGCGGCCTGGCCGTCAACCAGGACGGCACCTCCAACGGCCTGACCGCGCCCAGCGGCGGCGCCCAGCAGAAGGTGATCCGCGCGGCGCTGGCCGCCGCCGGGCTCGGCCCGGACGAGGTCGACGTCCTGGAGGCGCACGGCACCGGCACCAAGCTGGGTGACCCCATCGAGGCCCGTTCGCTGCTGGCGACCTACGGCCGGACCGAGCGGGAACACCCGCTGCTGCTGGGTTCGGTCAAGTCCAACATCGGGCACACCCAGGCCGCGTCCGGCGTCGCCGGCGTCATGAAGATGGTGCTCGCGATGCGCCACGGCGTCGTCCCGCGGACGCTGCACGTGACCGAGCCGTCGTCGCACGTCGACTGGTCTTCCGGGGCGCTGGAGCTGCTCACCGAACCGGCCGCGTGGCCGTCGGTGGACCGGCCGCGCCGGGCTGCGGTGTCGTCGTTCGGGGCCAGTGGCACGAACGCGCACGTGATCCTGGAGGAAGCACCGGCGGAGCCGGTGGCGACCGAGGCCCGGCCGGTCGAGGCCGGTGTGGTGCCGTGGGTCGTTTCGGCGAAGACCCGGGAAGCACTGGCCGAGCAGGTCGCGCGGGTGCGGGACTGCGCCGGTGATCCGGTGGACGTCGGGTTCTCGCTGGCGACGACGCGGTCGGTGTTCGAGCACCGGGCGGTGCTGCTGGATGGTGTCGACGTGGTGGCCTCCGGCGAAGCCACGGATGCCGTGGTGGGAATGGTGTTTTCGGGCCAGGGTGCGCAGCGCGCGGGCATGGGCCGGGAGCTGTCGGCTCGCTTCCCGGTGTTCGCCAAGGCCCTGGACGAAGTGCTGGCCGAGCTGGCCGTCGACGGCCTGCGCGAGGCCATGTGGTCCGGGCAGAACCTGGAGCAGACCCGGTTCACGCAGCCCGCGCTGTTCGCGGTCGAGGTGGCGTTGTTCCGCCTGTTCGAGTCGTGGGGCGTCAAGGCGGCTTTCGTGGCCGGGCATTCGGTGGGGGAGATCGCGGCGGCGTACGTGTCCGGAGTGTTTTCGCTTCCGGACGCGTGTGCGCTGGTTGCCGCGCGTGGTCGGTTGATGCAGGCGTTGCCGTCCGGTGGCGCGATGGTGGCGGTGGGTGCCGGCGAGGATGTGGTGTCGCCGCTGCTGGCCGGTCACGACGACGCGGTGTCGATCGCGGCGGTCAACGGGCCGCAGTCGGTGGTGCTGGCGGGTGTTGAGCCGGTGGTGCTGCAGATTGCGGAGGTGTTGCGGGAGCGGGGACATCGGGTCAAGCGGCTGTCGGTGTCGCATGCGTTCCATTCGCCGTTGATGGAGCCGATGCTGGCGGAGTTCCGGTCGGTCATGGCGGGTGTGCAGCTCGCCGAACCGACGATTCCGCTGGTCTCGAACCTGACCGGGGCGTTGGTGACGGATGAGGTGCGTGACCCGGAGTACTGGGTCCGGCACGTGCGTGAACCCGTGCGGTTCGCGGCCGGGATCGCGGCGATGCGTGATGCCGGTGCCTCGGTGTTCGTGGAGGTGGGTCCGGGATCCGCGCTGGCCTCGATGGTGCACCAGATTGTCGACGATGCCGCGGTCATTCCGGTGTTGCGGGACACGGCGGAGGAACGATCGGTGGTTTCGGCGCTGGGCGCGGCTTTCGTGGCCGGAGCCGGCGTCGACTGGCCGGCGTTCTTCGCCGGGCTGGGTGGCCGCCGGATCGACCTGCCGACGTACCCGTTCCAGGAGACGCGGTTCTGGCCGAAGAGCACCACCCGCGCCGGCAAGGTGGCCGACTGGGGCCTGGTGCCCGCCGGGCACCCGCTGCTCGGCGCGGCCGTGCCGCTGGCCGACGACCAGGGCGCGGTGCTGACCGGCCGGCTCTCGGTGGCCACCCACCCCTGGATCGGCGACCACGTCCTCGGTGACGCCGTGGTGTTCCCGGGCACCGGCTTCCTGGAACTGGCCGTCCGCGCGGCCGACCAGGTCGGCTGCCGGCAGGTGCAGGAGCTCACCTTGGCCGTCCCGATGGTGTTCGGCGCGGGCGAAGCGGCCGACGTCCAGGTCGTGGTGGGCGCGCCCGACCCGGACGGCCGCCGCGACCTGCGGATCCACTCGCGGCCCGCCGCCTCGGACGGCACGTGGACCCACCACGCCACCGGTGTGCTCGCCCCCGCGGAGACGCGCGGCGGCTGGGCGCCCGCGCAGTGGCCCCCGGCCGGCGCGGAACCCGTGGCCATCGACGACTTCTACGCCCGGATGGCGGCCGGCGGCCTGGTCTACGGACCGTCCTTCGAGGGGCTGCGTGCGCTGTGGCAGCAGGGCGAAGACCTGTACGCCGAAGTGGAGTTCCCGCAGGCGGCCCAGGACGCGGCCGCCTACGGTCTCCACCCGGCGCTGCTGGACGCGGCCCTGCAGGCCAGCTCGTTCTTCGCGGCCAACGCGGGCAAGAACCTGATGCCGTTCTCCTGGAACGGCGTCAGCCTGCACGCCGCCGGCGCCAGCGTGCTGCGGGTGCGCTGGCAGCGGGCCGGCGACTCGTTCACCCTGTCGGCCACCGACGTGGCGGACAACCCGGTGCTTTCGGTCGAGTCCCTGGTCCTGCGCGCGCCCGCCGGCCGGATCTCGGCCGCGCCCGCCGCGCAGGACGCGTTGCTGCGGCTGCACTTCCCGCCGCTGTCCCGGCCCGAACCGGCCGAGGTCCCCGACCTCGGCTGGGCGGTCATCGGCCCGGACACCTTCGGCTTGCGGTCCGTTGTGGACGGACAGGCCGCCGGTTCGCCGGGCGAGCTGGCCGATTCCGGGGTGGTCCCGGACTGGGCCCTGGTCCAGGTCGACGGCGGGGACGTGGCCGCCGGGCCGTCCGTGGCCCACGACGCTGCGGCTCGTGTGCTGGGTGTGTTGCAGGACTGGTTGTCCCGGCCCGAGTTGGAAGAATCCAAGCTGGTCGTGGTGACGCGGGGTGCGGTGGACGAGGTGACCGATCCGGCGGCGGCCGCGGTGTGGGGGCTGGTGCGCAGCGCCCAGTCCGAGCACCCCGGCCGGTTCGTGCTGCTCGACCTCGACGCCGGCGGCGCCGCCCTGCTGCCGCGGCTGGCCGCGTCGGTGTTCGCGGACGAACCCCAGGTGGCCGTGCGGGACGGCGTCGTGCGGGTGGCCCGGCTGGGCCGCCTGGCGACGGCGCCCTCGCTGGTGCCCCCGCCGGGGGAGTGGCGGCTGGACAGCAGGCATTCCGGCAGCTTGGACGACCTGTACCTGGCGCCGGTCACCGAGGAACCGCGGCCCCTGCGCGACCGGGAGGTCCGGCTGCGGATCACCGCGACCGGCATCAACTTCCGCGACGTGCTCAACGCGCTCGGGCTGTACCCGGGCCCGGCCGGCCCGCTGGGCTCCGAGGTCGCCGGCGTGGTCACCGAGCTCGGCCCGGACGCGACCGGCCTGACCGTCGGCGACCGGGTCATGGGCATCTCGCCCGGCGGCATCGGCTCGGCCCCGGTCGTGGTCGACGAGCGGATCGTGCACCGCGTCCCGGACGGCTGGACCGACGAGACCGCGGCTTCGGTGCCGCTGGCGTTCCTCACCGCGTTCTACGCGTTCACGGATCTCTCGAACCTGCGGCCGGGACAGAAGGTGCTGGTGCACGCCGGCGCCGGCGGTGTCGGCATGGCGGCGATCCAGCTGGCGAAGCACCTGGGGGCGGAGGTGTTCGCCACCGCGAGCCCGGCCAAGCAGGACACGCTGCGCGGGCTGGGCATCCCCGACGACCACATCGCTTCCTCGCGCACGACGGACTTCGAGGCGGCGTTCGCGCCGCTGACCGGTGACGGCCTGGACGTGGTGCTGAACTCGCTGACTGGTGAGTTCATCGACGCTTCCCTGCGCCTGCTCAAACCGGGCGGGCACTTCCTCGAAATGGGCAAGACCGATCTCCGGGAGAACCCGCCGGGCGTCCGGTACCGCTCCTTCGACCTCGGCGAGGCCGGCCCGGACCGGATCGGCGAAATGCTGACCGCGCTGCTGGGCCTGTTCGCGCGCGGCGTGCTGGCACCGTTGCCGATCACCGCCTGGGACATCCGCCGCTGCCGGGACGCCTTCCGCTTCATGGCGCAGGCCAAGCACATCGGCAAGCTCGTGCTGACCATGCCGCCGGTCTGGGACCGGGAGGCGACGGTGCTGGTCACCGGTGGCACCGGCGGCCTGGCCGCGCACCTGGCCCGGCACCTCGTCGCCCAGGGCCAGCGGCACGTGCTGCTGGTGGGCCGCCGTGGTGACACCGCCCCGGGTGCCGCGGAACTGCGAGCCGAGCTCGGTGCCGCGGTGTCGTTCGCGGCCTGCGACGTCAGCGACCCGGTCGCCGTGCGGGCGCTGGTCGACGGCCGGACCATCACGGCGGTCGTGCACGCGGCCGGTGTGGTGGCCGACGGTGTGCTCGAATCCATCACCCCGGAACGCCTGGACACCGTGCTGGCGCCCAAGGTGGACGCCGCCTGGTACCTGCACCAGGCCACCCTCGACCAGCCGCTGGCCGCGTTCGTGCTGTACTCCTCGGCCGCCGGCCTGGTCGGCAGCCCCGGCCAGGGCAGCTACGCCGCCGCCAACGTGGCCATGGACGCGCTGGCCGGCTACCGGCACCGGCTCGGCCTGCCGGCCACCTCGGTGGCCTGGGGACCGTGGGCCGCCTCCAGCGGCATGACCGCCGACCTCTCCGAGACCGACCGCCGCCGGACCGCGGCCGCGGGCCTGACCGGTATCGAAGCCGGGCCGGGCCTGGCCATGTTCGACACGGCGATCGCCACCGGCGAGCCGGTGCTGATGGCCACCGCGGGCGGCCCGGCCGCGGCCGGGGGCGCGGTCCCGCCCATCCTGCGCGACCTGGTCCGCGGCGCCCGCCGCACCGCCGCCGCGGCCGGCCCGCTCGCCCCGGGCGGCCTGGCCGCGGAACTGGCCGGGATGCGGGAGGCGGACCGGCACCAGCACCTGCTGGGCATCATCCGCGCCGAGGCGGCCGCCGTGCTCGGCCACCCCTCGATGGACCTCGTCGGCGCGAAACAGGAGTTCCGGGAACTCGGGTTCGACTCGCTCAGCTCGGTCGAGCTGCGCAACCGGCTGGCCGGGGCGACCGGGCAGCGGCTGCCCGCGACCCTGGTGTTCGACTACCCGACGCCGGTCCGGCTGGCCACGTTCCTGCTCACCGAGGTCCTCGGCGAGGCCGCCCCCGCCGCCGGCGTACCCGCGGTGACCACCGGCCCGGCGCCGGACGACGACCGGATCGCCGTCGTCGGCATGAGCTGCCACTACCCGGGCGGGATCCGCACCCCGGAAGACCTGTGGCAGCTCGTCGTGGACGGCCGGGACGTGATCTCCGGCTTCCCCGGCGACCGCGGCTGGGAGGACGCGAGCCGGTACACCCCGGAGGGCAACACCGTGTCGCTGTCCCCGGTCGGCGGGTTCCTCACCGACGCCGCCCAGTTCGACCCGGCGTTCTTCGGCATCTCGCCGCGTGAGGCCATCGCCATGGACCCGCAGCAGCGGGTGCTGCTGAAGACCGCGTGGGAGGCGATCGAGCGGGCCGGCATCGACCCGCTGTCGCTGGCCGGCACGCCCACCGGCGTCTACATCGGCGCCTCCGACGCCGACTACGCCGGCCTGCTGTTCGGCGACCCGGCGGCCGAAGGGTTCGTGATGACCGGCACCACGGTCAGTGTGATCTCCGGCCGGCTGTCCTACACCTTCGGCCTGGAGGGCCCGTCGGTGTCGATCGACACCGCCTGCTCCTCGTCCCTGGTCGCCCTGCACCTGGCGGCGCAGGCGCTGCGCAACGGCGACTGCTCGCTGGCACTGGCCGGCGGGGTGACCGTGATGTCGTCCCCGGTGCCCTTCGCCGAGTTCGGCCGCCAGGGCGGCCTCGCCCAGGACGGCCGGTGCAAGGCCTACGCCGACAGCGCGGACGGCACCGGCTGGTCCGAGGGCGCCGGCGTGCTGGTGCTGGAGCGGCTGTCCGACGCCCGCCGCCGCGGCCACCGCGTGCTGGCCGTCGTCGCCGGTTCGGCGGTCAACTCCGACGGCGCGTCCAACGGCTTCACCGCGCCCAACGGGCCGTCGCAGCAGCGGGTGATCCGCCAGGCACTGGCGTCCGCCGGACTGTCCACCTCGGACGTCGACGTCGTCGAAGGACACGGCACGGGCACGCGGCTGGGCGACCCGATCGAGGCCCAAGCCCTGCTGGCCACCTACGGCCGGGAGCGCGAAATCCCGCTGCTGCTGGGGTCGGTCAAGTCCAACCTCGGGCACACCCAGGCCGCGGCCGGGGTGGCCGGGGTGATCAAGATGGTGCAGGCGCTCGACCACGGCCTCGCCCCGCGGACCCTCAACGTCGACGCGCCCTCGACGCATGTGGACTGGGAGTCCGGTGCGGTCTCCCTGCTCACCGAGCCGGCCACGTGGCCGTCGGTGGACCGGCCGCGTCGGGCCGGCGTGTCGGCCTTCGGGGTCAGTGGCACGAACGCGCACGTGATCCTGGAGCAGGCGCCGGCCGAGCCGGTGGTCGCCGAGGCCCGGCCGGTCGAGGCCGGTGTGGTGCCGTGGGTGGTTTCGGCCAAGAGCGAAGCGGCGTTGGCGGAGCAGGTCGCGCGGGTGCGGGACTGCGCCGGTGATCCGGTGGACGTCGGGTTCTCGCTGGCGACGACGCGGTCGGTGTTCGAGCACCGGGCGGTGCTGCTGGACGGTGTCCAGGTGGCTTCCGGCGAGGCCCGTGAAGTTTCGGCCGGGGCGGTGTTCTCCGGCCAGGGCGCGCAACAGGCCGGGATGGGGCGTGAGCTGGCGGCCCGGTTCCCGGTGTTCGCCGAAGCTTTCACCGAGATTTTGTCCACTCTGGACATTCCCGGGTTGCGCGAGGTGATGTGGTCCGGCGAGAACCTCGAGCAGACCCGGTTCACGCAGCCCGCGTTGTTCGCCGTCGAGGTCGCGCTCTACCGGCTGTGGGAGTCGTGGGGAGTGCGGTTCGGCTCGGTCGCGGGTCACTCGGTGGGTGAGATCGCGGCGGCGCACGTGGCCGGGGTGTTGTCGTTGCCGGATGCGGCGGCGTTGGTGTCGGCGCGGGCACGGTTGATGCAGGCGTTGCCGTCTGGTGGCGCGATGGTGGCAGTGGGGGCGGCCGAGGACGTGGTGTCACCGTTGCTGGCCGGTCGTGCGGACGAGGTGTCGATCGCGGCGGTGAACGGGCCGCGGTCAGTGGTGCTGGCCGGGGTTGAGCCGGTGGTGCTGGAGATCGCGGAGGTGTTGCGGGAGCGGGGACATCGGGTCAAGCGGCTGCCGGTGTCGCATGCGTTCCATTCGCCGTTGGTGGAGCCGATGCTGGCGGAGTTCCGGTCGGTGGTGGCGGGTCTGACGTTCGCCGAGCCGCGGATTCCCCTGGTTTCGAATCTCACCGGCGCCTTGGTGAGCAATGAGGTGTGCAACCCGGAGTACTGGGTGCGGCACGTGCGGGAGCCGGTGCGGTTCGCCGACGGCGTCGCGGCCATGCGGGACACCGGCGTGTCGGTGTTCGTGGAACTGGGCCCCGGCACGAGCCTGTCCTCGATGGTCCACGAGATCGCCGACGACCCCGCGGTGGTGGTGATCCCGGCGCTGCGCGAGGCGCCCGAAGAGCGCTCGGCGGTGACGGCGCTGGGCGCGGCCTTCGTCGCCGGCGTCGACGTCGACTGGCGCGGGTTCTTCACCGGGCTGGGCGGCCGCCGGATCGACCTGCCGACGTACCCGTTCCAGGAGACGCGGTTCTGGCCCACGGCCACCGGCCGCACCGGCAGCGCCGCCGACTGGGGCCTGGTCTCCGCGCGGCACCCGCTGCTCGGCGCGGCGGTCGGCTTGCCCGACGACGAAGGCGTCGTGCTCACCGGCCGGCTGTCCACCACCACCCACCCGTGGCTGGCCGACCACCAGGTCGGCACCGCGATCCTGTTCCCCGGCACCGGGTTCCTCGAACTCGCCGTGCGGGCCGGGGACCACGTGGAGTGCCGGCAGGTGCAGGAGCTGACCCTGGCCGTGCCGATGGTGCTGACCCGGGGCGAGGCCGTCGCCGTGCGGGTGACGGCCGGGGCCCCGGACGAAACCGGCCGCCGCGACCTGCGCATCCACTCCCGGCCCGCCGCCTCGGACGGCACGTGGACCCACCACGCCACCGGCGTGCTCGCCCCCGAGGAGACCCGCACGGACTGGGTTCCCGCGCAGTGGCCGCCGGCCGGGGCCGAGGCGGTCGGCCTCGACACCTTCTACACCGACCTGGCCGGATCCGGTCTGGTGTACGGCCCGGTCTTCCAGGGCCTGCGTGGTGCCTGGCGCGACGGTGAAGACCTGTACGCCGAGGTGGCGCTGCCCGAACCGGCGGTCTCCGGCGCGGCCGGGTTCGGCCTGCACCCGGCCCTGCTGGACGCCGCCCTCCAGGTCAGCGGCGAATTGTTCGACGCCGGCTCGGGACAGGGGTTGCTGCCTTCTCGTGGAGCGGTGTCAGCCTGCACGCCGACGGCGCCACGGTGCTGCGGGTGCGCTGGCGGCGCGACGGCGACGCCGTGTCGCTGGCCGCCACCGACCCGGCCGGCCACCCGGTGATCTCGGTCGAGTCGCTGCTGCTGCGCTCGGCCACCACCGCCGCGGCCGCCGCACCGGCCGCCGACGTGCGGGATTCCCTGCTGCGCCTGGAGTGGGAGACCGTGGAGCCCACCGGCTCGGCGGCCGGACAGCGTTGGGCGGTCATCGGCCCGGACACCTTCGGCTTGCGGTCCGTTGTGGACGGACAGGCCGCCGGTTCGCCGGGCGAGCTGGCCGAGTCCGGCTCGGTGCCGGACTGGGCGGTGCTCGAAATCGATGGCGGCGGCGCCGCGGCCGGGCCGTCCGCGGCGCACGTGGCTGCGGCTCGGGTGCTGGGTGTGTTGCAGGACTGGTTGTCCCGGCCCGAGTTGGCGGAGTCCAGGCTGGTCGTGGTGACGCGGGGTGCGGTGGACGAGGTGACCGATCCGGCGGCGGCGGCGGTGTGGGGGCTGGTGCGCACGGCCCAGTCCGAGCACCCGGACCGGTTCGTGCTGCTCGACCTCGACGCCGGGAGCGCCGGCGTGCTGCCCGGGCTCGCGGCCTCCCTCCTGCGGGAGGAGCCGCAGATCGCGGTGCGCGACGGCGTGGTGCGGGTGGCCCGGCTGGCCCGGCTGGCCACATCGCCCTCGCTGGTACCGCCGTCGACGGAGTGGTGCTTGGACAGCAAGCACTCCGGCAGCCTGGACGACCTGTACCTCGCTCCGGTCGACGAGCCCGCGCGGCCGCTGCGGGGCCGGGAGGTCCGGCTGCGGATCACCGCGGCGGGCATGAACTTCCGGGACGTGCTCAACGCACTGGGCCTGTACCCGGGCCAGGCGGGCCCGCTCGGCGCCGAGGGCGTCGGCGTGGTCACCGAGGTCGGCCCGGACGTGACCGGGCTGGCCGTCGGCGACCGGGCCATGGGCATCGTGCCCGGCAGCATCCGCACCGCGCCGCTCACCCTCGACGAGCGCATCCTCACCCGCGTACCGGACGACTGGACCGACGAGACCGCGGCCTCGGTGCCGCTGGTGTTCCTCACCGCCTATTACGCCTTCACCGACCTGGCCGACCTGCGAGCCGGGCAGAAAGTGCTGGTGCACGCGGGAACCGGCGGTGTCGGCATGGCCGCCGTCCAGCTGGCGAAGCACCTGGGTGCGGAGGTGTTCGCCACCGCGAGCCCGGCCAAGCAGGAAACCCTGCGGGCCATGGGAATTCCCGACGACCACATCGCTTCCTCGCGCACGACGGACTTCGAGGCGGTGTTCGCGCCGCTGACCGGTGACGGCCTGGACGTGGTGCTGAATTCGCTGACCGGTGAGTTCATCGACGCTTCCCTGCGCCTGCTCAAACCGGGCGGGCACTTCCTGGAGATGGGCAAGACCGACGTCCGGGAGAACCCGCCGGGCGTGCGGTACCGGGCGTTCGACCTGTCCGAGGCCGGCCCGGACCGGATGGGCGAAATGCTGGCCGAGCTGCTCCGGCTGTTCGCCAAGGACGCGATCCAGCCGCTGCCGGTCCGCGCCTGGGACGTGCGCCGCGCCCGCAGCGCGTTCCGCCACATGCAGCAGGCCAAGCACATCGGCAAGCTGGTGCTGACCATGCCGCCGGTCTGGGACCGGGAGGCGACGGTGCTGGTCACCGGCGGTACCGGCGGGCTGGCTGCGCACCTGGCCCGGCACCTGGTGGCTCAGGGGCAGCGGCACGTGCTGCTGGTGGGCCGCCGTGGTGACGCGGCACCGGGGGCGGCGGAGCTGCGAGCGGAGCTGGGCGGGGCGGTGTCGTTCGCCGCGTGCGACGTCAGCGACTTCGCAGCCGTGCGTGACCTGGTCTCGGACCTCCGGCTGACGGCCGTGGTGCACGCCGCCGGGATCCTCGACGACGGGGTGCTGGAGTCGATGACCCCCGAGCGGCTCGACACCGTGCTCGCGCCCAAGACCGATGCCGCGTGGAACCTGCACCGGGCGACCGAAGACCAGCCGCTGGCCGCGTTCGTGCTCTACTCCTCGGTGGCCGGCGTGTTCGGGGCCGGTGGGCAGGGCAACTACGCGGCGGCCAACACCACGCTGGACGCCTTGGCCGTCCACCGCCGGCAGCAGGGCCTCCCGGCGACCTCGATC
This sequence comes from Amycolatopsis sp. Hca4, assembly GCF_013364075.1. Classification (GTDB taxonomy): domain Bacteria; phylum Actinomycetota; class Actinomycetes; order Mycobacteriales; family Pseudonocardiaceae; genus Amycolatopsis. The sequence goes on from NZ_CP054925.1 coordinate 456,092, forward strand.
GCCTGGGGCCCGTGGGCCTCCAGCGGCATGACCAGCACGCTCAGCGAGGCCGATCGGCACCGTACCAAGGCCGGCGGGGTGGCCGAAATCGAAGCGGGGCCGGGCCTGGCCATGTTCGACGCCGCCATCGGCGCGGACGAGCCGCTGATCGTCGCCACCGCGACGAACCCGGCCGGGGCCGCGGCGCCGGCCGACGTGCCGCCGCTGCTGCGCAACCTGGTCCGGGCGGCCCGGCGGACGGCCGCCGGCGCGGCCGCTTCGCAGGCCGGGCTGGTGGAGAAGCTGACTGCGCTGCCCGAGGACGACCGGCTCACCCTGCTGCTCGACCTCGTGCGCGGTGAGGCCGCCGCGGTGCTGGCCCTGCCGTCACCCGGCGAGGTGAAGGCCGACCGGGAGTTCCAGGAACTCGGCGTCAACTCGCTGACCGCCGTCGAACTGCGCAACCGGCTGACCGCCGCCACCGGGCTGCGGATGTCCGCGACGCTCGTGTTCGACTACGCCACGCCGCGGGCGCTGGCCGCGCACCTGCTGGCCGAACTGGCCGAGGGCACCGGCCTCGACAGCGGGCCGTCGGTGCTGGCCGAACTGGACCGGCTCGAAGCCGCGATGGCGGCCGGCGCACCGGACGAGGTGACCCGCACCGGCGTCGCCGGCCGGCTGCGCGCGCTGCTGGCGCAGTGGGGCACGAGCGACCACGACACCGGAGCCGGGGACGGGGTGGCCGAACTCATCGAGTCCGCCAGCACCGACGACGTCTTCGCCTTCATCGACAACGAACTCGGCCGGCTGAAGAACCGCTGATCCACGCACGCGCAGCAGAAAGGACGCCCGATGCCGGACGACAAGAAGCTCGTCGACTACCTCAAGTGGGTCACCGCGGATCTGCACGAGACCCGGCGGCGGCTGGAGGAAGCCGAAGCCGGGCGCCACGAGCCCGTCGCCATCGTCGGCCTGGCCTGCCGGTTCCCCGGCGGCATCGACAGCCCCGAGGACCTGTGGCGGCTGGTCGAGGCCGGGCAGGACGCGATCGGCCCGTTCCCGGAGGACCGCGGCTGGGACGTGGCCGCGCTGGCCGGCGAGGGCCGCGGGGCGAGCGCCACCCTGGAGGGCGGGTTCCTGCACGACGTCGGCGGGTTCGACGCCGCGTTCTTCGGGGTGTCCCCGCGCGAGGCCGTCGCCATGGACCCGCAGCAGCGGCTGCTGCTGGAGCTGTCGTGGGAGGCGTTCGAGCGGGCCGGGATCGACCCGCTGGCCCTGCGGGGCAGCCGAACCGGGGTGTTCGCCGGGACCGACGGCCAGGACTACGGCAACCTCGTGCTGCGCTCGGCCGAGGACGTGGACGGGCACGCCGGCACCGGCCTGGCCGCCAGCGCGCTGGCCGGCCGCGTCAACTACACCCTGGGCCTGGAGGGCCCGGCCGTCACCGTGGACACCGCCTGCTCTTCGGCGCTCGTGGCGATGCACCTGGCCGCGCAGGCGCTGCGGTCGGGGGAGTGCACGCTGGCCCTGGCCGGTGGCGTCACCGTGATGTCCACCGCGCTGAGGTTCGCCGGCTTCACCCGGCAGGGCGCCTTGGCCGCCGACGGCCGCTGCAAGGCCTTCGCCGACGCCGCCGACGGCACCGGCTGGTCCGAGGGCATCGGCCTGCTGGTGCTGGAAAAGCTGTCCGACGCGCGGCGCAACGGGCACCACGTCCTGGCCGTGCTGCGCGGCTCCGCGGTCAACTCCGACGGCGCGTCCAACGGCTTCACCGCCCCCAACGGGCCGTCCCAGCAGCGGGTCATCACGCAGGCGCTGGCCAGTGCCGGACTGTCCACATCGGACGTCGACGTGGTCGAGGCGCACGGCACCGGCACGACTCTCGGCGACCCGATCGAGGCCCAGGCCCTGCTGGCCACCTACGGCCGGGACCGGGAAACCCCGGTGCTGCTGGGCTCGGTCAAGTCCAACCTGGGGCACACCCAGGCCGCCGCGGGCGCGGCCGGCGTGATCAAGATGGTGCTGGCCATGCGCCACGGCATCGCCCCCAAGACCCTCAACGTGGACAAGCCGTCCTCGCACGTGGACTGGTCCGCCGGCCGGGCCGAAATCCTCACCGAAGCGGTCGGCTGGCCGGACACCGGCCGGCCGCGCCGGGCCGGGGTGTCCTCCTTCGGCGTCAGCGGCACCAACGCGCACGTCATCCTGGAACAGGCGGACGAGCCGGCCGCGGCACCCGCCGCCCCGCGGCGCACCGCGACGGCGCTGCCCTGGCCGGTGTCGGCCAAGTCCGAAGCCGCGCTGCGGGCCCAGATCGAGCGGGTGCGGGCGTGCGACGGCTCGCCGGTGGACATCGGCCGCTCGCTGACCGGCCGCTCCGCGCTGGACCACCGGGCCGTGCTGCTGGCCAGCCCGGACACCACCGACCGGCCCGAGGTCGCCGCCGGCGTGGCCGGAAACCCGGGCGTGGGCGTGGTGTTCTCCGGGCAGGGCGCCCAACGGCCGGGCATGGGCCGGGAGCTCGCCGCCGCCTTCCCGGTCTTCGCCGAAGCCCTGGACGAGATCTGCGGCCACCTCGACCCACTGCTGCCGGGCTCGCTCGAAGACGTGCTGTGGGGCGAGGACGAGGCCGCGCTGAACGAGACCGGCTGGGCGCAACCGGCGCTGTTCGCCGTCGAAGTCGCCCTGTTCCGGCTGTGGGAGTCCTGGGGCCTGAAGCCGGCCGCGGTGGCCGGGCACAGCATCGGCGAGATCGCGGCCGCGCACGTGGCCGGCGTGCTGTCCCTGGCCGACGCCGCCCGGGTGGTGGCCGCCCGGGCGCGCCTGATGCAGGCGCTGCCCGCCGGCGGGGCGATGGTGGCGTTGCCGGCCACCGAGGCCGAGGTCGCGCCCCTGCTCGAGGCCCACGGCGAGCAGGTGGCGATCGCGGCGCTGAACGCACCGGGCGCGGTGGTCGTCGCCGGGACCGAGCCGGCCGTCACCGCCGTGGCCGGCCAGGTCGAGGCGTGGGGCCGCCGGACCAAGCGGCTGGCCGTGTCCCACGCCTTCCACTCGCCGCTGATGGAGCCGATGCTCGCGGAGTTCCGGTCCGCGCTGGCCGGGATCGACCTGCACGAGCCGTCCCTCCCGCTCGTCTCCACCCTGACCGGCCGTCCGGTGACCGGCGAGGTGCGCGACGTCGAGTACTGGGTGCGGCACGTGCGCGAGCCGGTGCGCTTCGCCGACGGCGTCCTGGCCCTGCTCGACGCCGGGGTGGGCACCCTGCTGGAGATCGGCCCCGGGCACGCGCTGACGTCGATGATGAGCCAGACCCTGGCCGACACCGGCCGCACGGCCACCGTCGTGCCCGCACTGCGCGAGGCGCCGGAGGAGGCCGCCGCGGTCACCGCACTCGGCCAGGTCTGGGCGGCCGGCGCCGAAGTGGCTCTGGACCGGTGCTACGCCGACCTCGGCGGGCGCACCGTGCCGGTGCCGACCTACCCGTTCCAGCACCGGCGGTTCTGGCCGACGCCGTCCGCCCGCACCGGCGACGCGACCGACTGGGGGCTGATCGGCGCCGGGCACCCGCTGCTGAGCGCGTCGGTCGGCCTGGCCGACGACCACGGCGTGCTGCTGACCGGCAGCGTCTCGACGGCCACCCACCCGTGGCTGGCCGATCACCAGGTCGGCGGCACCGTGCTGTTCCCCGGCACCGGCTTCCTCGAGCTGGCGATCCGGGCCGCCGACCAGGTCGGCTGCGCGCGGGTCGAAGAACTGACGCTGTCCGTGCCGCTGGTGCTCGGCCGCACGGAGACGGTGTCGCTGCAGGTCGTGGTGGGCCGCGCGGACACCGCCGGACACCGGGACGTGCGGATCTACTCCCGCCCGGCCGGGGACGCCACCCGGGCGTGGACCGAGCACGCCGGCGGGGTGCTCGCCCCGGAACCGGTGCCCGCCGGCCCGGCGGCCACGGCGTGGCCGCCGGCCGGTGCCGAACCGGTCGACTTCACCGACTTCTACGCCCGGATGGCCGCCACCGGCCTGGTCTACGGCCCGGCCTTCCAGGGCCTGCGCTCGGTCTGGCGCGCCGGCGACGACCTCTACGCCGACGTGGAGCTGCCCGTGGACGCCGCCGCGGACGGGGGGTTCGGGATCCACCCGGCCCTGCTGGACGCGGCGCTGCAGGCGAACGTGTCGCCGGAACGCAGCGGCGGCCGGCTGCCGTTCTCGTGGAACGGCGTGACGCTGCACGCGAGCGGCGCGCGGCAGCTGCGGGCGCACTGGCACCAGGACGGCGAGACCGTCACCCTGGCCGCCACCGACGTGGCGGGGAACCCGGTGCTCTCGGTGCGCTCGCTCCTGCTGCGCTCCGCCACCGCACCGGCGGCCACCGGCGCCCGCGACGGCCTGCTGCACCTCGGCTGGCCGGAGCAGCCGGTTCCGGCGGCCACCGGGCAGCGCTGGTCGGTGCTCCGCCGTGACGTCTTCGGCCTGGCCGCCGCGCTCGGGGCGCCGACGGCCGACACGGCCGCCCTGCTGGCCGTCTCCCGGCCCGACTGGGCGGTGTTCCAGGTCGGCGGCGGCGGGGCGGCCGCCGTGCACGAGGTGACCGCGCAGGTGCTCGAGGTCCTCCAGGACTGGGTCTCGCGACCGGACCTGGCCGGGACGCGGCTGGTCGTGGTCACGCGCGGCGCGGTCGCCGTGCCCGGCTCGACGGTCGCCGACCTGGCTGCCTCGGCGGCCTGGGGGCTGGTCCGCACCGCGCAGTCCGAGCACCCGGACCGGTTCGTGCTGCTCGACGTCGACGACCGGCCCGAGTCGCTCGCCGCGCTGCCCGGCCTGGGTGGCCTCCTCGCGGACGAGCCGCAGGTGGCGGTGCGCGGCGGCGTGGCCAGGGTGGCCCGCCTGGCCCGGCTCGCCGAGGCGCCGTCCCTGGTGCCGCCGGCCGGACCGTGGGTGGTCGAACGGGCCGACGGCGAACTGCGGGCCGTGCCCGGCCCGGCCGAGGAGCCGACGGGGGAGCAGGACGTCCGGCTGCGGCTCACCGCGGCCGCGCTGGGCCGGTCCGGCCCGGTCCAGGTCGCCGGCGTGGTGACCGAAGCCGGGACCGGGGTCTCCGGGGTGGCCGTCGGCGACCGGGTCACGACCACCGTCTCCGGCGAGATCGGCACCGCACCCCTGGTGGTGGCCGCTTCGGCGCTGGCCCCGGTGGCGCCGGGCGTCACCGACGCCGGCGCCCTGCGCGTGGGCGCGCCCCTCTTCGACCTCCGGCAGGCGCCGGCGGCCCTCGCCCGGCACGACTACGCCGTGTTCACCCTGCCGCCGGTCTGGGACCGGGAGGCGACCGTGCTGGTCACCGGCGGTACCGGCGGGCTGGCTGCGCACCTGGCCCGGCACCTGGTGGCCCAGGGGCAGCGGCACGTGCTGCTGGTGGGCCGCCGGGGCGACGCGGCCCCGGGGGCGGCGGAGCTGCGAGCGGAGCTGGGCGGGGCGGTGTCGTTCGCGGCGTGCGACGTCAGCGACTTCGAGGCCGTCCGCGAACTGGTGTCCGGAGTGCGGCTGACGGCCGTGGTGCACGCCGCGGGCCTCCTCGACGACGGCGTGCTGGAGTCGATGACCCCCGAGCGGCTGGACACCGTGCTCGCGCCCAAGGCCGATGCCGCGTGGAACCTGCACCGGGCGACCGAAGACCAGCCGCTGGCCGCGTTCGTGCTCTACTCCTCGATCGCCGGGATCCTCGGCGGCAGCGGGCAGAGCAACTACGCGGCCGCCAACACCTTCCTCGACGCCCTGGCCGCCTACCGCCGGCAGCAGGGCCTCCCGGCGACCTCGATCGCCTGGGGCCCGTGGGCCTCCAGCGGCATGACCGGCACGCTGAGCGCCGCCGACCGCAGGCGGGCCGCGGCCGGCGCCGCCTCGATGCTCGACCCCGAGCAGGGCCTGGCGCTGTTCGACGCGGCCGTCGCCACCATCGAGCCACTGCTGGTGGCGCTGCCCGCCGGCACCGCGCGGGGCCAGGGCCCGGTGCCCTCGGTGCTGCGCACCCTGGTGCCGGCGCCGCGCCGGTCCGCGGCCGCCGCCGGCCCGGTGGCGGCCGGGCCGAGCCTGACCGAGCGGCTGCGCGGGCTGGAGCCGGACGACCGGGTGGCGCTGCTGCGCTCGGTGGTGGTCGAGCACGCGGCTCGCGCGCTCGGGCACACGGACCCGGCCGCGGTCGATGCGGACACCCAGTTCATGGACGCCGGCTTCGACTCGCTCATCGCGGTGCAACTGCGCAACAGCCTGGCCGAAGCGGCCGGGCTGCGGCTGCCGGCCACGGTGATCTTCGACAACCCGACCCCGGCCCGGCTGGCCGGCTGGCTCGCGGCCGAACTGGCGAACGGCGGCGCGTTCGCCGGTTCCGGCGGCGGCGCGGCCGTGCACGACACGGTCGGGCACCTGTTCTTCGAGTCCCTGCGGGCCGGGAAGCTGCAGGCCGGCATGGACATGCTCAAGGCGGTCGCCGCCGTCCGGCCCACCTTCGACGCACCGGCCGAACTGGAGGAGCTGCCCGCGCCGCTCACCCTGGCCGAAGGCCCGGCCGGGCCGCGGCTGATCTGCATCAGCTCCCCGGTGGTGGTCGGCGGCGTGCACCAGTACGCCCGGATCGCCGCGCAGTTCCAGGGGGTCCGGACCGTGCGGTCGCTGCCGCTGATCGGGTTCGCCCAGGGCGAGCCGCTGCCCGCTTCCGCGGCCGCCGCGGCCCGGGTGGTCGCGGAGAGCGTGCTGGAGGCCGCGGACGGCGAGCCGTTCGTGATCGTCGGCCACTCTTCCGGGGGCGTGCTCGCCCTCGCCGCGGCCGGCCTGCTCGAGAACACGTGGGGCATCCGGGCGGCGGGCGTCGTCATGCTGGACACGCTCAGCCTCCGCCACGACGGTGACGACTCGACCGACTACATGGGCATGGCCGAGGACCTGATGACCGGCATCCAGTCGGAGACCACCACGATCGAAGCGGCCCGGCTCTCGGGCATGGCGTCCTGGCTGAACAAGCTGCCGGCCATGGCGGACCACCGGACGACAGTGCCGAAGATCCTGGTCCGCTGCGGCGAGGAGGGCAGCGAAGCGCCACCGGAGCAGCGGGCACTGGTGGACGGCACCGACACGATCCGCACGGTGCAGTCGAACCACTTCGCCCTGTCCCAGGAGCACGCTCCGCTGACGGCGGCGATCATCGGCGAGTGGCTGGAGCAGCTGCCGGCGCTGACTCCGGCACCTTGAGACCGTGGAGAGCCGCGCGCCCCGGCCGGGGCGCGCGGCTCTCCGTTGTGCCACGGTCACTTCCTCCCGGTCCGGCCACGCGAAAAGGGCCGCCACCGGAAGGTGACGGCCCTGGCGGTCGGGGACTTACCAGGTGACGAGCAGTTCATCGGTGAGGCCGCCGCCGAGCGGGGCGTCCGTGGTGGCCACTTCGGCCGCGGGGACCAGCGGCCGCAGGCCGGGCAGGCGGCTCAGCAGGCGGGTGAACAGCACCTGCATCAGGATCCGGGCCAGCGGGGCGCCCATGCAGGCCCACGCACCGTGCGCGAAGGTCAGGTGCCGGTTGGGCGCGCGGCCGACGTCGAACTCGGCCGGGCAGTCGAAGGCGTCGACGTCCATGTTGGCCCGGGCCAGGTCCAGCAGCACCAGTTCGTCCTTGCCGATGGTCACCCCGCCGAGCTCGATGTCTTCGCGGGCGTACCGCGGCAGGCTGAGGCTGCCGGACACCCGCAGCATCTCCTCGACGGCCCGCGGCACCAGCTCCGGATCGGCCGCCACCGCGTCGCGCTGCGCCGGATCGTTGGCCAGCAGCAGGAAGCCGTAGTCGATCTGCTTGACCGTCGAGCCGATCCCGGCGAACAGCAGCAGCATGGCGATCTCGCCGACCTGCTCGTCGGTCACGTCGTTGCCGGTCACCAGGCGGGACATGACGTCGTCCGCCGGCGCGGCCCGCTTGCGGGCGGCCAGGTCGCGCAGGTAGCCGAAGAACGCGGCCGTGCCGCCGCCCTGCTCGTCGGCCACCCCGCCCATCCGGGACACCAGGGCCGCGCACTGCTCGCGTTCGTCCGCGGGCACGCCCAGCAGCTCGCAGATCACCAGCAGGGTGAGCGGGGCCGACAGGCCGGCGTGCAGGTCGGCCGGGCGCGGCCGGGCGGCGAACGCCTCGACCAGGCCCGCGGTCAGCTCCTCCACCTTCGGCCGCAGGTGCAGCATGTGCCGGGCCGCGAAGTGCGGCTGCAGCACCTTGCGCAGGCCGTGATGGAACTTGTCCCCGGCCCCGTGGTCGGCGGCGGTGGCCAGGTCGTAGGTGGGGTTGCCGGCGTACTGCGGCTTGTGTTCCGGATCCGGGTGCGACCGCCCGAGCCGGTCGTCCCGCAGCAGTCCCTTGATCTCGGCGTACCGGGACACCAGCCACGCCTGGTCGCCGGCCGGGGTGACGATCCGCCGCACCGGCGGACCGTCGTACGGTTCCCGCAGGTGCGGGCACAGCCGTCGCACGAAGGGCTCGTCGGACGCCAGCAGCACCCGTTCCTCCGTCGTGGTCATCGGTTCCTCCCTTTCGGCGGCCGGTGCCGCGGGCCGCGCTCTTCGATGGTGATCGTCGCGGACGGGCACACCAGCGCGGCCTCGCGCGCGGCGACGGCGTCACCGCCGGACGGCGCCGGCCGCAGCACCGTGACGATGCCGCTGTCGTTCTGGTCGAACACCTCCGGCGCGGTCAGCACGCACTGGCCCGCGCCGATGCAGCGTCCGGTGTCGACGGTGATCTGCACGGTCGTTCCTCCCGGTTCTCGAAAGTCGCGGGGCCGGGTTCAGCGGCGCTGCGCGCAGTGCGAGCCGCAGGGGCCGGGCGGGGGAGCGCCGACGCCGTTCCAGGTGCTGGTGGCGAAGGTGACGCACCAGTCCGGGAAGCACGGACCGGACAGCTCGACCGCCTGGGGGTGCGAGCGGTCGACCCGGTGCCCCGAAAATGCCGACCCCAGCGCCGAAAACCAGCGGACCAGCAGGTGCCGTCCACCGTTCATGTCGTGCCCTCCTCGCTCCGGTCCGGGGTGGCCTGCCAGCGCACGGGCAGCGCGTGCAGGCCGAAGAGCGTGCCGTCGTACTTGAACGGCAGCTCCTCGAGCGGAGCGTCGATCCGGAGCGTCGGCACCCGCTCGAACAGCGTCCGGTACACCGCGGCCATCTCGGCCCGGACCAGGTTCTGGCCCAGGCACTGGTGCACGCCGAAGCCGAACGCGACGTGGTTGCGGGCCGGGCGGTCGGGCTTGAACTCGTGCGGGCAGGCGAAGGCGGCCGTGTCGTGGTTGGCCGCGGCGATCAGCGGGATCAGGCCTTCGCCCGCGCGGATCAGCTGGCCGCCGATCTCGACGTCCTCGACGGCGGTGCGCATGGCGACCAGGTCGGCCACGGAGTGGTAGCGGACCAGCTCCTCCACCACCCGCTCGTCCCCGATCCACTCCGGGTTGGCCAGCAGCGTGACCACACCCAGCGAGATGTTGTTGGCCGTGGTTTCGTGCCCGGCGATCAGCAGCAGCATGACCACGCCGGACAGCTCCTGGGGCGTGATCGCCCCGGTGGCGAGGATCCGGGTGATCAGGTCGTCGCCGGGCCACTTCTGCTTGATGCCGATCAGCCGGGTGATGTAGCGCAGCAGCTGCCGGACCGCGCCCGCCCGCTCCTGTTCGGTGCTGCGCTGCAGGTTCACCAGGATCTTGGTCTTGGCCTCGAAGAAGGGCCGGTCGTCGTTCGGCACGCCCAGCATGGTCGAGATCACCAGGGAGGGCACCGCCAGCGCGAAGTCCTCGACCAGGTCGGCCCGGCCGCCCTTGGCCAGCAACGCGTCCACGCACTCGTCCACCGTGCGCTGGATCAGCGGCTGCCAGGCCCGGATCCGGCGGACCGAGAACTCCGGGATCAGCGCCTTGCGGAACCGGTCGTGCTCGGGCGGGTCGAGGCCGACGAACCAGCCGGGGATCTCGTCCTGCGTCGGGACCCCGCCGGTCCGGCCGACCTTCGGGAAGCCCTCGTTCTCCGGGTTCGCGCTGATCCGGCGGTCGGTCAGCACGGCCCGCACGTCCTCGTGCCGGGAGACCAGCCAGACCGGCTGGCCGGTGGCCAGTGTGGTGCGGACCAGGCCGGCCCGTTCGCGGTAGCCGGCGTAGGCCTCGGGCGGGAAGGGTTCGCCCGGGCGCCGCACCGGGAACTCGACCATGGGGGTGTCGGTGCTCGTCATCGCACTTTCCGTAGGCAGACGGGGATCGGTGGGTCAGGCGGCGTGGAACTGCCGCACCTTGCCGGTGATGAACTCCTGGTCGCTCGCGGTCAGCCCGACGTAGGTGGGCAGGTAGAAGCCGTCCGCGGCGAACCGGGAGGCGTTGAGCGCGGGCCAGGACGCGTCGAAGTAGCCCGGCTGGCGGCTCATCGGCTTGAAGAACAGCCGGGTCTCGATGCCTTCGGCGGCCAGGTAGGCGCGCAGTTCGTCGCGGCGCTCGGCCGCACGTCGTACATCCACAGCACGTCGCGCGGCGGCATCAGCGTGATGCCGTCGATCCCGGCCAGGCCCTCGTCGTAGCGCCGCTCGATCTCCTTGCGCGCGGCCAGCAGGTCGTCCAGCCGCTCGGTCTGGGCCAGCGCCACCGCGGCCTGCATGTCGGTCATCCGGAAGTTGTAGGCCAGCTTCTTGTGCAGGAACGAGTGGTCGTCGGAGAAGGCCATGCCCCGCAGGTGCGCGATCTGACCGGCCAGCCGGGCGTCGTCGGTCAGGCAGATGCCGCCTTCGCCGGCGGTGATGATCTTGTTGGCGTAGAGCGAGAAGCAGGCGATGTCGCCGACCGGGCGGACCCCGTGCGCCTCGGCCGAGTCCTCCACCACGTACAGGTTGTACTCGTAGGCCAGCCGCATGATCGGGTCCATGTCGCAGCGGCGGCCGTAGATGTGCACCGGCATGAGCACCTTGGTGCGCGGGGTGATCTTCTCCTCGATCCGGGCCACGTCGAGGTTGAGGTCGTCCCCGCAGTCGACGAACACCGGCGTCGCGCCGGTGTAGGTGACCGCCCAGGCGCTGGCGATCATGGTGAACTCCGGCACGATCACCTCGTCGCCCGGGCCGACGCCCAGCGCCCGCAGGGCGAGGGTGAGCGCGGTGGTGCCGGAGGAACAGGCGACGCCGTGCGCGACGCCGTTGTAGTCGGCGAAAGCGCGCTCGAAGCGGCGCACGTGCGGTCCCTGCGAAGAGATCCAGCCGTCGCTGATCCCTTCGGTGACGTACTCGAGTTCCCGGCCGGTCAGGCTGGGGCGGGACACGGAATAGGTGTAGGCCACGGTTTCGTCGCTCCTCAGGCCAGCGCGGGCAGCTTCATCAGCAGATCGGCGGCGGTGCGCCGCCCGCCCGCGGCCTGCAGCAGCGCGGACGTGTGGGCGGCCCGCTCGGTGAACGCGGGATCGGTCAGCACGCGGGTCAGCTTGTCCACGACGTCGTCCGGGTCGACCGTGTGCGGCCGGTCCACCGTCAGCCCGACCCCGAGGCTCTCGGCGCGCACCGCCTGGTCGTAGCAGTCGACCCACAGCGGCCGGGACACCAGCGGCTTCCCGAAGTAGAGGCCTTCGTGGTAGGCGTTCCCGCCGGCGTGGTTGAAGAACACCCGGACCTTGGGGTGGGCCAGCACGTCGAGCTGGGACGGCAGCCAGCTTTCGATCCGCAGGTTGGCCGGCAGCGATCCGGCCGGCGGCAGCAGGTGCTGCTGCTCGGCGGGCAGTTTCCAGAGGAACTGGTGCGCGCTCATCCGCCGGGCCACCTCGACCAGCGCGTGCACCTCGTCCCGGGTCAGCCGGGTGATCGTGCCGAAACCCATGTACACCACGGACTCCTGGGCGTCCAGCCAGTCGGTGATGCTGCGGTCGCCGGGTGCCTGGGGCAGGTCGGGGACGAGCGCGCCGACCAGTTTCACCTTCTCCGGCAGGGTGAAGGGGTAGTCCAGCTCGGCCACGGAGAAACACAGCACCAGCTCGGCGCGGTCGATCCGGGCCATCGCCTTGGCGGCCTCCGGTGCGATGCCCAGCTCCTTGCGGATCTCGCCGCCCTGCTTGAGCACTTTGGACATCCGGGGGTTGGCGAACATGAGGACAGTGCGCAGCTTGAAGAGGCGATTGGCCAGCTGCTGGGCCGCGCTCATCGGGTACGGCAGGCCCGAGCGGGGCACCGGGAAGTCCCTCGGGGTGTAGGACTTGCTGAACGGGATGTTGCCGGTCAGCACGTTGCTGGGCAGGAACGGCACGGTCGGCACGAACGGGATGCCCTTGGTGATGGCCAGGTTGAGCGCGAAGGTGCACATCACGTCGATCACCATCAGCGCGGGTCGCACCTGCTCCACGACGGCTTCGAGCCGGCGGTACTTGTCCACCTGCAGGCTGGGGTCGTAGGAGTGCTCGATCAGCGCCTTGGTGGCCTTGAAGCGCGAGCGCTGGGTCACCGCCGCGTACACCTCGTCGTCCCAGGTGACCGCGGACAGCTCCGGCACCGGGTCGCCCAGTGAGGCGAACCGCACCTCGCTGCGGGCGGACAGCGCCGTGACCTCCGCCCGCCGGTGTTCGTCGGTGGCGAACCACAGGTCTTCGGTGCCGCGGGCGGCCAGCTCGCCTGCCAGCACCAGCAGCGGGTTCAACAGCCCGCTCTCCGGCAGGCCGACGAAGAGAATGGGGCGCTGGGCGGTGTCCATGGGAACTGCCTTCCCTTGTCGCGGGTCGTGCTGCTGTGGCGGGTCAGCCCGAAGTGTGCGCCGGTACGCCCAGGGAAAACCCCAGCTCTGGCCGGAATACCGGCTGCTCGGACGGCCTTTGGGAAAAAGTACAGTCGGGCCGCTCATACAGTCGCCGATCGAAGCCGTGGCAAGACCTACGACGTTCGAGGTGGTCGAGTGATGGGCAGTGCAGCAGCGAACCAGGCGGCCGGCGGTGATCCGGCGGCCCGTGGTGGCCGGGCGGGGTACCTGCCGGTGCTGCTGTCCGCACCGGAGCCCGGCGCGCTGGCCGAGCAGGCCGCGGCCTGGCGGGCCGTGCTGGAGTCCGGGGCGGCCGTGCGGGACGTCGCGTTCTCCGCGGCCACCGGCCGGGCCGCGCTGCGGCACCGCGCCGCGGTGCTGGGTGCGGACCGGGCGGAGCTGCTGGCCGGGCTGGCCGGTCTCGACGGCGCCGTGCGCCGGGAAGCCGGGCACGGCGGGCTGGCCTTCGTGTTCTCCGGCCAGGGCGCGCAGCGGCTCGGCATGGGCCGGGAGCTGCACGCGCGGTTCCCGGTGTTCGCCGCGGAATTCGACGCCGCCTGCGCGGAACTGGACCGGCACCTCGACCGTCCACTGAAGACCGTTGTGTGGGCCGAACCCGGCGCCGCGGAAGCGGAGCTGCTCGACCACACCCGCTACACCCAGCCCGCGCTGTTCGCGTTCCAGGTCGCGCTGTTCCGGTTGCTGGCGTCCTGGGGCCTGCGCCCGGACGTGGTGACCGGGCACTCGATCGGCGAGCTGGCCGCCGCCCACGTCGGCGGGGTGTGGTCGCTGGCCGACGCCGCCCGGCTGGCCGCGCACCGCGGCCGGCTGATGGAGGAACTGCCGGACGGTGGCGCCATGGTCGCCGTGGCGGCCACCGAAGGGCAGGTGCGCCCGCTGCTGGCCGGACACGAGCACGAGCTGTGCGTCGGCGCCGTCAACGGCCCCGGCTCGGTGGTGCTCTCCGGCGCGACCGAGGCCGTCCTGTCGGCGCAGCAGCGGCTGCGGGAGCAGGGCCACCGCACCCGGCGGCTGGCGGTCAACCGGGCCTTCCACTCCCCGCTGGTGGAGCCCGCTCTCGCCGGGCTGCGGGAAATCGCGGAATCCTTGACCTACCACGACGTGCGGCTCGCCGCCGTGTCCACCTTGACCGGTGCGCAGGTGACCGAGGGCGACTGGACCGGCCCGGAGTACTGGGTGCGCCAGGCCCGCGGCGCGGTCCGCTTCGCCGACGCCGTCGCCACCCTGCGCGAGCTCGGCGTGACCGCGGTGCTCGAGCTGAGCGCGGACGCGGTGCTCGCCGCCCAGGCCGCCGAGTCGCTGTCCGGCGTGGCGGTGGCCGCGCTGCGGGCCGGGCAGGACGAAGAGCGTGCGCTGGTGACCGCGCTGGCCGAATTGCACGTGCACGGCACCGGCCCGGACTGGGCCGCGTTCTTCGCCGATCCTCCCGCCCGCCGGCTGCCGCTGCCCGTCGGCGCGCCCGCATCGGCCGAGGCGGCCGAGACCCCGGTCGCGCTGGACAACCCGCTGGCTCGCGAACTGACCGGGCTGCCGGCGGCCGACCGGGTGCCGCACCTGGTCGCGCTGGTCGTCCGCGAGGCGGCCGCGCTGCTGGCCGCCGACGGCGCCGGCCCAGAGGGCGACCTGGCCCCGGACCGCGACTTCGCCGACCTGGGCTTCGACTCGCTGCGCGTGGTGCGGCTGCGGGACCGGCTGGCCGACGCCACCGGGCTCGCCCTGCCCGCGTCCCTGGCCTTCGACTACCCGACACCCACCGGGCTGGCCGGGTTCCTCGCCGGCGCGCTGCTCGGCAGCGCGGCCGGCGACGAGCGGGCCACGCCCGCGCCGCGGCCGTTCTCCGGCGACCCGATCGCCATCGTCGGCATGGCCTGCCGGCTGCCCGCCGGGGTGCGGTCCCCGGAGGACCTCTGGGACCTGGTCGCCGAGGGGATCGACGCCACCACGGAGTTCCCGGCCGACCGCGGCTGGCAGCTCGACGGCGGTTACGCCCGGGGCGGGTTCCTCGCCGACGCCGCCGGGTTCGACGCCGGGTTCTTCGGGGTCTCGCCGCGCGAGGCGCTGGCCATGGATCCCCAGCAGCGGCAGCTGCTGGAGGTGTCGTGGGAAGCGCTGGAACGGGCGGGCATCGACCCGGCCGGGTTGCGCGGCAGTGCCACCGGCGTGTTCGTCGGGACGAACGGCCAGAGCTACGCCACCGTCGCCGGCAACGCCGCCGAGGACCTCCAGGGCCACACCGGCACCGGCCTGGCCGCCAGCGTGCTGTCCGGCCGGGTGTCCTACACCCTGGGCCTGGAGGGGCCCGCGGTCAGCGTGGACACGGCGTGTTCGTCGTCGCTGGTTTCCCTGCACCTCGCCGCGCAGGCCCTGCGCAACGGGGAGTGCGGCCTGGCGCTGACCGGCGGCGTGACCGTGATGGCCACCCCGCACAAGTTCGCCGAGTTCGCCCGCCAGGGCGGCCTGTCCTCGGACGGCCGCTGCAAGTCCTACGGCGACGACGCCGACGGGGTCGGCTGGGCCGAGGGTGTCGGCGTGCTGGTGCTGGAGCGGCTGTCGGACGCCCGGCGTCACGGTCACGAGGTGCTGGCGGTGGTGCGGGGCAGTGCGGTGAACCAGGACGGCGCCTCGAACGGCCTGACGGCGCCGAACGGTCCGGCGCAGCAGCGGGTGATCCGCCAAGCGCTGGCGTCGGCCGGTCTGTCCACTTCGGACGTCGATGTGGTCGAGGGCCACGGAACGGGCACGAAGCTCGGCGACCCGATCGAAGCGCAGGCCCTCTTGGCGACCTACGGCCAGGACCGGGAAACCCCGCTGTGGCTGGGCTCACTGAAGTCCAACATCGGGCACGCCCAGGCCGCGGCCGGGGTCGCGGGAATCATCAAGATGGTGCTGGCGATGCAGCACGGCGTGCTGCCGCCGACCCTGCACGCCGGCACGCCGTCGTCCCGGGTGGACTGGCAGGCCGGCGCCATCCGCCTGCTGACCGAGCGGGCCGACTGGCCCGCGACCGGCCGGCCGCGCCGGGCGGGGGTGTCCTCCTTCGGGATCAGCGGCACCAACGCCCACGTCGTCCTCGAAGCACCCGAGCCGGCCGGGACGGAGCCGGAGCCCGCCGAGGCGCCGGTGCCGTTCGTGGTGTCGGCCAAGACGCCGGACGCGCTGCGCGCCCAGGCCGCCGCACTGGCCGCGCACCTCGGCACGCACGAGCCGAACCTGGTGGACGTGGCCTGGTCCCTGCTGGCCTCCCGGGCGGCGTTCGACCACACCGCGGTGTTCACCGACCGCGCGTCGCTGCGCGCCGGCCGCCCGGCCGCGACCGGCGTCCGCAGCCGCGGCAAGGTCGCGGTGCTGTTCTCCGGCCAGGGCGCCCAGCGGGCCGGCATGGGCCGTGAGCTGGCCGAGCGGTTCCCGGTGTTCGCGGCAGCGCTGGACGAGGTGCTGTCCACGCTGGACGTCGACGGGCTGCGCGAGGCGCTCGGGTCCGGGGAGGGCCTGGACCGGACGGAATTCACGCAGCCGGCGTTGTTCGCGGTCGAGGTGGCGCTGTTCCGGCTGGCCGAGTCGTGGGGCATCGAGCCCGACTACCTGGCCGGGCACAGCGTCGGCGAGATCAGCGCCGCGCACGTTTCGGGTGCGCTGTCGCTGGCCGACGCTTGCCGGCTGGTCGCGGCCCGCGGCCGGTTGATGCAGGCCCTGCCCGCCGGTGGGGCGATGCTGGCGGTGCGGGCCACCGAAGCCGAGGTGCGGACGTGGATCGAAGGCACCGACGTCTCGATCGCCGCGGTGAACGGCCCGGACGCGGTGGTGCTGGCGGGGCCGGAGGCGGCGGTGCTGGCGCTCGCGGAGGGCCGCCGGGCCAAGCGGCTGCCGGTTTCGCACGCGTTCCACTCCGGCCTGATGGACCCGATGCTGGCCGAGTTCGCCGAAGTCGTGCGGGGATGGAGGTCCACCCTCCGCGGATCCCCGTGGTCTCCACCCTGACCGGTGAGCTCGTCGGTGCGTTCGACGCCGGTTACTGGGTCCGGCACGTCCGGGAGACCGTCCGGTTCGCCGACGGGCTGGCCACGTTGCAGGACCACGGGGTGCGGACGTTCGTCGAACTCGGTCCGGATGCGACGTTGACCGCGCACGTGGCCGGGTTCGCCGAAGTGGCCGGGATCGCGGTGCTGCGCAAGGGCCACCCCGAAGTGGAAAGCCTGCTGCGGGCGCTGGGCGCGATGCACGCGCGGGGCGTCCGGATCGACTGGACGGCCTTCTTCGCGCCACACCGGCCGCGCACGGTCGCGTTGCCCACCTACGCCTTCCAGCACGAGCGCTACTGGCCCACGCCCAAGCCGGTCGTCTCGGACGCGTCCGGGCTGGGCCAGCAGGCGACCGGGCACCCGGTGCTCAGCGCCGCCGTCGCCCTGCCGGACTCCGCGGGCGTGGTGCTGACCGGGCAGCTGTCCGTGCGCACCCACCCGTGGCTGGCCGGGCACCGGCTGGACGGCCGGATCACGTTCCCGGCCAACGGGTTCCCCGAACTGGTGATCCGCGCCGGCGACGAGCTCGGCTGCGGTGCGCTCGGCGAGCTGGTCGTGCGGTCACCCCTGGTGCTGCCCGAGCAGGACGCGCTGCAGGTCCAGGTGCACGTCGGTGCGGAGCGGGACGGCGATCGCCCGTTCGTGCTGCGCTCGCGCACCGGCGCGGACGACTGGACCGAGCACGCCACCGGACACCTCGTCCGGCCCGCCGCCCCGGCCGGCACCGCCTTGGCGTGGCCGCCCGCCGACGCCGGCACCGTGTCCACCGCCGGACCCGGCGTCCGCAGCGTCCGGACGCGCGGCTCGGAGGTGTTCGCGGAGGTGGCAGGCCCGGCCGGGGACGGCTGGGGCCTACACCCCGCGCTGCTGGACAACGCGCTGCACGCGCTGGCCGCGGGCGGGTCCGCCGGTGGGTTCGCCCACCGCTGGCGCCGCACCACCCTGCACGCCACCGGCGCCACCGTGCTGCGGGTCCGGCTGGCCGGCACCGAGCTCGTCGCCGTCGACCCGGACGGCGCCCCCGTTCTCACCGCCGAGCTGGACCTGGTCGCCGAGCCGGTCCAGCCGGACGGCGCGGACCGCCGGACGCTCTACCGCATCGACTGGCTGCCGACGTCGGCCGAAGCGCCCACGCGCCGCCCGGTCCTCGTCGGCGCCGACCCGTTCGGCCTCGAAGCCGGACCGCCGGTGCCCAGCCTCGCCGAGGTCTCCGACGGCTCGGCGCCGGTGCTGGTCGCGTTCTCCGGTGACGGCGGCGACGAATGCGTCTCCGCGCACGACCTGAGCTGCCGTGCGCTGGCCGTCGCCCGGGAATGGCTGGCCGAGCCCCGTTTCGGCGGTGCCACGCTGACTGTGGTGACCCGCGGTGTGTGGTCCGGTGCGGACGTGGCCGCGTCGGCGGTGTGGGGCTTGCTGCGGGTGGCGCAGTCGGAGCACCCGGGCCGGTTCCGCCTGGTCGACCTGGACAACACCGCGGGCCCGGCCGATCTGGCCGCCGCGCTGGGTTCGGCCGAGCCGCAGCTGCGGGTCGGTGCGGGTGACGTGCGGGCGGCCCGGCTGCGGCCGGTTCGCCTGTCTCGGGTGGACTCCGGCTGGGACCGCACCGGCACGGTGCTGATCACCGGCGGCACCGGCGGGCTGGGCCGGGTGCTGGCCCGGCACCTGGCCGGGCAGGGCTTCGGACACCTCGCGCTGGTCAGCCGGTCCGGTCCGGCCGCGGACGGCGTGGACGAGCTGGTCGCGGAGCTGGCCGAGGTGGGCTGCCAGGTCGAGGTCCGGGCTTGCGATGTGGCCGACCCCGAAGCCGTGCGAGAGCTGGTCGGAACCATCGAGCCGCCGTTGACCGCGGTGGTGAACGCGGCCGGGATCCTCGACGACGGCGTGATCGAATCCCTGACCCCGCAACGAATTCACGACGTGCTGCGCGCCAAGGCCGACGCCGCCTGGAACCTGCACCAGGCCACCTCGGACCTCGACCTGGCCGGGTTCGTGCTGTTCTCCTCGATCGCCGGCAGCCTCGGCGTTGCCGGGCAGGGCAACTACGCGGCCGCCAACACGTTCCTCGACGGCCTGGCGCTGCACCGGCGCGGTCTCGGGCTGCCTGCGGTGTCGGTCGCCTGGGGCGCTTGGTCACCCGAAGTGGGCATGGCTTCGCGGCTGCGCGACGTCGACATCGCCCGGATGCACCGCGAGGGCCTCCCGCCGCTGTCGGTCGAGCTGGGTCTCGCGTTGTTCGACACCGCGGTCGCGGCCGAGGACCCGCTGCTGGTCCCGCTGCGCCTCGGGCACGCCGCCCTGCGGGCCCGGACCGACCTCACCCCGCTCTGGCACGAGCTGGCGGGTGCCCGGCGGGCCGCCGCGGCCACCGGCACCGCCGCCGCGGCCGGCGCCTTCGACGGGCTCAGCCGCGCCCAGGTGCGCGAGCAGGTGCTGGCCACCGTGTGCGCCGTCGCCGCCGAGGTCCTCGGGCACACCTCCGCCGCGGGGATCTCGGCCGGCCGGGAGTTCCGCGAACTCGGCTTCGACTCGCTGATGTCGGTGGAGCTGCGCAACCAGCTGGCCGCCGCGACGCAGCTGACCCTGCCCGTGTCCCTCGTCTACGACTACCCGACGCCCGAGGTGCTCGCCGGCTACCTGGCGGCCACGCTGCTCGGCGAGCGGGCCGCCACCGCGGTCGCCGGGGCCGGGGACGTCTCCGGCGAGCCGATCGCGATCGTCGGGATGGCCTGCCGCTTCCCGGCCGGGGTGGCCTCGCCCGAGCAGCTGTGGGAACTGGTCGCGACCGGCCGCGACGGCATCGGGGACTTCCCCGCCGACCGTGGCTGGGACCTGGCCGCGCTGGCCGGCGACGGCCCCGGCCGCAGCGACACCCAGCGCGGCGGGTTCCTCGCCGACATCGCCGGGTTCGACGGCGCCTTCTTCGGGGTCTCGCCGCGTGAGGCGCTGGCCATGGATCCCCAGCAGCGGCAGCTGCTGGAGGTGTCGTGGGAAGCGCTGGAACGGGCGGGCATCGACCCGGCCGGGTTGCGCGGCAGCGCCACCGGCGTGTTCGTCGGGACGAACGGCCAGAGCTACGGCTCGGTGGTCGAGGGCGCCGAGGAAGACCTGATCGGGCACACCTTGACCGGGGTGTCGGCCAGCGTGCTGTCCGGCCGGGTCGCCTACACCCTCGGCCTGGAAGGCCCGGCGGTGAGCGTCGACACGGCGTGTTCGTCGTCGCTGGTGGCCCTGCACTGGGCGGGCCAGGCGTTGCAGGCGGGGGAGTGCTCGCTGGCCCTCGCCGGTGGGGTGACGGTGATGTCGTCGCCGAACGGGTTCGTGAAGTTCACCCGGCAAGGCGGTCTCGCCGCCGACGGCCGCTGCAAGGCGTACGCCGACGGTGCTGACGGCACGGGCTGGTCCGAGGGCGTCGGCGTGCTGGTGCTGGAGCGGCTGGCGGACGCGCAGCGCCACGGCCACCGGGTGCTGGCGGTGGTGCGGGGCAGCGCGGTGAACCAGGACGGCGCGTCCAACGGCCTGACGGCGCCGAACGGTCCTTCGCAGCAGCGGGTGATCCGGCAGGCGCTGGCGTCGGCTGGTCTGTCCACTTCGGACGTCGACGCGGTCGAGGGTCACGGAACGGGCACGAAGCTGGGCGACCCGATCGAAGCGCACGCGCTGCTGGCGACCTACGGCCAGGACCGGGAAACCCCGCTGTGGCTGGGTTCGGTGAAGTCCAACATCGGCCACACCCAGGCCGCGGCCGGGGTTGCCGGGATCATCAAGATGGTGCAGGCGATGCAGCACGGGGTGCTGCCGCCGAGCCTGCACGTGGACGCTCCCTCGACGCAGGTCGACTGGTCCGCCGGGGCCGTCAAGGTGCTCACCGAACCGACGCCGTGGCCGGAAGCCGATCGGCCGCGCCGGTTCGGGGTGTCGTCCTTCGGGATCAGCGGCACCAACGCCCACACCATCATCGAGGCGCCCGAGCCGGTCGCCCCGGCCGAGGTGGCCGAGCGGGACGTGCTGGTCCCCTGGGTGCTCTCGGCCAAGTCGCCCGAAGCGGTGCGGGCGCAGGCCCTCCGGCTGGCCGAAGAGCTTTCCGACGGCGACGCGGTCGATGTCGGCTGGTCTCTGGCCACCACCCGGACGGCGTTCGACCACCGGGCGGTGGTACTGGCCGCGGACCGCGAGTCCGGCGTCGCCGCCCTGCGCCGGCTGGGCGAAGTGGGCGAACGAACGCCCGGCAAGTTCGCGGTGCTGTTCTCCGGTCAGGGCGCGCAGCGGGCGGGGATGGGCCGGGAGCTGTCCGCCCGGTACCCGGTGTTCGCCGCTGCGCTGGACGAGGTGTTGGCCGAGCTCCCGATCGAGGACCTGCGGGAGGTGATGTGGTCCGGCGATGGGCTGGACGAAACCCGATACACGCAGCCTGCGTTGTTCGCGGTGGAGACCGCGTTGTTCCGGCTCGTCGAGTCCTGGGGCATCAAGCCCGATTTCGTGGCCGGGCACAGCATCGGCGAGATCACCGCGGCGCACGTGGCCGGTGTGCTGTCGCTGGCCGACGCCTGCGCGCTCGTCGAAGCTCGTGGCCGGTTGATGCAGGCCCTGCCTCCGGGCGGGGCGATGCTCGCGGTGCGCGCTACCGAGGCCGAAGCCCTGGCGTGGATCGAGGGCACCGACGTGTCCATCGCGGCGGTCAACGGCCCGGACGCCGTGGTGCTGTCGGGGCCGGTGGCGGCGATCGACACCATCACGGCGGAGCGGGCCAAGCGGTTGCCGGTCAGCCACGCCTTCCACTCCGGCCTGATGGAGCCGATGCTCGCGGACTTCGCGCGTGCCCTGGACGGGATCACGTTCCACGAGTCCACGATTCCGCTGGTGTCCACTGTGACCGGTGAGTGCACCGAGCCGGGCAGCGTCGACTACTGGGTGCGGCACGTCCGGGACACCGTCCGCTTCGCCGACGGCCTGGACACCCTCCACCGCGAAGGGGTCCGGACGTTCCTGGAGCTGGGGCCGGACGCCACGCTGACCACCCACGTGGCCGCACTGGCCGACGTGACCGGGATCGCCGCCCTGCGCAAGGACAAGCCCGAGGACGAGTGCCTGCTCCGCGCCTTGGGCGCGGTGCACGTCCACGGCGTCCCCGTCGACTGGGACGCCTTCTTCACCCCGCTCGAACCGCGGCGGGTCGACCTGCCCACCTACGCCTTCCAGCACGAGCAGTACTGGCCCACGCCGCGCGCCACGGGCGACGCCGCCGGGCACGGCCTGGAGACCACCGGCCACCCCCTGATCAGCGCCATGGTGCCGATGGCCGACGACACCGGCGTGGTCCTCACCGGACGGCTGTCGCTGCGCACCCACCCTTGGCTGGCCGACCACGCCGTCGGCGGGCAGGTGCTGTTCCCCGGCACCGGGTTCGTCGAACTGGCCACTCGCGCCGGGATCGAGGCGGGCCTGGGCCGGATCGAAGAGCTGACCCTGCTGGTGCCGCTGGTGATCCCCGCGCGGGAAGCCGTGCAGCTGCAGGTCAGGGTGGACGCCGACGGCACGCTGGCCGTCCACGCCCGGCCCGAGGGCGGCGGCTGGACCCGGCACGCCACCGGCGAGCTCACCGCCGCGGCCCCCGCCGAGCCGGTCACCGGGTTCGACGCCTGGCCGCCGCCGGGCGCGGAGCCGATCGACGTGACCGGCTGCTACCACGACTTCGCCGCCTCCGGCTACGGCTACGGCCCGGTGTTCCAGGGCCTGACCGCGGTGTGGCGCCGCGGTGGCGAGTACTTCACCGAGGTGGAACTGCCGGAGCAGGCGGTGGCCGCCGCGGCCCGGTTCGACCTGCACCCGGCCCTGCTGGACGCGGTGCTGCACACACTCCTGGTGGCCCGCCCGGTCGGGGACGAGCAGCGGCTGCCGTTCGCCTGGCAGGGCGTGACCGTGCACGCGGCCGGCGCCACCCGGCTGCGGGTCCGGCTGACCGACCTCGGCGGCGACGCCATGGCCATCACCGCCGTGGACGGCACGGGCCGCCCGGTCATCACCATCGACTCCCTGCGCGACCGCGTGGTCTCCGGCGTTTCGCCGTCCCGCCGCCGCGGCGCGCTGCACACGATCCGCTGGACCCCGGCCGACGCCCCCCGGCCCGGCGCCACCCTGCCCGACGTCGCCCTGGTCGGCCCGGACTCCTTCGGCATGCGGGCCGCCTTCGACCGCGTCGACGTGCCGGTCCGGCAGGCCGGTGAGCTGCCGGACCTGATCACCCGCGACGGTGCCGCCGTCCCGGGCCTGGTGCTGGCCCCGCTCAGCGTGCCGGACGACGTCGTCGGCGTGCCCGCCGCGACCCACGCGGTCACCACCGTCGTGCTCGGGCTGGTCCAGCAGTGGCTGGCCGAGGCCGCGTTCGCCCGGTCCCGGCTGGTCTTCGTGACCCGCGGCGCCCAGTCGCCGTCGGAGGTGAACGGGGTGGTCGCCGCCCCGGTGTGGGGTCTCGTACGGGCCGCGCTCACCGAGAACCCGGACCGCTTCGCGCTGCTGGACCTGGACCCGGCCGCCGAGGCCGACGGCGCCCTGCTGGCCGGGGCGCTGGGCGGCGGCGAGCCCGAGGTGCTCGTCCGCGACGGCCGCGTGCTGACCGGCAGCCTCGTCGCCGCCGACACCGGTCTCGCCGTGCCGGACGGCGCCGCCACCTGGCGGCTCGGCATGGTCGAGCAGGGCAGCCTGGACGGGCTGGGCCTGGTGCCGTGCGAGCTGCCGGAACCGCACGGGCGCGAGGTGCGGATCGAGGTCCGCGCGGCCGGCCTGAACTTCCGCGACGTGCTCAACACGCTGGGCATGTACCCGGGCGAGGTACCGCTGCTGGGTGCCGAGGCGATGGGCGTGGTCACCGCGACCGGCCCCGAGACCGCCGGCCTGCGCGTCGGTGACCGGGTGATGGGCCGGGTCACCGGCGCCTTCGGCCCGGCCGCCGTCGTGGACGAGCGCTACCTGACCGCCGTGCCGTCACGGTGGTCGGACGAGGAGGCCGCCGGCGCGCCGGTCGCGTTCCTCACCGCGTTGTACGGCCTGATCGACGTGGCGGCCGTCCGGCCCGGCGACCGGGTGCTGATCCACGCCGGTGCCGGCGGCGTCGGCATGGCCGCGATCCAGGTCGCGCAGTGGCTGGGCGCGGAGGTCTTCGCCACGGCCAGCGAGCCGAAGTGGCCGGTGCTGCGCGAGCTCGGCGTGGCCGCGGACCACATCGCCTCCTCCCGCGCCCTGGACTTCGAGGACGACTTCCGCGCGGTGTCGGGCGGCCACGGCATGGACGTGGTGCTGAACTCCCTGGCGGGCGAGTTCCTGGACGCCTCGGTGCGGCTGCTGGCCGAAGGCGGCCGGTTCGCCGAGATGGGCAAGACCGATCTCCGCACGGACATCCCGGGCTACCGCGCCTTCGACATCGCCGAAGCCGGTCCGGACCGGACGAGCGAGCTGCTGCGCCGGCTCACCGAGCTGGTCGCCGACGGCACCCTCCGCCCCCTGCCGACCCGAGCGTTCGACGTGCGCCGGGCCGCCGACGCGATGCGGGTGATGAGCCAGGCCAAGCACGTCGGCAAGCTCGTGCTGACCATGCCGCGGGCCTGGGACCGCGAGCTGCCGGTGCTGATCACCGGCGGCACCGGCGGCCTAGGCCGGCTCCTGGCCCGGCACCTGGCCGGGCAGGGCTTCCGGCACCTTGTGCTCAGCTCGCGCCGAGGCGCCCGCGCCGAGGGCGCCGCCGAGCTGGCGGCCGACCTGGCCGCCGCGGGCACCCGGGTGGACCTGCGGACCTGCGACCTGACCGATCCGGTCGCGACCACCAGCCTGGTCACGTCGTACCCGGCACTGGCCGGCATCGTGCACGCCGCCGGGGTGCTGGACGACGGGCTGGTCGAATCGCTCACCGCCGACCGGCTCGGCCGGGTGCTGGCGGCCAAGGCCGACAGCGCCTGGTACCTGCACGAGGCCACCCGCCACCGGCCGGTCGGCGGGTTCGTGGCGTTCTCCTCCGTCGCCGGGATCTTCGGGTCCGCCGGGCAGGGCAACTACGCGGCCGGCAACACCTTCCTGGACGGCCTGCTGGCCTACCGCCGCTCGCTGGGGCTGCCGGGCGTCTCGATCGCCTGGGGCGCCTGGGAACCGGCGGGCGGGATGACCGCGACGCTGTCCGAACAGGACATGAGCCGGATGCGCCGCAAGGGCCTGCCGCCGCTGCGGGCCGACGACGGCCTCGCCCTGTTCGACCGGGCCGTCCGGGCGGTCGAACCGCTCGTGGTCGCCGTCGACGTCGATCCCCGGCAGCTGGCCGCCCGCGACGCCCTGCCGCACCTGCTGCGCGGGCTGGCCGGCCCGAAGCGGGTGGCGCTGCGCCGCGCCGGGCCGGGCGAGGTCGCCGCGGCCGAGCCGGGCAGCTGGGCCGCCGGGCTGGCCGGCCGGAGTGACACCCAGCGCCGGCAGGACGCCTTGGCCCTGGTCCAGGCCCAGGCCGCGCTGGTGCTCGGGCACGCGGACGCCGCGAGCATCCGGCCGGACCGGGAGTTCCGCGAGCTGGGCTTCGACTCGCTGACCGCGGTCGAGTTGCGCAACCGGCTCGGCCAGGCCACCGGCCTGCGGCTGTCGGCCACCCTCGTGTTCGACCACCCCACGCCGCAGCAGCTGGCCGGGCACCTGCTCGACCAGGTCGCCCCGGCCACGGCGCCCGTCTCCGCCCCGGCGGCGGTGTCCGCCGCGCCGGACGACGACCCGATCGCGATCGTCGGCATGGCCTGCCGCTTCCCGGACGGGATCGACACGCCGGAGCGGCTGTGGGAGGTCGTGGCCGGCGGCCGGGACACCATCACGCCGTTCCCCGAGGACCGCGGCTGGGACCTCGACGCCCTGCGCGCCGACGACCCGGACGCCCCCGGCCGCAGCGCCACCCGGTTCGGCAGCTTCCTGCGCGACGCGGGCGGGTTCGACGCCGAGTTCTTCGGCATCGCCCCGCGCGAAGCGCTGGCGATGGATCCGAAGCAGCGGCTGGTGCTGGAAACCTCCTGGGAGGCGCTGGAGCGCTCCGGGATCGACCCGGCCGGCCTGCGCGGCGGCCGC
Organism: Amycolatopsis sp. Hca4; assembly: GCF_013364075.1. Lineage (GTDB taxonomy): Bacteria > Actinomycetota > Actinomycetes > Mycobacteriales > Pseudonocardiaceae > Amycolatopsis. Next base: position 481,950 of record NZ_CP054925.1, read on the forward strand.
GCCGGGGTTTTCCTCGGCGCGTCCAGCAGCGACTACCCGGGCATGCTGGCCGGTCACCCGGACACCCGGGGGCTGCGGATGACCGGCACGATCCCCAGCGTCCTGTCCGGCCGCGTGGCCTACACGCTCGGCGTGGAGGGCCCGGCGCTCACGGTGGACACGGCCTGTTCGTCGTCGCTGGTGGCCCTGCACCTGGCGGCGCAGGCGCTGCGCTCCGGCGAGTGTTCGCTCGCACTGGCCGGTGGCGCGACGATCATGGCCGGTCCCACGCTGTTCGTGGAGTTCTCCAAGCAGGGTGGCCTGGCCGAGGACGGCCGGTGCAAGGCCTACGCCGACGGCGCGGACGGCACCGGCTGGGCCGAAGGCGTCGGCGTGCTGGTCGTGGAGCGGCTGTCGGACGCCCGCCGCCACGGGCACCGGGTCCTGGCCCTGCTGCGCGGCAGTGCGGTCAACTCCGACGGCGCGTCCAACGGCCTGACCGCGCCGAGCGGCCCCGCGCAGCAGCGGGTGATCCGGCAGGCACTGGCCGCCGCGCGGCTGGCTCCGTCCGATGTGGACGCCGTGGAAGGGCACGGCACCGGCACGAAGCTGGGGGACCCGATCGAGGCGCACGCCCTGCTGGCCACCTACGGCCAGGACCGGGAAACCCCGCTCCTGCTCGGTTCCGTCAAGTCCAACATCGGGCACACGCAGGCCGCGGCGGGCGTCGCCGGGGTGATGAAGATGGTGCTGGCCATGCACCACGGCGTCCTGCCGAAGACGCTGCACGTCGAGCGGCCCTCCGGCCACGTCGACTGGACCGCGGGCGCGGTCAGCGTGCTGACCGAGAACGTCGGCTGGCCCGAACGCGGCCGCCCGCGCCGGGCCGGTGTCTCCTCCTTCGGGATCAGCGGCACCAACGCCCACGTCATCCTCGAGCAGGCGGAACCCGTCGCCGTGCCGCCGATGTCCCGGCCGGACGCCGTGGTGCCCTGGGTGCTGTCGGCCAAGTCGCCCGAGGCGCTGCGGGCCCAGGCCGCGGCCTTGGCCGGGTTCGCGGCCGAGGCCGACCCGGTGGACGTGACCTGGTCCCTGCTGACCGCCCGCAGCGGCTTCGACCACCGGGCCGCCTACGCCGACCACCGTTCGCTGCTGGCGGGCCGCCCGCTGGCCGAGGGCGAGCGGCACGACGGCCGGCTGGCCGTGGTGTTCTCCGGCCAGGGCGCGCAACACGCCGGGATGGGCCGGGAACTGCACGGCCGCTTCCCGGTGTTCGCGCGTGCCCTCGACGAGGTGCTGGCCGAACTGGCCGAGCAGGGCCTAGCGGACCTGCGCGAGGTGATGTGGTCCGGCACGGGCCTGGACCAGACCCGCTACACCCAGCCGGCCCTGTTCGCCGTCGAGGTCGCGTTGTTCCGGCTGGTCGAGTCGTGGGGCGTCCGGCCCGATTTCGTGGCCGGGCACAGCATCGGCGAGCTCACCGCCGCCTTCGTGGCCGGGCTGTTCTCCCTGGCGGACGCCTGCGCCCTGGTCGCCGCGCGCGGCCGCCTCATGCAGACGCTGCCGCCCGGCGGCGCGATGCTCGCCGTCCAGGCCACCGAAGAGCAGGCCCGCCGGTGGCTCGCCGGCCACGAGGACCGGGCTTCGCTGGCCGCGGTCAACGGCCCCGCCGCGGTCGTGCTGGCCGGTGCCGAGGACGTCATCGCCGCGATCGAACGGCAGGCCGAAGGCCACCGCCGGACCCGGCTGACCGTCTCGCACGCCTTCCACTCGCCGTTGATGGACCCCATGCTCGCCCAGTTCGCGCACGCCCTGGACGGCATCGGCTTCCACCCGCTGCGCATCCCGGTCGTCGCCGGCCTCGCCGGCCGCCCGGCCGGGGAGGAGCTGGCCGACATCGGCTACTGGGTGCGGCACGTCCGCGAGACCGTGCGGTTCGCCGACACCGTGGCGGCGTTGCACGAAGCCGGCGTCGGCACGGTCCTCGAGCTCGGGCCGGACGCCACGCTCACCACGCACGTGGCCGCCCGCGACGGCGTGGCCGCGATCCCGGCCCTGCGCCGCGACCGCGGCGAAGAGGAGTGCCTGGTGCACGCGCTGGCCGCGCTGCACGTGCGAGGCGTGCCGGTCGACTGGACCGCGTTCTACGCGCCGCTGAAGCCGAAGGTCGTCGACCTGCCCACCTACCCGTTCCGGCACCGGCGGTTCTGGCCGGACCCGGTCACCGGCACCGGTGACGCGTCCGGGCTGGGTCAGCAGCCGACCGGGCACCCGCTGGCCGCGGCCGCGGTGGTGCTCCCGGCGGGGGCGGGCGTGCTGCTCACCGGCCGGTGGTCGGCGCGCACCCACCCGTGGCCACCGGACGGCGTGGTACCCGGCGCGGCCCTGCTCGACCTGGTGATCCGGGCGGGCGACGAGGTCGGCTGCGGCCGGCTGGCCGAGCTGAACCTGGGAGCGCCGCCGGCGCTGCCCGGCCGTGCCGCGCTCGCGGTACAGGTCCGGGTCGGCGCGGACGACGGCGGCCGCCGCCCCGTAACCGTGCACTCGCGCCCGGCCGACGCACCGGACGTGCCGTGGACCGAGCACGCTACGGGGTTCCTCGAGGCGGGTGGGCCCGCCTCGGCCGCCGCGATGGCGTGGCCGCCGGAAGAAGCCGAAGCGCCGTGGATCGAGGATGCCACTGGCTTTCTCGAAACGGATGGCCCCACTGCCGCCACCCAGGTGGCCGGGCCGCCGGAAGACGCCGGATTCCTCGAGGCGGGTGGGCCCGCCTCGGCCGCCGCGATGGCGTGGCCGCCGGCAGACGCCGAAGCGCTGGAGCTGCCCGGTCTGACCGGAGCCTGGCGGCGGGGCGCGGAGCTGTTCCTCGTGGCCGAAGTCGCCGAGCCCGGTGGCTACGGTCTGCACCCGGCCCTGCTGGAGGCCGTGTTGTCGCCGGGGGTGCTGGCCGAGGCCGGGGTGACCGGGGTGCCGCGCTCGTGGGCCGGGGTGACGCTGCGGGCGGCCGGGGCCACCGCGCTGCGCGTCCGGCTGGCCGTGGCCGGCGACAGCGCGTCGCTCACCGCGGTCGACCCGGCCGGCGAGCCCGTGCTGACCGCCGAGCGGATCCGCTTCGGCGAGCCGGCCGGGAGCGACGCGGCCGCCGAGACCCTGTACCGGGTGGAGTGGCTGCCCGCCGCGGCCTCCGCGGGCCCCGCCGGCCGGACCGTGCTGCTGGGTACCGACCCGTTCGGCCTGGCCGAGGGCCTCGGCTCGATCGAAACCCCGGCCGCCCTGGCCGGGGACGAACAACGGGTGCTGGCCGCGCTGGACGGCGGGGGCTCCGCACACCAGGCCGCGGTCCGCGCGCTGGCGCTGGTCCAGGAGTGGCTGGCCGAACCCCGCTGCGGCGGGGTGGAGCTGGTCGTGCTCACCCGGGGCGTCTGGTCCGGCACGGACCCGGCCGCGGCCGCGGTCTGGGGCCTGCTGCGCTCGGCGCAGTCGGAGAACCCCGGCCGCTTCCGCCTGATCGACCTGGATCCCACCGCCGGCCCGGCCGATCTGGCCGCCGCGCTGGCCGCCACCGAACCGCAGCTGCGGGTCGGTGCGGGTGACGTGCGCGCCGCCCGGCTGCGGCCGGTTCGCCTGCCGCGGACGGAGTCCGGCTGGGACCGCACCGGCACGGTGCTGATCACCGGCGGTACCGGCGGCGTCGGCCGGGTCCTCGCCCGGCACCTGGCCGGGCAGGGCTTCGAACACCTCGCGCTGGTCAGCCGGTCCGGTCCGGCCGCGGACGGCGTCGACGAGCTGGTCGCGGAGCTCGCCGGGCTGGGCTGCCGGGTCGAGGTCCGGGCTTGCGACGTGGCCGACCCCGAAGCCGTGCGAGAGCTGGTCGCAAGCATCCGGCCGCCGTTGACCGCGGTGGTGAACGCAGCCGGCGTGCTGGACGACGGCGTGATCGATTCGCTTACGCCGCAACGAGTTCACGACGTGCTGCGCGCGAAGGCCGACGCCGCCTGGAACCTGCACCAAGCCACTGTGGACCACGACCTGGCCGGCTTCGTGCTGTTCTCCTCGATCGCCGGCACCCTGGGGTCCGCCGGGCAGGGCAACTACGCGGCCGCCAACACGTTCCTCGACGGCCTGGCCCTGCACCGCCACGGCCAAGGGCTGCCCGCGGTGTCCGTCGCCTGGGGCGCCTGGTCACCCGAGGTCGGCATGGCCTCCCGGCTGCGCCCCGCCGACCTCACCCGGATGCGCCGCGACGGTCTGCCGCCGCTCGGCCTGGCCGACGGCCTGGCCCTCTTCGACGCGGCGGTGTCCGCGCCGGACGCCCTGCTGCTGGCCCTGCGTCCGGACCACACCGCGCTGCGGGCCCGCACCGGCCTGGCCCCGCTGTGGCACGAACTGGTCCCGGCCCGTCGCGCCGCTGCCCCCGCGCTCCGGCCGGCCGCCGGGGGCTTCGCCGCCGAGCTCGCCGAGCTGACCCGGGCCCAGGCCCGGAACCGGGTGCTGGCCGACGTCCGCGCGGTCGCTGCCGAGGTGCTCGGCCATTCGTCGGCCGCGGAAGTGCCGGCCGGGCGGGAGTTCCGCGAGCTCGGCTTCGACTCGCTGATGTCGGTGGAGCTGCGCAACCGGCTGGGCACGATCACCGGGCTGTCGCTGCCGGTGTCGCTCGTCTACGACTACCCGACCCCCGCCGTGCTGACCGGGTTCCTGCTGACCACGCTGCTGGGCGAGAGCCGCCCGGAGGCACCCGTGGTGGAGACCCGGGACGTGTCCGGCGACCCGATCGCCATCGTCGGCATGGCCTGCCGCTTCCCGGCCGGGGTGGCCTCTCCGGAGGACCTGTGGCGGCTGGTGGTCGGCGGCGAGGACGCCGTCCGGCCCTTCCCGGCGGACCGTGGCTGGGACCTGGCCGCGCTGGCCGGCGACGGCCCCGGCCGCAGCGACACGCAGCACGGCGGGTTCCTGGCCGACGCGGCCGGGTTCGACAACACCTTCTTCGGGGTTTCACCCCGCGAAGCGCTGGCCATGGACCCGCAGCAGCGTCAGTTGCTGGAGGTGTCGTGGGAAGCATTGGAACGGGCCGGGATCGACCCGGCCGGGTTGCGCGGCAGCGCCACCGGCGTGTTCGTGGGCACCAACGGCCAGAGCTACGGCTCGGTGGTCGACGGGGCGGAGGAAGACCTGGCCGGCCACTCCCTGACCGGGGTTTCGGCCAGTGTGCTGTCCGGGCGGGTCTCGTACCTGCTGGGGCTGGAAGGTCCGGCGGTGAGCGTCGACACGGCGTGTTCGTCGTCGCTGGTGGCGCTGCACTGGGCCGGCCAGGCGTTGCGGGCGGGGGAGTGTTCGCTGGCGTTGGCCGGTGGCGTGACGGTGATGGCCTCGGCCAACGGGTTCGTGAAGTTCACGCGCCAAGGCGGGCTCGCTCCGGACGGCCGGTGCAAGGCGTACGCGGACGGTGCTGACGGCACGGGCTGGTCCGAGGGGGTCGGCGTGCTGGTGCTGGAGCGGCTTTCCGACGCCCGGCGCCACGGCCACGACGTGCTGGCAGTCGTCCGGGGTTCGGCGGTGAACCAGGACGGCGCATCCAACGGTTTGACCGCGCCGAACGGTCCTTCGCAGCAGCGGGTGATCCGGCAGGCGCTGGCGTCGGCTGGTTTGTCCACTTCGGACGTCGACGCGGTCGAAGGCCACGGTACCGGCACGAAGCTGGGTGATCCGATCGAGGCGCACGCGCTGCTGGCGACCTACGGCCAGGAGCGGGAAACGCCGTTGTGGCTGGGTTCGGTGAAGTCGAACATCGGCCACACCCAGGCCGCGGCCGGTGTTGCCGGGATCATCAAGATGGTGCAGGCGATGCAGCACGGGATCTTGCCGCCGAGCCTGCACGTGGATGAGCCGTCGACGCAGGTCGACTGGTCGGCCGGGGCCGTCAAGGTGCTGACCGAACCGACGCCGTGGCCGGAAACCGGCCGGCCGCGCCGGTTCGGGGTGTCGTCCTTCGGGATCAGCGGCACCAACGCCCACACCATCATCGAGGCACCGGAACCGGCCGTACCGGCCGAGCGGGAACCGTGGGACGCGCTGGTGCCGTGGGTGCTCTCGGCCAAGACAGCCGACGCGCTCCCGGCGCAGGCCGCGCGACTGGCCGATCGCCTCCCCGAGGGCAGCACCGTGGACATCGGGTGGTCGCTGGCCACCACCCGGGCCGCACTCGACCACCGGGCCGTGGTGGTGGCCGCGGACCGCGAGTCCGGCCTCGCCGCCCTGCGCGAACTGAGCGAGAGCGGCACCGGCGACGGCCGCTTGGCCATCCTGTTCTCCGGCCAGGGCGCGCAGCGGGCGGGGATGGGCCGGGAGCTGTCCGCCCGGTACCCCGTGTTCGCCGCCGCGCTGGACGAGGTGCTGGACCAGCTGGGGATCGACGGTTTGCGGGAGGTGATGTGGTCCGGGAACGGGCTGGACGAAACCCGGTACACGCAGCCGGCGTTGTTCGCGGTCGAAACGGCGTTGTTCCGGCTCGTCGAGTCCTGGGGCGTCAAGCCGGATTACGTGGCCGGGCACAGCGTCGGTGAGATCACCGCGGCGCACGTCTCGGGTGTGCTGTCGCTGGCGGATGCGTGTGTGCTCGTCGAGGCGCGGGGCCGGTTGATGCAGGCCCTGCCGCCGGGTGGGGCGATGCTGGCGGTCCAGGCCACCGAGGAGGAGGCGCGGCAGTGGACCGACGTGTCGATCGCGGCGGTCAACGGCCCGAACGCAGTCGTGCTGTCCGGCACGGAAGAGGCGATCGACCGGATCGAGGCGGACCGGGCCAAGCGGCTGCCGGTGTCCCACGCGTTCCACTCCGGCCTGATGGAGCCGATGCTGGACGAGTTCGCCCGTGCGTTGGACGGGATCACGTTCCACGCGCCCGAAATCCCGGTGGTCTCGAACCTGACCGGTGACCTGGTGACCGAGTTCGGCACCGGCTACTGGGTCCGGCACGTCCGTGACACCGTGCGGTTCGCCGACACGCTGCAAACCCTGTACGCCGCCGGAATCCGCACGTTCCTGGAACTGGGGCCGGACGCGACGCTGACCACCCACGTGGCCGCACTGGCCGACGTGACCGGGATCGCCGCCCTGCGCAAGGACAAGCCCGAGGACGAGTGCCTGCTCCGCGCGTTGGGCGCGGTGCACGTGCGAGGGGTCGCCGTCGACTGGGACGCCTTCTTCGCCCCGCTCGAACCGCGGCGGGCCGACCTGCCCACCTACGCCTTCCGGCACCGGCGCTTCTGGCCCACCCCGGGCGTGGCCGGCGCGGACGGCACCGGGCACCCGCTGCTCACCGCCGTGACCGCCCGCGCCGGCGGAGCGGACGTGGTGCTGACCGGACGGCTGTCCGTGCGGACCCACCCCTGGCTGGCCGACCACGTCGTCGGCGAGCGGATCCTGTTCCCCGGCACCGGGTTCGTCGAACTGGCGATCCGCGCCGGCGACGAGGCCGGCTGTGGCCGGCTCGAAGACCTGACCCTGCTGGCCCCGCTGGTCGTCCCGAGCAGGGCGCCGTGCAGGTCCAGGTCTGGGTGGCCGAGCCGGACGCGGCGGGCCTGCGCGCCCTGGACGTCCACGCCCGTCCGGACGGCGGCGAGTGGACCCGGCACGCCACCGGAACGCTGGCACCGGCGGCAGCGCCGCCGTCCGACGGCGTCACCGCTTGGCCACCTCCGGGCGCCGTCCCGGTGGACACCACCGGGTTCTACGCGGACTTGGCCGCCCTCGGCCTGCACTACGGCCCGGTGTTCCAGGGCGTGCGCGCGGTCTGGCGGGGCGACGACGGCGACTGGTTCGCCGAGGTCGAGCTGCCCGAGGACGCCCACCAAGGCGGCCTGGGCCTGCACCCGGCGCTGCTGGACGCCGCCCTGCACGCCATCCGCTTCGTGCGTTCGGAAGACCGCGACCGGGACGAAGGCCCGGCCCTGCCGTTCGCTTGGCGCGACGTCGACCTGCACGCGCAGGGCGCCGGCACGCTGCGGGTCCGGCTGCACCGCGCCGAAGACGAGTCCGTCCGCCTGACCGCGGCCGACGCCACCGGAGCACCGGTGATCACGGTCGGTGCGCTGGCGCTGCGGGCCATCCCGGCGGAGACCGCGCCGAGCACCCGCGACGGCCTGTTCGGCATCGACTGGACACCGGCCACGGCCACGGCCGAAGCCACGGAGGTGGCCGTGGCCGGAGCCGACCCCTGGCAGGTCGCGGACGCCCTGCGCGGCCACGGCGTCGACGTGCGCACCGCACCCGGCCTGACCGCGCTGGGCACCCCGCCCGGGGTGGTGCTGGTGAGCGTGGAGGCCACGGGAGAGCTGCCGCAGGCCGCCCACGCGGCCGCCGGCCGCGCGCTCGAACTCGTCCGGGAGTGGCTGGCGGTGACCGACTCCGGATCCGCCTCCCGCCTGGTGGTGCTGACCCGCGGCGCCCACGCGGACTGCCCGGCCGCGGCCGCGGTCTGGGGCCTGGTGCGCAGCGCCCGGTCGGAGAACCCGGGCCGCTTCGCCTTGGTGGACCTGGACACCGGCGACCTCGACCCGGCCGCACTGGCCCGGGTCGTGGCCGGCGAGGACACCGAAGCCCTGATCCGGGACGGCGAGGTACTGGCGGGCCGCCTGGTTCGCGCGACCACCGGCGCTCCCGAGGCCGCGCTCGCCGGGAATGCCGGGCGGCCGCTGCCCACCGACCCGGCGCCGACCGCGGCCTGGGACCCGACGCGGCCCGTCCTGATCACCGGCGGCACCGGCGGTCTCGGCCGGCTGCTGGCCCGGCACCTCACCGCACAAGGCTTCCGCCACCTGGTACTCACCTCCCGACGGGGCCCGGCGGCCGAGGGCATCGATGCGCTCGTCGCCGAACTGGGCGCCGCCGGCTCCCGGGTGCAGGTGCTCGCCTGTGACCTCACCGATCCTGCGGCCACCGCCGGCCTGGTCGCCCGCTGCGGCGAACTCACCGCCGTGGTGCACGCCGCCGGGGTGCTGGACGACGGCCTGGTCACCTCGCTCACCCCGGACCGCCTGCACCCCGTGCTGGCGGCCAAGGCCGACGGGGCCTGGCACCTGCACGAGGCCACCCGGCACCTGCCGCTGGCCGGGTTCGTCACCTTCTCGTCGCTGGCCGGGGTGCTGGGCGGCCGCGGGCAGGGCAACTACGCGGCCGGCAACGCCTTCCTCGACGCCCTGGCCGCCCACCGCCGCGCCCAGGGCCTGCCGGGGCGGTCCATCGCCTGGGGTTCCTGGGAGCCTGCCGGCGGCATGACGGCCACATTGTCGGTCGCCGACCTGGAGCGGATGCGGCGGTCCGGCTTCCCGCCGCTGCCGGTCGCGACCGGGCTGGCCCTCTTCGATGCCGCCCGCGGCGCCGATCGCGCGCTGGTGGTGGCGACCGGGTTCGACGCGGCCGCGTTGCGGGCCCGGGACGAGCTGCCGGAGGTGCTGCGCGGGCTCGTCCGCGTGCCGCAGCGCCGAGCCGCGGTCCGCGGCACCCAGCCGGTGGCCGCGCTCGGCGACCGGCTGGCCGGCCTGTCCCGCGGCGAACAGCAGGACACGGTGCTCGGCGCGGTGCGCACCCAGGTCGCCCGGGTGCTCGGGCACGGCGACGCCGGATCCGTCGGCGCCACGGAAAGCTTCAAGGACCTCGGGTTCGATTCGCTGACCGCCGTCGAGCTGCGCAACGGCCTCACCACGGCCACCGGGCTCAAGCTGCCGGCCACCCTCGTCTTCGACTACCCGACGACGTCGCTGCTGGCCGAGTACCTGCTGGGCAAGCTGGCGCCGGTGAGCCAGGCCCCGGCCGGGTCCCTGGTGGACGAGCTGGACCGGCTGGAAGCCCTGCTCGACCCGAAGACCGCGAAGGGCCGGGACGGCGAGCGGATCCTGCACCGGCTGGAAAGCCTGACCGCACGAGTCCGGCAATTGTCCTACCCCCAACCGGCCAAGAATGAGGGCCGGACCGATGACGACCTCAGCACCGTCTCCGTCGACGAGCTGTTCTCGATCATCGATCAGGGTTTCGGTTCCGGACAGGACTGAACGGTTTCGCCGGCACGGTTGGGGTTGAAGGATGCAGGAGCAGCAGGACAAGGTTGTCGAGTACCTGAGGCGCGTGACTGTCGACCTCCGGCAGGCGCAGCAGCGGGTCCGGGAGCTGGAGAACCGCGACCGCGAGCCGATCGCGATCGTCGGCATGGGCTGCCGCTACCCCGGCGGGGTGCGTTCGCCCGAAGACCTGTGGCGGCTGGTCGCCGACGGCGTGGACGCCATCTCCGACTTCCCGGCCAACCGCGGCTGGGACGTCGAGGGCATGTACGACCCGGACCCGGAACAGCCCGGCAAGACCTACACCCGGTCCGGCGGCTTCCTGCACGAGGCGGGCGAGTTCGACGCCGGCTTCTTCGGCATGTCCCCGCGCGAGGCACTGGCCACCGACTCCCAGCAACGCCAGCTGCTGGAGACGTCGTGGGAAGCGCTGGAGCGGGCCGGCATCGACCCGGTCTCCCTGCGCGGCAGCCGCACCGGCGTGTTCGCCGGCGTCATGTACAACGACTACAACCGCCTGATCGGCGGCAGCGAGTACGAGGGCTACCAGGGCACCGGCAGCGCGCCCAGCGTGCTCTCCGGCCGCGTGTCCTACACCCTGGGCCTGGAAGGGCCCTCGGTCAGCGTGGACACGGCCTGCTCGTCTTCGCTGGTCGCCCTGCACATCGCGGCCCAGGCGCTGCGCAACGACGAGTGCTCGCTGGCCCTGGCCGGCGGTGTCACCGTGATGTCCACCCCGCGCACCTTCCTCGACTTCTCCCGGCAGCGGGGCCTGTCCGCGGACGGCCGCTGCAAGTCCTACGCGGAGTCCGCCGACGGCGTCGGCTGGGGCGAAGGCGTCGGCGTGCTGGTGCTGGAACGCCTGTCCGACGCTCGCCGCAACGGCCACGAAGTCCTGGCCGTGGTGCGGGGCAGTGCCATCAACCAGGACGGCGCGTCCAACGGCCTCACCGCCCCGAACGGTCCTTCGCAGCAGCGGGTGATCCGCCAGGCGCTGGCGTCCGCCGGTCTGTCCACGCACGACATCGACGTGGTGGAAGGCCACGGCACCGGCACCACGCTGGGCGACCCGATCGAAGCCCAAGCGCTGCTCGCGACCTACGGCCAAGGGCGGGAAACGCCGCTGTGGCTGGGCTCGCTGAAGTCGAACATCGGGCACACCCAGGCCGCGGCCGGGGTGGCCGGCGTGATCAAGATGGTGCTGGCCATGCGGCACGGGGTGCTCCCGCGCACCCTGCACGTCGACGCGCCGTCGTCCCACGTGGACTGGGACGCCGGCGCGGTGCACCTGCTCACCGAGACGCGGGACTGGCCCGCGGTGGACCGCCCCCGCCGGGCCGCCGTTTCGTCGTTCGGGATCAGCGGCACCAACGCGCACACGATCATCGAGCAGGCCGAAGCGGCCGAGGAGCCGGCGCCCGCACCCGCCCGCGAGCCGGTGCGGGTGCCGTGGCTGCTGGCCGGCCGCACCGCCGAGGCGTTGCGCGGCCAGGCCGCCGTCCTCGCCGACCGGCTGGCCACCCTCGACGTCGACGCGGTCGACGTCGGCTGGTCCCTCGTCTCTTCCCGCTCCGCCTTCGAGCACCGCGCCGTGGTCCTGGCCGAGGACCGCGAGAGCGGCGCCGAGGCGTTGCGCACCTGGCTGGCCGAGGGCGCGCACCCCGACGTCAGCGCCGGGGTCCTCAACCGCGGCAAGGTCGCGATGGTGTTCTCGGGGCAGGGTGCCCAGCGGGCCGGGATGGGCCGTGAGCTGGCCGAGCGGTTCGCGGTGTTCTCGGCGGCGCTGGACGAAATCCTGTCCACTCTGGACATCGCGGGGCTGCGTGAGGCGATGTGGTCCGGCGACGGCCTGGACCGGACCGAATACACCCAGCCGGCGCTGTTCGCCGTCGAGGTGGCGCTGTTCCGGCTGGCCGAGTCGTGGGGCGTGCGGCCGGACTACGTGGCCGGGCACAGCATCGGCGAGATCTCGGCGGCCCACGTGGCCGGGGTGCTGTCGCTGCCCGACGCGTGCCGGCTGGTGGCGGCGCGAGGCCGGTTGATGCAGGCCCTGCCCGCGGGTGGCGCGATGCTGGCCGTGCAGGCCACCGAAGCCGAGGCCGCCGACTGGATCAAGGGCACCCGGGTGGCCATCGCGGCCATCAACGGGCCCGACGCCGTCGTGCTCGCCGGGCCGGAAGCCGACGTGCTGGCCCTGGCCGAAGGCCGCCGGGCCAAGCGGCTGCCGGTTTCGCACGCGTTCCACTCCGGCCTGATGGACCCGATGCTGGCCGAGTTCGCCCGGGTCCTGGAGGGGATGGAGTTCCACCGGCCGGAGATCCCCGTGGTCTCCAACCTCAGCGGCCGGTTCGAGACGCAGTTCGACGCCGGCTACTGGGTGCGGCACGTGCGCGGGACCGTCCGCTTCGCCGACACCCTGCGCTGTCTCTACGACCACGACACCCGCACCTTCCTGGAACTGGGCCCGGACGCCACGCTCACCACGCACACGGCGGTGCTCGACGGCGTCGTGGCGATTCCCGCGCTGCGCACGGACAAGCCCGAAGCCGACTCCTTCGTCGGGGCCGCGGCCCAGCTGCACCTGCACGGGGTGGCCGTGGACTGGGCGGCGTTGTTCGCCCCGCTCGAGCCGCGCCGGGCGGACCTGCCCACCTACGCCTTCCAGCACCGCACCTACTGGCCGGCGACCCGGGCCGTGGTCGGTGACGCCTCGGGCCTGGGGCAGCAGGTCACCGGGCACCCGTTGCTGGCCGCGGCCGTCCCGATGGCCGACGCCTCCGGTGTCGTGCTGACCGGGCGGCTGTCCCGGCATTCGCACCCGTGGCTGGCCGACCACGTGGTCGGCGACCGGGTCCTGTTCCCGGGTACCGGGTTCGTGGAGCTGGCGGTGCGGGCCGGGGACGAGGTGGGCTGCGGCCGGGTTGAGGAGCTGACCCTGCTGGCCCCGCTGGTCCTGCCCGCCCAGGACGGCGTGCAGGTGCAGGTCCGGGTGGACGCGGCCGCCGCCGACGGCCGCCGCACGATCACCGTGTACTCCCGCGTCGAAGGCGGCGAGTGGACGCAGCACGCCGCCGGCACCCTCGCGGCGGACGCGGCCGAGCCGGACCCCGCCCCGTTCGCGGTCTGGCCGCCGACCGGCGCGCGCCCGGCCGAGGTGACGGACTTCTACGCCGGACTGGCCGGCCGCGGCCTGCACTACGGCCCGGTTTTCCACGGCGTGCAGGCGGCCTGGCAGGGGAGTGCGGGCGAGTGGTTCGCCGAGGTCACCCTGCCGGCGGAGACCGGCACGGACGGTTTCGGCGTGCACCCGGCGTTGCTGGACTCGGCGTTGCACGCCATCGGTCTCACCGGAGCCGGCGGCGACGCGCGCGGTCCCGCGCTGCCGTTCGCCTGGCAGGACGTGAGCCTGCACGCCAGTGGCGCCACCGCCCTGCGGGTGCGGCTGGTGCGCACCGCCGACGACAGCGTGACGCTCTCGGCGGTGGACCCGGCGGGTGCGCCGGTCATCAGCGTCGGCGGGTTGACCCTGCGGGCCGCCGACCTGTCGGCGCCCGCGGCCGACGGTCTGTTCGAGGTGCGCTGGAGCCCGCTGACCGGGACCGCCCGCACCGGGGTGTCCCGGGTGGCCGTGCTCGGTGCCGAAGACGTCGCCGCGGCTCTGCGAACCACCGGGGTGGCGGTCACCGCGGCCGACGACCTGGACGCGCTGGCGGGACCGGAGGTGCCGCGGGTCGTGCTGGCCCGGGTGCCGGCGCCGGACGGCGCCGACGTCGTGGCCGGGGCGCACGCGGCGAGCCGGGCGGTGCTGGACCTGGTGCGGCGGTGGCTGGCCGAGGCGGCGTTCGCCGGTTCGCGGCTGGTCGTGCTGACCCGGGGTGCGGACGTGGTGTCGGCACCGGTGCTCGGCCTGGTGCGCAGTGCGCGTGCGGAACACCCGGAGCGATTCGGGTTGCTGGACCTCGATCCGGCGGCCGAGGTGGACGGTGCCCTGCTGGTCGCTGCCCTGGGCAGTAACTCCAGTGAGCTGCGGCTGCGTGATGGCGTCGTGCTCACCGGTGCGCTGCACGGGGTGGACGCCGGCCTGCCGCTGCCGGGCACGCCCGCGTGGCGGCTCACCATGGTGCAGCAGGGTTCCGTCGACGGCCTTGCGCTGGAGCCGTGCGACGCCGACCAGGCTGAGCTGGGCCCGCGCGAGGTCCGGGTCGCGGTGCGCGCGGCCGGGCTGAACTTCCGGGACGTGCTGACCGTCCTGGGCATGTACCCGGGGGACGCCGGCCCGCTGGGCGCCGAGGCGATGGGGGTGGTCGCCGAGGCCGGCGCCGAGGTGACCGGCGTGACCGTGGGCGATCGGGTCATGGGCCGCTTCGCCGGCGGTGTCGGCCCGTTCGCCGTCGTCGACGAGCGTTACCTGGTCCCGGTGCCCGCCGCGTGGTCGGACGCCGAGGGCGCGGGTGCCCCGGTGGTCTACGTGACCGCGCTGTACGGCCTGCTCGACGTGGCCGCCGTCCGGCCCGGCGAGCGCGTGCTGATCCACGCCGGTGCCGGCGGGGTCGGCATGGCGGCGATCCAGGTGGCGAAGTGGCTCGGGGCGGAGGTTTTCGCCACGGCCAGTGAAGCGAAGTGGCCGGTGCTGCGGGAGCTCGGAGTCGCTGACGATCACATCGCGTCGTCGCGGACGCTGGAGTTCGAGGAGCGGTTCCGCGCGGTGTCCGGTGGTCACGGCATGGACGTGGTGCTGAACTCGCTGGCCGGTGAGTTCACCGATGCGTCGCTGCGGTTGCTGGCCGAGGGTGGCCGGTTCGCCGAGATGGGCAAGACCGACATCCGCACCGGCGTGCCGGGTTACCGGGCCTTCGACATCGTGGAGGCCGGGCCGGACCGCACGCAGGAGCTGTTGCGCCAGCTGACGGCCCTGGTGGAGCAGGGCGCCGCCACCGCGCTGCCGGTCCGCACGTTCGACGTGCGGCGGGCGCCGGAGGCGATGCGGTGGATGAGCCAGGCCAGGCACGTCGGCAAGATCGTCTTCACCATCCCCCAGGCGTGGGACCCCGTCAGGCCGGTGGTGATCACCGGTGGCACGGGTGGTCTGGGCCGGCTGGTGGCCCGGCACCTGATCGAGCGGGGTTTCGGGCACCTGGTGCTGACGAGCCGTCGTGGTCCGGCTGCCGAGGGCATCGGCGAGCTGGTGGCCGAGCTGGAGTCGGCCGGCGCGCGGGTCGAGGTCCGTGCGTGCGACCTGACCGACGCCGCGGCGACGGCGGCGCTGGTCGACGAGCTCGGGCCGCTCTCGGGTGTCGTGCATTCGGCCGGGGTGCTGGACGACGGCCTGGTGGAGTCGATGACCGCGGAGCGGCTGGACCGGGTGCTGGCGGCCAAGGTCGACGCGGCGTGGAACCTGCACCGCGCGATCGGTGCCACGCCCCTGGTGGTGTTCTCCTCCATCGCCGGGGTGCTGGGGACGGCGGGGCAGGCGAACTACGCGGCCGGCAACGCGTTCCTGGACGCCTTGATGGAGCAGCGGCGGGCCGAAGGGCTGCCCGGGTTGTCGATCGCCTGGGGTGGCTGGGAGCCGACCGGCGGCATGACGGCGTCGCTGTCGGAACGGGACGTGGCCCGGATGCGGCGGACCGGGTTCCCGCCGCTGAGCCACGCCGACGGCCTGGCCCTGTTCGACAAGGCGCTGACCTTGGACCTGGCGGCCGTGGTCGCGACGGGGTTCGACGGTGCCGCGGTGCGCGCCCGGGCCGAGGTGCCGCCGATGCTGCGGGCGTTGGCGGGGCCGGCTCGCCCGGTCCGCCGTTCGGCGGCCGCGGCGTCCGGTGCGGACAAGGGTGGCCTCGCCGGGGAGCTGGCCGGGCTGACGCCGGTGCAGCAGCGGGAACGGGTGCTCGCGTTGATCGGTGCGCAGGCCGCACTGGTGCTGGGCCACGCCGACGCGTCCGAAGTCGGCTCCGAACGGGAATTCCGCGAACTCGGCTTCGACTCCTTGACCGCGGTCGAGCTGCGCAACCGGCTCGGCCAGGCCACGGGCCTGCGGTTGTCGTCGACGCTGGTGTTCGACCATCCGACCCCTGAACAGCTCGCCACGCACCTGCTGGACCAGCTCGACCCGCAGGCGGCCGAGACCCCGGTCGTCACCGGGACGGTGGCCGCGGACGACGACCCGATCGTCATCGTCGGCATGGCCTGCCGGTTCCCGGACGGCATCACCACCCCCGAACAGCTGTGGGACGTCGTGGCCGAGGGCCGCGAAACCACCACGCCCTTCCCCGACGACCGCGGCTGGGATCTGGAAACGCTGCTCGGCGGGGACACCGGCAGCAGCGCCACCGGTTCCGGCGGCTTTCTCCGCGACGTGGCCGGGTTCGACGCCGAGTTCTTCGGTATCGCCCCGCGCGAGGCCCTGGCCATGGATCCCCAGCAGCGGCACCTGCTCGAGACGACCTGGGAAGCCCTGGAACGGTCGGGGATCGACCCGGCCGCGCTGCGCGGGAGCGCCGCCGGCGTGTTCATCGGCTCCTCGGCCAGCGGCTATTCCGCGTTGTCGGCCGGCTCGGCCGAGGCCGAAGGGCTGACCCTGACCGGCAACACCCCGAGCGTGATGTCCGGCCGGCTGGCTTACACGCTGGGGCTGGAGGGCCCGGCGGTCACGGTGGACACGGCGTGCTCGTCGTCGCTGGTCGCGCTGCACCTGGCCGCGCAGTCGCTGCGGCAGGGCGAGTGCTCGCTGGCCGTGGTCGGCGGCGCCACCATCCTTTCCGGACCGTCGTTGTTCGTGGAGTTTTCGCGGCAGGGCGGTCTGGCCGTCGACGGGCGGTGCAAGGCCTACGCCGACGGGGCCGACGGCACCGGCTGGGCCGAGGGCGTCGGTGTCCTCGTGGTCGAGCGGCTGTCCGACGCACGGCGTCACGGCCACCAGGTGCTCGCGGCCGTCCGCGGCAGCGCCGTCAACCAGGACGGTGCGTCCAATGGCTTGACGGCGCCGAACGGTCCGTCGCAGCAGCGGGTGATCCGGCAGGCCCTGGCTTCCGCTGGTCTGTCCACTGAGGACATCGATGTGGTGGAAGGGCACGGTACCGGCACGAAGCTGGGTGATCCGATCGAGGCTCAAGCACTGCTGGCCACGTACGGTCAGGACCGGGAAACCCCGTTGTGGCTGGGTTCGGTGAAGTCGAACATCGGGCACACTCAGGCCGCGGCCGGGGTGGCCGGGATCATCAAGATGGTCATGGCGATGCGTCATGGCGTGTTGCCGCGGACGTTGCATGTGGACGCGCCGTCGTCGCATGTGGACTGGGACTCGGGTGCGGTGAGCCTGCTGACCGAGGCCCGGGACTGGCCGGAGGTGCAGCGTCCGCGCCGGGCGGCGATCTCGTCGTTCGGGATCAGCGGCACCAACGCCCACACCATTCTCGAGAGCGTGCCCGCTGAGACTCCGGCCAGGCCGGAACGCGAGGCCACGCTCGTTCCGTGGCTGCTCTCGGCGAAGTCGCCGGACGCGCTGCAGGCCCAGGCGGCAGCCCTGCTGGAGCGAGCCGGTGGCCACGACAGCGTGGACGTCGGCTGGTCCTTGGCCGCCACCCGGACGGCCTTCGAACACCGTGCGGTGGTCCTGGCTCCCGACACCGAAACCGCGCTGTCGTCCTTGCGCGACGGAGAAGTTCTGTCCGGCACTCGCGGTCGCGGCAAGCTGGCCGTCCTGTTTTCCGGCCAAGGCGCCCAGCGCGCGGGGATGGGCCGCGAGCTGTACGCGCGCCACCCGGTGTTCGCGGCGGCCCTGGACGAGGTCCTGGCCGAGCTGGGCATCGAGAACCTGCGCGAGATCATGCGGTCCGGCGACGGCCTGGACCGGACCGAGTACACCCAGCCGGCGCTGTTCGCCGTCGAGGTGGCGTTGTTCCGGCTGGTGGAGTCCTGGGGCGTCAAGCCCGACTACGTCGCCGGGCACAGCATCGGGGAAATCACGGCGGCCCACGTGGCGGGTGTGTTCTCACTGGCGGACGCCTGCTCGCTGGTGGCCGCCCGCGGCCGGTTGATGCAGGCGCTGCCGGACGGCGGGGCGATGCTGGCGGTCCCGGCCACCGAGGCCGAAGCCCGCGCGTGGATCGAAGGTACGGACCTGTCCATCGCGGCGGTCAACGGCCCCGAGGCCGTGGTGCTGGCCGGGCCGGCGAAGTCGATCGACGCCCTCGAGATCGAACGCGCGAAGCGGCTGCCGGTGTCGCACGCGTTCCACTCCAGCCTGATGGAACCCATGCTGGCGGAGTTCGCGCGGGCACTGGACGGGATCACGTTCCATGAGCCCACGATGCCCGTGGTGTCCAATGTGACCGGTGGGTTCAGCGACCAGGGCAGCATCGAGTACTGGGTCCGGCACGTCCGCGACACCGTGCGGTTCGCCGACGGCCTGAACACCCTGCACGGCGCGGGTGTCCGCACGTTCCTGGAACTCGGGCCGGACAGCACCCTGACCACCCACACCGCCACCCTCGGCGGCGTCACCGGGATCCCGGCGCTGCGCAAGGACAAGCCCGAGGACGAATCCCTGCTCCGGGCGTTGTCGCGGCTGCACATCCAGGGTGCTGCGGTCGACTGGGACGCCTTCTTCGCGCCGCTCCGGCCGCGGCGGGTCGACCTGCCCACCTACCCGTTCCAGCACCGGGCGTTCTGGCCGACGCCGCGGCCGGCCCGCGCGGACGCGGCCGGCCTGGGCCTCACGCCCACCCAGCACCCGCTGCTGGCCGCCGCCGCGGTCCGGGCCGACGGAGCCGGTCTCGACGCGGTGCTGACCGGCAGCCTTTCCCTGCGCACCCACCCGTGGCTGGCCGAGCACGTCGTCAACGGGCAGGTGCTGTTCCCAGGCACCGGGTTCGTGGAGCTGGCCATCCGGGCCGGCGACGAGGTCGGCTGCGGCCGGCTCGACGAGCTGACCCTGCTCACCCCGCTGGCGATCCCCGAGCGCGCCGCCGTGCAGCTGCAGGTCTGGGTGACCGAGGCCGACGACCGGGGGCGGCGCACGCTCACCGTGCACGCCCGCACCGAGCAGGCCGGCTGGACCCAGCACGCCACCGGTGTCCTGAGCGCCACCCCCGCCGAGCCGGACCGCACCGGCCTCCAGACGTGGCCGCCGCCGGGGACACCGGTCGACATCGCCGCCTGCTACGCCGAGCTGGCCGACCTGGGCCTGACCTACGGGCCGCTGTTCCGGGGCCTCGAAGCCGTCTGGCGAGGCGGCCCGGACGAGTGGTTCGCCGAGGTCGTCCTGGACGCCGGCACCGAGGGGTTCGGGCTGCACCCGGCCCTGCTGGACGCGGCCCTGCACAGTCTCCGTTATGGCGGCGACGGCGGCGGCGCCCGGGTGCCGTTCGCCTGGCGGGACGTCTCCCTGCACGCCGAGGGCGCCACCCGGCTCCGGGTCCGCCTGACCCGCCAGGCCGAGGACACGCTGACCCTCGCGGCGGCCGACCAGGACGGCGCACCCGTGCTGACGGTGGGCGCGCTTTCGTTGCGGGCCATCGGCACCGGGCCGCAAGCGGCCCGGGCCGGAGCGGAGCTGCTCCGCCTCGAGTGGGCGCCGGTTCCGGCCACCAGCCGCACGGGCCTGTCCCGGGTGGCGGTGCTGGGCGCCGACCCGTTCGGCGTGGCCGAACTGCTCAGCGGGGCCGGGGTCGAGGTGGAGTCCGCCGCCGCGCCGGTCGATCTGAGCGGCGGGCCGACCGCCGAGGTGCCGCGGGTGGTGCTGGCCACCGTCCCGCCCACCGGCCTCGACGACCCGGCCGCCGCCGCTCGCCGGGCCGCTGCCGACGTGCTCGCGCTCGTGCAGGCGTGGCTGGCCGAGGACGCCTGCGCCGGTTCGCGGCTGGTCTTCGTCACCCGCGACGACGGGCCGGCCGCAGCCGCGGTGCGGGGGCTGGTCCGCAGCGCCCGCACCGAAAACCCGGACCGGTTCGCCCTGCTGGACCTGGCCGGCGAACCGGAGGGCCGGTCGCTGCTCGAGGCGCTCACCTGCGGTGAGGCGGAGACCCGGCTGACGGCCGGGACCGTCGAATCGCCGCGGCTGCGCCGGACCGCCGGCGAAAGCCCGTGGACCGGCACGGGAACCGTGCTGATCACCGGCGGCACCGGCGGCGTAGGCCGGGTGCTGACGCGGCACCTGTTGGAGCGGGGTGCCGAGCGGGTGGTGCTGGCCAGCCGCCGGGGCGCCGCGGACTGGCTGTCCGAGCTGGGTGATCGGGTCGAGGCGCGGGCGTGCGATGTCAGTGACGCGGATTCGGTGTCGGCGTTGGTCGACGCGGTGGCCGGGGAACACGGTCTCGAGCTGGTGATCCACGCGGCCGGTGTGCTGGCCGACGGTGTGGTGGGTTCGCTGACGCCGGACTCGTTCGCTGCCGTGTTCGCGCCGAAGGTCGACGCGGCCTGGCACCTGCACCGGGCCTTGGAGCGGCACCCGGACACGCGGTTGGTGCTGTTTTCTTCGGTGGCCGGTGTGCTGGGCGCGGCGGGCCAGGGCAATTACGCCGCGGCGAATTCGTTCCTGGACGCGCTGGCGGAGGTGCGGACGGCCGATGGGTGTCCGACGTTGTCGGTGGCGTGGGGTCCGTGGGCGCTGGCCGACGGCCTGGTGGGTGAGCTGTCGGAGGCCGATCGGGAGCGGATGGCCCGGGCCGGGGTGCCGCCGCTGACCGAAGCTCAGGGCCTGAGCCTGTTCGACGCGGTCATCGGCGCGACCGGCCGGGTGATCGCCACCGGACTCGACCTGCCCGCGTTGCGCGAGCGGCCGTCCGTGCCCGGTGTGCTGCGCGACCTGGCCGGCGGCCCGCGCCGCCGGGTCTCCGCTCGCGGCCCGGTCCCGGGGTCCGGTGCGCTGGCGTCCCGCCTCGCCGGCCGCCCACCCGCCGAACAGGCCGGCCTGGTCGCCGAGGTCGTCCGGGGCCGGGTGGCCGCGGTGCTCGGGCACGCCGGTTCGGCCGTGTTCGACGCGGAGAAGACGTTCCAGGAGCTGGGTTTCGACTCGTTGACGGCGGTGGAGCTGCGCAACGGCTTGGACGCGGCCACGGACTTGCGGCTCCCGACGACGCTGGTGTTCGACTACCCCACCATCGGGGCGTTGACCGAATACCTGCTCGAGCGGCTGGGCGGCGGTGCCGGGCAGGCGGCGCAGGTCGCCGAGATCATCCGGCCGGTGAGCGACGACCCGGTCGTCATCGTCGGCATGGGGTGCCGTTACCCCGGAGGGGTGCGTTCGCCGGAGGAGCTGTGGCGGCTGGTGGCCGACGGAGTGGACGCGATCACGGAGTTCCCCGCCGGTCGTGGCTGGGACCTGGATTCGATCTACGACCCCGATCCCGAGCACGCCGGTACTTCGTACACCAAGCGCGGTGGGTTCCTGCACGAGGCGGGAGAGTTCGACGCTGAGTTCTTCGGGATGTCCCCGCGGGAGGCGATGGCGACGGATTCGCAGCAGCGTCAGTTGCTGGAGACGTCGTGGGAGGCGTTGGAGCGGGCCGGTATCGACCCGGTTTCGCTGCGGGGCAGTGACACGGGTGTGTTCGCCGGGGTGATGTACAGCGACTACGGCAAGTTGCTGCAGGGCAGCGAGTTCGAGGCGTACCAGGGGATGGGCAGCGCGCCGAGCGTGCTGTCCGGCCGGGTGTCCTACACGCTGGGGCTGGAAGGTCCGGCGGTGAGCGTCGACACGGCGTGTTCGTCGTCCCTGGTGGCGTTGCACTGGGCGGTGCAGGCGCTGCGGGCGGGGGAGTGCTCGCTGGCTTTGGCCGGTGGGGTGACGGTGATGGCGACGCCGAACACGTTCATCCAGTTCTCGCGGCAGCGAGGGCTGTCGGAGGATGGCCGGTGCAAGTCCTACGGTGACGGCGCGGATGGGGTCGGCTGGTCCGAAGGCGCCGGGATGCTGGTGCTGGAGAGGCTGTCCGACGCGCGCCGCAACGGCCACGAAGTCCTGGCCATCATCCGCGGTTCCGCGGTGAACCAGGACGGCGCCTCGAACGGCTTGACCGCGCCGAACGGTCCGTCGCAGCAGCGGGTGATCCGCCAGGCGCTGGCGTCGGCTGGTCTGTCCACGCGGGACATCGACGTGGTGGAAGGGCACGGCACGGGGACCACGCTGGGTGACCCGATCGAGGCTCAGGCACTGCTGGCCACCTACGGCCAGGACCGCGAATCGCCGCTGTGGCTGGGTTCGCTGAAGTCCAACATCGGGCACACCCAGGCCGCGGCCGGGGTGGCCGGTGTGATCAAGATGGTCATGGCCATGCGTCACGGCGTCCTGCCGCGGTCGCTCCACGCGGACGCGCCGTCCTCGCACGTGGACTGGGACGCCGGCGCGGTGAGCCTGCTGACCGAGGCGCGCGACTGGCCTGAAGCCGGGCGTCCGCGCCGGGCCGGGATCTCGTCGTTCGGCATCAGTGGCACCAACGCGCACACGATCATCGAGGCACCCGAGCCCGCGCCGGCCACACCGGCGGTGGTCCGGGACGACGTGCTGGTGCCGTGGGTGCTGTCCGGCCGCACGCCGGAGGCCCTGGACGCCCAGGCCCGGACCCTGGCCGAGGGCATCGGCGACCAGGACACGGTCGACGTCGCCTGGTCGCTGGCCACCTCGCGGACGGCCTTCGAGCACCGTGCGGTGGTCTTGGCGCCGGACAGCGAGACGGCGTTGTCCGCCTTGCGGAACGGGGA
Source organism: Amycolatopsis sp. Hca4 (assembly GCF_013364075.1). GTDB lineage: Bacteria > Actinomycetota > Actinomycetes > Mycobacteriales > Pseudonocardiaceae > Amycolatopsis. The sequence goes on from NZ_CP054925.1 coordinate 504,677, forward strand.
TGTCCTGTCCGGTGCCCGGGTGCGGGGCAAGCTGGCGATCTTGTTCTCGGGTCAGGGTGCGCAGCGCGCGGGCATGGGCCGTGAGCTCTATGCCCGGTATCCGGTGTTCGCGCAGGCTCTCGACGAGGTACTGGCCGAGCTGGGCATCGAGAACCTGCGTGAAATCATGTGGTCCGGGGAGGGGCTGGACCGGACCGAGTACACCCAGCCGACACTGTTCGCGATCGAAGTCGCGCTGTTCCGGCTCGCCGAATCCTGGGGCATCAAGCCCGATTACGTGGCGGGGCACTCCATCGGCGAGATCACCGCGGCGCATGTTGCGGGTGTGCTGTCCCTGGCCGACGCGTGTGCGTTGGTGGCGGCTCGCGGCCGGTTGATGCAGGCGCTCCCCTCCGGCGGGGCGATGCTGGCGGTGCGGGCGACCGAGGAGGAGGCGCGGCAGTGGACTGAGGTGTCGATTGCGGCCGTCAACGGCCCGAACGCAGTCGTACTGTCCGGCACGGAAGAGGCGATCGACCGGATCGAGGCGGACCGCGCCAAGCGACTGCCGGTGTCCCACGCGTTCCACTCCACCCTGATGGAACCCATGCTGGCCGAGTTCGCCCGCGCCCTGGACGGGATCACCTTCCACGAGGCTGCCATCCCGGTGGTCTCGAACGTGACCGGCGAGATCAGCGATCAAGGCAGCATCGACTACTGGGTCCGGCACGTCCGCGACACCGTGCGCTTCGCCGACGGCCTGAACACCCTCCACGGCGAAGGCGTCCGGACCTTCCTGGAACTCGGCCCCGACGCCACCCTCACCACGCACACGGCCAGCCTGGACGGCGTCACCGGGATCCCGGCGCTGCGCAAGGACAAGCCCGAAAACGAGACCCTTCTCCGCGCTCTGGGAGCTCTCCACGTCCAGGGCATCGACATCGACTGGGACGCCTTCTTCGCGCCGCTCGAGCCGCGCCGGGCCACGCTGCCCACCTACGCCTTCCAGCACCGCACCTACTGGCCCGCCACCCGGGCGGTGGCCGGGGACGCGTCCGGTCTCGGCCAGGAAGTCACCGGGCACCCGCTGCTCGGCGCGATCCTCACCGTGGCCGGTTCCGAAGACGTGCTCCTCACCGGACGCCTCTCGCTGCACTCCCACCCGTGGCTGGCCGACCACGTGGTCGGCGACCGGGTCCTGTTCCCGGGTACCGGGTTCGTGGAGCTGGCGGTGCGGGCCGGGGACGAGGTGGGCTGCGGCCGGGTCGAGGAGCTGACCCTGCTGGCCCCGCTGGTCCTGCCCGCCCAGGACGGCGTGCAGGTCCAGGTCCGCGTCGGCGAGCCGGACGCCCGGGGCCGCCGCACGCTCGGCGTGCACTCCCGCACCGAGGGCGGCGCCTGGACCCAGCACGCCACCGGCCTGGTCAGCGGCGACGCGGCCGAGCCGGACACCACCGGTCTGACCACCTGGCCGCCGCCGGGCGCGCGGCCCGCGGACACCGAGGACTTCTACGCCGGCCTGGCCCGGCTCGGCCTGCACTACGGCCCGCGCTTCCAGGGCCTCACCGCCGTCTGGCAGGGCGGCGACGACGAATGGTTCGCCGAGGTGGCCCTGGACGGCGAGGCCACCGGCTTCGGGCTGCACCCGGTGTTGCTGGACTCGGCGTTGCACGCCATCGGGTTCACCGGTGTCGGGGGCGCCGCCCGGGGCCCGGTGCTGCCGTTCGCCTGGCAGGACGTGACTCTGCACGCCAGTGGCGCCACCGCGCTGCGGGTGCGCCTGCTGCGCACGGCCGACGACACGGTGACGTTGTCGGCGGTGGACCCGGCGGGCACGCCGGTGCTCAGCGTCGGCGGATTGACGCTGCGGGCCGCCGAGCCTTCGGCGGCCGCGGTGGACGGCCTGTTCGAGGTGCGGTGGAGCCCGTCGACCGCGACGGCGCGCACCGGGCTGTCCCGGGTGGCCGTCCTCGGCGCCGAAGACGTCGCCGCGGCCTTGCGGCAGACTGGACTGGACGTCGTCACGAGCGACGACCTGGCTTCACTGGCGGCGCACGAGGTGCCGCGGATCGTCCTGGCCCGGGCGCCGGAGGATGCGGACGTGGTGGCCGGGGCGCACGCGGCGAGCCGGACGGTGCTGGCCTGGGTCCAGCAGTGGCTGGCCGGCGAGGCGTTCGCCGGTTCGCGGCTGGTCGTGCTGACCCGCGGTGCCGAGGTGGTGACCGCGCCGGTGCTCGGCCTGATCCGCAGTGCGCGTGCGGAACACCCGGACCGGTTCGGGCTGCTGGACCTCGACCCGGCGGCCGAGCTGGACGGTGCGCTGCTCGTCGAGGCGCTGGCCGGCGGCGAGAGCGAGGTGCGGCTGCGTGACGGCGCCGTGCTGACCGGCGGCCTGACCGCGGTGCGGCCGGCCCTGGCCGTGCCGGACAGCGCGGGCTGGCGGCTCGGCATGGTCGCGCAGGGCAGCCTGGACGGCCTCGCGCTGGAACCCTGCGATGCAGCCGAAGCGGACCTGACCGGCCGTCAGGTCCGGGTCGCGGTGCGCGCGGCCGGGCTCAACTTCCGGGACGTGCTCAACGCGCTGGGCATGTACCCGGGCGACGCCGGCCTGCTCGGCGCCGAAGCGATGGGCGTGGTCACCGAGCTCGGGCCCGAGGCGGCCGACCTGCGGATCGGCGACCGCGTGCTCGGTCGCATCGGCGGCGGCTTCGGCCCGTTCGCCGTCGTCGACGAACGGTTCCTCGCCCCGGTGCCGTCCCGCTGGTCCGATGTGGACGCGGCCGGCGCGCCGGTGGCCTACCTGACCGCGCTGTACGGCCTCCAGGACATCGCCGGCCTCCGCGCCGGCGAGCGCGTGCTGATCCACGCCGGTGCCGGCGGGGTCGGCATGGCGGCGATCCAGGTCGCCCGCTGGCTGGGCGCGGAGGTTTTCGCCACGGCCAGTGAAGCGAAGTGGCCGGTGCTGCGGGAGCTCGGGATCGCTGACGACCACATCGCGTCGTCGCGGACGCTGGAGTTCGAGGAGCGGTTCCGCGCGGTGTCCGGTGGTCACGGCATGGACGTGGTGCTGAATTCGCTGGCCGGTGAATTCACGGACGCGTCGCTGCGGCTGCTCGCTGACGGTGGCCGGTTCGCCGAGATGGGCAAGACCGACATCCGCACCGGCGTGCCGGGCTACCGGGCCTTCGACATCATCGACGCCGGACCCGACCGCACGCAGGAACTGCTGCGCCAGCTCCTGGCCCTCGTCGACGACGGGATCGTGCAGGCCCTGCCCGCCCGCACCTTCGACGTCCGGCGGGCGCCGGAGGCGATGCGGTGGATGAGCCAGGCCAAGCACGTCGGCAAGATCGTCTTCACCATGCCGCAAGCGTGGGACGCCACCCGGCCGGTGGTGATCACCGGTGGCACGGGTGGCTTGGGCCGCCTGGTGGCCCGGCACCTGATCGAGCAGGGCTTCGCCCATCTCGTGCTGACCAGCCGTCGCGGCCCGGCCGCCGAGGGCATCGGCGAGCTGGTGGCCGAGCTGGAGTCGGCCGGCGCACGGGTCGAGGTTCGCGCCTGTGACCTGACCGACGCCGCGGCGACGGCGGCGCTGGTCGACGAGCTGGCCCCGCTGTCGGCGGTGGTGCACTCGGCCGGCGTGCTGGACGACGGTCTCGTGGAGTCGATGACCCCGGAGCGGCTGGACCGGGTGCTGGCGGCCAAGGTCGACGCCGCCTGGAACCTCCACCAGGCCGTGCCGGACGCCCCGCTGGTGGTGTTCTCCTCCATCGCCGGGGTCTTGGGCACGGCAGGGCAGTCCAATTACGCCGCCGGCAACACCTTCCTCGACGCGCTGGTGGAACAGCGCCGGGCCGAAGGCCGGCCCGGGCTGTCGATCGCCTGGGGTGGCTGGGCGCCGACCGGCGGCATGACCGCCTCGCTGTCCGAGCAGGACGTGGCCCGGATGCGGCGCACCGGGTTCCCGCCGCTGAGCCACGCCGACGGCCTGGCCCTGTTCGACGCCGCCATCGCCACGGACGCCGCACACGTCGTGGCCACCGGCTTCGACGCCGCCGCGCTGCGGGCCCGGGCCGAGGTACCGGCCATGCTGCGGGCGTTGGCCGGCCCGGCGCGGCCGGTTCGGCGTCCGGCGGCTGGTGCGGCCGCCGCGGGCGATGGTGGCTTCGCGGCGGAGCTGGCGCCTCTGACGCCGGTGCAGCAGCGGGAACGGGTACTGGCGTTGATCGGTACGCAGGCGGCGTTGGTGCTGGGCCACGCCGACGCGTCGGAAGTGGGCTCGGAGCGGGAGTTCCGGGAGCTGGGCTTCGACTCGCTGACGGCGGTCGAGCTGCGCAACCGGCTCGGCCAGGCGACGGGCCTGCGGTTGTCGTCGACGCTGGTGTTCGACCACCCGACCCCCGAGCAGCTCGCCACGCACCTGCTGGACCAGCTCGACCCGCAGGCCGAGACCACCGTGGCGGTGCCGGGCACGACCGTGCGCGACGACGACCCGATCGTCATCGTCGGCATGGCCTGCCGCTTCCCCCACGGCGTCCGCTCGCCCGAAGACCTCTGGCAGCTGGTCGCCTCCGGCGGCGACGCCATCGCCGAATTCCCCGAAGACCGCGGCTGGGACCTGACCGCGCTGACCGGCGACGGACCGGGCCACAGCGACACGCACCGCGGCGGCTTCCTCACCGACGTGGCCGGGTTCGACGCCGAGTTCTTCGGCATCGCCCCGCGCGAGGCGCTGGCCATGGACCCCCAGCAGCGGCAGCTGCTGGAGACGGCGTGGGAGGCCTTGGAGCGGTCCGGGATCAACCCGGCGACGCTGCGCGGTACCCCGGCCGGTGTCTTCATCGGCGCGTCCTCCAGCGGGTACTCCGCGTTGTCGGCCGGCTCGGCCGAGGCCGAAGGGCTGACCCTGACCGGCAACACCCCGAGCGTGATGTCCGGCCGCTTGGCCTACACGCTGGGCCTGGAAGGCCCCGCGGTCACGGTCGACACCGCGTGCTCGTCGTCGCTGGTCGCGCTGCACTGGGCGGTCCAGGCCCTGCGCAGCGGCGAGTGCTCGCTCGCGCTCACCGGCGGCGCCACGATCCTGTCCAGCCCCGCCCTCTTCGTGGAGTTTTCGCGGCAGGGCGGTCTGGCCGTCGACGGGCGGTGCAAGGCCTACGCCGACGGGGCCGACGGCACCGGCTGGGCCGAAGGCGTCGGCATGCTGGTCGTGGAGCGGCTGTCCGACGCGCGCCGCCACGGCCACGAGGTGCTGGCGGTCGTGCGCGGTTCCGCGGTGAACCAGGACGGTGCGTCGAACGGTTTGACGGCGCCGAACGGTCCGTCGCAGCAGCGGGTGATCCGGCAGGCCCTGGCTTCCGCTGGTCTGTCCACTCAGGACATCGACGTGGTGGAAGGGCATGGTACCGGCACGAAGCTGGGTGATCCGATCGAGGCCCAGGCACTGCTGGCCACCTACGGTCAGGACCGGGAAACCCCGCTGTGGCTGGGTTCGGTGAAGTCCAACATCGGCCACACTCAAGCCGCGGCCGGGGTGGCCGGGATCATCAAGATGGTCATGGCCATGCGGCACGGTGTGTTGCCGCGGACGTTGCATGTGGACGAGCCGTCGTCGCATGTGGACTGGGACTCGGGTGCGGTGAGCCTGCTGACCGAAGCTCAGGACTGGCCGGAGGTGCAGCGTCCGCGCCGGGCGGCGATCTCGTCGTTCGGGATCAGCGGCACCAACGCCCACACCATCCTCGAGCAGCCGGACGAGCCGGCCCCGGTCGTCGAGGCCAGGCCGGAAGGCGTGCTGGTGCCGTGGGTGCTGTCGGCCAAGTCCCCAGACGCCTTGACGGCTCAGGCCGCCGCCCTGCCGGAGCGGGTCGCCGGCGAGCCGGCGGCGGACGTGGCCTGGTCGCTGGCCCGGACACGCTCCGGCTTCGACCACCGCGCGGTGGTGCTGGCTTCCGACACCGAGACGGCGTTGTCCGCCCTCCGGAACGGAGATGTCCTGTCCGGTACTCGGGTGCGGGGCAAGCTGGCGATCCTGTTCTCGGGTCAAGGTGCCCAGCGCGCCGGGATGGGCCGTGAGCTCTATGCCCGGTATCCGGTGTTCGCCGAGGCCTTGGACGAGGTGCTGGCCGAGCTGGAGATCGAGAACCTGCGTGAGGTGATGTGGTCCGGGGAGGGTTTGGACCGGACCGAGTACACCCAGCCGGCACTGTTCGCCGTCGAGACGGCCCTATTCCGGCTCGCCGAGTCCTGGGGCATCAAGCCTGATTACGTGGCGGGGCACAGCATCGGCGAGATCACCGCGGCGCATGTTGCGGGCGTGCTGTCGCTGGCCGACGCGTGCTCCCTGGTGGCTGCGCGTGGCCGGTTGATGCAGGCCCTGCCGCCGGGTGGGGCGATGCTGGCGGTGCGGGCCACGGAGGAGGAGGCGCGGCAGTGGACTGAGGTGTCGATTGCGGCGGTCAACGGTCCGAACGCGGTCGTGCTGTCGGGCACCGAGGAGGCGATCAGCCGGATCGAGGTGGATCGGGCCAGGCGGCTGCCGGTGTCCCACGCGTTCCACTCCGGCCTGATGGAGCCCATGCTGGCCGAGTTCGCCAGGGCCCTGGACGGCATGACGTTCCACGAACCCACCATCCCGGTGGTCTCGAACGTGACCGGTGAATTCACCGATCAGGGCAGCATCGAGTACTGGGTCCGGCACGTCCGCGACACCGTGCGGTTCGCTGATGGCCTGAACACCCTCCACGGCGAAGGCGTCCGGACCTTCCTGGAGCTCGGCCCCGACGCCACCTTGACCACCCATGTGGCCGAGCTGGCCGATGTCACCGGGATCCCGTTGCTGCGCAAGGACAAGCTCGAAAACGACTCCCTCGTCCGGGCCCTGTCACTGCTGTACATCCAGGGCGCCGCCATCGACTGGGACGCCTTCTTCGCGCCGCTTCAGCCGCGGCGGGTCGACCTGCCCACCTACCCCTTCCAGCACCGGGTGTTCTGGCCGAAGGCGCGGGCCAACGCCGGTGACGCGACCGGGTTCGGCCTGGCCGCGACCGGGCACCCGCTGCTGGGCGCCGCGGTCGCCATGGCCGACGCCTCCGGGGTGGTGCTCACCGGTTCCCTGTCCGTGCGCACCCAGCCGTGGCTGGCCGAGCACGTCGTCAACGGGCAGGTGCTGTTCCCGGGCACCGGGTTCGTGGAGCTGGCCATCCGGGCCGGCGACGAGGCCGGCTGCGGCCGGCTCGACGAGCTCACCCTGCTCGCGCCGCTCGTGCTGCCGGCCCGCGAGCCGGTCCAGGTCCAGGTACGGGTGGCGGCCGAGCAGGCCGACGGCACCCGCGGCCTCGCCGTCCACTCCCGGTCCGGCTCGGACCACGACTGGATCCAGCACGCCACCGGCACCCTCCGGCCCGGCGTCGCCGCGACCGGGGCCACCGGCCTGGAAACCTGGCCCCCGGCGGCGACCCCGGTCGACATCGACACCTTCTACGCCGATCTCGAAGCGCTGGGCCTGGCCTACGGGCCCGGGTTCCGCGGCGTCGAGGCGGTCTGGAAGGGCACCGGGAACGAGTGGTTCGCCGAGGTCGCCCTGGACGCGGAGGCCGACGGCTTCGGCGTGCACCCGGCCGTGCTGGACGCCGCCCTGCACGGCATCCGCTACCTGCGGTCCGGAGAGCCCGGCGGGGCGGTCGTGCCGTTCGCCTGGCGCGACGTCGCACTGCACGCCACCGGCGCCACCCGGCTGCGGGTCCGGCTGACCCGTTCGGGCGAGGACACGATCGCTCTCGCCGCCACCGATCACGACGGCGTGCCGGTGGTGACCGTGGGTTCGCTGACCCTGCGCTCGGCCGGCACCGCACCGGTCGCCGCGGGCCGGGACGGCCTGTACGACGTCGGCTGGACGCCCGTCGCCGTCACGTCCCGGACCGGCCTGTCCCGCGTGGCCGTCGTCGGCGCCGAGGACGTCGCCGACGTCCTGCTCGGCGCGGGGCTGCCCGTGCAGACCGCGCCCGATCTGGCCGCGCTGGCCGTCACGGACGTGCCCCGGGTCGTGCTGGCCGAGGTCGCGCCACCGGCGGGTGACGTTCCCGCAGACGTGCACACCCTGACCGCCGAGGTGCTGGACCTGGTCCAGCACTGGCTGGCCGAGGAGGCCTTCGCCGGTTCACGGCTCGTGCTGCTGACCCGGGAAGCCGGCGTGCGGACCGCGGCCGCCTGGGGCCTGGTCCGCAGCGCGCTCGCGGAAAACCCCGGCCGGTTCGCCCTGCTGGACCTGGCCGGTGCCCCGGGGCGGACCTCCTCATCGAAGCCTTGACCTGCGACGAGTCCGAGCTGCGCGTGACCGGCGACGCCGTGCTGGCGCCCCGGCTGCACCGGGCCACCGCGGTGTGCTCCTGGACCTGTTCCGGGACCGTGCTGATCACCGGCGGCACCGGCGGGGTCGGCCGGGTGCTGACCCGGCACCTGCTGGAGCGGGGCGCCGAGCGGGTGGTGCTGGCCAGCCGCCGGGGCACCGCGGACTGGCTGTCCGAAGCGGACGGTCCGGTCGAGGTGCGCACCTGCGACGTGAGTGACGCGGATTCGGTGTCGGCGCTGGTCGACGCCGTCGCCGTCGAACACGGTCTGGAGCTGGTGATCCACGCGGCCGGGGTGCTGGCCGACGGAGTGGTCGGTTCGCTGACGCCGGAGTCGCTCGACACCGTCCTCGCGCCGAAGGTCGACGCCGCCTGGCACCTGCACCGTGCTCTCGAACGGCACCCGGACACGCGGCTGGTGTTGTTCTCCTCGGTGGCCGGCGTGCTCGGCACCGCGGGCCAGGGCAATTACGCCGCGGCGAATTCGTTCCTGGACGCGCTGGCCGAGGTCCGGACGGCCGATGGGTGTCCGACGTTGTCGGTGGCGTGGGGTCCGTGGGCGCTGGCCGACGGTCTGGTGGGTGAGCTGTCGGAGGCTGACCGCGAGCGGATGGCCCGCGCCGGGGTGCCGCCGCTGCCCGCCGACCGCGCGCTGGCTCTGCTCGACGCGGCCCTGACCGTCGACGGCCGGATCGTGGCGACCGGACTGGACGTGGCCGCGCTGCGCGAGCGGGCGGTGCTGCCCGGCGTCCTGCGGGACGTCGCCGGCGGCGTCCGTCGCCGGGTCTCCCGGGCCGGCGCGCCCGGCACGGCCGACCTGACCCGGCGCCTGGCCGCGCTGACCCCGGCCGAGCAGGCCGAGGCCGTGGCCGAGGTGATCGGCGGCCGGGTCGCGGCCGTCCTCGGTCACGCGACCGGGACGGTGTTCGACGCGGAGAAGACGTTCCAGGAACTGGGTTTCGACTCCCTGACGGCGGTCGAACTGCGCAACGGCTTGGACGCGGCCACGGAACTGCGGCTCCCGACGACGTTGGTCTTCGACTACCCGACCATCGGCGCACTGACCGAATACCTGCTTGAACGGCTGGGTGCCGGTGCCGGCCAGTCCGTCCCGGTCACCGCCGTGCCGCGGCCGGTGAGCGACGACCCGATCGTCATCGTCGGCATGGGGTGCCGCTACCCCGGAGGCGTGCGCTCGCCGGAAGACTTGTGGCGGCTGGTGGCCGACGGGGTGGACGCGATCACCGAATTCCCCACCGGCCGTGGCTGGGACCTGGAAGGGCTGTACCACCCGGATCCCGAGCACACCGGCACGTCCTACACCAAGCGCGGTGGCTTCCTGCACGAAGCCGGGGAATTCGACGCCGAGTTCTTCGGGATGTCTCCCCGCGAAGCGATGGCGACGGACTCGCAGCAACGCCAGTTGCTGGAGACGTCGTGGGAAGCGCTCGAGCGGGCCGGTATCGACCCGATCTCCCTGCGCGGCAGCGACACCGGCGTCTTCGCCGGCGTGATGTACAGCGACTACGCCAAACTGCTGCAGGGCAGTGAATTCGAGGCCTACCAGGGGATGGGCAGCGCCCCCAGCGTGCTGTCCGGCCGAGTCTCCTACACGCTGGGCCTGGAGGGACCCGCGGTCAGCGTCGACACCGCCTGCTCGTCGTCCCTGGTCGCCCTGCACTGGGCCGTCCAGGCCCTGCGGGCCGGTGAATGCTCGCTGGCCTTGGCCGGTGGGGTGACCGTGATGGCGACGCCGAACACGTTCATCCAGTTCTCCCGGCAGCGAGGGTTGTCCGAGGACGGCCGGTGCAAGTCCTACGGTGACGGCGCCGACGGCGTCGGCTGGTCCGAAGGCGCCGGGATGCTGGTGCTCGAACGCCTGTCCGACGCGCGCCGCAACGGCCACGAGGTGCTGGCCGTGGTGCGGGGCAGTGCCATCAACCAGGACGGCGCGTCCAACGGCCTGACGGCGCCGAACGGTCCGTCGCAGCAGCGGGTGATCCGCCAGGCGCTGGCCTCGGCCGGTCTGTCCACTCAGGACATCGACGTGGTGGAGGGCCACGGCACGGGCACCACACTGGGTGACCCGATCGAGGCCCAAGCACTCCTGGCCACTTACGGCCAGGACCGGGAAACCCCGCTGTGGCTGGGTTCCGTGAAGTCGAACATCGGCCACACCCAGGCCGCGGCCGGGGTCGCGGGCATCATCAAGATGGTCATGGCCATGCGCCACGGCGTGCTCCCGCGGTCGCTGCACTCGGGCGACCCGTCCTCGCACGTCGACTGGGCGTCCGGAGCGGTCTCGCTCCTCAGCGAAAGCCGGAACTGGCCCGAGGTGGACCGCCCCCGCCGGGCCGGGATCTCGTCGTTCGGCATCAGCGGGACCAACGCGCACACGATCATCGAGGCACCCGAGCCCGCGCCGGCCACGCCGGCGGTGGTCCGGGACGCCGTGCCGGTGCCGTGGGTGCTGTCCGGCCGCACCCCGGAAGCCGTGCGTGACCAGGCTCGCGCCCTGGCCGAGGGCCTCGGCGACCAGGACACCGTCGACGTCGGCTGGGCCCTGGCCACGACCCGGGCCGCCTTCGACCACCGGGCCGTGGTGCTGGCCGACGCCCACGCCGTGGCGAACCTGCGGTCCTGGGCCGCCGACGGCGTGCACGCGGAGGTAGTCAGCGGTGCGCGGGTCCGGGGCAAGCTGGCCGTCCTGTTCTCCGGCCAAGGTGCCCAGCGCGCCGGGATGGGCCGTGAGCTCTACGGCCGGTATCCGGTGTTCGCCGTGGCCCTGGACGAGGTGCTGGCCGAGCTGGAGATCGAGAACCTGCGTGAGGTGATGTGGTCCGGGGAGGGGCTGGACCGGACCGAGTACACCCAGCCGGCGTTGTTCGCGGTCGAGGTGGCGTTGTTCCGGCTCGTCGAGTCCTGGGGCATCAAGCCCGATTACGTGGCCGGGCACTCCATCGGTGAGATCACGGCCGCCTACGTGGCTGGGGTGTTCTCCCTGGCGGACGCGTGTGCGCTGGTGGCTGCGCGTGGCCGGTTGATGCAGGCCCTGCCGGCGGGTGGGGCGATGCTGGCGGTGCGGGCGACCGAGGAAGAAGCACGGCAGTGGACCGACGTGTCGATCGCTGCCGTCAACGGCCCGAACGCAGTCGTGCTGTCGGGCACCGAGGAAGCGATCGACCGGATCGAGGCGGACCGGGCCAAGCGATTGCCGGTGTCCCACGCCTTCCACTCCGGCCTGATGGAGCCCATGCTGGCCGAGTTCGCCAGGGCCCTGGACGGCATGACGTTCCACGAACCCACCATCCCGGTGGTCTCCAATGTGACCGGTGAATTCAGCGATCAAGGCAGCATCGACTACTGGGTCCGGCACGTCCGCGACACCGTGCGCTTCGCCGACGGCCTGAACACCCTCCACGGCGAAGGCGTCCGCACCTTCCTGGAACTCGGCCCCGACGCCACCCTCACCACGCACACAGCCGACCTGGCCGAGGCCACCGGCATTCCGGCGCTGCGCAAGGACAAACCCGAGACCGAAACCCTGCTCCGCGCCCTGGCCGGACTGCACGTCCAAGGCGTCGGCGTCGACTGGGACGCCTTCTTCACCCCGCTCGAGCCGCGCCGGGCCACGTTGCCCACCTACCCGTTCCAGCACCAGACCTACTGGCCGATCCCGAAGGCGGCAGCCACCCAGGCCGACCCGGTGGACGACGAGTTCTGGGCCGCGGTCGAACGCGAGGACAGCCGGACCCTGGCCGGCGAACTGGGCCTCGACGACGCCTCCCTGGACACCGTCCTGCCGGCCCTCGCCTCGTGGCGGACCCGCTCGCGCGAACAGAGCGTGGTCGACCCCTGGCGCTACCGCACCACCTGGACCCCGCTGCCCGAACCGGAGGAGGTGCGACCGGGCACCTGGCTGCTCGTCGAACCCGGCGACCCGGCCCACCGCGGGTGGGTCGACAGCGTCGAAACCGCCCTGACCGGCCAGGGCCTGACCGTCCTGAGGTCCACAGTGGACCAGCTGGCGGTGGACGAACCGATCGCCGGGGTGCTGTCCCTGCTCGGGGTCGCCGAACAGACCGGTTCCGGCTCGGTGCCCGCCGGGCTGGCCGGCACGGCCGAGCTGCTCCAGGCACTGGCCGGCCGGGGGAGCACCGCTCCCGTGTGGTGCGCCACCTCCGGCGCGGTCGGCGTCGAAGACGGCGAGCCGGTGCCCCACCCGCTCCAGGCGACGCTCTGGGGCCTCGGGCGCGCGGCCGCGCTCGAGTACCCGCGGCAGTGGGGCGGCCTCGTCGATCTGCCGGCCGAGCTGGACGAGCGGACCGCCCGCCGGCTGGCCGCGACCCTGTCCGGGGCCGGCGGCGAAGACCAGGTCGCCGTCCGCGAGTCCGGCAGCTACGCCCGCCGGGTGGTCCGCGCCCGCCGCACCCCGGGCAGCGCCCGGCGCCGGTGGCGGCCGCGCGGCACCGTGCTGATCACCGGCGGCACCGGCGGCCTCGGAGCCACCATCGCCCGCTGGGCCGCGAAGAACGGTGCCGAACACCTCGTCCTGGCCAGCCGCCGGGGCCCGGCCGCCCCGGGCGCGGACGAGCTGCGGGCGGAACTGGCCGCGCACGGCGCCCGGGTCACCGTGGCCGCCTGCGACGTGGCCGAAAAGGAGCAGCTGGCCGCGCTGCTCGCCGACATCGGCGAGCAGTACCCGCTGCGGGCGGTGTTCCACGCCACCGGCGTGGCCGACCACCAGCCCATCGCCGAACTCGGCCCGGACGGCCTCGACACCACCCTGCGGGCCAAGGTCACCGCGGCCCGGCACCTGGCCGACCTGACCCGCGACGCCGAGCTGGACGCCTTCGTGCTGTTCTCCTCGATCGCCGCGGTCTGGGGCAGCCACAGCCAGCCCGGCTACTGCGCCGCCAACACCTACCTGGACGCGCTCGCCCAGTCCCGCCGCGCCGACGGCCTCCCGGCCACGTCGGTGGCCTGGGGCGCCTGGGCCGAGGCGGGGATGCTCGCCGGTTCGGCCGACCTCGACGTCCTCCGGAGCATGGGGATCACCCCGATGCGTCCCGCGTACGCCGTGGCCGCGCTGCAGCAGGCCCTGGACGACGACGAGACCCTGCTGACCGTGGCCGACGTGGACTGGGCCACCTTCGCGCCCCGGTTCACCGTGCAGCGGCCCAGCCCGCTGCTGGGCGACCTGCCCGAGGTCCGGACCGCGCTGACCACGGCGGCCGCCGCGGAACCCGCCGCGGACCGGGTGGCCGAACTGCGTGACCGCCTGGCCGCCGCGCCCGCCGCCGAACGCGAGCGCGAACTGGTCAAGCTGGTCCGCGCCGCGGCGGCCCGCGTCCTCGGCCACGCCGGCCCGGCGGCCATCCCGCCCGACCGGCCGTTCTCCGAACTGGGCGTCGACTCGCTCACCGCGGTCGAGCTGCGCAAGGCACTGGTCGGCGCCACCGGCCTGGCCCTGCCGGCCTCGCTGGTCTTCGACCAGCCCAGCCCGGCGGTGCTGGCCCGGTTCCTGCTGGCCGAACTGTTCCCGGCGGGTGGCCCGGCCGGGGAGGGCGGCGCCGAGGCGGCGCGCTACCAGGAGCTGCTGGCGGCGATCCCGCCGGCCCGGCTCCGCCGGTCCGGTCTGCTGGACATGCTGACCCGGCTGGCCGAGGACGGCGAGGGGAGCGACGAAGACGGCGACGCCCGCCCGGACGGCGGCAGCTCGCTGGACGAGATGGACGGCGAAGACCTGCTGCGGATGGTGCGCGAAAGCGCCCAGATCAACTGACGGCGATCGGGAGCGAGACGATGACCAACTCGGAGAGCCAGTACATCGAGGCGCTGCGATCCTCGTTGAAGGAGAACGAGAGACTGCGCCGGCAGAACGAAGAGCTGCTCGCGGCCTCGGCCGACGAGCCGATCGCGGTGGTCGGCATCGGCTGCCGCTACCCCGGCGGGGTCGGTACCCCCGAGGAGTTCTGGGCCGTGCTGGCCGAGGGCCGGGACGTGATCACCGGGTTCCCCGCCGACCGCGGCTGGGACCTGGCCGCGCTCGGCGCGGGCGCCAGCGCCACCGACGGCGGCGGGTTCCTCGACGGGCTCGGCGAGTTCGACGCCGGCTTCTTCCGGATCTCGCCGCGCGAGGCGGTCACCATGGACCCGCAGCAGCGAATCCTGCTGGAGACCACCTGGGAGGCGATCGAACGCGCCGGGCTGGACCCGGCCACGCTCAAGGGCAGCCGGACCGGCGTGTTCGTCGGCACCACCGGCCAGGACTACGCCAACCTCGTCATCGCCGGCCGCGCCGACCAGCGCGTGCTGGCCAGCACCGGCACCGCCGCCAGCGTGCTCTCCGGCCGGCTGTCCTACGCGCTCGGCTTGGCCGGCCCCGCGCTGACCGTGGACACCGCCTGCTCGTCCTCGCTGGTCGCGCTGCACCTGGCCGCCACCGCCCTGCGCAACGACGAATGCTCGCTGGCCCTGGCCGGCGGTGTGACCGCGCTCTGCACGCCCAACCCGTTCATCGAGTTCACCCAGCAGGGCGGGCTGTCGGCGGACGGCCGCTGCAAGGCCTACGCCGAGACCGCGGACGGCACCGGCTGGTCGGAAGGCGCCGGCGTGCTGGTGCTGGAACGGCTGTCCGACGCCCGCCGCCACGGCCACCCGGTGCTGGCCCTGCTGCGCGGCAGCGCGATCAACTCCGACGGCGCGTCCAACGGGCTCACCGCCCCCAACGGACCGGCTCAGCAACGGGTCATCCGGGCCGCGCTGGCCGCCTCCGGACTGTCCACATCGGACGTCGACGTCGTCGAGGGGCACGGCACCGGAACCACGCTGGGCGACCCGATCGAGGCCCAGGCGGTGCTCGCCACCTACGGCCAGGACCGGGAAACGCCGCTGTGGCTGGGCTCGGTGAAGTCGAACTTCGGCCACACGCAGGCCGCCGCCGGGGTGGCCGGCGTGATCAAGGTCGTGCTCGCGATGCGGGAGAACCTGCTGCCGCGCAGCCTGCACGCCGAGCAGCCGTCGTCCCACGTGGACTGGACGGCGGGTTCGGTCGCGCTGCTCGCCGAGGCCACGCCGTGGCGCGCACCGGCAGGCCGCGCCGGGCCGGGGTGTCTTCGTTCGGCATGAGCGGCACCAACGCCCACCTGATCGTCGAAGAGGCCCCGCCCGCGCCGGCCGAGCCGGAGCCGGCCGCGGCCGGGGTGCCGGTCGCCGTGCCGTGGGTGCTGTCCGGCCGGACCGAAGCCGCCCTGCGTGATCAGGCCGCCGCGCTCGAGCACGCGCCGGCCACCCGCGAGGCGGATCCGGCCGACGTGGCGTTTTCCCTGGTCACCACCCGCACCACGCTGGACTGCCGGGCGGTCGTCGTCGGCACGGAGACCGACGAGCTGCTGGCCGGCGTGCGTTCGGTGCGCGAGGGCACCCCGGGCGCGGGGGTGGTGCTCGGCCGGCCCGGCAGCGGCGGCGGGCGTGGCGTGGTGTTCGTCTTCCCCGGCCAGGGCTCGCAGTGGGCGGGCATGGGCGCGGAACTGCTGACGCAGTCGCCGGTCTTCGCCCGCCGGATCGCCGAATGCGAGGCGGCCCTGCGTCCGTTCACCGGCTTCTCCGTCACCGACGTGCTGCGGGGCGGTCCGGCCGCCTTGGACCGGGTCGAGGTGGTCCAGCCGGTGCTGTGGGCCGTGCTGGTGTCGCTCGCCGAGGTCTGGCGCGCGCACGGCGTGCAGCCGGCCGCCGTGGTCGGCCACTCGCAGGGCGAGATCGCCGCCGCCTGCGTCGCGGGCGCGCTGTCCCTCGAGGACGGTGCCCGGGTCGTCGCGCTGCGCAGCAAGGCGATCGCCGAGCACCTGGCCGGCTACGGCGGCATGGTCTCGGTCACCGCGTCCGAGGCCGACGTCGAGGCCCGGCTGGACCGCTGGGCCGGCCGGGTGTCCGTGGCCGCCGTCAACGGCCCCGGCAGCGTCGTGGTCTCCGGCGACGTGGACGCGCTGGAAGAGTTCTCGGCCGCCTGCGCCGAAGACGGCCTGCGGGCCAAGACCGTGCCGGTGGACTACGCCTCGCACTCCGTCCACGTCGAGAAGATCCACCAGGAGCTGCTGTCCGCGCTGGCCGCGGTTTCCCCCGGCACCCCGGAGATCCCGTTCCTGTCCACGCTGACCGGCCGGTGGGTGGAGCCCGGCACGCTGGACGCCGGCTACTGGTACGACAACCTGCGCCACCCGGTCCGGCTGGAACCGGCCGTGCGGGAGCTGCTGGCGCACGGCAACGACGTGTTCATCGAGGTCAGCCCGCACCCCGTGCTGGCCATGAGCATCCAGGACACCATCGAGGCCGCCGGCGCCGACGCCGGTGTGCTCGGCACCCTGCGCCGCGACGACGGCGGCCGCACCCGCCTGCTCACCTCTCTGGCCGAGGCCCACGTCCGCGGCGTCCCGGTGGACTGGACCGCCTGGTGCGCCAGCGGCTGCCGCATCGAGCTGCCCACCTACGCCTTCCAGCGGGAGCGCTACTGGATCGAGCCCGGCGACCGCGTCGCCGACGCGGCCGGTCTCGGGCTGACCCCGGCCGGGCACCCGCTGCTGGGGGCCGGCCTTGAACTGGCCGGTTCCGGCGCCACGGTGCTCACCGGGCGGCTGTCTGCGGCCACCCGGCCCTGGCTGGCCGAGCACCGCGTGCTCGGCGCGATCACCGTGCCCGACGCGGTGTTCCTGGAGTGGGCCGCGCAGGCCGGCGACCGGGCCGGCTGCGGCACCGTCACCGGCCTCGCCGTCACCCGGCCGCTGGTCCTGGCCGAGGACGAAGTGGTCCGGATTCAGGTCACGCTGGGCGTGCCCGGCGAGGACGGGACGCGCCCGGTCACCGTGCACAGCCGCGCCGTCGACGGCGAAGACTGGCGGGAGCACGCCGCCGGCACGCTGGCCGCGCACCGGCCGCTGCCCGAGGCGCCGGCCGAGTGGCCGCCCGCCCACGCCACCGAACTCGACGTCGAAGAGCTCTACCAGGCGCTGGACCGGTCCGGCCTGCACCACGGCCCCGGCTTCGCCGCGCTCACCGCGGCCTGGCGCACCCGCACCGGGCTGTGCGCCGAACTCACCCTGCCCGCCGAGGCCGGAGAGGTCGCGGGCTACGCCCTGCACCCGGCCCTCACCCAGGCCGCCGCCGCGCTGGGCCTGGCCGGGCTCGCCCCGGCCGACGGTCCCGTCCTGCGGCCCGCTGGCAGGGGGTGTCGGTGTACGCCCAGGGGGCGACCGCGCTGCGGCTGCACGTCACGCCGGCCGGCCCGGACGCCGTCTCGCTGCTCGCCCTGGACGCCACCGGCGCCCCGGTGGCCGGCGTGGATTCCGTGTCGTGGCAGGCTTTCCCGGCCGAGTCGTTCGCCACCGCCGGGCCCGGGCACCGGGACGCGCTGTTCACCGTGGACTGGGTCGAACCGGCGGTGTCCGGCGGTGCGCTGGACACCGAAGGCTGGGTCGTGCTCGGGGACGAACCGCTCGGCGGCATCCCGGCCCGTCCCGGCGGCGTGGCCGGCCTGGACGCCGGACAGCCGCCCGCGGTGGTGCTGCTGCCGATCGGCTGCGAGACCACCGACGGCGGGCTGGCCGCGTCGGCGCGCCACGCCGTTTCCCGGGCGCTGCACGAAGTCCAGGCCTGGCTCGCCGCCGGGTACCCGGACGGCTCCCGGCTGGTCCTGCTCACCCGCGGGGCCATCGGCACCCGGCCCGGCGAACCGCTCGACGGCCTGGCCGGCGCCGGTGTCTGGGGCCTGCTGCGCTCGGCCCAGACCGAAAACCCCGGCCAGTTCACCCTGATCGACACCGACGGCGAACCCGATCCCGCGGTGCTGGCCGCGGCCCTGCGCCTGGGCGAACCGCAGCTGGCGGTGCGCGGGGGAGTCGTGCGGGTGCCGCGGCTGGCCCGCCCCGAACCGGCCGAGCGGCCGGGCTGGACCTGGAGCGGCACCGGCACCGTGCTGATCACCGGCGGCACCGGCACGCTGGGCGGCGTGCTGGCCCGGCACCTGGTCACCGAGCACGGGGTGCGGCACCTGCTGCTGACCAGCCGCCGCGGCCCGGACGCCCCCGGCGCCGAGGAGATCCGCGCGGAGCTGGCCGGGCTGGGGGCCGACGTCACCGTGGCCGCCTGCGACGCCGCCGACCGGGACCAGCTGGCCACCCTGCTGGCCACCGTCCCGGCGGAGCACCCGCTGCGCGGGGTGGTGCACCTGGCCGGCGTGCTCGACGACGGCGTGCTCACCGGCCTCACCGAGGACCGGCTCGCCGCCGTGCTGCGCCCCAAGGTGGCCGCCGCGGTCAACCTGCACGAACTCACGCGGGACACGGAGCTGGACGCCTTCCTGCTGTTCTCCGGCTTCGCCGGCATCCTCGGCAACGGCGGGCAGGCCGCCTACGCCGCGGCGAACACCTTCCTGGACGCACTGGCCCAGCACCGGCGGGCGCTCGGCCTGCCCGGCACGGCGCTGGCGTGGAGCCTGTGGGAGCAGCGCAGCGGCATGACCGGAGCGCTGGCCGAGGCCGACGTCGCCCGGCTGCGCCGCGAAGGCATCGTGCCGATCGGCACCGCGACCGGGATGGAGCTGCTGGACGCCGCGGCCGGCCTGGCCGGGCCGCTGCTGGTCCCCGCCCCGCTCACCCTGCGCACGATGGCCGGGCGGGCGGTTCCGCCGCTGCTGCGCGACCTGGTCCCGGCCGGCCGCCGGGCCGCCGGCAACGCCGTGGCCGCGGGCGACGGCCCGGGCCTGGCCGAACGGCTGGCCGGGCTCAGCGCGGGAGAGCAGGACAACCTGCTGGTGAACCTGGTGTGCCGGGGCGCCGCGGCGGTGCTGGGCCACGGCGCGGACGAGCACATCGACCGCAACCGCGGCTTCCTCGAACTCGGCATGACGTCGCTGACCGGGGTGGAGCTGCGCAACCGGCTCGCCGCCGAAACCGGGCTGCGGCTGCCGACGTCGATGATCTTCGACTTCACCACACCGTCCGTGCTGGCCGCGCACCTGCGCGGGGAACTCGGGCTCGACGGGGACGGCCCGGCCATCCTCGCCGACCTGGACCACCTGGAAGCGACCCTGTTCACCTCGGAGTTCGATCGGGAGACGCGGGCTCGCCTGCTCAAGCGCCTGGCCGCCCTCCAGTGGCGGCTCGAGGACGGTTTCACCGAAACCCCGGAAGCGGACGCCGAGGACACCGGCTCGCTCGACGCGGCGACCGACGCCGAGATGTTCGCGCTGATCAACTCCGAGCTCGGCCTGGACTGAGCACCGCGGCCCGACCGCCGAAACCGCCCGTGGCCCCCGGCCGCGGGCGGTTTCGCGTTCCCCGGTGCGCCCCGGAGAATTAGCAGCTTCCTGGTTGCCGGCAGGCAACTCTGGACCCATGACGAGCAACGAGGACAAGCTCCGTGACTACCTCAAGCTGGTCACCAACGACCTGCGGCAGGCCCGGCAGCGGCTGAAGGCCGCCGAGGCCCGCGACCACGAGCCCATCGCCGTGGTCGGGATGGCCTGCCGGTACGCGGGTGGCATCGACTCGCCGGAGGACCTGTGGCGGGCCCTCGACGCCGGCGAGGACGCCATCGGGCCGTTCCCCGACGACCGCGGCTGGGACGTCGAAGGCTTGTACCACCCGGACCCCGACCACCCCGGCACCACCTACGTGCGCGAGGGCGGCTTCCTGCGCGAGGCCGCCGGGTTCGACGCGGGCTTCTTCGGCATCTCGCCGCGCGAGGCACTGGCCATGGACCCGCAGCAGCGGCTCCTGCTGGAGGTCGCCTGGGAGGCGGTCGAACGGGCCGGGATCGACCCGGCCGGCCTGCACGGCACCGACACCGGCACGTTCGTCGGCGCCGTGCACCTCAACTACGGCACCGGGATCCCGCTGCCGCCGGAGGCCGAGGGCCACCGGCTGACCGGGACCACGTCGAGCGTGATCTCCGGCCGGGTGGCCTACCTCCTCGGCCTCCAGGGCCCCGCCGTCACGGTCGACACCGCGTGCTCGTCGTCGCTGGTCGCCCTGCACCTGGCCGCCCAGGCCCTGCGCGGTGGCGAGTGCTCGCTCGCGCTGGCCGCCGGCGTCACCGTCATGCCCAACCCGGCCGTGTTCGTCGAGTTCTCCCGGCAGCGCGGCATGTCGCCGGACGCCCGGTGCAAGGCCTTCGCCGACGCCGCCGACGGCATGGTGTGGGGCGAGGGGGTCGGCGTGCTGCTGGTCGAGCGGCTCTCCGACGCCGTCCGCCACGGCCACCAGGTGCTCGGGCTGGTCCGCGGCTCCGCGGTCAACTCCGACGGCGCCTCCAGCGGCCTCACCGCCCCCAACGGCCCTTCCCAGCAACGGGTCATCCAGGCGGCCCTGGAGAACGCCAGGGTCGCCGCGGACACCGTGGACGCGGTCGAGGGCCACGGGACCGGCACCACCCTCGGCGACCCCATCGAAGCCCAGGCCCTGCTGGCCACCTACGGACGGCAGCGCCCGGCCGGGCGGCCGCTGCTGCTCGGCTCGGTCAAGTCGAACATCGGCCACACCCAGGCCGCCGCCGGCGTGGCGGGCGTGATCAAGATGCTCCTGGCCATGCGGCACGGCCGGGTGCCGCGCACGCTGCACGTGGACCGGCCGTCGACGCAGGTGGACTGGTCCTCCGGCGCCGTGCAGGTGCTGTCCGAGGCGGTCCCGTGGCCGGAGTCCGACCACCGGCGCCGCGCCGGGGTGTCGTCCTTCGGCATCAGCGGCACGAACGCCCACATCATCCTGGAGCAGGCCCCGGACCCCGGCGACGCCCCGGAGCCCGAGCGGATCGCGCCGCCGGTCGTCCCGTGGCTGCTGTCCGCCCGCAGCCCGGAAGCGTTGCGCGCGCAGGCCGCCCGGCTCGCCGAAGACATCCCCGGCACCGACCTGGACCTGGCTTTCTCGCTGGCCACCACCCGGACCGCGTTCGAACACCGGGTCGCGGTGCTCGGCCCGGACCGCGCCGCGGCCCTGCGCGCGCTGGCCGACGGCGAACCCGACCCGGCCGTGCTGAGCGGGACCGCACTGGCCGGCCGGACGGCGTTCCTGTTCTCCGGCCAGGGAGCGCAGCGGCTGGGCATGGGCCGGGAGCTGCACGCGCGGTTCCCGGTGTTCGCCGCGGCCTTCGACGAGGTGGCCGCGGAACTCGACCGGCACGCCGGCCGTCCGCTGCGCGAGATCGTCTGGGGCGAGGACCCGGCCGCGCTGGAGGACACCGGCGGGGCCCAGCCCGCTCTGTTCGCCCTGCAGGTCGCCCTCTACCGGCTGGCCGAGTCCTGGGGCCTGCGGCCGGATTTCCTGGCCGGCCACTCCGTCGGCGAGATCGCCGCCGCCCACGTGGCCGGCGTGCTCGACCTGGCCGACGCCGCCACCCTGGTTTCGGCCCGGGCCCGGCTGATGGCCGCGTTGCCTGCCGGGGGAGCGATGCTCGCGGTCCGCGCGACCGAGGAGACGGTCGCCCCGCTGCTGTCCGGCCGGCTGTCGGTGGCCGCGGTCAACGGGCCCGCGTCGGTGGTGCTCTCCGGCGCCGAGGACGCCGTGACCGAGGCTGAGGAAACCCTTTCCGCACGAGGCATCCAGGTCAAACGGCTGCGGGTGAGCCACGCCTTCCACTCGCCGCTGATGGCGCCCATGCTGGACAGCTTCGCCGAAGCCGTGGCGGGGCTGCGGTTCGGCGAGCCCACCACGCCCCTGGTCTCCACCCTGACCGGGGCCCCGGCGGCCGCGGCCGACCTGCGCAGCGGCGACTACTGGGTGCGGCACGTCCGGGAAGCCGTCCGCTTCGCCGACGCGGTCCGCGTCCTGCACGAGGCCGGGGTGACCCGGTTCGTCGAGCTCGGCCCGGCCGGCGTGCTGGCCGCCGCGGTCGCGGACTGCCTGCCGGACGGCGACGGCCACCCGGCGGTTCCGCTGCTGCGCAAGGATCGTCCCGAACCGGAGGCCGCCGGCGCCGCGCTGGCCGCCCTGCACGTGCGAGGCGTGCCGGTGGACTGGCGGGCCTGGTTCGCCGGCTCCGGCGCGCGCCCGGTCCCGCTGCCCGCCTACGCCTTCCAGCACCAGCGCTTCTGGCCGGAGAAACCGGCCGGCGGGGTCGGCGACCTCGGCGCGGCCGGGCTGGACCGGACCGGGCACCCGCTGCTCGGCGCGGCCGTGGTGCTGGCCGACGACTCCGGCGCCGTCTTCACCGGACGGCTGTCCGTGCGCACCCACCCCTGGCTGGCCGACCACGTGGCCGGGGACCGGATCGTGTTCCCCGGCACCGGTTTCGTCGAACTGGCGGTGCGTGCCGCCGACGAGGTGGGCCGGAACCGGGTGGCCGAACTGACCCTGGCCGCGCCGCTGGTGCTGCCCGCGCACGACGCGGTGCAGGTGCAGGTCGTGGTGGCCGCGGCCGAGGACGGCGAGAGCCACACCCTGACCGTGCACTCCCGCCCCGACGGCGACCCGGACGCCCCCTGGACCCCGCACGCCACCGGCGTGCTGACCTCCGACGCGTCCGAAGTGGACACCGGCTTCGCGACAGCCTGGCCGCCGCCGGGCGCACAGCCCTGCGAACTCGACGGCTTCTACGACTGGTTCTCCGAGCACGGATTCCACTACGGCCCGGTGTTCCGGGGCGTACGGGCCGCCTGGCAGCACGAAGACACGGTGTACGCGGAAATCGCGTTGCCCGAAGACCTCGAGCCGTCCGGCTTCGGCCTGCACCCCGCCCTGCTGGACGGCGCCGTGCAGGCCGCAGGCGTGGCGCAGCGCGGCGGCGAGATGGCGGCCAGCATGCCGTTCGCCTGGAGCGGCGTCACCCTGCACGCGGCGGGTGCGGCCGAGCTGCGCGTGCGGGTCACCCGGCCCGACCCGCGCACCATGGCGATCCTGGCCACCGACCCGGCCGGCGCGCCGGTCGTCTCGGTGGATTCGCTCGTGCTGCGGGAAATCCCCGGCGAAACCCCGGGGGTCGACCGCAACTCCCTGTTCGACCTGACCTGGACCCCGGTGAACCTGCCGGCGGCCGGTCCCGCCCCCGCCGTCGTCGAGCTGATCGGCGAGGAGGAAGGCCCCGAGGCGGCGCGGGCCCTGGTCGCGCGGGCGCTGACCGCCGCGCAGGACTGGTTGGCCGCCGAAGCACCGGAAGGACCGCTGGTGTTCCGCACCCGCGGCGCGGTGGACGGCCGTGACCTGGCCGCCGCCGCGGTCTGGGGCCTGATCCGCACCGCCCAGACCGAACACCCCGGCCGGTTCGTCCTGCTCGACCTCGACCCCGACGACGAGAGGGGCGATCCCGCCGAGCTGACCGCCCGGGCCGCCGCCGGCGACGAACCCCAGGTGGCCGTGCGGAACGGCCGGCCGTGCGCGGCCCGTCTCGACCGGCTGCCCCCGCCGTCGCGGACCGTGCCGGTCGAGGGCCCGGTGCTGATCACCGGCGGCACCACCGGGCTCGGCGCGGAACTGGCCCGCCACCTGGTCACCGCGCACGGCGTCCGGCGGCTGGTGCTGGCCGGCCGCCGCGGCCCGGACACCCCCGGCGTGGCCGGGCTGATCGCCGAGCTGGAGGCCACCGAATCCCCGAGCCGGTCACGGTCACCGCGGTGACCTGCGATGTCACGGACCGGGAAGCCGTGCGTGCGGTGCTGGCCGAGCACGCTCCGGCCACCGTCGTGCACGCCGCCGGCGTGCTGGACGACGGCGTGCTGACCACGCTGGGCGCCGAGCAGCTGGACCGGGTGCTGCGGGTCAAGGTGGACGCCGCCTGGCACCTGCACGAGGCCCTGCCCGAGGCCACGCCGCTGGTGCTGTTCTCCTCCGTCGCCGGTGTCTTCGGCGGTGCGGGCCAGGCCAACTACGCCGCGGGCAACGCCTACCTCGACGCCCTCGCGCGGTACCGGCACGCCCTCGGCCGGCCCGGCGCCGCGCTGGCCTGGGGCGCCTGGGTGCCCACGGCCGGGATGACGGCCACCCTCACCGAAGCCGACCGGGAACGGCTGGCCCGGCAGGGGCTGCCGCCGATGACCGTGGCGCAAGGCGTGGCCCTGTTCGACGCCGCACTGGGCACCGGGGTACCGGTGGTGCTGCCGGCCCGGCTCGACTTGGCCGCGATCCGGGCGGCCGGAGCCGTGCCGTCGCTGCTGCGCGGCCTGGTGCGTCCCGGACGGCGGACCGCGGGCCGGGCGGCCGCCGGCGGCGAGCTGGCCCGGCGGCTGGCCGGGATGTCCGCCGACGAGCGTTCCGCCCACGTGCTGCGGCTGGTCCGCGGCGCGGTCGCGACCGTGCTCGGCTACGCCGGTGCGGCCGCCGTCGACCCCGCCCGCACTTTCGGCGACCTTGGCTTCGACTCGCTGACCGCGGTCGACCTGCGCAACCGGCTGGGCGCCACGACCGGGGTCCGGCTGCCCGCCACCCTGGTCTTCGACCACCCCACCGCGCACGCCCTGACCGGCTACCTGCTCTCTGAGCTGCTCGACTCGGGTCCGGTCACCGCCGTCCCGGCGCGGACCACGGCCGGCACCGACGAGCCGATCGCCATCGTCGGCATGAGCTGCCGCTACCCCGGCGGGGTGGCTTCCCCGGAAGACCTCTGGCGGCTGGTCAGCGACGGCGTGGACGCGATCTCGGACTTCCCGGCCGACCGCGGCTGGGACACCGCCGCGCTGTACCACCCGGACCCGGCCCACCCCGGCACCAGCTACACCCGCTCCGGCGGCTTCCTGCGCGACGCCGGAGCGTTCGACGCGGCCCTGTTCCGGATGAGCCCCCGCGAGGCGCTCGCGACCGACGCCCAGCAGCGGCTGCTGCTGGAGGCGTCCTGGGAGGCGTTCGAACGCGCCGGCATCGACCCGACGTCGCTGCACGGCAGCCGCACCGGCGTGTTCGCCGGCGTGATGTACAACGACTACGCCAGCCTGCTGGGCGGCCGCGGCTTCGAGGGCTTCCGCGGCAACGGCAGCTCGCCGAGCATCGCCTCCGGCCGGGTCGCCTACGCCTTCGGCCTCGAGGGCCCGGCCCTGACCGTCGACACGGCGTGCTCATCCTCGCTGGTGGCCCTGCACCTGGCCGTGCAGGCATTGCGCTCCGGCGAATGCTCCCTCGCGCTGGCCGGTGGCGTCACCGTGCTGTCCACCCCGCATGTGTTCGTCGAGTTCTCCCGGCAGCGCGGCATGGCCCCGGACGGCCGCTGCAAGGCCTACGGCGACGGCGCGGACGGCGTCGGCTGGGCCGAGGGGGTCGGCGTGCTCGTGGTGGAGCGGCTGTCGGACGCCCGCCGCCACGGCCACCCGGTGCTCGCGCTCGTCCGCGGCAGCGCGGTCAACTCCGACGGCGCGTCCAACGGCCTCACCGCCCCCAACGGCCCCTCGCAGCAGCGGGTGATCGCCGACGCGCTGGCCTCCGCCGGGCTGTCCACAGCGGACATCGACGTGGTCGAGGGGCACGGGACCGGCACGACGCTGGGCGACCCGATCGAGGCGCAGGCCCTGCTGGCCACCTACGGCCAGGACCGCGAAACGCCGCTGCTGCTGGGGTCGGTCAAGTCCAACATCGGCCACACGCAGGCCGCCGCCGGCGTCGCCGGGATCATCAAGGTGGTCCAGGCGATGCAGCACGGCCTGGTCCCGCGGACCCTGCACGCCGGGTCGCCGTCGTCCCATGTGGACTGGTCGGCGGGAGCCGTCCGGCTGCTCACCGAACCCGCCCCGTGGCCGGAAACCGGCCGCCCGCGCCGGGCCGGCGTGTCCAGCTTCGGCGTCAGCGGCACCAACGTGCACACCATCATCGAGCAGGCGCCACCCGAGCCCGCCGCTCCGGTCGCCGGGCCCGCCGCGCCCGCGGGCCCGGTGCCGTGGGTGCTCTCGGCCCGTTCCGCGGCGGCCCTGCGCGGCCAGGCCGCCCGGCTGGCCGAGCTGGCCGAAGGCGACCTGCTCGACGTCGGGCACTCCCTGGTCACGTCCCGGGCCGCGCTGGAACACCGGGCCGTCGTGCTGGGCGACGGCGCTGCCGAACTCACCGCCGGGCTGCGCGCCCTCGGCGCGGGGGAACCGGCCGCCCGCACCGTCACCGGCACCACCGGGGGCGGCAGCACCGTGTTCGCCTTCCCCGGTCAGGGTGCCTACTGGGTAGGGATGGCGGCCGAGCTCCTGGACACCTCGCCGGTGTTCGCCGCGAGCATGCAGCGCTGCGCCGAGGCGCTGGCCCCGCACGTGGACTGGTCGCTGACCGCGGTTCTGCGCGAGGCGGACCGCCTGGACCGGCTCGACGTGGCCCAGCCCGCGCTGTGGGCCGTGATGGTTTCGCTGGCCGAGGTCTGGCGGGCCCACGGCGTCCGCCCGGCCGCGGTCTTCGGTCACTCGCAGGGCGAAGTGGCCGCGGCCTGCGTCGCCGGCGCTCTGTCCCTCGAGGACGGCGCGCGGGTGGTCACCTTGCGCAGCAAGCTGATCGCCGAAGAGCTGTACCGCCGCGGCGGCATGGTTTCGGTCCCGCTGCCGCACGAGGACGTGCTCGGCCGGCTGGACCGCTGGGCCGGCCGGCTGTCGGTGGCCGCGGTGAACGCGCCCGGCTCGGTCGTCGTTTCCGGTGAGTACGCGGCGCTGGACGAGCTCGCCGAAACCCTGGCCGCGGACGGGATCGAGGCCAAGAAGGTGGCCGGCGACTTCCCCTCCCACTCGGCCCAGGTCGAGCGGGTCCGCGACCGGATGCTGGCCGGGCTGGCGGGCCTCGAGCCGCGCGCCGCGGACGTGCCGTTGCTGTCCACCGTGACCGGCGACTGGTGCGACACCACCACGATGGGCCCGCAGTACTGGTACGACAACATGCGCGAGACCGTGCGGATGACCGACGCCGTCCGGGTGCTGGCCGAGGCCGGGCACGAGCTGTTCGTCGAGGTCAGCCCGCACCCGGTGCTGGTGGCCGGCATCCGCGAGACGGCGGGCGCGGCGGCCGCGGCGATCGGCACCCTGCGCCGCGGCGAGGGGGTCCGGACCGGCTGGCCCGCGCGCTGGCCGAGGCCTACGTGCACGGCGCCGCCGTGGACTGGACTCCGTGGTACCCGGGTGGCCGCCGGATCGACCTGCCCACCTACGCCTTCGAACACCGGACCTACTGGCCGACGCCGAACGCCGGTCGCGCCGACAGCGGCCTCACCGAGGTCGGACACCCGCTGCTCACCGGTGCGGTGGAGGTGGCCGGAGGTGGCGGGGAACTGCTGTTCACCGGCCGCATCGGCACCGCGACCCAGCCCTGGCTGGCCGACCACGTGGTGTTCGGCCGGACCCTGTTCCCCGGGACGGGGTTCGTCGAATTGGCCATCCGGGCCGGCGACGAGGCCGGCTGCGGCCGGCTCGAGGAACTCACCCTGGCCGCGCCGCTGGTGCTGGCCGAGGACGAGGCGGTGCGGATCCAGGTCGCGCTGGGCGCCCCGGACACCGGCGGCCGCCGCACGGTCGGCGTGTTCTCCCGCCCGGCCGGGGAGCCGGACGCCCCGTGGGCCCGGCACGCGACCGGCACGCTGGCCCCGGACGCCGGACCCGCCGACGCGGGCTTCGACGCCACCGACTGGCCACCCCGCGACGCGGAGCCGGTCGCCGTCACCGAGCTGTACCAGGTCCTCGCCGAGCAGGGCCTCGCCTACGGACCGCTGTTCCGCGGCCTGCGGGCGGGCTGGCGCCGCGGCGGCGACCTCTACGCCGAGGTGGCCCTGACGGAGACCGCCGAAGGTGACCGGGCGGACGCGGGTTTCGGCCTGCACCCCGCCCTGTTCGACGCCGCCCTGCACGGCCTCGCGCTGGCCGGGCCGGGCCGGAGCCGGGTGCCGTATTCGTGGGAGGACGTCCGGCTCTCCGCCACCGGTGCGACAGCATTGCGGGTCCGCCTGCGCCCGGACGGCCCCGACACGGTGGCGCTGGCCCTGGCCGACCCGGCCGGCACCCCGGTCGCGTCGGTGGCCGCGCTGCGGGTCCGCGCCGTCTCCGCCGACCACCTGGCCGAGACCGGGCCGGCGGACAGCCTGTTCGGCGTGGACTGGGCCCCGATCACCCCGGACGGCCCGCCGGCGGACGTCCTCGCCGTGCTGGGTGAGCCATTGCCCGGGTTCGACGCGCCCGCCTGCACCGACCTGGCCGCGGTGCGCGGCGGCGCCGGGGTGGGCCGTGATCCGGACGGGTCGGCGGTGGATGTGCCCGCCCACGCCGACCTGGCCGCGGTGCGCGAACACAGCGGCACCGGGGTGGTACTGGTGCCCCTCGCGCCCGGTCACACCGCAGCGGCGGCGCACGCCCGCGCCGCCGAAACCCTGGCCCTGCTCCAGGATTGGCTGGCCGGACCGCCGTCGGCCCGGCTGGTGTTCCTCGCCGGGGACGACCTGGCGGCGGCCACGGCGAGCGGCCTGATCCGCTCGGCCCAGTCCGAGCACCCCGGTGCCATCGGCCTGGTCGAGATGGCCGGCGACGCCGACCTCCCCGAACTGCTGCCCCAAGCGCTGCGCAGCACCGAGCCCCGGCTCCGGCTGGCCGGCGGACGGGTGCTGGCCGCCCGCCTCGGCCGCCGCACCCCCGGCGCGCCCGCCACCAGCGCCACCGGGGCTGGTGCCGCCGAGGCCTCCGGGGCCAGCGCCACCGGCGCGGCTGATGCCTCCGGGGCGGGCGTCACCGGCGCAGCCATCGCCGGCTGGGACCCGGCGGGCACGGTGCTGATCACCGGCGGCACCGGTGGCCTCGGCTCCGTGCTGGCCCGGCACCTGGCCGAGCGGCACGGCGTCCGGCGCCTGGTGCTGGCCGGCCGGCGGGGCCCGGCCGCCGAAGGTGCCGGCGAGCTGGTCGCCGCACTCGGCGCCCTCGGCGCGGACGCCCGGGTCGTTGCCTGCGACCTGGCCGACGGGCCCGCCGTGCACGCCCTGGTGGGCGAGCTGGCCGCCGACCCGGACCACCCGCTCACCGCCGTCGTGCACGCGGCCGGCGTCCTCGACGACGGCGTCCTCACCGCGCTCACCCCGGACCGGCTGGCCGCGGTGCTGCGCCCCAAGGCCGACGCCGCCTGGCACCTGCACGAGGCCACCCGGGACCTGGACCTGGCCGCGTTCGTGCTGTTCTCCTCGGCCGCGGGCGTGTTCGGCTCGGCCGGGCAGGGCGCCTACGCCGCCGGCAACGCCTTCCTGGACGCCCTGGCCGAACACCGCCGGGCGCAAAGGCTGCCCGCTCGCTCGCTGGGCTGGGGCGCCTGGGCGCCGCACAGCGGGATGACCGCCGGTCTCACCGACGCCGACCGGGAGCGCATGGCCCGGCTCGGCCTGCCCCCGCTCACCGTCGAGCAGGGCACCGCCCTCTTCGACGCCGCACTGGCCGTGGACGCCGCCGCCGTGCTGCCGGTCCGGCTGGACCTGCCGGTGCTCCGGGCCAAGGGGGACATCCCGCCGTTGCTGCGCGGCCTGATCCGCGCCCCGCGGCGCCGCGCCCTGGCCGCCGCGGCCGCCGAGGACGGCCTGGGCCGCCGCCTGGCCGGACTGCCCGCCGAAGACGCGGCCGCGGAAGTCGGCGCGCTGGTCCGGCGAGCCGTCGCCGCCGTGCTGGGCCACGACACCCCGGCCGCCGTGGAGCCGGACCGCTCGTTCGGCGACCTCGGCTTCGACTCGCTCACCGCGGTCGAGCTGCGCAACCAGCTCGGCACGGCCACCGGCCTCCGGCTGCCGGCCACGCTGGTCTTCGACTACCCGTCCGCGGCCGCGCTGGCCGGTCACCTGCTGGCCGAGCTCGTCGGTGGCGGCCCGGCCGCGGCCACCGCGGGACCGGCGCGCGGCACCGACGCCGACGACCCGATCGTGATCGTCGGCATGGGCTGCCGCTACCCCGGTGGGGTCGGCTCGCCCGAGGACCTGTGGCGGCTGGTGGCCGAGGAGACCGACGCGATCACCGGCTTCCCGGCCGACCGCGGCTGGGACCTCGACGCGCTCTACCACCCCGACCGCGAGCACGCCGGCACGTCCTACACCCGCTCCGGCGGCTTCCTGCACCAGGCCGCGGAGTTCGACGCGGAGTTCTTCGGCATGAGCCGCCGTGAAGCCCTCGCCACCGACGCCCAGCAGCGGCTGCTGCTGGAGGTGTCCTGGGAGGCGCTGGAACGGGCCGGAGTGGACCCGGCCGGGCTGCGCGGCAGCCGGACCGGCGTGTTCACCGGCATCATGTACAGCGACTACGCCGGCCTGCTGGACGGGACCGAGTTCGAAGGCTTCCGCGGCAACGGCAGCGCGGCCAGCGTCGCCTCCGGCCGCGTGGCCTACGTCTTCGGCCTGGAGGGTCCCGCGGTCACCGTGGACACCGCCTGTTCGTCCTCGCTGGTCGCCCTGCACTGGGCCGCGCAGGCCCTGCGCGCCGGCGAGTGCTCACTGGCGCTGGCCGGCGGGGCCACCGTGATGTCCCGGCCGAGCACCTTCGTCGAGTTCTCCCGCCAGGGCGGGCTCGCCCCGGACGGTCGCTGCAAATCCTTCGCCGAGGGCGCGGACGGCGTCGGCTGGGCCGAGGGCGTCGGCATGCTGGTGCTGGAGCGCCGCTCCGACGCCGAGCGCAACGGGCACCCGGTGCTGGCCGTGCTACGCGGCTCCGCGGTCAACTCCGACGGGGCGTCCAACGGCCTCACCGCGCCGAACGGCCCGTCGCAGCAGCGGGTGATCCGCCAGGCACTGGCGTCCGCCGGGCTGTCCACAGCGGACGTCGACGTGGTGGAGGGGCACGGGACCGGCACGACGCTGGGTGACCCGATCGAGGCGCAGGCCCTGCTGGCCACCTACGGTGAGGACCGGGAAGTTCCGCTGCTGCTGGGGTCGATCAAGTCCAACATCGGGCACGCCCAGGCGGCCGCGGGGGTCGCCGGGGTGATCAAGGTGGTCCAGGCGATGCAGCACGGCCTGGTCCCGCGCACCCTGCACGTCACCGAGCCCTCCAGCCAGGTCGACTGGGCCGGGGGCGCGGTGGACCTGGTGCGGGAACCGGTGGCCTGGCCCGAAACCGGCCGGCCGCGCCGGGCGGCCGTCTCCGCGTTCGGCATCAGCGGCACCAACGCCCACGCCATCCTGGAAGCGCCCGCTCCCGGCCCCGAACGGCCCGGCCCGGCCGACCCCGGGCTCGTGCCGCTGGTGCTCTCGGCCAAGTCCGAGACCGCCCTGCGCGCGCAGGCCGCCCGCCTGCGCGCCCACCTGCGCACCGCCGAACCCGGGCTGGACGGCGTCGGCTCGGCGCTGGCCACCACCCGCTCGCTGTTCCGGCACCGCGCCACCGTGCTGGCCGCCGACCGGGCCGAAGCCGTCCGCGCACTGGGCGCGCTGGCCGCGGGCGAACCCGACGCCGCCGTGGTGCGCTCCGGGACGGCCGAGGGACGCACCGCGTTCCTGTTCTCCGGTCAGGGCGCCCAGCGCCTGGGCATGGGCCGCGAGCTGCACGCCCGCTTCCCGGTGTTCGCCACGGCCTTCGACGAGGTGGTCGCCGAGCTCGACCGGCACCTCGACGGCCGGCTCGCCGAGGTCGTCTGGGGCGAGGACGCCGGCCTGCTGGACCGGACCGGCTGGACCCAGCCCGCGCTGTTCGCGGTCGAAGTGGCGCTCTACCGGCTGGTGGTGTCCTGGGGCATCACCCCGCACCACCTGGCCGGGCACTCCGTCGGCGAGATCGCCGCCGCGCACGTGGCCGGGATGTTCACCCTGCCCGACGCCTGCCGGCTGGTGGCCGCCCGGGCCCGGCTGATGCAGGCGCTGCCCGCCGGGGGCGCGATGGTGTCGGTCCGGGCCACCGAAGACGAGGTCACCCCGCTGCTGTCCGGGCCGGTCGACATCGCGGCGTACAACGCGCCCGGGACGGTCGTGCTGGCCGGCGCCGAAGAGGCCGTGCTGGCCGTCGCCGGCCGGCTGGCCGAGCGGGGCCACAAGACCAAACAGCTGGCGGTGTCGCACGCGTTCCACTCCGCGCTGATGGAGCCGATGCTGGCCGCCTTCGCCGCCGAGATCGCCGACATCACCATCACCGAGCCGAGCATTCCCGTGGTGTGCAACGAAACCGGGACGCTGACCGACCCGGCGCGGATGCGCGAACCCGGCTACTGGGTCGACCACGTGCGGCGGCCGGTGCGGTTCGCCGGCTCGGTCGCCGCGCTGCGCGCCGCCGGCGCCGGGATTTTCGTGGAGATCGGCCCGGACGCCGTGCTCGCCGCACTGGCCACCGAGTGCCTCGACGGCCAGTCCGCCCTGGTGCTGCCGGTGCAACGCGCCGGTCAGGACGAGGTCACCGCCGCGCTGACCGCGCTGGCCCGCCTGCACCAGGCCGGGGCGGCCGTGGACTGGCCGGCGTTGTTCGACGGCGCGCGCCCGGCCCAGCTGCCCACCTACGCCTTCCAGCACGAGCACTACTGGCCACCGGTGACCGGCCGGCGCGGCGACGTCACCGCCGCTGGGCTCAGCACCGCCGGGCACCCGCTGCTGGGCGCGGCCGCCCGCTTCGCCGAGGACGACGGGCTGCTGTTCACCAGCAGGCTGTCCGTTCGCACCCACCCGTGGCTCGCCGACCACGCCGTGTTCGGCCGGATTCTGGTGCCCGGCACCGCGTTCGTCGAGCTGGCGCTGCGCGCCGGCCGGGACTGCGGCTGCGCCGAGGTGGCGGAGCTGGTCCTGGGCGTGCCGCTGGTGCTGCCCGAACCGGGGGCGGTCCAGGTGCAGCTGCGGGCCGGCCCGGCCGGCGAAGACGGCCGCCGCACCGTCACCGTGCACGCCCGCCCGGACACCGGCGACGCTGCCTGGACCCAGCACGCGACCGGCACCCTGGTGCCGGTCGAGCCGGGGTCCGGCGCCGGGTCCGCGGCGGCGGAGTGGCCGCCCCCGGAAGCGGTGGAGGTGCCGGTCGCGGACTGCTACCCGGCCTTCGCCGAGGCCGGCTTCGGTTACGGACCGGCGTTCCGGAACCTGCGCCGCGTCTGGCGGCGCGACGGCGAGGTGTTCGCCGAGGTCGCGCCGCACGAGTCCGGCGCCGACCTGCGGCCCGGGGACTACGGCCTGCACCCCGCCCTGCTGGACGCCGCCCTGCACGCCTCGATGCTCACCGGCACCGGCGATGCCGTCCGCCTGCCGTTCTCCTGGGAAGGCGTGCGGTTGCACGCCACCGGGGCCGGCGCCCTCCGCGTCCGCCTCACCCGCGACGAGGGCGACGGGACGATGTCCCTCACGCTGGCCGACCCGGACGGCGGCCCGGTCGCCGACATCCGCGCCCTGCGCGTCCGGGCGCTGTCCGCCGACTCGCTGGCCGGCTCCGGGACCACCCCGCGTGACGCGCTGTTCCGGCTCGAGTGGCCGGCCGTGCCCGCCGGCACCGCCGCGCCCGGCTCGGTCGCCGTGCTCGGCGCCGACCCCCTCGGCCTGGCGGAAACGCTGACCGCGCAAGGGGTCCCCGTCACCACCCACCCCGACCTGGCCGCGCTGGCCGGCGACGAGACCGCCCTTCCGGACCTGGTCCTGGCCACCGCCGTCACCGACGACCCGGCCGCCGTGCACGAACGGACCGCGGCCACCCTCGCCCTGGTGCGGGACTGGCTGGCGCTGGACCGGCTCGACGGGGCCCGCCTCGTCCTGGTCACCCGGCACGCCGCCACCGGGGGCGACCCGGCCGCGGCCGCGTCCTGGGGGCTGGTCCGCACCGCCCAGTCCGAGCACCCCGGCCGGTTGCGGCTGCTCGACCTCGACGGCCCCGCGCCGGCGACCCTGGCCGACGCCCTCGCGATCGACGAGCCGCAGCTGGCCTTCCGCGACGGCGAGCTGCGGGCCGCCCGGCTGGCCCGCGCGGACGCCCCCGCGGCCGCCGGTTCCCCGTGGGACTCGGACGGGACCGTGCTGATCACCGGCGGAACCGGCGGCCTCGGCGGCATCCTGGCCCGGCACTTGGTCGCCGAACACGGCGTCCGCAAGCTGCTGCTGCTCAGCCGCCGCGGCCCGGACGCCGAGGGCGCGGCCGGCCTGGTGGCCGACCTCGTCGAGGCCGGCGCCGAGCCGACCGTGCTGGCCTGCGACGTCGCCGACCGCGCGGCGCTGGCCGCGGTGCTGGCCGAACACCCGGTCACGGCGGTGCTGCACGCCGCCGGGGTGCTCGACGACGGCACGATCGAGACCCTCACCCCGAACGCCTGGGCACCGTGCTGCGGGTCAAGGCGGACGCCGCCCGGCACCTGCACGAGCTCACCCGGGACCGGGAGCTGACGGCGTTCGTGCTGTTCTCCTCGGTCGCCGGGGTCTTCGGCGGCGCCGGGCAGGGCAACTATGCCGCGGCGAACGCCTACGTCGACGCGCTGGCCGCGTACCGGCACGCGGCCGGGCTGCCGGCCACCGCGCTGGCGTGGGGCCCGTGGGAGCCGGCGGGCGGCATGACGGGCACCCTCGACGCGGCCGGCCTGGACCGGATCCGCCGCTCGGGAGCGATCCCGCTGACCGCCGAGCAGGGCGTCGCGTTGTTCGACGCCGCGCTGGCCCGGCCGGAGCCGCTGCTGCTCCCGGTTTCGCTCGACCTGCCCGGGATCCGGGCCAAGGGCGTGATCCCGCCGCTGCTGCGCGGGCTGGCCGGCGCGCCGGTCCGGCACGCCGCCGGACCGGCGCCGGAACCGGCCGCCCGGGTGCGGGAAAGCCTGGCGGGCAAGAGTGCCGGACAACGGTACGAGCTCGTGCTCGAGCTGGTCCGCGACCAGGCCGCGATGGTGCTCAGCCACCCCGACCCGGACGGCATCGAGCCGGACCGGCAGTTCCGTGACCTCGGCTTCGACTCGCTGACCGCGGTCGAGTTCCGGAACCGGCTGGGCGCCGCCGCCGACCTGAAACTGCCGGCCTCGCTGGTGTTCGACCGGCCCACCCCGGCCGAGCTGGCCGACCACCTGCTCGGCCTGCTGGCCCCGGCCGAAGCGGACAACGCGGAAGCGGTGCTCGCCGAGCTGGACCGGCTGCAGGAGCGGCTGGCCGGCCTGGCCGCCGACGAGGTCCTGCACCAGAAGGTCGCCGGCCGCTTGGACGTGCTCAAGACCCGCTGGTCCGGCCGCCGATCGGCGGAAGCCGAAGCACCGGACTACGACACGGCGTCCGACGACGAGTTGTTTTCCCTGCTGGACCAGCAGCTCGGCCACTGACCACCCGCTTGGCGTCGCGAGGGTTCGGTCGCGGCGCCAAGCGGGCTCCAGCTGTCGCGCCCCGGGGCGGCGGCTGGTGGCTGTGATGGAGCCGGCCTTCCGCTCGCGGCAACGGCTACCGCACCTGCCGGCGGCAGACCGGAAAGGCCCGCCCGGGGCGGGCGACCGAGAGGGTCAGGAAGCCGCGACCGGACCGGCGAACTGGGCGGCGTGAAGGCGGGCGTAGGCGCCCTGGGCGGCCATCAGCTCGAGGTGCGTGCCGCGCTCGACGATGCGGCCCGCGTCCATCACCAGGATCAGGTCCGCGTGGCGGATCGTGGAGAGCCGGTGGGCGATCACGAAACCGGTGCGGTTCTCGCGCAGCGACTGCATCGCCCGCTGGATCAGCACCTCGCTGCGGGTGTCGACCGAACTGGTCGCCTCGTCGAGGATCAGGATCGCCGGGTCGGCCAGGAACGCGCGGGTGATGGCGATCAGCTGGCGTTCGCCCGCGCTGATCCCGCCGGTTTCGCCGAGGACCGTCTCGTAGCCGTCCGGCAGGGTGCTCACCAGGTGGTCGACCCGGGTCGCCTCGGCCGCGCGGCGGACGTCCGCCGGGGTGGCGTCCGGGTTGCCGTACCTGATGTTCTCCGCGACGGTGCCGTCGAAGAGCCACGTGTCCTGCAGCACCAGCGCGGTCTGCCGGCGCACGTCCTCGCGGGTCATCGTGGCGATGTCCACGCCGTCGAGCCGGATGCGGCCGCCGTCGGGCTCGTAGAAGCGCATCAGCAGGTTGCCCAGGGTCGTCTTGCCCGCTCCGGTCGGCCCGACGATCGCCACCGTCTGCCCGGGCAGGACGCTGAAGGACAGGTCGTCGATCAGCGGTGAGTCCGGTTCGTACCGGAAGCTCACGTGCTCGAAGTCGATCCGGCCGCGCACCCGGGCCGGTGGCCGCGAAGGACGCTCCACGGCGGCCAGTTCGTCCGCGTCCAGCAGCTCGAACACGCGCTTCGCGGAGGCGACGCCGGACTGCAGGTCGCCGGTGATGCTGCCGATCTGGGCGGCCTGCCCGCCGAAGTACGCCGTGTACTGGATGAACGCCTGCACGTCGCCGAGCGACAGCGCCCCGGCGGCCACGCGCAGCGCGCCGACCACCGCCACCAGGATGTACACCAGGTCGGTGACCAGGTTCGTGCTCGGCTCGATGACGCCGGACAGGGCGTTGGCCTTGCCGGTGGCCCGTCGCACGGCCTCGTTGTGCTCGTCGAAGACCCGCGCGGCCTGCTCCTGCCGGCCGAACACGGTGATCAGGGCGTGCCCGCTGTACATCTCCTCGATGTGCGCGTTCAGCGCACCGGTGGCGGTCCACTGCTCGACGAACTGCGGCTGGGCCTTCTTGCCGATCCGGGCCGCGACCACCCCCGCCATCGGCAGCACCACCAGCAGCACGCAGGCCAGCAGCGGCGAGATGGCGAACATGAGGATGAGCGAGCCAAGCGCGGACATCGTGGCGGTGACCAGCTTGCTCAGGGTGCGCTGCAACGTGTTCTGGATGTTGTCGATGTCGTTGGTGACCCGGCTGAGCAGCTCGCCGCGGGGGTGTTCGTCGAAGTATCGCAGCGGCAGCCGGGACAGCTTGGCCATGACGTCCCCGCGCAGCCGCAGCACCACCTTCTGCACCACGGTGGCGGCCAGCCGCTCCTGCAGCAGGGAAAAGACGGTGCCCGCGAAGTAGAGCGCCGCGACCGCCGCCAGCAGCAGGCCGATCTTCCGGAAGTCGATGCCCTCGCCCGGCACGACGTCGGCCGCGCCGAGCCCGGTGGCCAGGGCGTCCTTGCCTTCGGCGTGCAGCCGGGCCACGGCCTCGTCCCGGCTCGGGCCGGGCTCCAGCCGGGCGCTGATCAGGCCGCCGAAGATCAGGTTGGTCGCCTTGCCCAGCAGCAACGGTCCGAACACGTTCATCAGGATGGACACGGTTCCGGCGCCAAGGACCAGAGCTGCCTGGCCGCGGTACGGCTTGAGCAACCCGAACAACCGGCGGGTCGTTCCCCGGGGGCCGCCTGCCTCGCCGCCGCTCACACCGCCTCCTGCTTCAGCTCCCGCGCCGGCTCGCCGCTTGGCTGCGAGCCGGCGATCTCCCGGTAGACCTCGTTGTCGCGCAACAGTTCCCGATGGGTGCCGGAGCCGGCCACCCGGCCCTGGTCCAGCACGACGACGGTGTCCGCGTCCTCGACCAGGCGCACCTCCTGCGCCACGGTGACCACGGCCGATCCCGCCGTCTCGACGGCGAGCGCCGCCCGCAACCGGGCGCGGGTCGCGTAGTCCAGCGCGGAAAAGCAGTCGTCGAACAGGTAGATTGCCGGTCGCCGCAGCAGGGTGCGCGCGATCGCCAGCCGCTGCCGCTGGCCCCCGGAGACCGTGCTGCCGCCCGGCCCGATCGGCGCGGCCAGCCGGCCCGGCATCTTCCGCACGAAGTCGGCGGCCTGCGCGGTCTCCAGGGCGTGCCACAGCTGTGCGTCGGTCGCGTCCGGATCGCCGTAGCGCAGGTTCTCGGCCACCGTGCCGGTGAACAGGTACGGCGTCTGCGGCACCAGGCCGACCGTCGCGGCCAGCCGATCGGGGGCGAGCTGCCGGACGTCGACGCCGTCGATCGTCACCGAGCCGGCGGTCACGTCGGCCAGCCGCAGCACCAGGTTCAGCAGGGTGGTCTTGCCGCTGCCGGTGCTGCCGACCAGGGCCGTGGTGCGGCCGGGCTCGGCCGAAAGGCTCACGCCGGAGAGGAACGCCTCCTGGGCGCCGGGGTGGCGGTACTCCACCTCGCGCAGCTCCAGGTGGCCGCGGCGGCTCGGGGGAGTGACCGGCCGCGCGGGTGCGGTCAGCTCGGGCTCGGTGGCCAGCACCTCGTGGACGCGCCGCGCCGACACCCGCGCGCGCGGCACGGTCAGCAGTACGTACAACGCGATGACCAGCGCCGTCAGCATCTGCACCTGGTAGCCGAGGAACGCGCTGAGCGCGCCGACCGGCATCCCGCCGCCGGCGATCCGCCTGCCGCCGAACCACACCAGCGCGATCGAGAACACGTTGCTGATCAGCACCACGACCGGGAACAGCGTGGCGCCGAGCCGCCCGGCGCGCACCGAGGCCGTGAACATGCCGCGGTTGGCCTCGCCGAAGCGCTGCTTCTCGTGGTCGTCCCGGACGAACGCGCGGATCACCCGCACCCCGGAGATCTGTTCGCGCAGGATCCGGTTGAGCCGGTCCAGCGAGGCCTGGATCCGTTCGTACAGCGGGCTCAGCCGGGCCAGCATGACCAGCACCACGAGCGCGGTGACCGGGATCGTCAGCACGGTCAGCACCGACAACGGCGGATCCTGCCGCACGGCCATGACGAGGCTGGTGACGCAGATGATGGGCGCGGTCAGCAGCGAGGTCAGGGTGGAGATCACCAGCGTCTGCAGCTGCTGCACGTCGTTGAGCGTGCGGTTGGTCAGCGAGGGCGTGCCGAACCGCGCCACCTGGTACGGGGAAAACGCCTGTACCTTCCGGAAAACGAGGGAGCGCAGGTCGCGGCCGACGTCGGCGGCGGTGTGCGCGGCCATCAGCTCGGCGACGATCGCGGTGGCCAGCTGGGCCAGCGAAACGGCGATCATGATGGCGCCCAGCCGCAGGATCGCCCCGGTGTCGCCGGCGACGATGCCCTGGTTCACGATGGCGGCGTTCAGCGTCGGCAGCAGCAGCATGCCGACGGTTTGCGCGAACTGGAGCCCGGCCTGGACCAGGATGCGGCCGCGGTAGGGACGCAGCCGGTCGCGCAGCAGCGCCCGCAGGACCGGTGGTGCTTTCCGGCGCGGGCGAACTCCGCGCTCGTCTCCATGCTCGCCGGCCGCCTCCGCGTTCTGCGCCATACCGACGGACCCTACGGAGCGGCCGGTAGGGAAGGTCCTAGAGGAAATCCCCGCGGTGGCCGGGGAATCTAGGGAATTCCGGGCGGGCGGCCGATGACACTCGGCACCGGGTGCGCCCCGCACGAACCTCGGAGAGGAACCGGCCATGACGACATCCGAAGAGCTGCCGACGCTCGCGTCGCTGCGTTCGCCCGTGTTGGGCGACAACCCGTACCTGCGCAAGCTGCAGGCGGAGCGGCCGATCTGGCGGGTGCGCACCGACACGGGTGACGAAGGCTGGCTGGTGGTGGGCTACCCGGAGATCAAGGAGCTGATGCTCGACAAGCGCATCGGCCGCACGCACCCGAAGCCCGCCGAGGCCGCGCAGCTGGCCGACAACCCGATCTTCTCGATGATCGCCGGGGTGGCGGCCGGCCGGGACGAGCACGAGCTGCACGCCGCCTTCCGCGCCCTGCTGATCCCGCACTTCTCCCACAAGAAGATGCAGTCCCTCAAGCCGAGGGTGGAGGGCATCGTCCGCGGCATGGTGGACGAGCTGGCCGCGCTCACCCCGCCCGTCGACCTCCAGACCGCTTTTTCGCTCCCGGTTTCGCTGAAGGTGCTGTGCGAGCTGATGGGCGTGCCGCAGGACGAGCGCGACCGGCTGGGAGAGCTGCTCGACCACGTGCACGGGATCGGCGAACACGCCAACGCCGGCCAGGCCGAGTTCATCGGCTACCTGATGGGGCTGGCCGCCCGCAAGCGGGAGGATCCCGGCGACGACGTGATCTCCGGGATCTGCCAGGCCGGGCTGAAGGACTCCGACGTCACCAACATCGTCTGCATGCTGTTGTTCGCCGGGCACGAGAGCGTGGCAACGCACATCGGCAACGGCGTGGCCCGGCTGCTGACCCGGCCGGACCTGCTGGCCGAGGTGCGCTCGGACCCGTCGGCGATGGCCGGGGCCGTGGAGGAACTGCTGCGCACGGCCAACTTCGGCGGCGGGGCTCAGCCGCACTACGCGCACGAGGACATCGAAATCTCCGGCGTCACCATCCGGGCCGGGGACCTGGTGCTGCCGGACTTCGCCATCGCCAACTTCGACGAGCGCTCATTCGCCGACCCGGAGCGGATCGACTTCGGCCGCAAGCCCAACCAGCACCTCACCTTCGCCCACGGTGCCTGGCACTGCGTCGGGGCCCCGCTGGCCCGGCTGGAGCTCAACGCGGTGTTCACCGCCCTGCTGGCGAAGTTCCCCGACCTGACCTTGACCACCACGCTGGAGAAGCTGAACCGCGTCGACGGCGAAGACGGCACCGACCGGCTCGCGGCGTCCATCAGCGCGCTCCCCGTGGCGTGGTGAGCCATGGGTGAACTCCGGGGTGTCGAGGCGCTGGCCGGGCGCACGCCCACCGTGCTGTCGGCCCACTACGACGACGGCGTCCTCTCGTGCGGCGGGCTGCTCGCGGCCTGCGCCGAGGCGGGCACGCCGGGCACGGTCGTCACGGTGTTCTCCGGGGCGCCCGAACCGCCGCTGTCGGACGCGGCCCGGGCGTTCCACCGGGCGTGCGGCCTCGGTGACGCCGACGCCATCGCGACCCGGGAGGCGGAGGACGACCGCGCGATGACCGCGGTGGGGGCCGCTCCCGTCCGCCTGGGCGTGCCGGACGCGCTGTACCGCAAGGACCACGCGGGCCACCCGAGGTACCCGCAGGAGGAGGGGATGTCCCGGGCCGCGCTGGCGGCGGAGACCGAGCTGATCGGGAGGCTGGCGGCCGTCCTGGCCGCCGAGCCGTCGGTGCGCGACGCCGAGCTGGTCCTGGCCCCGCTGGCCATCGGCAACCACATCGACCACCGGATCACCCGCGCCGCGGCCCGATTGCTCGACCGCGACCCCGACACCGTCTGGTGGTACGAGGACGCGCCCTATGTGATCTTCCCGAAAGACCTGCTCGAGCCGTTCGACGAGTCCCACACCGACCCCCGGACCGTCCGGCTCACGCGGGGGCAGTGGCAGGCCAAGCTGCGGGGGATCGGCTGCTACGCCTCCCAGGCACCCATCCTCCTCGGTGGCCACGCCGAACTGCCGAAGTGGCTCACGATGTACGCCGAGTCGCTGGCGGACGGCGAGCCGGCCGAACGCTACTGGAGCCTCCCCGCCGCTTGACCCGGCGCGCACCTGGACGAATCAGTCGAAGCGGGCACGGCCGGGCGACCGGCCGTGCCCGCTTCCGCAGAGATCACGCTGTCTGGCTGAGCGCGGCCAGGTGGTGCTCGATCAGGTCGGCCGAACGCGTCGCGGCCGGCTCGGCGGAGCGGAGTTCGTTCCGGAAGGCGGCCACGGCGGCCCGGATCCGGTCGCTGGTGTGCACCGTCTCCACGGCCTCCCGCAGCCCCTGCGCCGTCAGCGTCTCCGGTTCCAGCAGCACGCCGAGGTCCTGGTCGGCGACCGTGCGGGCGGTGCGCAGCTCTTCTTGCTGCTGCGGCACGGTGACCAGCGGTACCCCGGCGGTCAGCGACTCCAGCACGGAGTTCATCCCGGCGTGGGAGACGAAGGCTTCGGCGTGCCGCAGCACGGACAGCTGCGGGAAGTACGGCCGCACCTCGGTGTTGGCCGGTACCGGGCCCAGCTCCGCCGGGTCCACGTGTTCCCCGATGGCCATCGCGACCTGCCAGCCGGTGTCGCCGAAGGCTTCGAAGCACTGCCGGAAGAACCCGGTCGTGTCGGCCAGGAAGCTGCCCATCGAGATGAACAGCAGCGGGCGGTCGCCGGTCTTGCGCCAGGCGCTGTCGTCGGCCCAGCCACCCAGGGCCGGGCCGACGAAGTGGAACCGTTCGTCGAAGGTGTCCGCGGCGGGCTGGAACGAGCGGGGCAGGAACACCAGGTTCAGCGGGGCGCAGCTCTCCCGCTCGTGCGGGGGCGTCAGGCCGAATTCCGCCGCGGTGCTCAGCTGGCTCCGGAAGATTTCGGTGAAGATCTCGATGGCCCGGGGGTCGGACATGTCCGTGCCGGCGGCCAGCAGTTCGTCGAGCGAGAAGTGGGCGTTGCTGGCGTAGGTCGGGTTGAGGGCGACGCAGGGCACGTCGAACCGTTCGGCCACCATGGTCGCCGACACCGCCTGGGCGTCGTAGCACAGCACATCCGGCCGGTCGTTCTCGAACAACTCGTTGAGCAGCCGCCCGCTGACCTTGGTCATCGCCAGCAGCGCCTCCGCGGTCGCCACGGTGTGCCGGGCGCTGGGCGTGGCCGACCGTGGCGGCAGCGCCACCGGGATCGGCAGCAGGGCGGCTCCGGCCGCCTCGACGTCCGCGCGGAACTTGTCGTGGGCGGCGTAGGTGACCCGGTGGCCGCGGTTCCGCAGTTCACGGGCCAGCGGCAGCGTCGGGCGGAGGTGTCCGAGCGCGGGAACGGTGACGAACAGGACGTGCATGCGGGTGCTTCCCCTCGCGTTCGTGGTCGCGTCGAGCGGTACCGGGATTGTCCGCCGGGAGGGGGTAGGGGTTCCCCCAGTCCGGAGACAGTGGCCATCGGGCCCACCGGATCGGTACGCGCGTGCAGCCGTGCCGCCGCACGGGTTGTCCCCGCCGGTTTTTGACTTACGATCACGCAGGTCTCAGCAACAACGGGGTGGTGAGAATGGACGGGGAACAACGTCGTCGGACGATCACGCGCTGGGTGAGCGAGTACGGTGGGCTCACCGTCCTGGAGTTCGCCGAGCGCCACGGCGTCAGTACCGAGGCCGTCTGGTCCGACCTGACGGCCTTGGAGCACGAGGGCACCCTGCGCCGGGTGCCCGACGGCGCGATCCCCGTCGTACCGGTGCGGCCGGGCGTGGGCACCCCGGACGCGCCCGACGAGTGGGGCGCGCTGTGCGAGATGCACGCGGAGAAGGAACGGATCGCCCGGGCCGCGGTCGGCGAGGTGCCCGCGGGCGGTTCGATCCTGCTGGACGCCGGGAGCACGGTGGCGCAACTGGTCGGGCTCCTGCCCGCCGACCACGACCTGACCATCGTCACGCAGTCGGTGGCCGTGGCCGTGGCGTTGAGCGAGCGCCCGGACCTGAACCTGATGCTGGTCGGCGGCCGGGTCCGCGGCGGCTCGCTGGCCCTGGTGGACAGCTGGGCGCTGCGCACGCTGGCCGACACCTGCGTCGACGTCGCCTTCCTCAGCGCCGACGGGGTGTCCGTGCGGCACGGGATGACCGTGCGCAACGGGGCGGTGGCGATGGTGAAACGCGCGGCCATGGTGGCCGCGCGGCGGACCGTGCTGCTGGCCGACCACACCAAGCTCGACCAGGACCGGCT
This sequence comes from Amycolatopsis sp. Hca4, assembly GCF_013364075.1. Taxonomy (GTDB): domain Bacteria; phylum Actinomycetota; class Actinomycetes; order Mycobacteriales; family Pseudonocardiaceae; genus Amycolatopsis. The sequence goes on from NZ_CP054925.1 coordinate 548,306, forward strand.
GGCCCGCTTCGGTGCGCTGGGCGAGGTCGACGTCCTGATCACCGACGACCACGCCGACCCGGAGTGCGTCGCCGCGATCGCCGCCGCCGGGCCCCGTGTGCTCGTGGTCTGAACGGGCCCGAGCCCGGCCGTCGAAAAGCGCGTGGCCGCGGATCGATGATTTCGACGATTTCGAGAACAATGGCAGCGCCGAACGGAGCAATGGCGGGAGCGAATGCGCCGGCGCCGAATCAGACCGCGATGACCCGGGGGCCGGCGGCGGCGATGTCCGAACGCGCTTTCGGGTCGATCCCGTCATCGGTGATGAAGGTGTCGATGTCCGACAGGTCGGCGAACCGCGTCAGGAACACGTTGTCCACCTTGGAGTGGTCGGCGAGCAGGACGCGGCGGCGGGCGCAGTCGATCGAGGCCCGTTTCACCAGCGCCTCGTCGAGGTCCGGGGTGGTCAGCCCGCGCTCGGCGGAAACGCCGTTGGTGGCGATGAACGCGACTTCCACGAACGTGTCCCGCAAGGCCCGCAGAGCCCAGTCGTCCACGGTGGCCAGTGTGGTGCTGCGCAGCCGGCCGCCGACCAGCACCACCTGCAGGTTGGGCCGCGCGTGCAGCGACAGCGCCACGTTCACCGAGTTCGTCACCACGGTCAGTTCCCGGTCCGCCGGGAGTTCCGCGGCCAGGCGTTCGGTCGTGGTGCCGGCGTCGATGAGGATCGTGCCCACTTCGGGCAGTTCACCCAGTGCGGCGCGCGCGATCCGCGTCTTCTCCGCCGTCATCACGGCCCGGCGCGCGCCCACCGCGGGTTCGAAGGACAGCCGGTCCAGGGAGATCGCGCCGCCGTGCACGCGGCGGGCGTGGCCCAGCCGTTCCAGGGCGGTCAGGTCGCGGCGGATGGTTTCGGCGGTCACGGCGAATTCGGCCGCCAGCGGAACGACTTCCACCCGGCCGTGCACGCGCAGCCGTTCCACGATGATCCTTTGCCGCTCTTCCGCGTACAACGCCGTTTCCTCGTTCCCCTCGCGAGCGTGACGATGCCGCAGCTTAGGGGACCGGCGGCGGACGTCCCCGATTTCCCGGATAAACGCGGGAAAACATCGCTCCGGCGGCCGCGAGCCGCGGTTCGGTGGTGCGCCGGGACGCAATTGTCCGGTTGCCGCAGTTCGCCGCGGGGCCGGTGCGGCAATGTCTCGGGAATTCCCGGCTCGCCGCCCCGTAGGTTGCCAGTGCTCGCCGGCCGGATCGCGCGATGGGAGTGTCTTGGCCACCACCGTTACGGCCCGGCGCTCGGGCTGCCCGAGCCGGCCGGCCCGAACCGCGGCCACACCCTGGTGCCACCGCCGGATTCCGCAAGGGAATTCCTGGGGCAGATCGTGAACGGTCGCAACCGGTCCTCACCGGCGCCGACCAGCCCAAAATGCCCGAGACGGCCGAAGGGTGCTGCGAGGCCTCGACCAGGCCTCGCAGCACCCTTCGGCGCACCTCTTGGTCGGTGATGTGCCGCGTCAGTGGGTGCGGTTCGCCCACCAGGTCTGGCCGGCCTCGGGGAGGGTGGAGATCGGGTCGTAGTACGGGTACCGGCGCTGCAACGCCTCCGGGTCCTCCAGCTCGATCCCGGTCCGGTAGTTCTTGGTCCAGTACGAGATCCCCAGCTCCCGGTCGTACTCGGCCAGCTGGTGCACCCACCGCTTCCCCACGTAGGGCACGTCGCACACGATCCGCGGCGTCGCGTACCCCGGCAGGTACCCCATGATCGCGTGCTGCAGCTCCTGCGCCTCCCACACCGCCACGCGCCAGTGCTCCGCGTTGGGGATCATGTCGCACATGTAGAAGTAGTACGGCAGGATGTTCGCTTCCCCTTGCAGCGCAAAGCAAAGGTCCAGCAGCGCCGCCGGGGTCGCGTTGACGCCGCGCATCAGCACGCCCTGGTTGCGGACGTCCCGCACCCCCACGTTCAGCGCTGTCTGCGCGGCTTCCGCCACCAAGGGCGTCACCGACTGGGCGTGGTTGACGTGGGTGTGGATCGCCAGGTTGACCCCGCGCCGCTGGGCGGTGACCGCGACGCGCTCCAGCCCCTCGACCACCTTCGGCTGGAGCCAGTGCTGGGGCAGCGCCGCCAGTGCCTTCGTCGCCAGGCGGATGTCGCGGACGGTGTCGATGTCCATCAGGCGCATCAGGAACGACTCCAGCTGCGGCCACGGGACGTTGGCGACGTCGCCGCCGGAGACCACGACGTCGCGGACGCCCGGGGTCTTCTTCAGGTACGCGATCATCGCGTCCTGGCGGTCGACCGGCTTGAGCGTCAGCTTGTGCTTCTCCACCGTCTCCGTCGAGTTGCCGACCAGGTCCATGCGGGTGCAGTGGCCGCAGTACTGGGGGCAGGTCGAGATCATCTCGGCCAGCACCTTGGTCGGGTAGCGGTGGGTCAGGCCCTCCACCACCCACATCTCGGCCTCGTGCAGCGAGTCGCGCTCGGAGTGGGGGTGGCTCGGCCAGGTGGCGTCACGATCACTGCGCACCGGCAGCATGTAGCGGCGGATCGGGTCGGCGTAGAACGCCTCGGTCACCTTGGCCGGGTCGGTGCCGGCCGTGGGGCCATCGTGTTGAGCATCTGCGGGGCAGCAGCATCGACATCGTCGCCAGCTCGCGCTGGTCGGCGAGCAGGTCGTCGTAGAAGCGCTCCTCGAGCAGGTCGCCCATCAGCGCGCGCAGCTGCTTGACGTTGCGGACGCAGTGCACCCGCTGCCACTGCGCGTCACGCCACTCGGCCTCGGTCACGTCGTGCCAGCCAGGAAAGCGGCGCCAGTCGGGTTCCACCAGCTCGGCGCGGGCGTACTCGTAGGGCTGGTCGAAGGCGGCGGCAGGCGTCACAGGTTCCTGGATCGCAGTCACTTGTACTCCTAGTCGTCGGGAACGCGTTAAAATATCCTGTCATAACGCTGCCACAGAGTAAATCTTCCTGCCTGCTGGGGCGCCGTCCCCCACGTGGACGAAGGGGGCAGACTCAAGGTGTGACGGACGAACAGACGACGCTCCTGCTCGGCGGGCGCATCTACACCCCCGCCGGACCCGACACGACCGCGATGGCGGTCACCGGCGGCACCGTGGTCTGGGTCGGGCAGGACGCCCCGGCCCGCGCCCTGCACCCCGGCGCCCGGGTCGTCGACCTCCATGGCGCCTTCGTCGCCCCCGCCTTCGTCGACGCGCACGTCCACGCCACCGCCACCGGCCTGCACCTGACCGGCCTCGACCTCACCGGCGTCCGCAGCGCCGCCGACCTGCTGGCCCACGTCCGCACCGCCGTCGCGCCGGGCCAGGTCCTGCTCGCCCACGGCTGGGACGAGACCACCTGGACCGACCCCCGCCTGCCCAGCCGCGCGGAGCTCGACGACGCCGCCGGGGGCACGCCGGTCTACCTCAGCCGCGTCGACGTCCACTCCGCGCTGGTCTCCACCGCGCTGGTCGAGCTGGCCCCGGCCGCCCGCGACGCCGACGGCTGGTCACCCGAAGGCCCGCTCACCCGCGCCGCCCACCACGCCGTCCGCGCGGCCGTGCGCGCCGCCATCACCCCCGAGCAGCGCGAACGCGCCCAGCGAGCCTTCCTCGCCGAGGCCGCGAAGCAGGGCATCGTCAGCGTCCACGAATGCGCCGGCCCCGACATCTCCGGCCGCGACGACCTCGCCGCCCTCCTCGCCCTCGCCGGCCCCGGCACGCCCGAGGTCGTCGGCTACTGGGGCGAACTCGGCGCCGTCGAAACCGCCCGCGAGCTCGGCGCCCGCGGCCTGGCCGGCGACCTGTTCGCCGACGGCGCCCTCGGCTCCCACACCGCTGCCCTCACCGAGCCCTACGCCGACCACCCGGGCACCGGGACGCGCTACCTCGACGCCCACCGCATCGCCGGGCACCTGGCCGCCTGCACCGAAGCCGGGCTGCAAGCCGGCTTCCACGTCATCGGCGACGCCGCCGTCGCCGAGGTCGTCGAAGGCTTCCGGCTGGCCGAAAAGGAGGTCGGGCAGCGCGCCCTCGCCGCCCGCCACCACCGGCTCGAGCACCTGGAAATGGTCACCGCCGACCAGGCCAAGCAGCTGGCAGGCTGGGGCGTCGTCGCCTCGATGCAGCCGCAGTTCGACGCCCTCTGGGGCGGCCCGGAAGGCATGTACGCCGAACGCCTCGGCGCCGAACGCGCGGCCGGGCTCAACCCCTTCGCCACCCTCGCCGCCGAAGGCGTCTTGCTCGCCTTCGGCTCCGACGCCCCGGTCACACCGCTGGACCCGTGGGCGAGCGTCCGCGCCGCGGCCTACCACCGGACACCGGGCGCCGGCCTGTCGCCGCGGGCGGCGTTCACCGCCCACACCCGCGCCGGGCACCGCGCGGCCGGGGTCAACGACGGCGTCACCGGCAGCCTCGTCCCCGGCGCGCCGGCGCACTACGCGATCTGGGACGCCACCGACCTGGTCGTGGCCACCCCCGACAGCCGCGTGCAGCGGTGGTCCACCGACCCGCGCGCCGGCGTGCCGCCGCTGCCCAGGCTGGAACCGGACGCCGCCCTCCCGCAGTGCCTGCGCACGGTCCGCGCGGGTGCGGTCCTCCACGACACCATCACCTAGAGTTCTCGGCTGTGGCAGTCACCGTGGCGGACCCCGGACCGGGCACCCCGCACCAGCGCGCCCGCACGCGGCGGTTCCCCCCGGCCTGGCTGCTGCGCACCGCCGCGGCGTGCACGTCCGGATTCGCCTTCTACCTCAGCTTCGCGCCGCGTCCGCTGTGGTGGCTGGCGCCACTGGCGTTCGCCGGACTGGCGCTCGTGCTGCGCGGCCGCCGCTTCCGGGCCGGCTTCGGCTACGGCTTCGCGTTCGGGTTCGTCTTCTTCCTGCCGCTGCTGACCTGGCTGCTGGACTTCCTCGGCCCCGACTTCGGCCCGTGGCCGTGGCTGGGCCTGTCCTTCGCGCTGGCGCTCTACCACGGCCTGGCGGGCGGGCTGATCACGCTGGTGTCCCGGCTGCCGGCCGCGCCGCTGTGGGCCGCGCTGGTGTTCATCGCCCTGGAGACCCCGCGCGCGTGGTTCCCCTTCGGCGGCTTCCCGTGGGGCCGGGTCGCCTTCAGCCAGCCCGAAGGCGCGTTCCTGCCGCTCGCCTCGATCGGCGGCGCCCCGCTGGTCGGCCTGGCCGTCGTCCTCACCGGCTTCGCGCCGGCCGCTCTCGCCGCGCGGCTGTGGCGGGTGCGCAAGATCACCCGCCCGGCGGCCTTCGCCGCGCTCGGCACCCTGCTGCCCGTCGTCGCCGGTCTCGCGCTCTGGCCGGCGATCGGCACCGACGCCCAGGACGGCGAGCGCACCGTCGCCACCGTCCAGGGCAACGCCCCGGACATCGGGCTCGCCCTGCAGGGGGAGCGGACCGTGCTGCGCGACAACACCATCGCCGAAAGCCGGCGGCTGCTCGCGGACATCCGGGCCGGCAAGGTGCCCAAGCCGGACCTGCTCGTGTGGCCGGAGAGCGCGACCACCGTCACCGGCCCGGACCTGCAGGTCGACCAGCTGGTCGCCAACTTCGGCGTCCCCGCCCTGATCGGGGCGATCTACCGGCTGCCGGACGGGCACCTGCAGAACTCCGTCATCACCTGGGACCCCCGCACCGGGCCCGGCGCGCGCTACGCCAAGCAGCAGCTGGTGCCCTTCGGCGAATACGTCCCGGCCCGCAAGCTCGCCGAGCTGGTCACGCCGTTCCTCGACTCCGAAACCGTGGACATGGTCCCCGGCGACGGCACCAACCAGGCCATGGCCGCCGCGGGCACCAGGATCGGCGTGTTCGTCTGCTACGAAGCCGCGTTCGACTACCCGGCCCGCGACGCCGTGCGCGACGGCGCCGAGCTGCTCGTCGTGCCGACCAACAACGCCTGGTACGGCGAGAGCGAGATGAGCGTGCAGCAGCTGGCCATGTCCCGGCTGCGGGCGGTCGAGCACGGCCGGGCCGTCGTGGTGTCGGCGGTCTCCGGGGTGAGCGCCATCGTCGCCCCCGACGGGACCGTGACCAGCTCAACCGGCCTTTTCACGGCGGATTCGCTGGTCGGGCGCGTCCCGTTGCGGACGCAGACTACGCTGTCGGATCAATTGGGTGCGTGGACGGAGTACGGGCTGCTGGCTCTGGCGATCGCCGGGGTGGCCGGCGGGCTCGTACTCCGTTTTCGCACGCGGCGCAGCAGCGCCGGCACGGCAGCAGGGGAAGCGGCGGACTGACCGCCGCGGATATCGGAGGAGCACGGATGTCGCAGGCGCCGCGGGGGGCCCGGGAAATCGAGCCGGTGCTGGTGGTGATCCCGACCTACAACGAGCGGGAGAACCTCGGCCCGATCCTGGACCGCCTGCACAAGGCACTCCCGGACGTGCACGTGCTCGTGGTGGACGACGGCAGCCCCGACGGCACCGGCGAGCTCGCCGACGAGCGCGCGGCGGCCAACGACCACGTCCACGTGCTGCACCGCACCGAGAAGGCCGGCCTCGGCGCCGCCTACATCGCCGGGTTCCGCTGGGGCCTGGCGCGTGAGTACAACACGATCGTCGAGATGGACGCCGACGGCTCGCACGCCCCCGAAGACCTGCCCCGCCTGCTCGACGCGGTCGGCGACGCCGACCTGGCGATCGGCTCGCGGTACGTCCCGGGCGGCAGCGTCGTCAACTGGCCGGTCAAGCGCCAGGTCCTCTCCCGCGGCGCGAACCTCTACTCGCAGGTCGCGCTGGGCATGAAGGTCCGCGACATCACCGCCGGGTTCCGCGCCTACCGCCGCCCGGTGCTGGAGAAGCTGGCCCTGGACGAGGTCAACTCGCACGGCTACTGCTTCCAGATCGACCTGACCATCCGCACCGACGAGGCCGGCTTCGAGATCGTCGAGGTCCCGATCACCTTCACCGAGCGCGAGATCGGCGAGTCGAAGATGAACGGCTCGATCATCCAGGAGGCGTTCCTGCGGGTGGCGAAGTGGGGCCTGGAGCGCCGCTGGCACCAGCTGCGCAAGCTCCTCAAGCGCGCCTGACCCGGTTCCGGCCGTTCTGGGCCATGATGGGGCCGGTGACGACCATCGTGGCCTTCCACGCCCACGCCGACGACCCCGTCCTGCTCAGCGGCGGCACGCTGGCCCGCGCCGCGGCCGACGGGCACCGCGTGGTTGTCGTCGTGGCCACCGACGGCATCGCCGCCGAGCACCCGACGCCACGCTGGGCCGAACTGGAGGCGGCCGCGGCCATCCTCGGCGTGCACCGGGTCGTGCACCTGGGCTACGCCGACAGCGGCCACGGCCCCCAGCTCTTCGCCGACCCGCCGGGGCGGCAGCGCTTCGCCCGCGCGGACACCGAGGAAGCCGCGCACCGGCTCGCCGCCGTGCTGCACGAAGAGCGCGCCGACCTGCTGCTGGGCTACGACGGCAACGGCGGTTACGGGCACCGCGACCACGTGAAGGTGCACGAGGTGGCCCGCCGGGCGGCCCGGCTGACCGGAACGCGGCTGCTGGAGGCCACCCTGCCCCGCGACTTCGCGCTGCGGTTCGTGCGGGTGCTGCGGACGCTGCGGATCCCGTTCGACTACGACGCCGAAGCGCTCGGCCACGCCTACAGCCCGGCCTCGGCCATCACCCACCGGTTCGACGTGCGGCGCTTCGCCGCGCGCAAGCAGGCGGCGCTGGCCGCGCACGTGTCGGACGTCCGCGGCCGCGGACGGCTCTCGGCGGTGCTGCGGGTGCTCGTGTGGCTGCCGGCGCCGCTGTTCGGGCTGGTGGCCGGCCGGGAGTGGTTCACCGAGGTCACGCCGGCAGGATCGGCACACCCAGGTCTGCAAGTTCCTGCACGTTCTGGTCGTCGGCGTCGGTGACGATCCCGGCGACGTCGCCGAAGGGCAGCACGGTGAACCGGGACGCCGCCCCGAGCTTCTCGGCGCTGGCCAGCACGTAGGTGTCGGCCGCGCGCCGGGCCAGGGTGCGTTTCATGGCGGCTTCGTCGGCGTCACCCGTGGTCAGGCCGGCCTCGGGGTGGACGCCGGTGACGCCGAGCAGGAAGACGTCGGCGCTGATCGACCCGGCGGCCTCGGCGGCGGCCGCGCCGCAGGTCACCGCGGAGTGCCGGAACAGGCGCCCGCCGAGCAGGAACACCTCGATGCCGTGGTGGTCGAGCAGCGCGACGGCGACGGTCGGGCTGTGCGTGACGACGGTGGCTTCGAGGTTCTTCGGCAGGGCTTTCGCCACGGCGAGGGTGGTGGTGCCGCCGTCGAGGATGACCGTCGACCCGGGCCGGACCAGCGTGGCCGCGGCCTTGGCGACCCGGTCCTTGCCGTCGACGGCGATGGCCGTGCGGCTGGCGTAGTCGGCGACGGCGGGGGAGACGGGCAGCGCACCGCCGTAGACGCGCTGGCAGAGCCCGGCCGCGGCGAGGTCGCGCAGGTCGCGGCGGATGCTGTCCTCGGAGACGCCGAGTTCGGCCGCGACGTCCTTGGCCAGCACCTTGCCGTCGGCGGCGAGCCGGGCCAGCAGCAGTTCACGGCGTTCCCCGACCAGCATGCACGATCCTCCTTGTTGTTTCCGAGTCGTGCACATTATGGTCGCGGCATGACCTCTTCGACAAGCCTGTCCCGCAACCCGCGCGTCCGGGTCACCGACGTGGAGCTGCTGTCGTCGGCCTGGTACGTGCTCCGCCGCACGACGTTCGACTACCGGCACGCCGACGGCCGCTGGACGACCGAGCAGCGTGAAACCTACGACCGCGGCAACGGCGCCACGGTGCTGCTCTACGACCTCGCGGGCGGCACTGTCCTGCTGACCCGCCAGTTCCGCTACCCGGTCTACGTCAACGACCACCCGGACGGCATGTTCATCGAGACGGCAGCCGGCCTCCTGGACGCCGACGACCCGGAGACGGCGATCCGCCGCGAAGCCGAGGAGGAAACCGGCGTCCGCATCGGCGCGCTGGAGCACGTCTTCGACGTCTACACGAGCCCGGGCTCGGTCACCGAGCGCCTGCATTGCTACGCCGCGCCCTACGACCCCGCAGCCCGCGGCACCGGCGGCGGGCTGGCGGAGGAGGGGGAGGACATCGAGGTCCTCGAGCTCCCGTTCACCAAGGCACTGGAGATGATCGGAACCGGCGAGATCGCGGACGCCAAGACGATCATGCTCCTGCAGTGGGCCGCCCTCCACGGCCCCTTCCGCCCAGCCTGAGGTGTACCCGGACGGCCGGACGGCGTACCCAGAGGGTCGCCTTGCGTACCTGGACGGTCGGTTCGCGTACCGGAGGAGTCGGCTCACAGGGGTGACGGACCCCGACCCCCTGGGTACGCCATCCGACCCTCTGGGTACGCGAACCGACCGCCGGGGTACGCGGTCCGACCGTGCGGGTACGCCCTCCGGCCGTCCGGGTACAGGTGCGGGCATGCGAAAGGCCCCCGCGGGGGGAGGTCGCGGGGGCCTTTCCGTTGTGGTGAGAGCTTGGCTACAAGGCCGAGCCCTGGAGGGTCACGCCGACCGGGAGGTGCGGCGGCCCTTCAGCTCGGCGAGACGTTCGTTCAGCAGATCCTCGAGCTCAGGGATCGTGCGCCGCTCGAGCAGCATGTCCCAGTGGGTGCGCGGCGGCTTGACCTTCTTCTGCTCGGGCTGCCCGCCATCGACGATCTCCGATTCGCTGCCGTGCAGGCGGCACTCCCAGACCGTCGGGATCTCGGCGTCGTCGGAGAACGGCACCTCGAACTCGTGGTTCTTCGGGCAGGCGTAGCGCACGGTGCGGCGTGGGGCGAGGTCGTGGTTGCGGTCGGTCTCGTAGCTGACCGCTCCCAGCCGGCTTCCACGAAGAACACGGTCGGCCATGATGGGGGTCCTTTCAGTCAGCTCCGGGGTGGAGCCAGGGTGTTGCTCACCCTATGCAACGACCCACGGCCCCGGAGGATTCCCGGGCCACCATGTCGTTGCTCACGATGAGCTGCATCACCCGCCGGCATCAGCTTCCTCTAGTAGGAGGCATTTCGCGCTCCGGCGTGACGTCAATACGGCCTTCTTAGTGCTGATATCCCCCGGATGGGCTACTAGCGTCTCGGTCAGGTCAACCGTAACTGACCGTGATGAGCGGTAACCGGCCCCAAGTCACCCGATCGAAAGTGGCGGCGACACAATACCTGATAACGCACCGTAGCGAATTCGGCCTCAAAACGTGCTGAAGCTGAAGTTTCAACTACGGATTGTTCGGTATCTGCCACCACGACGGTATCGCCCTCCCGCACCACCTCGCCGTCCACCACCCGCGCGTTGAACCGCCCGGGCAGCCCGCACCAGCACAACACCTCCACCTGAACCGGCTGCAACTCGTCCGCCAGTTCGAACAGACGAGCGGCCCCCGGGAACAACCGGCTCCGGAAGTCCGTCGCGATCCCGAAGCAGTAGACGTCGATCTCCACCTCGTCGGCCAGCTCCGCCAGCTGGTCGACCTGACCGGGGGAGAGGAACTGCGCCTCGTCCACCACCACGTAGTCCACGTGCTGCCCCCGCGCCCACTCCTGCCGCACCAGCTCACGCACGTCGGTGTCCTCACCGACCTCCACCGCCTGCCGGGTCAACCCGATCCGGCTGGAGATCTGCGGCGCACCCGACCGGTCGTGGCGCACCAGCACCAGCCCCCGCCGGCCCTGCCGCGCGTGGTTGTGGTCGATCTGCAACGCCAGGGTCGACTTCCCGCAGTCCATCGGCCCGTAACAGAACTTCAGCTTGCCCACCGGCGGCGTCCCACGGCGCGAACCGGCCGCGGGAACCGAGGAGAGAGCGTCCGTGGGATCAGGGCCGGCGTCGTCGATCAAGGTCACGACGCCCGACCCTATCGGTGCCTCACAGCACCTCCGGCGGACGGTTGCCCGCCGCCTCGATCGCCCGCCGCACCGGCACCAGCCACACCAGCACCAACCCGGCCGCGAAGAACACCACCAACGCCACGATGGCCAGCCGGAACGACCCCGTCGCCTGCCCCACCCCGGCGAACACCAGCGGCCCCAGCCACGACGTCCCGCGCTCACCCACGACGTAGAGCGAGTAGTACTGCGCGTCCTTGCCCGCCGGGATCATCTGGCTGAACAACGACCGCGACAGCGCGTTCGTCCCACCCAGCACCAGCCCGATCCCCACCGCCACCGCCAGGAACTGCCCCAGCTGCTTCGGCTGCACGAAGTACGCACCGGCCAGCACCACGATCCACACCACCAGGCTGCCCAGGATCGTCCGCTTCGCCCCGATCCGCCGCGCCACCAGCCCGTGCAGCGTCCCACCCAGATAAGCCACGAACTGGATCACCAGGATCGTGACGATCAGCACCTCGTTGCCGAACCCCAGCTCGTCCTTGCCGTACTGCGCCGACACCGTCACCACCGTGTTGATCCCGTCGGTGAAGACCAGGTAGCTGCCCAGGAACGCCAGCGTCAGCGGAAACGCCTTCGCCGCCACCAGCGTCCGCCGCAGCTCCGTGAACCCCGCCCGCAACACCGAACGCCCCGGCGCCACGTCCACCGGCACGTGCCGGCGGGGGAGCCGCCGCACCGCCGGGAAGGTGAACGCCGCCCACCACAACCCCGACGTCAGGAAGCAGATCTGCACCGCCAGCCCCTGGCTCACCCCGAACAGGTCGTGCTTCAGGTAGAACCCCAGCTGCAGCGCCAGCGCCAGCCCACCACCCAGGTACCCGAACGCCCAGCCCTTCGCCGAAATGCCGTCCCGCTCGTCCGGCCCGCCGATGTCGGCCAGGAACGAGTAGTAGACGACCAGCGAACCCCCGTACCCGATGTTCGCCACGATGAACAAGGCCGCACCCAGCCGCCAGTCCGACCCGGTCAGGAAGAACATCCCCGCCGCGGCCGCCGCACCCAGGAACGCGAACCCGCCCAGGATCCGCCGCTTGTTGTGGCTGCGGTCGGCCACCGCCCCGGCGATCGGCAGCACCAGCACCTGCACCACCGTCGCCACCGACAGCAGGTACCCCCACACCGACCCGGCGGGGAAGTGCAGCCCGAACAACGTCACGTCGCAGTGGTGCAGCGTGTCGGCCTTGCCCGCCGCGTCGACACACGGGCGGTCCCCGTTGAGGGTGATGTTCGACTTCGCGTCCGCCGCCGCGATCGAGCTCATCGACAGCGCCCCGAACACCGTCGTCGTCGACGAATAGAACGGCGAATTCGCCCAGTCGTAGAAATACCAGCCCCAGCGCTCGCGCTGCGTCGAGCGCGTCCCGGCCAGCGTCATCCACGGCTCCTTCAGGTCAAGAACTTCCAGGTCAGCGCGGAGACTACGGGCACACGACCACCCCCGAGACCACGCCACCGAAACCGTGTCCGGTTTGTCGCTTCGTGATCATCCGCGACCCCGCCACCACGCCCCGGTACGCCCCTACGGCGTGTCGCCGGCAAAAGTGAACAGTGTTCCATGTGAGACTGGGGAGCCGATCGTGTCTGTTGTGGTCAGTGAGACACGCTCCTACTGTGCACCCATGATCCAGAACCGCCGACGCACCGTGGCGAGACTCCTGCTCCTCGCCCTCGCCGCCACGGGTCTGCCGCTGATCACCCCCGCCGCCGCCTCCGCGGACCCCGCGTCGAGCGCCTGGGCCAAGCTCCGCATGTGCGAATCCAGCGACCGCTACGCCACCAACACCGGCAACGGCTACTACGGCGCCTACCAGTTCGACCTGCCCACCTGGCGCAGCGTCGGCGGACAGGGCCGCCCCGACCAGGCCGCCCCCGCCGAACAGGACTACCGCGCCCTCTACCTCTACCGCATGCGCGGCTGGCAACCCTGGCAGTGCGCCGGCATGCTCAAACTCACCGCCGACGCCGACGCCCGCAGCAAACGCGTCCCCAGCTACACCGAATCCGCCTACATCGGCGGGGGAGGACTGCCCACCCCACCACCCGGCCCCGGCGGCCCCCGCCCCGCCTGGCCCGGCGTCGTCTACACCTACGGCGACTGCGCCGACGCCCTCAAGACCTTCCAGCTCCGCATGAACGCCTTCGGCTACGGCTTCACCGGCACCGGCTGCTACCTCGACAAGACCCGCACCGCCGTCCTCGACCTCCAGCGCGCCAACGGCATCAAGGACAGCGGCCTCCTCGGCCCCAAGACCTGGGACGCCGCCTGGACCGGCAAACCACCCCGCTGAGACCGGTCACGGCTCTTGCGACTGCTGCCACTTGCCCCGCTCGACCAGCACCTCACGCAACAGGTCCGGACGGTCCGTCACGATCCCGTGCACCCCCAGGTCCAGCAGCATCCGCATCTCCGCCGGATCGTCGATCGTCCACGTGTGCACCTCGATCCCGGACCGCCCCGCCATCGCCAGGAACGCCTTGTCCACCACCCGCAGCGCACCCTGCCGCACCGGCACCTGAGCCATCGCCCCCAGCACCAGCCGCCCCAGCGGCAACAACGGCAGCTTCCCCCGCGCCCACAACGCGAACGCCGACCGCGGCCCCATCGCCGTCACCAGCCGCGGCCCCGCCAGCTTCCGCAACCGCACCAGCCGTGCATCCGAAAACGCCGCCCCCGCCACCCGGTCGAACGCCCCCGTCCGCTCCAGCACCCGCACGAACGGCTCCACCGCCCGATCCGCCTTCACATCCACGTTGAACCGCGCACCCGGCAGCTCCTCGAGCACGTCCTCCAACCGCGACAGCGGCGCCTTCCCACCCACCTTGACGTTCTTCAGCTGCGCCCACGTCTGCGCCGCGATCGGCCCCGAACCGTCCGTCGTCCGGTCCAGATCCGGATCGTGGTGGACCACCACCACCCCGTCCGCCGTCGCGTGCACATCCGTCTCCAGGTACCGGTACCCCTCCGCACACGCCCGCTGGAACGCCGGCAGCGAATTCTCCAGCCCCGCCAGCTCATCGAGGTGCCACCCCCGGTGAGCGAAGGCACGGGGGAGCGGATCGGCCAAGTACGGGAACGACGCCTGCATCCCCCAAGTGTGCACTTCCGCCATGACCCCGGCATGAGCAAACGGTGGCCAGCTAGGGTCTCCCGGGTGAGGGAAGCCGCCGAACTGACCCAGCTCGAACCCGTCCCCGCCCGCCGCGGCGCCCCGAAGCACTGCGGCTGGTGCGGCCGCCGCCTGCCCGAAGCCGGCAACGTCGGCCGACGCCGCCGGTACTGCGGCCAGTCCTGCCGCCAACGCGCCTACGAGCGCCGCACGGCACTGCAGCGAAGCGGACTGCCCGAAGACGCCGTCGTGCTCTCCGACACCGAGATCGCCGCCCTCCAGGACCGCCTCTTCCAGCTCAGGTGCGCGGCCGAAGACATCGTCACCGCGGCCGACGACGGCGCCGACCCCCGCGAACTCCGCAGCCTCGCCGACGAAATCGCCCGAGCCGCCAAGGACCTCGAACAACTCCGCTGACCACGGGATCAGCCCAAGCCGTCCAACGCCCGGTAAGTCCGGTTGCTCGCCGCCGCCGCACGCTGCTCCCGCCCCGTCGCCTCGATGTAGTTCTGGCTCGTCGCCAAGCTCGCGTGCCCCAGCAACGCCATGATCTCCGACGCCGTCGCCCCGTCCTCCGCCAGCCGCGTCGCGAACGTGTGCCGCAACGCGTGCAGGTTCGCCCCCACCGGCACCCGGTCGTGCAACCCCGCACCCCGGTAACACGACTTCACCAGGTACTCCAGCGCACCCCGCCCGATCGGCTCACCCGCCCGGTCCAGCAGCAACGGCGAACCAGGGGAGAACCGCACGTTCGGGAACCGCACCCGGCACGACTCCCGGTACCGCTCGATCAGCTCCGCCAGCACCGGCTGCACCGGGATCGACCGGTCCCGGCTGCCCTTCCCCTTCACGTGCAACCGCAGCTCACCGGCCCGCCCCACCAACGACCGCGACGTCAGCGCCCGCATCTCCGCCGCCCGCAACCCCGCCACCAGACCCAGCGCGATCACCAGCACGTCCCGCTCCGGCCACGGATCCCGCGCACGCCGCGACCCCGCGGCCGCCGCCGACAGCAGCTGCTCCGGCGTCTCCTCACCCCGCAACGGCTTCGGCGTCAACGCCGGCGTCCGCGGCCGCGCCACCGCACCCATCGGATTGCCCGACAGCAGCCCGTCGGCCACGCAGAACGTCAGGAACTGGTTCCACGTCGACCACGCCCGCAGCACCGAGCTCTTCGCGTGCCCGTCCGCGAACACCCCGAACGCCGCCCGCAGCGCCGGCCCGGTGAGGTCGGCGACCTCCAGCTCCTCGGCCGGACGGCCCAGCTCCGAAACCAGGAGAGTGGTGATGCCGGCGAGATCCCGGCGGTAGGCGTCGGTGGTGTGCGGGGAGTCCTTGCGCGGACGGCGGGCGGCGAAGAAGGCTTGCTGGGCCTCGGAAACCTTCATGTGGATCTTGTACCGCACACCACCGACAGTTTCCGCGGCCGGTCCCGGACCCGGCATTTCATGCATAATTGCCATTATGCATGAAATGCCGAGATGACCTTGGATCTTCCCCTTGGGGGACACGGTTCTCTCCGGCGGGCCATTCCCGGGCCTTCGGACGGCTCCACGTCCGCTGCGCGGGTATCGCACGCATGTTCGACGCGAGTTCACCCTGGAGGATCCGAGCCGCGAGAGCCGTCGTGATGCGAGCCGGACGTCACCAAGCCGCGTTGTGCGACACCTTCAGCTCGATCAAATCCTCAGTCAATTTCGTCACCGTGACGTTTTGAGGTCGAGTGACAGGACATCGGCGCCACGGCCTTCAGGGGATGCTCTCGGGCCCTCCGTGGGGCCGGATCGGGCGATGCTGCCGGGCAGGTGGTCCCCAAACCGTGAGAGGAGCCGTCCTGGCGAAGCGCACGTCTCTCGTGTGCGCAGAGAGGGTCTGATCCCGGATCCGGGCCTCTCCTGGCCGTCCGCCCAGCTGGTCACCAAGTGCCGATAATGTACATTATGTCAAGTAACGTCAGTGCCAGTCGCTGATCATCACGTCCCGCGGTGCCGGGGCACCCTCCCCGGTCTCCACGAGCTGCTTGAGGCTCATCAGGTAGATCGCCCACTTCGTGCTGCAGTGGTGCATGAACTCGCCCGCCTCGCGCCAGCCTTCGTGGGTGAACAGGACGATCGTGTAGTCGTCGCGCTGTTCGAGTTCCCAGCGGATCGTCGTGCCGAGCCACTCCGGCGGCCCGTCGACGACTTCCCAGCGGACGAGCCGGCCCGGGTCGAGTTCGAGGACCTTCATGTCGAAGCCGCCCGGGATGAAGCGGAACGCGATGACGCCGCCGGGTTCGGTGCCGCCTTCGGTTTTCTCGGTCCACCAGCCGGCGAGGCCGTCGATGGTGGTGAGCGCGTCGTAGACCTTCTCCGGGGTGGCGTGGTGGGTGCCGATGCGGTGCAGGATGTCCATTTTCTACGGCTTTCTCTTCTTCTCGATGGTTTCGGCGATGGTCTTGATGCGGCGGAGCCGGGCGTCCCAGGCGTTGCCGACGTCGGTGAGCTGGGCGACGGCGCGGGCGAGCTGGGTTTCGTCGACGTGGAACTGCTTTTCGCGGCCGGCGTTGTGGGCGTGGACGAGGCCGGCGCGGTCGAGGACGGCGAGGTGCTTGGCGACGGCCTGGCGGGTGACGGGCAGGTGTTCGCTGAGGCTGGTCGCGGTGCCGCTCCCCTGGCTGAGCAGCAGGTCGAGCATGCGGCGGCGGGTGGGGTCGCCGACGGCCGACCAGAGGTCGTCGTCCACGGCGGTGGTCACCGGGTGGCTCCGAGCTTGGCGGCGCAGGCGGGCAGGCGGGGCAGGAAGTGGTCCCAGCCGGTGACGTGGTCGGTGTATTCGGCGGCGATCTTGGCTTCGTCCCAGCCGCGTTCGCGGAAGCCGGTTTCGGTCATCTTGAGGCGGGTGCCGGTGGCGGTGGGTTCGAGGTCGAAGACGACGAGGAAGGAGTTGCCGGGGGCGGCGGTCTCCCCTTCGGCGTGGGTCCAGCGGAAGGAGAAGTGCTTGGGTGGGATGGCGTCGACGACGGTGAAGCGGACCCATGAGCCGCCGAAGCCGATGCGGCCGTCTCCCCCGGGTTCGACGGGGTATTCGGCTTCGTCGGGCCACCAGTCGCGGAGGTGCTGGGGGCTGCTGACGACGTCGAAGACGACGTCGGGGTGGGCGTCGATGTGGATTTCGCGGTGGATGGTGCCGTGGTCCATGGCGGGCTCCTTGTGCAACGTTTGGTTGCGTGTCACGTTAGCTCGCCGGGAGCTGATGTGCAACCGTCGGTTGCGCGAAGGTCTTTCTGCACCCAGGCGACGTCGTGCCAGGCGCCGTGTTTCCAGCCGACCCGCCGGTAGACGCCGGCGGGTGTGAAGCCGAGGGCGCGGTGGAGCCCGGCGCTGGCCTCGTTGGGCAGGGTCATGCCGGCGAAGGCGCGGTAGAACCCGCGGTCGCGCAGCCGCTCGAAGAGGGTTTCGTAGAGGGCGCGGCCGGCGCCGGTGCGACGACGGCCGTGTTCGAGGTAGATGCTCGTCTCGCAGGACCAGCGGTAGGCGGCGCGTTCGGCGAAGCGGGTGGCGTAGGCGTAGCCGGCGACGTGGCCGTGGTCTTCGAAGACGAGCCAGGCGTGCGCGCCGGTGATGCGGCGGGCCATTTCGGCGGCGTCGGGCGGGTCGGTTTCGAAGGAGATGGCGGTGTCGGTGACGTAGGGCGCGTAGAGGGCGGCGCAGGCGGGCGCGTCGGCGGGCGTGGCGGCTCGAATCATGGCTCATATGGTAGCCGGATTGAATCGTATAGTATCCACGGTTATGACCGATCCCCTGTCTGCCCGCCTGGCCGCCGCTGTGCACGCCGCCCGGACGTCGCACGGCCTCTCGACCGCGGCGCTCGCCGACCGGTCGGGGGTGTCGCGGGCGATGATCGGCAAGATCGAGCGGGGTGACGTGCAGCCGACGGCGGCGTTGCTGGCGAAGCTGTCGGCGGCGCTGGGCCTGACGTTGTCGGAGCTGATCGCCCGGGCCGAGGGCGACGAGCGGCGGCTGGCGCGGGCGGCGGAGCAGCCGGTGTGGGTCGACCCGGACACGGGTTACCGGCGGCGGTCGGTCTCCCCCGCGGCCGGTCGTCCGCTGGAGCTGGTCGAGGTGGAGCTGCCGCCGGGTGTGGAGGTGCCGTTGGCGTCGGGGACGTATGCGTTCCTGCACCAGCAGATCTGGGTGCTGGCCGGGCGGCTGAGGTTCCACGAGGGCCCCGAAGTCCACGAGCTGGCCGCCGGCGACTGCCTCCAGCTGGGGCCGGCGGCGGACTGCGTGTTCGCGAACCCGGGGCCGGAGCCGTGCCGGTACCTGGTGGTGCTGGTGAAGCGGGCTACCTGAGGTCGCCCAGGAGGACGACGAGCCGGTGTGCTGCAGGCTCTGCGGCGGAGATCCGCGGCGCGAAGCGGCTGGCGTTACGGGCCGGCGAGTTCCGTCTGGTGTTCGGCGGCCCACCGGGCGAGCTGCGCCAGGGGCCCGTTGGCGAACGAGTCGCCGAGCGGGGTGAGCTGGTAGACCGCTCCCCCCGCCGGGCCGGTGGTTTGGGCCACCAGCCCGCGCGTTCGCAGGCGGCGGAGTGCCTGGGTGAGGACCTTGTCGCTGACGCCGGCGATGCGGGTGAGCAGCTCGCTGCGTCGAGTCGGCCCCGCGCGCAGGGCCGAGAGGACGACCGGGTCCCACGCGTGGGTGATGAGCTCGGTCGCCGCGCGTACCTGGCAGTCGGAGACGAACGTCTGGCAGGACCCGTCGATCACCGGCCCAGTTTGGCACATGCGTCTCCTACCGAACGGTAGGAACGGGGTTCCTAGCGTTCTCGGTGACCCCTCTTCCGGTTGAAGGAGATCGTTGTGACCGTGGGCATTTTGGGTACCGGCAACCTGGCTGTGACGCTGGGGCGGGCGTGGGCTTCGGCGGGGCATTCGCTGGTGCTCACCGGGCGCGACGCGGTGCGGGCCGGCGAAGCCGCCGCCCGGATCGGGGCCGCGGCGAGTGCCGTCGACCCGGGCGGCTTCGCGGGCCGGGTCGACGTGGTCGTGGTCGCGATCGCCTGGGACGGGCTCGAGGCTGCCCTCTCCCTCGTCGGCGGTCCTGGCGGGACGTTGGCGGGCAAGACCGTGATCGATTGCACCAATGCGGTGGACTACGCGACCGGTGCGCTGCGGCCTGCGTCGGGCTCGGCGGCCGAGGTGGTGGCTCGCTCGGCGCCCGGGGCGTTCGTGGTGAAGGCGCTTCACCTGTTCGCCGGTGGTTCGTGGCCGTTCGCGGGGCCGGTGGCGGAGGCGCCGGTCGTGGCGATCTGCGGTGACGCGCCGGGTGCGCTCGAGCAGGCCGGGGCGCTGGTCCGGGACCTCGGTGGGCGGGCCGCCGTGGTGGGTGGGCTCTCCGGGGCCCGGCAGCTGGAGGAAGCGGCGGGGTTCGTGATGCGGGTGGTGGCCGCGGGGCACAACCCGAGGTTCGCGGTACCCGACGTGGATCCGGCCTTGCTGAAGCAATGAATCAGTGATTCACTTCTTGCCGTGCCCTACCGCCGCACCCCGAAGGTGCAGGAACGCCTCGATGCCCAGCGCGAGACGATCGTCGCCGCGGCGACCCGGCAGCTGGCCGAACACGGTTACGGCGGCTGCTCGGTCGCCGCGGTCGCCGAGCGCGCCGGGGTGGCCGTCGGCAGTGTGTACCAGCACTTCCCCACCAAGGCCGAGCTGGTCGTGCACGTCTTCCGGCAGGTGGTGACCCGGGAGGTCGAGGCGGTCCGCGCGGCCTCGGCGGCGGCGGGCGACCCGGCCGAGCGGGTGCTGGCGGCCGTCGAGACCTTCGCCCAGCGTGCCCTCAAGGCGCCGAAGCAGGCGTACGCGCTGCTCGCGGAGCCGGTCGACGCGCTCATCGACGCCGAGCGGCTGGAGTTCCGGCGGGCTTACACCGAGGTCATCGCCGAGCACGTGGCCGCCGGGGTCCGGGACGGCTCGCTGCCGCCCCAGGACGGCAGGCTGACGGCCGCCGCGCTGGTGGGTGCCGCCGCCGAAGTCCTGATCGGCCCGTTGACCAGCGGGAACGCCGGTGACGTCGCCGAGCTTCGCCTGTTCATCCTTCGTGCTCTAGGAGGTTCCGATGCCCGCCACGCATGAGGTCACCAACCAGGTCCCGCCGCTGGTGGGCCACGACGTCGCCGACGACCCGGCGCTGCTGGCCGGGCTGGAGCGGGCCGGTGCGGGCTGGGCGGCCGGTGAACTGCACGAGCTGGGCCGGCTGGCCGGCACCGAGCAGGCGCAGGAGTGGGGCCGGCTGGTCAACGAGAACGAGCCGGTGCTGCGCACGCACGACCGCTACGGCCACCGGATCGACGAGGTCGAGTTCCACCCGTACTGGCACGAGCTGATGAAGGTGGCGACCGCGCACGGCCTGCACGGCACGCCGTGGCGGGATCCGCGCGAAGGGGCGCACGCGGCGCGGGCGGCGAAGTTCTACGTCTGGGGCCAGGTCGAAGCCGGGCACAGCTGCCCGATCTCGATGACCTACGCGGCGATCCCGGCGCTGCGGACCAACCCGGAGCTGGCGGCGCGGTACGAGCCGCTGCTGGCGGCGACCGAGTACGACTTCGGGCTGCGGGAGCCCTCGGCCAAGCGCGGCCTGCTCGCGGGCATGTCGATGACGGAGAAGCAGGGCGGCTCGGACGTGCGGGCGAACACGACCACCGCGATCCCCTCGGTGTCGTCGGCGGACGGCAGCTACACCCTGGTCGGGCACAAGTGGTTCACCTCGGCGCCGATGTGCGACGTGTTCCTGACGCTGGCGCAGGCCCCGGGCGGGCTGTCGTGCTTCCTGCTCCCCCGCGTTCTGCCGGACGGCTCGCGCAACCCGATCCGGCTGCAGCGGCTGAAGGACAAGCTCGGCAACCGGTCGAACGCCTCGTCGGAGATCGAGTACGACCACGCGGTCGGCTGGCTGGTCGGCGAGGAGGGCCGCGGGGTCCGCACGATCATCGAGATGGTCAACAACACCCGGCTGGACTGCACGCTGGGCAGCGCGTCGGGCATGCGGCTGGGAGCGGTCCGGGCGGTGCACCACGCGACGCACCGGCGGGCGTTCGGCAAGGCGCTGGTGGACCAGCCGCTGATGGCGAACGTCCTGGCCGACCTGGTGCTGGAGTCCGAGGCGGCGACGACGGTCGCGATGCGGCTGGCCGCGGCGGGCGACCGGCGCGACGACGAGCAGGAGCAGGCGTTCCGCCGGCTGGGGCTGGCGGTGTCGAAGTACTGGGTGTGCAAGCGGGCCCCGGCGCACGCGGCCGAGGCACTGGAGTGCTTCGGCGGCAACGGGTACGTCGAAGAGTCGGGCATGCCGCGGCTCTACCGGGAGGCGCCGCTGTCGTCGATCTGGGAGGGCTCGGGCAACGTGGCGGCGCTGGACGCGTTGCGCGCGATGGGCCGCCAGCCGGAGTCGGTGGCGGCGTTCTTCGCCGAGGTGGACCAGGCGGCCGGCGGCGACACCCGGCTGGACGACGCGGTGGACCGCGTCCGCAAGGAGCTGACCGACCTCGAGGGCATCGAGTACCGCGCGCGGCGGCTGGTCGAGGCGATGGCGCTGGTGCTGCAGGGATCGCTGCTGGTCCGCCACGGCCACCCGGCGGTGGCGGACGCGTTCTGCGCGTCCCGGTTCGGCGGCGACTGGGGCATCGCGTTCGGCACGCTCCCGGCCGGTGTGGACACGGGAGCGATCATCGAGCGCGCCGCGGCCGGTTAACCGGCCCGCTCGGCCCGCCGCCGGGCCAGCTCCTCGACGGCGCTGGGCAGGGTGGTCTCGAAGTCGATCAGCTTCGCCCAGGTCGGGGTGACGACGATCCGCACCATGCCGTCGTAGAGGGAACGGACCTCGCGTTCCCACTCGACCCGCTGCTCGGGGGTCATCTCGTAGCTGCCGTTCAGCTGCAGGTACTCGTCCGGGATGCCGTCGACGACGTCCAGTTCCACGCGGCCGCGGATGAGGAGGATCTTGGGCGGGTGCGACTCGGTGTCGATGGTCAGGGCGACCGCCGGGTTGGCGCGCAGGGACGGCAGCTTCGGGGAGTTCTTCGCCGTGCACATGACGATCTCCGTGCCGTTCCAGGTGAAGGCGATCGGGATGCTGCGCGGGGTGCCGTCCTTGGCGACGTAGGCCAGCCGGGTCAGGTCGCGGGCCAGCAGCTCCCGGCTGAGCGGGCGGTCGAGCACCTCGGTGATCTCGTGCTGCGGCATGGTTGTCTCCTTCTCCGTGCGGGGCCTCTTCTGCCCCGGGGACGGAGCCGCACGGGCGTTCTCGACACGCCGGCGGAGATTTTTCAGCGGCCGAGGGCGTCGAGCGCGCCGGCGACCGCGGCGGCGCGCAGGTCCTCGACCGGGACGTCCGGGAACTGCATGCAGACGTCCTGCAGGCCGCCGAGGGCCAGGATGGCGCGGGTCTGCTGCGCCAGCGTCGGGTCCGGGCCGCAGATCAGGGCGGTGAGGCGGGTGCGCCAGCCCAGGACGCGGTCGATCAGGCCCAGGTCGGCCAGGGTGGGCATCTCGGCCAGCAGCATCACCACGTCGGCGCGGTGGCGGTAGTTGAAGTCGAAGAAGCCTTCGATCAGCTCGCGCACCGGGGCGTCGCCGCGGGCTTCCTGGTCGAGGAGGAACTTCTCGCCGTCGTCGAGCAGGGGCTGGACGATGCTGCGGACCAGGTCGTCGCGCGAGGGGAAGTGGTAGTAGAGCGCGGGCTTGGTGATGCCGAGCCGGTCGGCGATGTCCTGCAGGCTGGTGCGCTGGACGCCTTGGCTGCTGAACAGTTCGCGGGCGACGTCGAGGATGCGCTGCTTGGTGTCGGAAGGCTTCGGCACCGCCCCAGCATAACTGACTTAACGATAGGTAAGGACGTGTGGTACAACTTACCTACCGTTAAGTCAGGGAGGTACTCATGCGGATCCTCGTCTCCGGTGCCAGCATCGCCGGCCCCGTGCTGGCGTACTGGCTCACCCGGCACGGCTTCGACGTCACCGTGGTCGAACGCGCACCGGCGCTGCGCAAGACCGGCGGCCACGCCGTCGACCTCTTCCGGCCGGCCATGGACATCACCGAAAAGATGGGCGTCCTGCCGCGCGTGACCGCCCTCGCCACCGGCACGACCCGGATGACGGTGCACCGCGAAGGCAGCCGCCGTCCCCTCGGGGTGGACCTGTCGAAGGTCTTCCAGGCCACCTCCGACCGGCACGTCGAGATCATGCGCGACGACCTGTCCGAGATCTACTACGACGCCGGCCGCGACGACGTCGAGTACCTCTTCGGCGACTCGGTCACCGCCATCTCCCCCGACGGTGACGTCACCTTCGAGCACGCACCGGCCCGCCGGTTCGACCTCGTCGTCGGCGCCGACGGCCTGCACTCCACCGTCCGGCGCCTGGTGTTCGGCGAAGAGGCCGGGCTGACCACGTTCATCGGCGCCTACCTCGCCGTGCTGTCCCTGCCCGGCAAGTTCGGCCTCGACGGCGAAGCGGTCACCCACGTCGGGCCCGGGCGCAGCGCCTCGCTCTACAGCGCCCGGCACCTGGACGACGCGCGCGCGGTGTTCCTCTTCCGCCGCGCAGAGCCCCTGGACTACCACCACCGCGACGTCCCCCGGCAGCAGCAGCTGCTCCGGGCAGCGTTCTCCGGGATGCACCCGCAGGTCGACGGCTGGCTGGCCGGGCTCGACGGCCCCGGCCCGTTCTACTTCGACTCGATCACCCAGCTGCGCCTGGACACCTGGTCCCGCGGCCGGGTGACCCTCGTCGGCGACGCCGGCTACTGCCCCGGCCCGGCCGTCGGCGGCAGCACGAGCCTCGCCGTGCTCGGCGCGTACGTCCTCGCCGGCGAGCTCGCCGAAGCCGGCGGCGACCACGAACGCGCCTTCCCCGCCTACGAACGCGAAATGGGCGAGCTGGTGCGGCGCAGCCGGGCCTTCGCCGCCGGAGCCGCACGCAGCCTGATCCCCGCGTCGCGCGCCGGGGTGTGGGCGCTGGCCCGCGGCGGCCAGCTGGTCTCGGCGTTGCCGGCCGGGCTGACGCGGGCGGTCGCGAAGCTCAACACCGGCGGCGTGCGCATGCACGACTCGATGCAGGTCAAGGACTACGCGGCGAAGACCACGGCCTGAGGGCTGGAGGGGACCCGGTGGTGACGGCCCCCTCCAGCTTTCGACGACGGATGTCGGTCACCGGCGGAAACCGGGCGGGCGCGCGGGAGTGAACCCGCGCGCCCGCACCCCCAGTGGCCCGGCGGAACCCGCCGTCGGGGGACAGGAGACAACGAGTAGCGCGCTGGATACCGCGAAATCCGGCGGATTTCCGCCCGCCGCACCGGGCAGGTCGAGCGGCGAACGACGACCACGTGCTCTGGCGTCCCCTGCCGGCCAGCCGCCGGCCCTGCCCGGGGTCTCGCTCAGCCCGCCAACAGCCCCGGATCCTGCTCCGGCGTCCCCGCGGGCCACCACTCCCCGCCCTCGAGCCGGTACGGGTGCCAGCGGCCCCGGCGGTCCAGCCGCAACTGCACAAGCCCGACCGTGCACCGGTTCCGCTCGAACACCGGCTCCCCCTCGGCCTCCGCCAGCGCCGCCCGCGCGGCCGCCAGCACCGGCTTCGGCGGCGTCCACGACGTCTCGAGCACCTCCAGCCCGTCCGGCCCGCCGTACCGCCACGCCGCGACCGCCCGCGCGAACCCGGTGCCCTCGCCCAGCCGCGGCTCCACCGCGGGGAACTCCGCCGCCAAGCGGACCGCGTCGTGCCGCCGTCCCGGCCACCCCCGCCCCGCCAGCAGTGCCTCCGCCTGGCCGGCCGCGTTGGCCGCCAGCAGCGCGAACGCCTCGGCCGGCACGCCCGGGGCCGCCGGGACCGACGGCGCGCCCGACGGGCGGAACGCGTCGAGATCGGGCAGCTCCCCCGGCACCCGGTCGGCGGCGGGCTCCGCGACCGGCACCGGCGCCGTGCGGCTCTCCAGCTCCTCCCGGATCTCCCGCTCGCCCTTGCCCCGCAGCAACAGCACCAGGAACGGGTCCGCGTCCAGCAGCCACGACGCCTGGAACGACAACGCCGCCGCGTGCCGGCACGGCAGCTCCCAGCCCGGGCAGTCGCACTCGGGGTCGAGGTCGCCGATCCCCGGCAGCAGGTCGACGCCGGCCAGGTCGGGTGGCAGGTCCCGGTCCAGCAGGGCCGCCAGGTGCCCGGCGCGGGCGGCGACGCGGTCGAGCAACCGCGTCCACTCCGCCTCCGGCAGTTCCGCCAGCCGCAGCTGGGTGCGGTACGGGCCGCCGTCGGCGTCCTCGACCACCGCCGCGATCCGGCCCGGGCTGACCGTGATCGGGCCGACCAGGCCGGCCGCGGCGTACTTGCGCCCCTTCTTCAGCTGACGCAGGTCCAGCGCCGTGTCCTCCATCGCGCGTACCCACGCCCGGCCCCACCAGGAGCGGGTCGGGTGCCCGCCCGGTCCGAACGCGGGAAAGCCGCGCACCCGGTCGTCACTCATCCGCGGCTCCTCAGCTCGACCAGCTCCGCCAGCTCGGTGTCCGGCAGTTCCGTCAACGCGGCCTCGCCACCGGCCAGCACCGCCTCGGCCAGCGCCCGCTTCTCCCGCAGCATCGCCGCGATCCGGTCCTCCACCGTGCCCTCGGCGACCAGCCGGTGCACCTGGACCGGCCGGGTCTGCCCGATCCGGTACGCCCGGTCGGTCGCCTGGTCCTCCACCGCCGGGTTCCACCAGCGGTCGAAGTGCACGACGTGGTCGGCGCGGGTGAGGTTCAGGCCCGTCCCGGCCGCCTTCAGCGACAGCAGGAACACCGGCACCTCACCGTTCTGGAACCGCGCCACCAGCTCTTCCCGCCGCGCCACCGGTGTCCCGCCATGCAGCAGCTGCGTCGCGATCCCGCGCCCGGCCAGGTGCTTCTCCAGCAGCCGCGCCATCGCGACGTACTGGGTGAACACCAGCACCGCGCCGCCCTCGGCGAGGATGGTGTCCAGCAGCTCGTCGAGCAGCTCCACCTTCCCCGACCGGCCACCCGGCTGTTTCAGGTACTGCGCGGGGTGGTTGCAGATCTGCTTGAGCGCGGTCAGCAGCTTCACGATCCGGCCGCGCCGGGCCATCCCGTCGCTCGCGGCGATCTCGGCCATCATCTCCCGCACGACCGCCTCGTAGAGCGCCACCTGCTCCGCGCTCAACGCCACCGGCCGGTCGGTCTCGGTCTTCGACGGCAGCTCGGGCGCGATCCCCGGATCGGACTTGCGCCGCCGCAGCAGGAACGGCCGCAGCAACCGGGCCAGCCGCTCCGCCGCGGCCGGGTCACCCGCCTCGATCGGCTTCGCCCAGCGCGCCCGGAACTCGCCCGACGACCCCAGCAGGCCCGGCGTGGTCCAGTCGAGGATCGCCCACAGCTCCGAGAGCGTGTTCTCCACCGGCGTCCCGGTCAGCGCCACCCGCGCCGCCGCCGGCACCAGCCGCAACGCCTTCGCCGTGCCCGAACGGTGGTTCTTGACGTGCTGGGCCTCATCAGCCACCAGCAGGCCCCAGCGCACCGCGGCCAGTGGCGCGGGATCGGCGCGCAGCGTGCCGTAGGTGGTCAGGACGAACCCGTCGGGCTCGTCGAGGGACCGGGCGCTGCCGTGGAAGCGCCGCACCGGCACGCCGGGGGCGAACCGGCGGATCTCCCGCTCCCAGTTGCCCAGCAGCGACGCCGGGCACACCACCAGCGTCGGCCCCGACGCCCGGTGCAGGTGCAGCGCGATCAGCGTGACCGTCTTGCCGAGGCCCATGTCGTCGGCCAGGCACCCGCCCAGCCCGAGGCCGGTGACGGTGGCCAGCCACTGCAGCCCCCGCAGCTGGTAGTCCCGCAGCGTCGCGGCCAGCCCGGACGGCGCCGCCTGCGGTTCCGCCGGCGCGGACAGCCGTTCCCGCAGCCGGGCCAGCCAGCCGCCGGTGACGACCTCGACCACCTCGCCGTCGACCTCGGTGGTCCCGCCAGCACCGCGCCCAGCGCGTCGACCGGCGTCAGCGGCTTGAGCGCCCGCTCCCGCGCCTTCGCCGCCAGCGCCGGGTCGACCAGCACCCAGTGGTCCCGCAGCCGCACCACCGGACGCCGTGCTTCGGCGAGGGCGTCCAGTTCCGCCTCGGTCAGCACCTCCCCGCCCAGCGCGAGCTGCCAGTCGAACGCCAGCGCGCGCCCGCCGCCGAAGAACGAGGGCAGGTCACCCGGGGCGTCGCCGGCCCGCACGACCGCGCGCGCGGTCAGCGAGCCCGCCAGCCCGGCCGGCCAGTGCAGGTCGATCCCGGCCGCCGCCAGCCGCGGCGCCGCGGCCGCGACCAGCTCGGTGACGTCGTCCTCGCCCAGCTCGAGCTCGCCGGGCACCGCCGAGGTCAGCAACGGCCCCAGCGCCGGCCACACCTGCGCGCCGCGGCGCAGCGCCAGCAGCACGTCGATGCGCGCCCGGGGCCCGAACCGCCCCGTCTCCCACAGCTGCGCCGCGTCGGCGACCTGCGCCGGATCGGCCAGGCTGTGCACCTGGACCACGGCCCGGTACCGGCCCGCGGCGAACCCGTCCGGCGCCTCCACCCGCAGCGACACCCGGATGCCCGAATCCAGGCCGGCGGCCAGCTCGTCCGCCCAGTCACGCAGGGCGTCCGCGCGCTGCGGCGCGACGGCGGCGAACAACCGCGTCCCCGCCGCCTTGGCCGCGGCCGGCGTGCGCGGCAGCGTGTCGGCGACGGCGTCGAGGAACGCCCGCAGCAGCGGCCCCGGCGCGCGCTCGTCCGATGGCATCGCGGCCGCGAGGTCCCGCAGCCACGCCGCTTCCGCCGGTTCCAGCGGCCCGGCGCGCCAGGCGTCGTACCCGGCCGCGGTCACCCCCGGCAGCAGCCGTCCCGCCGCCACCAGCCGCAGCGCGGCCCGCGCCGCGGTCGCCCAGAAGGGATCGGGGCTGGCCAGCAGTTCCGGCAGCGCGTCCGCGACGGACAGTTCGCGGCCGTCGACCACCAGCCGTCCCGCCCGCGGTGGTTCGCCCGGTTCGAAATGGACGTTCAGTTCCCCAGCCTCCCGTACCGGCGCACCGACAACGGCACGAACACCGCCAGCAGCACCAGCGGCCAGGCCACCGCCATCGGCACCGCGTGCGCACTCACCCACGACGTCCCGGCCGCGCCGGGGTTGCCGAACAGCACCCGCGCCGCGGTCACCGTGGCGGACAACGGGTTCCACTCGGCCACGGTTCCCAGCCACGCCGGCATCGTCGAGGTCGCCACGAACGCGCTGGACAGGAAGCCGAACGGGAACTCCAGCGTCTGCGCCAGTGTCACCATCGCCGGGTCCGACGTCAGCAGGCCCAGGTAGATCCCGGCCCACACCAGTGCCGTGCGCAGCAGGAGCAGCAGGCCGAACGCGGCCAGCGTCTCGCCGAGGGTGCCGTGCGGGCGCCAGCCGACGACGAGGCCGCACCCGGCCAGCACGGCCAGGGCGAGCACGGCGTTGACCAGGTCCGCCGCCACCCGGCCGGTGAACACGGCCGAGGGTGCCATCGGCAGCGACCGGAACCGGTCGGTGACGCCCTTGCCGGTGTCGTCCAGCACCGCGATCATCGTGCCCGAGAGCCCGAAGGCCATGGTCATCGCGAACATCCCCGGCAGCAGGAACTCCCGGTAGGAACCGCCGCCGGGCACGCTCATCCCGCCGCCGAGCAGGTAGGCGAAGATCAGCACCATCAGGATCGGGAACGCCACCACCGTGGCCAGCCGGGCCGGGCGCCGCGCCAGCTGCGCCAGGTAACGCCCGGCCATCGTCCAGCCGTCTTCGACCGCCCACCTCATCGCGCCACCCCCGTCAGCTCCAGGAACACTTCGTCCAGCGTCGGGTGCCGCAGCGCCACGTCGGCGAACGGCAGCTCGGCCGCCGCCAGCGCCCGCACGACGTCGGTCAGCATCGACGGCTCGGCCGGCGCGCTGACCCTCAGCTCCTCGGTCACCGGCGCGGCACCGGTGACGCGGGCCAGCAGTGCCGCCGCGGCGCCCAGGGCGTCCGGATCGGAGAGCACCAGCTCGATCCGGGTCGCGCCGAGTGAGCCTTTCAGCTCCGCCGGGGTGCCTTCGGCGACCACACGGCCGTGCTCGACCAGCGAGATCCGGTCGGCCAGCCGGTCGGCCTCCTCCAGGTACTGCGTCGTGAGCAGCACCGTCGTGCCGTCGGCGACCAGCGACCGCACCGCCGTCCAGACTTCGCTGCGGCTGCGCGGGTCCAGCCCGGTCGTCGGCTCGTCCAGGAACAGCACCCGCGGCGCCGCCAGCAGCGACGCGGCCAGGTCCAGGCGCCGCCGCATCCCGCCCGAGTAGGCCGACACCGGCTTCGCCCCGGTCTCGGCCAGGCCGAACCGCTCGAGCAGCTCGTCCGCGCGGCGGGTCGCCTCCCGGCGGCCCAGGTGGTGCAGGCGGCCGAACAGGACCAGGTTCTGCCGCCCGGACAGGATCTCGTCGACCGCGGCCTGCTGCCCGACCA
Organism: Amycolatopsis sp. Hca4; assembly: GCF_013364075.1. Classification (GTDB taxonomy): domain Bacteria; phylum Actinomycetota; class Actinomycetes; order Mycobacteriales; family Pseudonocardiaceae; genus Amycolatopsis. Next base: position 577,772 of record NZ_CP054925.1, read on the forward strand.
GCCCGATCGCCGAGCGCACCTGCGCCGGTTCGGTGGCGACGTCGAACCCGGCGACCCGGGCGATGCCGCCGTCGTGGCGCAGCAGGGTCGAGAGCACGCGGACCGCGGTGGTCTTACCCGCGCCGTTGGGGCCCAGCAGGCCGCACAGGGTGCCGGCCGGGACCGAGAGGTCGAACCCGTCGAGGGCGTAGCTGTCGCCGTAGCGCTTGCGGAGCCCCTCGGCGTGGATCTGTGGAATCAACCCGCCCCCTTAACTATGTACGCTGTACAGAGAACAGGTTAGCACAACTCTGTACGTCGTACGGAAATCGGGTGGGCAGAATGACCGGGGTGAGCACGCAGGAGAACGGTGACGGCGACCCGCGGCGGGCGATCGAGCTGCTCTGGGGCATCTCGCCACCCCCGCGCCGCGGCCCGAAACCCAAGCTCGCCACCGCCGACGTCGTCCGCGCCGCGGTCGCGCTCGCCGACGCCGAGGACCTCGACGCGGTCACCATCCGCCGGGTCGCCGAACAGCTCAGCGTCTCCCCCATGTCCCTCTACACCTACGTACCCGGCCGGGCCGAGCTGCTGGACCTGATGACCGACCACGTCCACGGCGAGCTGACCGACCCCGAGGAGGGCCTCGGCTGGCGGGCCGCGCTGACCGCCGTCGCCGAAGACCAGTGGGCGCTGCTGCACCGCCACCCCTGGCTGCTGCAGGTCCCCACCGGCCGCCCGCCGCTCGGCCCGAACAGCTTCGCCAAGTACGAGCGCGAGCTGCGCGCGGTCGAGGGCATCGGCCTCGGCGACGTCGAGATGGACGCCGTGGCCGGCCTCGTCACCGGCTTGGTCCGCACCACCGCGCGCAGCTCGCTCGACAACGCCCGCCTGGCCCGCACCACCGGCCTGACCGACGCCCAGTGGTGGGAGCGCGCCTGGCCGGTGCTGGCCGGCATCCCGGCCGCCGACGCGGCGCACTACCCGATCTCCTCCCGCGTCGGCCAAGCCGCCGGCGCGGCCCACAACGCCGCCGAGAACCCGGCCCACGCCTTCCGCTTCGGCCTCGCCCGCGTCCTCGACGGCATCGAAATGCTCGTTCTACAGCGCCAGCAGTAGCCGGGCGGGGCGCCAGGTGCCGCCGTCGGGTGCCCGCGGCACGTCCTCGGTCAGCGCCAGGTCGGGGAACCGCTCGAACAGCATCGACAACGCCACCTCGGTCTGCACCCGCGAAATCGACGCGCCCAGGCAGAAGTGCGGCCCGTGCGAGAAGCCCAGCTGCGCCGGCCCCGAACGGGTGACGTCGAAGCGGTCCGGCTCGGCGAACACCCGCGGGTCGCGGTCGGCGGCCACCAGCGCCGCCGTCACCCGCTCGCCCTTGCCGATCAGCCGGCCGTCGATCTCGACGTCTTCGCGCGCGAACCGCGGAGTGGCCAGCAGCTGCGGGCTGCAGAAGCGCATCAGCTCCTCCACCGCGCCCGGCCACAACCCCGGGTCCGCCCGCAGCAGGTCCAGCTGGTCCGGGTGCCGCAGCAGCGTCTCGACGGCGTTGGCGATGAGGTTCACCGGCGTCTGCCCGCCCAGGACCAAGTGCCAGACCAGGGTGACCAGCTCCGTGTCGGTGAGCCGGTCACCGTCCTCGGCCTGGACGCGCACCAGCTCGCCGATGAGGTCGTCGCCCGGCTGGGCGCGGTTGCGCGCCACGGCTTCCTTCGCGCCTTCGATGATCGCGGGGATCGCCTCGGCGAAGTCCGGGCCCAGCCCGCCGGCCACCGCGGCGCCGTAGCCGCACCAGCGCGGCCGGTCCGCCTCCGGGATGCCGACCAGCTCGCAGATGACGTCGATCGGCAGCGGCCGCGCGAAGTGCGGCACCAGGTCGACCACGCCGTCCTCGGCGTGCCCGGGCAGCTCGTCCAGCAGCCGCCCGGTGATCGCCGCCAGTCGCGGCCGCAGCTGCGCCGCCCGCTTGGGCGTGAACGCCGGGGCGACCAGCCGCCGCAGCCGCAGGTGCTCCGGTCCGTCCTTCTCCGCCATCGTCTCCAGGTACGCCAGGCAGTGCTCGGGAAGGCCGGGCGGGCGCAGGAAGCTGCCGGAGTTCACCTCGAACCGCGGGTCGCTCAGCATCGCGCGGGCTTCGCGGTAGCGGGTCAGGGCCCAGAAGGGCCCGAAGCCGGGGATGACCAGCTTGGCCACCGCGGCCGCTTCCCGCGCGTGGTCGTAGGCGGTGAACGGGTCGGTGAGCACCTTCGGGTCGGTCAGGTCGATCTCGGGGATCATCCACCACTCCAGATGTTGACGTCAGATGTTCTTATCATCTCAGTGGTGACGGTATCTTGGCTCCCGACCCCGCGGCAAGGAGGACGATGGCCAGGCTCAGCCGAGCGGAAACGCAGGAGCGCAACCGCGCCAAGGTGCTCACCGCCGCCCGCGACGAGTTCGCCCGGCGCGGCTTCCGCGAGGCGAAGATCGACGTCATCGCCGAACGCGCCGAGCTCACCCGCGGCGCGGTCTACTCCAACTTCCCCGGCAAACGCGCCCTCTACTTCGCGGTACTGGCCGACCTCGCCGAACACGCGCCCCGGCCCGCCACCCCACCGCCGGACCCTGCCGCGGCCGACGTCCTCGCCGCGTTCGCCCGCGCCTGGATCGCCCGGCTCCCCCTGGCCACCGACAGCGACAGCGAAGACACCCGCCTCGCCCGCGACCTGCTCCCGGAAATCCTCGCCGACGACCACACCCGCCGCCCGTTCGCCCAGCTCATGCAGGTCGAAGCGATCCTGCTCGGGCTCGCCCTCGAACGCGTGCGCCCGGGACGGCGGCTCGTGCGCGTCGCCGAAGCCGCGCTGACCACGCTGCACGGCGCGAGCCAGCTCGCCGCCGCCGCACCCGGCTTCGGCGAACCGTTCCACCTCGTCACCGCCTGCGCCGCCCTGCTTGACCTGGACCTCGCCGACGACCGGCCGGCCGAGCCGCCGATCACCACCCCCGCCGTCCCCGACGGCCGGGCGTGGGACCCGCCGTCCGCCACCGACCTGCTCACCGGCGGCACCTTCCGGCCCGGCGACGGTGTCGTCACCGTCCTGGGCCTGCACCGCGCCGCCGCCTTCGAAGAAGCCGTCCGCGCCGGCGCCGACGTCACGGCCGTGCTCGTCACCAGCGACCCCGGCGAACTCGCCCCGCTGGCCCGGCTCGCCCTCGCCGACCTGCGCAGCTGCCTCGACCAGGCGATCGCCGCCCCGGCCCGGCCCCGGCTGCGGCTGGTCTGCGACGCCCGCGGCGACCTCGCCGCGGCCGCCGGCGTCACCGCCGTCAGCGACGCCACCGAGACCGCCGTCCGCGTCGAAGCCGGCCGGATCGTCGCCCGGGCCGAAGGATTCGGCGCCTGTCACGCCGCCGCTGTCGGTCCGGAGCCGTCGCGTTCGTCGGAGGGGTGAAACCGGCGGGAAGGAGCGGGTGGTGGACATCGAGACCGCGGTCGCCGAGGCGTTCCGGCAGGAGTGGGGCCAGGTCGTGGCCACGCTCATCCGGATCACCGGCGACTGGGACCTCGCCGAGGAATGCGCCCAGGAGGCCTTCGCCCTCGCCTTGCGCACCTGGCCGCGCGACGGCGTCCCCGGCCGGCCCGGCGCCTGGCTGACCACCACCGCCCGCAACCGGGCCACCGACCGGCTCCGCCGCGACGCCCTCGGCGCCGCCAAGCTCCGGGAGGCCTGCCGCATGGACGTCCACGACGAACCCGAACCCGACGACAGCGGCGTCACCGACGACCGGCTGCGGCTCATCTTCACCTGCTGCCACCCCGCACTGGCCACCGAAGCCCAGGTCGCGCTGGCCCTGCGCACGCTGGCCGGGCTGTCCACCGCCGAGATCGCCCGCGCCTTCCTCGTCCCCGAAGCGACCATGTCCCAGCGGCTCGTGCGCGTGAAGCGCAAGATCCGCCACGCCCGCATCCCCTACCGCGTCCCGCCCGCGCACCTGCTGCCCGAACGCACCGCCGCCGTGCTCGGCGTGCTCTACCTGACCTTCAGCGAGGGCTACTCCGCCAGCGCCGGGCCCGACCTGCTCCGCCCCGACCTCGCCGCCGAAGCACTCCGGCTCGCCCGCACCCTCGCCGAGCTGATGCCCGACGAACCCGAAGTCCTCGGCCTGCTCGCCCTGATGCTGCTGCAGCACGCCCGCCGCGCCACCCGCACCGACGACGGCGGCGTCCTCGTCCCCCTCGAAGAGCAGGACCGCACCCGCTGGGACACCGCCGCGATCACCGAAGGCACCGGGATCCTGGAGGCCGTGCTGCGGCGCCGCCGTCCCGGGCCCTACCAGATCCAGGCCGCCATCGCCGCCTGCCACGCCACCGCCGCCCACCCCGCCGACACCGACTGGCCCCAGATCGCCGGCCTCTACGACCAGCTGCGCAAGCACGTCCCCAGCGCCGTCGTCGAACTCAACCGCGCCATCGCGGTCGGCATGGCCGACGGCCCGGAAGCCGGCCTCGCCCTGCTCGACGCCCTCCCGCTGCACGGCTACCACCTGCTCGCCGCCACCCGCGCCGACTTCCTGCGCCGCCTCGGCCGCCACGACGAAGCCGCCCACTGGTACCGCGAGGCCCGCAACCTCGCCGGCACCGACGCCGAACGCGCCTACCTCACCCGGAGAATCTCCGAACTGGTGTCGGTCCCCGGCGAGCCCGTTCGTCGGGCTGGTGAAGCCCGACCACCGGAGGAACACCCATGACCACCCTCGCCGTTCCCGGCGCCACGCTCACCTACGACGTCCAGGGCCACGGCCCGGTCCTGCTGCTGGTCCCCGGCGGCCCCGCCGACGCCATGGTCTTCACCCACATCCGGCCGCTGCTGGCCGAAGACCACACCGTCGTCACCTACGACCCGCGCGGCCTGTCCCGCAGCCCCCTCACCGGCACGCCCGGCCCGGACGTGCTCCGCGACCACGCCGAGGACGTCCACCGGCTGCTCGCCGAGGTCGGCCCCGCCGACGTCCTGGCCAGCAGCGGCGGCGCGATCACCCTGCTCGAACACCTGCGCCACCACGCCGCCGACGTCCGCACCGTCGTGCTGCACGAACCACCCGTCACCCGTTACCTGCCCGCCGGGCCAGACGTCCCCGCACTGTTCCGCGAACAAGGCCTCGCTGCCGCCTTCGCCGCCTTCATGAAGGTGGTCGGCATCGACCCCGCGCCGCCGCTCGACCCGCGCGCCGAAGGCAACTTCGCCTACTTCTTCGGGCACCTCATGCCGGCGACCGGCGCCTACGAGCCCGACCTCGACGCACTGCGGGCCACCCCGGCCCGCCTGGTCGTCGCCATCGGCGAGGAGTCCACCGGACTGCCGGTCCACCGGGCCGCCCGCGACCTGGCCACCGCCCTCGGGACCGGCACCGAGGTGTTCCCGGGCGGGCACGGCGGGTTCGACACCCACGCCGACGCGTTCGCCGCCCGCCTGCGCGACGTCCTGGAAGGATGCTGACATGCAGTACCTGCTGATGATCTGCGGCGACGAAACCGCCGAAGAACACGCCAACGACGGCTGCGGCGGCTGGAGCGAGGAAATGCAGCACCGCGGCATCATCCGCGGCGGCGGCGGCCTGCGCCCGCCGACGGAAGCCACCACGATCCGCGTCCGCGACGGCGAAGTGCTGCTCACCGACGGACCGTTCACCGAAGCCAAGGAACAGATCGGCGGCTTCGTCATCCTGGACTGCGCCGACCTCGACGAAGCCCTCGAACTCGCCGCCCGCCACCCGGCCGCGACCTACGGCAGCATCGAGGTCCGCCCGATGCTCGGACCGGAGGACTTCGCCTGAGACCGCCTCGCGCGGCTAACCCCGGCTCGTGAGCACGGCCGCGACCAGACAGCCGAACCCGGCCGTGCTCACCACCGCGCGCACCGCGTTCCAGCGCACCCACACCGTCTCGAACGCCGCCCGCACCGCCGCATGATCGTCACCGCCGGACTCCAAGGCGTTGTTCAGCGGGATGTTGACCGCCGCGGTGATCACCACCATGGCCGCCAGCAGCACGAACCCCGCGATCACCCACGGGCGCGGTCCCGGGTTCAGGAACACCGCCACCCCGGCCAGCAGCGGCGCGCCCAGGAACGTCAGGAGGAACACCGGGTTCACGATCGCGATGTTGATCCCGCGCATGCCCTCCACGAACGTCCGGTCGTCCCCGCGCGCCAGGCCCGGCATGACCGAACAGGCGTAGGCGTAGAACAGCCCCGCGACCAGCCCCGCCGCGACCAGCGCGGCCACCAGCACCACCGTCGACATCGGTTTCACCGCGCCCAGACCCCGGTCGCCGCCGCGTCACGCGCGAACGCGGCGAAATCCGTCGCCGGACGGCCCAGCACCCGTTCCACGTCCGGCGTCACCGACGCGTTGCGCCCGTCCAGCACCCGCGCGAACAACTCGGTCAGCGCCCCGATCTCCGCCTCCGGCACCCCCTGGCCCGCCGCCGCGGCAGCGAATTCCCCTGGTGAAACCGGCACGTAGCGGACATCCCGGCCCGACGCGGCGGCGATTTCCGCGGCCGCGCCGGCGAAGCTCAGCAACCGCGGCCCGGTCAGCTCGTACCGCACACCGGTGTGGCCGGGCTCGGTCAGCACCCGCACCGCCACGTCGGCGAGGTCGCGGACGTCGACGAACGGCTCGGTCACCGTCCCCGCCGGCAGCACGATCTCCCCGGCCCGGACGGCGTCGAGCAGGAAGTGCTCGCTGAAGTTCTGCGCGAACCAGCTGCAGCACAGGATCGTCCAGCCGGTCCCTGACTCCCGGACGATCCGTTCGCACGCCTCGGCTTCCTCTTCGCCGCGGCCCGACAGCAGCACCAGGTGCCGCACCCCGGACGCCACCGCGAGCTCGGTGAACGCCCGGATGTCGCCGGCGGCCTCCGGCGCCACCAGATCGGGGTAGTAGGTCAGGTAGACCGCGTCGACGCCGTCGAGCACCGCCGGCCAAGTCTCCCGCTTGCTCCAGTCGAACGGCGGCACCCCGTGCCGCGACGTGATCCGCGTCGGCAGGCCGCGCTCGCGCAGCCGGTCCGCCACCCGGCGCCCGGTCTTGCCGGTGCCGCCCACCACCAGGAAGTTCGTTGTCATGCCCCCAGTCAAGCCGCCGCCGGTGAGACTCTCCATAGTTCACAGGCTCGATAACATGCGTCAGCGTCTACATTGGGGACATGGATCCGCTCGCCGCGCTCCTCGACGGCCCCCGCGCCCACGGCGCGTTCCTGCTGCGCTCGGTGCTGACCCCGCCGTGGTCATTGCGGATCGAGGACCGCGCGCCGCTGACGGTGGTGGCCGTGGTCCGCGGCGAAGCGTGGATCGTGCCCGACGGCGGCGAAGGCGTCCTGCTCGGCGAAGGCGACGTCGCGATCACCCGCGGCCCCGACCCGTACCTGGTCGCCGACCACCCGGCGACCCCGCCGCAGGCGCTCATCCTGCCCGGCCAGGAGTGCCGCACCCCCGACGGCGGGCACCTGACCGACCTCGCCGACGTCGGGGTCCGCACCTGGGGCCACGGCAGCGACGGCCCGGTCGTGCTGCTCACCGGCACCTACGGCATGGAAGGGGAGATCAGCCGGAAACTGCTCGCCGCGCTGCCCGCGCTGATCGTCCTGCGCGCCGGCGACTGGCCCACCCCGCTCGTCGGGCTGCTCGCCGCCGAGATCGGCCGGGACGTCCCCGGCCAGGAAGCCGTCCTCGACCGGCTGCTGGACCTGCTGCTGATCGCCGCGTTGCGCGCCTGGTTCGACCGGCCCGACACCCGCGCCCCCGCGTGGTACCGCGCACACGAAGACCCGGTGGCCGGCCAGGCGCTGCGGCTGCTGCAACACCAGCCGGCCGAACCGTGGACGGTCGCCAAGCTCGCCGCCGACGTCGGCGTGTCCCGGGCCGCCCTGGCCCGCCGGTTCACGGCCGCGGTGGGCGAGACCCCGATGGCGTACCTGGCGGGGTGGCGGCTCGCGCTGGCCGCGGACCTGCTGCGCCAGCACCCGGAGACGACGATCGCCTCGATCGCCCGCCAGGTCGGCTACGGCAGCGCGTTCGCGCTCAGCGCGGCGTTCAAACGCGAGTTCGGCGTCAGCCCCCGGGACTACCGGGCCCGGTAGCCGGCCGTCACTTCAGCTCGTCGCCGAGCCGGTCGAGCCACTCGCCGGTGCCCTGCTCGCGCCACTCCGGCTTCTCGGCACCGTCGAGGAAAGTGTCCTGCTCGGTCAGCACCAGCCGCGTGCCGCCGCCTTCGGCGAACAGCTCCACCGTCGTGGTCGAGACGGTCGCGAGCGCGCCGTCGCCGGTGAGCGTGCCGGAGAAGACGATCCGCTCCTCGGGCACGATGTCGTGGTAGGTCGCGACAAAACTCAGCACCCCGCCGCTCGGGGTGCGGCCTTCGACGGCTTCGCGGCCCCCGGCGCGGAAGTCCAGTTCGTGCTCACCCGCGGAGACGAACCAGCGCTTCTTCGCCTCCGGGTCCGACCAGGCGGCGAACACCCGCTCCGGCGGCACGGGGTAGGTGCGCTCCAGGGTGAACGTGCTGTGCAAGACGGTCATGACGTGCTCCCTTCCGGCGTTCCGGGCGGCTCGGCGAGGAAGTCGCCGAGCCGGTCGAGCCTGCTCTCCCACGTGGTGCGCTGCCGGCCCAGCCACTGTTCACCCGCGCGCAGCGCCTCCGGCTCGATCCGGCAGGTGCGCACGCGGCCGGCCTTCTCCGACCGCACGATCCCGGCGGCCTCCAGCACCTGCAGGTGCTGCACGACGGCGGCCAGCGACATGGTCAGCGGTTCGGCCAGCTCACTGACCGACGCCGGCCCGCGCACGAGCCGCGCCACCAGCGCCCGCCGGGTCCGGTCACCCAACGCGCGGAACACCAGGTCCAGCGACTCCTCATGGTTAAGCACCTACTTAAGTTAACGCGGCAGGCCAGAACGGTCAAGTAGCTGCTTAAGTTTTTCCGGCAGCTCGGGTACCTCCCGCAGCGTGGCGAGCACGTGCTCGGCCGCGTCGGCCCGGCCGGCCGCGGAACGCAGTTCAACCCCGAGGTTCGTCGTGGTTTCGTGCATCGACCGGACGGTCTGCTCGTGCGCCGCCTGCAGTTCCGCGAGACGCTGGTCGAAGCCGGCGCGCAGGCGCTCAGCGTCGTCGCGAGCACGCTCCAGGACCGCTTCGTGCGCCGCGGCCGCCTTCACGTTCTCGTCGCGCGCTGCGCTGAGCGCGGCTTCGTGCACTTCGCGGGCTGCGTCGAGGCGCTGCTGGACGGCCTCTGCTCGGGTTTCGGCCGCCTCCGCCCGGGCGACGGCAGCCTGGCCGCGGCTGCGTTCCTCCTCGAACACGGTCCGGGCGGCCGTCAGCTCGGCGGTCAGGGTGGCGATCATCGCGGCGCGCTCACCGGCGAGCGCCGCGGAAGCGTCGGCCCGGTCGGCGACGCGGGCGAGCTCGTCGCGGACGGCGGCCAGCTGCCCTTCGGCCCGCTGCTGCTCCTGCACCGCGGCGCGCCGGGCCGCCCGTTCCTCGTCCCGTTCCCGGAGCGCTTCGGCCTGCTGTCGTTCCGCCGACGCGGCGGCGGCCACCGCGGCCTCGGCCATCTCGCGGGCTTGCGCCGCTTCGGCGTCCGCGCGGCCACGCTGCAGCCGGTGCTCGTCCGCCTCGGCCAGGGCCGCGTCCCGCTCGGCGAGGGCGGTGGCGGTGGTGGCCTCGAGCTGGTGGCGCAGCGTCGTGAGCGTCTCCACCAGCTCGCGGGCCGGCTCGAGCACCCGGTCGACCTGGCCGGCGAGCGCGGTGACGGCGGTGTCGTCCAGTTCGGTGTCGCTCTCCCGCAGCGACTCGGCGTCCGAGAGCACGGCCTCGGCGTCACGGCAGCTGAGGTTGCGGCGACCCCAGGTCTTCCCGTCCTGGCAGAACCGCGCCCGGCTCCCACGCCCCACCGCCGGCGGCAGCGGCGCGCCACACCTCCGGTACTCGCACACCCGCACCTGACCAGCATCTTCCGTCATGATCGGTACCCTATCAAAGCTTCTAATCAGAACTAGAAGCAACTGTTCAAAATTAGAACAGATAGTCCGAGTGGTCTGAGTTGGGATAAGGTCACATATCCCAACTCAGAACCACCAGGGAGCCCCCGGGGTAACAGCGGAGACCGGATGGGCGAGTCTGGGACCGTGAACGATGCCCCGCGCGCCCAGGTGATCACCCAGCTGCGGACTCTCGAAGGCACCAGCTACAGCGTTGCGCTGACCCATCGCCCCTGGGAACTCCCGGTGGATGCGGTGGCGGTCTCCGTCGGCGGCGGGTTCGGGCAGGTCGCCGACGCCGTGCAGCAGGAGTTCCCCGACGCGGACTGGGATTCGATCGTCCTTGACCAGGTCAAACCCGGCTCGCCGGCCGTGCTCCACCTGGGTGACCACAGCTCTCACCCGCAGCCGAACATGGTCGTTCTGGCCACGCCCCACGCTCCGGACGAGGGCAATTCGGCGACCGCTTCGGCGATTCTCACGGCCGCCAAGGCCGCGATCCTCGCTGCCGGCGGTGCCGGGGCGGCATCCGTTGCCCTGCCACTGTTCGCCACCGGGCAACTGGGCATGGATCCACAGGTCGCGGCCGACGCCCTGATCGAGGGGGCAATCTCCGCCCGGGCCGCGGTGGACAAGGTGTTCTTCTTTTCCCACCGCCAGGATCAGGTGGACATCATCGCCGAGCGTTGGAAGGCGGCCCGCCTCCCGGGGCACGGGTTCTCGGCCGACGAACTCGCGGGCGGGCTGGCCAAGGACCTGGTCGACCCCAACGAATGCATCCCGCTGAGCCGGGACCACCTCGACGTCAAGCCGTACGTTTCCATGCTGGCCACGGTGATCGCCGCGAAGGACACGCCGCTGCCGCTGTCGGTCGGGGTGTTCGGCGAGTGGGGCGCCGGGAAGAGCTTCTTCATGGGCATGCTCCGCGGCCAGGTCAAAGAGCTCGAGGGCACGCCCGGCCAGTGCCGGAAGATCGCGCAGGTCGGGTTCAACGCCTGGCACTACGCGGACGCGAACCTCTGGGCCAGCCTCGGCGACGAGATCTTCCGCCAGCTCGCCGAACCGCTCCGGCAACCGGGCGAGCCGGACGCCGAGCACGCCGCGCGCCTTCGCGAAGGCGCGCGGCTGCGCGAGCGCCTCGCCGGTGAACTCGAACAGCGCAAGCAGCTGACCGCGGTGACCGAGCGCGCCCAGGCGGAAGCCGCGGCGCTGGAGCGCAAGATCAGCGAAGCACGGGGCAGCCGCCGGATCCGCGCCCGCGACTTGGTCCGCGCGCTGGCGAAGTCGCCGGTCGTCCGGGCGGAGTACGCCGGGGTGTGGCGGAAACTCGGTGTCGGCGACGCGGCCGAGCAAGGCCTGCTGCTGGCCGACCAGCTCCGCGGAGCACACTCGGAAACGGAAGTGCTGGTGCGGCTCTCGCGCTACCGCCACGGCCGGACCGCGCTGATCACCGCGGCCGTCGCGCTGTCGGGCGTGGCCGTCCTCGCGGCGTTCGCGCCCGACATCCGGAACTGGCTGATCGGCATCGGTGCCGCCTTCGCCGCCCTCCTGGCCGGCGGGCTCACGATGGTCACGGCCGCCCGCGGCGGCCTGCGAAAACTGCGCGTCCTCGCCGAAGAGCTGCGGACCGGCCTGAACGATGACGCGCACTCTGAAATCGCCGCCCTGCGCAAGGCGGACGCCGAGCAGCAGATCGCCGAACGGCAGCTGGCCGAAGTCGTCGACCGGATCGGGGAACTGGGCAGGCAGCTCACCGAGCTGACGCCGGGACGACGGCTCTACACCTTCCTGGCCGAGCGGTCCCGCGCCGACGACTACCACGGCAACCTGGGCCTCATCTCCACGATCCGGAAGGACTTCGAGAAGCTCGTCGCGTTGATGACCGAGCCCCGCGACGGAGACGAAGCCGGCCCGGTGGACCGCATCGTGCTCTACATCGACGACCTCGACCGCTGCAGCCCGCGCCAGGTCGTCGACGTGCTCCAAGCGGTGCACCTGCTGCTGGCGTTCGACCTGTTCGTGGTGGTCGTCGGCGTGGACCCGCGCTGGCTGCTGCGGTCGCTGAGCGCGCACTACGACCGGCTGATCGAAGCCGGTCCCGTCGCGGGGGCCGACGGCTGGCACGTCACCCCGGAGGACTACCTCGAGAAGATCCTCAACATCCCGCTCGTCCTGCCCCGGATGCCCGCCGGCAGCCTCCGGCGGCTGCTGGACGGGATGGCCGCACCGCAGGCCGCCGCACCGGTGCCGTCGGCTGCGCCGGAGCCGGAGGCGGAACCGCCGGCACCCTCCCGGTGGGACAGCCCCGTCACCGGCCTGTGGGTGGAGCGCGGCTCGCAGGTGGGCGCGCAGCTGGACCCCGCCGGGCCGCCCGCGCCACCGCGTCCGCTGACCGAACCGGAAATCGCCCTGCTCGCGCGCCTGGACCAGCTGGTCGACACACCTCGGGACGCGAAACGGCTCATCAACCTCTACCGGATGCTGCGAGCGACCCGCGACCTTTCGGATGCCTCCGCCTTCCTCGGCGGTGAGTTCGAAGCCGTGGCTGTGCTGCTCGGGACCTGCACCGCACACGGGCGTCTGCTGGGCCGGTTCACCGACGCGTTGCTTCGCCAGGCGCCCCAGACGCCGTGGCCGGACTTCGTGAACGACCTGGAGCCGGTGGAGCGCGACGAGCGCTGGAGCAGCCCGGCCATCGGCTCCCTTCCCGCCGCCGAGGCCCCGCACTGGGCACACCTGCACCGCAGCCTGTCCGACCTCGCGCCGTCGATCACGCTGGCCGACGTGCGCGTGTTCCAGACCTGGGCCCCGCGCGTCCGCCGCTTCTCCTACGTCCTCTCACCGGCCGCCCGCTGACGGCACGACGCGCGCTTGCGCTCCAGCAGCGCCCGCTCCGCCGTGTTGCGGGTGAGCTCGATGGCCACCGTGTAGGCCTCGGCCGCCTCCTCCGGGCGGCCCACCCGCGCCAGCAGATCCGCGCGGATCGCGTGGAACAGCGGGAACCGCGGCAACTCCAGGGCTTCGACCAGCGCGAGCGCCACGGCGGGCCCGTCGACCTCGGCGACCGCCACCGCCCGGTTCAGCGCCACCACCGGCGTCGGCGTCCACGCCAGCAGCTGGTCGTACAACGCCTTGACCTGCGCCCAGTCCGTGGGCGCGGCGCTGTGGACGGCCTGGATCGCCGCCTGGATCTGGTACGGGCCCGGCTGGTTGCGGCGCAGGCAGCCGCGGACGATGTCCTGCCCCTCGGCGATCAGGTCCGCGTCCCAGCGCGACCGGTCCTGGTCGGCCAGCAGCACGATCTCGCCCGACGCGGTCGTGCGCGACGCACGGCGGGCGTCGATCAGCAGCATCAGCGCGAGCAGGCCCTGCACCTCCGGCTCGTCCGGCATCAGCTCCGCCAGCACGCGGGTGAGCCGGATCGCCTCGCGGCACAGCTCGGCGCGGATCAGCTCCTCCCCCGCGCTGGCCGCGTACCCCTCGTTGAAGACCAGGTACAGCACGGCGAGCACCGCGGCCAGCCGGTCGGGCAGGTCGGCGTCGCGCGGGACGCGGTACGGGATGCCCGCGTCGCGGATCTTGTTCTTCGCACGGACGATCCGCTGCGCCATGGTGGGCTCGGGGACCAGGAACGCGGCCGCGATCTGGGCGGTGCTCAGCCCGCCGAGCAGCCGCAGGGTCAGCGCGACCTGCGCCGGGCGGGCCAGCGCCGGGTGGCAGCAGGTGAAGATCAGCCGGAGCCGGTCGTCGGGCACGGCGCCCTCCTCCACGGGCTCGGCTGTGACATCCGGAAGTGCGGCGTGCAGCAACGCCGCCTGGGCGTGCTTGTCCGCCCGCGCGGCCTCGCGGCGCAGCCGGTCGACGGCGCGGTTGCGGGCGGTGGTGATGATCCAGCCCGCCGGGCTCGGCGGGAGCCCGGCGGCCGGCCAGCGCCGTACGGCTTCGGCGAAGGCGTCCTGCACGGCCTCCTCGGCGACGTCGATGTCCCCGAAGACCCGCACCAGCACCGACACCGCCCGGCCGTACTCGGCGGCGAAGACCTCCTCGACACTCATCCCTGAAACGGCCGCACCTCCACGGGCAGTGGTGCGACGGCTTCGGCGAGCCGGCCGCCCCACGTGAGCGCGGCGTCGAGATCGGGCGCGGTGATGATGGTGAACCCGCCGAGGTGCTCCTTGCCTTCGCTGTAGGGGCCGTCGGTGACGAGGGTGTCCCCGTCGGCGGCGCGCAGCACGGTCGCGCTCGACGGCGGGTGCAGCCCGCCGGCGAACACCCACGCCCCGGCCTCCTGGAGGTCGGCGTTGAGCGTGTCGAGCTTCCGGGTGATGCCCGCCAGGACCTCCGGCGGCGGGGTCGGGCCGTCGGGCTGGTAGATGCTGAGCAGGTACTGCTTCACGTCGTCCTCCTCGGTGTCTCACCGCTGATACGAACGGCACCCGCGTGGATCGACACGTCCGACCGGAAAATCTACCGAGATCCACTAACCTCGGCGCGTGCCCGACCTCGAACCGGTGACCGACGCCGCCCTGAGCGCCCGCGAACGGCTGGCGCTGCTGGACGAGGCCGCCGCCCGGCACGTCGACGAGCAGCGGCCGCCCAACACGCTCAAGGCCTACGCCCAGGACTGGCAGGTCTGGCAGGACTACACCGCCGAGGCCGGCATCCCGCCGCTGTCGGCGACGATCGGCGCGCTGACCGGGTTCGTCGTCTGGCTGGAACGCGGCCGCACGCTGCGACCGGACGAACGGGCCGTGCCGGAGGTGCCCGAACGGGCCGCCCCGGCGGCGCCGTCGACGATCGAGCGGCGGCTCACCGGCGCGCTCGCCGGGCTGCGCCACCACAAGGTGCTCGTCGATCCCGAAGCCAGCCGCGCCGCGTGGCGGGCGCTGAAGGGATACCGGCAGCGGCTGGCCAGGGAGGGCGTCCAGCGCGGCCGCGGCAAGGCCACCATGGTCACCCTCGCCGATCTGCGGGCGATGTCACGGGCCTGTCCGGACACCCTCGCCGGCGCTCGCGACCGGGCGATGCTGCTGATCGGCTTCCCGATCGCCGCGCGCTGCTCCGACCTGGCGAACCTGCTGGTCACCGACGTGCAGCCGGTCGACGACCGGGGACTGGCGGTGACCGTCCGGCACGGCAAGAGCACCGGCGACATGGTCGTCCCGCGGCGCGAAAGCCCCGACACCGACCCCGTGCGGGCCTGGCACGCCTGGCGGTCGGGCGCGGGCCTCACCGAAGGGCCGGCGTTCCGCCGCGTCGACCGGCACGGCAACGTCGGCGAGCCCGCGCTGAGCACGACCGGCGTCAACCAGATCCTCACCCGGGCCGGGGTCCGGGCGGGCCTGCCGTACCCGGTGACCGGGCACTCGCTGCGGTCCGGCTTCGCCACCGAAGCCCGCCGGGCCGGGGCCGACGACCTCGCGATCGCCGACCAGGGCCGCTGGGTGCGCGGCAGCCGGGCGCTGTACGAGTACATCCGCCGCGTCGACCAGTGGAACGACAACGCGGCCGGTGCGCTCGACCTCTGATCACCGTGGCCGGATCGGCACCGAACGACCCAGTTACGGCGCTGATCGGGTGGCGCCGACGACTTCCCCGTCCAAGCGGGCGAGCCAGCTGCCGCAGACGCAGCGCACGTAGTCGAGGCGGTGGGTGACGGGCTGCGCCGCGGCCGGCGGGAGTTCGGCGAGCGGCCAGCCGCAGCGGGGGCAACGGTTCCGGTCCATGCCCCGATCGTGCTGTAATGGCTTTGTGCACTTCAACCCTTACGGCGGCCCGGCCGCGCTGGTGGCCGCCGACCTGGTCAACGCCGGGTCCGCGAGCGAGCTCCTGGGGGGAATGGTCCGCAACGGCATGGCCATCAAGGCCCTCACCGACGGCGAGGCGGCGTTGATCGGCGCGTGGGCCGGCCGGCTGCGGCCGGTGTTCGCCGCCGCGGCCGCCGACCGCCCGGACCTGGTCAACGACCTGCTGTCCGAAGCGGCGTGCCGCCCGTACATCACCACCCACGACGGCAAGCCGCCCCACCTGCACTACTCGGCCGAGGACGCGGGTCCGGTCGGCCGGGTCCGCGCCTACACCGCGGGCGGCCTGGCCCACCTGGTGTGCGAGGCCCCGGACCGCCTGGGCATCTGCAGCCGCGAAGGCTGCGAAACGGCGTACGTCGACACCTCGCGCAACGGCCGCCGGCGGTTCTGCTCGACGCGGTGTGCGACGCGGGTGCACGTGGCCGAGCACCGGGCCCGGCAGGTCGGCGTCTAGGACAGCTCCTGGACCGCGGCCGCGCGGGGGTCTTCCGACAGCCCGAGCAGCAGTGTCCGGTCCGGGAGGGCGACCGCGCCCAGGACGTTCCCCCAGAGGGCGGACCGGAACGGCAGCTCGGAGCCGTCCCGCAGCTCCCACACCGTGGTGCTCTCCGGATCCCAGTCGCACGCCACCGCGACCGGGGTGCCGTCCGGCAGCGCCGTGCACACCAGGGCTTCCTTCGAGTCGACCGAGCCGGTGATGGTGCGGCGCAGGGTCCGGCGGTGCAGGTCCCAGATCCGGACCGTCTTGTCCCGGCCCGCGGACACCACGATCGGCGTCCCGTCGGCCAGGACCGCCGTGTCGAGCGCGGTGACCGGCTGGGTGTGGCCGGTGAGCCGGAACCGCGGTTTCCCGTTCGCCAGGTCCACCACCCGGAGGTGGTGGTTCTCCCAGTCGGCGACCACGGCGACCGGCGTGCCGTCGGGGAGGACCGCCGGGACCGCCACGTCGAACCTGCCGATTTCGCGGAGGTCGTGGCGCTTCGCGTGGTTGCGCAGGTCCCACGTCTGGATCCTGGTGCAGCCGTTGTGGACGACCGCGATGGGCGAGCCGTCGGCCAGCGAGAGGCACCGCACCGCCGCTGCGTCCTCGGCCAGTCCCGGCAGCGTGCCGCGCGGAGATCCGTCCCGCAGGTCCCACACCCGGGCGGTCCGGTCCGGGCTGACCGTCACCGCGACCGGGACGCCGTCCGGCAGGACCATGGCCGCGACACCGGTCACGTCGTGGGTGTGGCCGTCGAGCGTGTGCCGCCACGAGCCGTCGGACAGGTCCCACACCCGGGCCGTGTTGTCCCGGCCGCCGGTGATCGCCACCGGAGCGCCGCCGGGCAGCACCAGTGCCGCGATCGACCGGAGGTCGCCCTTGTGCCTGCCCAGCACCCGCTGCGCGGGCCGCCACTCGGCCGGGTCGACGTCGACCCACGTCGGCTCGGCCGGGAACGGCGGGAACCGGATGTCGGCGTTGGCCGCGCCTTCCGCGGCGATGGCTGCGGTCGTGGTGCGCTTGGCCCACACCACGAGCGCGACGAACACGACCGCCCACACCGCCGCCACCACGACGGCCGGGACGGCCAGTCCCGAGCTCCCCAGCACGATCACCACGCCGATCACCACGAACGTGCCGATGGCCGCTCCCACGGCGGCGGCCATCCCGGCCGCGAACGAAGGCGGCTTCCGCACGGGCAGGTCCACCGGCGGCGTGCCGGTCGGCGGTGCGGGTTCCGGCCGCGGCAGGTCCGCCACCAGCCTCGTCAGCTCGTCGCTCAGCCGGGCCGCGTACACCGCCCGCACCCGCTCGTCGAACTCCGGCAGGTCGAGCACGCCCGCCTCGACGGCCTCGTGCAGTTGCGCCACCGCGGCTTCCTGGTCGGCGTGGGAGGCCCGCGGCGACCGGGACGGCCCCGCCGCGGCGGGCAGGTCGGCCACCAGCGCGGCCAGCTGCGCGTCGGTGGCCGCCCGCCGGACCGCGGCCACGCGGTCGTGCTGCTCGGCCGGGTCCAGCAGCCCGCCGGCGACCGCGGCCTCGATCCGCGCGACGGCCCGGTCGCGTTCGGTGTGACTCGCCTTGGCGTCCAGGTTGCCGACGACGGCGTCGACATCGGCGTAGGTGACGGCCCGGTTCAGCAGGTTCTCGGCGTCGGCGTAGGCGCGGGCGTCGAGGCGGCCGTCGGTCAGGGCGCCGGCCAGCCGGACCAGCGCCCGTTCCCGGTCGGCGGCGGAAATCCGCAGTCCCGGGCCGGTCCGGCCGGAGGCGCCGGGCAGATCGGCGACCGCCGGGGCCAGGTCCTTGCGCACCCGGGCGGCCTGGACGACCACCAGCCGCCGTTCGTACTCGGCCAGGTCGAGCCGGCCTTCGCGCAATGCGGTGTCGAGCGTGCGGGTGGCCGCCGCGCGGGCTTCGTCACCGATTCGGACTTCCCCAGTCATCGCGGGAGAATAGCGACCCGGAAGCGGGCCAGGGCTTTCGCGCCCGCCACGCGAAGACGGTCGGCGTCGGCTCGCCGCCTTCGGCGAACCGCTCGAACACCAGCCCCGCCTCGAGAACCGCGCCCAGCAACGCCGGCAGCGGCCGGTGGGTGGCGCCGACCTTGTCGCGCAGACCCTGGTCGCTCCAGGACTCCATCGTCCAGCCGGGCTCCCGGTAGCCGGGCCGGATGACGACGGCCCGGCCGTCGGTGCGGTCGGCGAACCCGCCGCAGAAACACGGGTGCACGCCGACGTGGACGAACACCCCGCCGGGCGCCAGGACGCGGGCCGCTTCACGCAGCACCGCGGGGTACTCGGGCATGTCGGTGTGCACCATGATCGCGACGACCGCGGGCAGCGCCCCCGTGGCGATCGGCAGCGCGGTGGCGTCGCCACGCACCACCGGCAGCCGGCCGGCGGCGTGGCGCAGCATCCCGGCGGACACATCGACGCCGAGCGGGGTGCGCCCGAGCTGCCGGATCCGCTCCGCGTGGGCGCCGGTGCCGCAGCCGAGCTCCAGGCACGGGCCCGTGCCCGGCCCCAGCAGGTCGCGCACCACCGGCCCGAACTCGAGCGGGTCGTCCCGCCAGCCGGGGACGAGCGTGGTCTCGTACCAGTCGGCGATCGCGTCGTAAGAGGTCACGCTCCCGTGGTACCGGCCGGGCCCGGCCAGGTCCACGGATTCCGCGGCGGGCGGACCACCGCGGAATCCGGCCCAGGTGGCGCGCAGGGCTTCGGCCGGCTCTGCCTACACTGGACACATGAGCAAGCGCTTAGTGGCACTGGGGGACTCGTTCACCGAAGGCGTCGGCGACGACGATCCCGCCGCCCCCAACGGTGTCCGTGGCTGGGCCGATCGCGTCGCCGAGCAGCTCGCCGCGCGGGAACCCGGCTTCCAGTACGCCAACCTCGCCATCCGCGGCAAGCTGCTGCCGCAGATCCTCGGCGAGCAGCTCGAGCCGGCCCTGGCCATGGCGCCCGACCTCGTCACCCTCTACGGCGGCGGCAACGACCTGATGCGGCCCAAGGTCGACATCGACGGTCTCATGGTCGGCTACGAAGCCGCCGTCGCGAGGATCCGGGCGACCGGTGCGCGCCTGGTGCTGTTCACCGGGGTCGACGGGGTCGAGGACCCGCTGTTCCGCACCATCCGCGGCCGGGTGGCCATCTACAACGAGCTCGTGCGCGGCATCGCGGCCCGCCACGACGCGCTGCTGGTGGACCTGTGGTCGATGCGGCAGCTGTGCGACCGCCGGTTCTGGGCGCCGGACCGCCTGCACCTCAACGCGCTCGGGCACACCGAGGTCGCCATCGAGGTGCTGCGGGTCCTCGGGGTGGCGCATCCGCTGAGCAGCCCCGAACTCGCGCCGCGCGAGCTGCTGAGCCCGGCCGCGCGCCGCAGCCAGAACCTGCAGTGGGCGCGGGAACACGCGCTGCCGTGGGTGCGGCGGCGGGTGAAGGGCGAATCGTCCGGGGACACCGTGGCCGCGAAACGCCCGGCGCTGGCGCCGGTGGACTCAGCGCCGCTCCCCCGCTGACGGGCGGAGCCCGTCGAACAGGATCGCCACGGCCCGGTCGCGCAACGTCGCGTCCGGGCCGGCGTATTCGGCGGCCCGCGCCACCCCGATGATCACCGGGATCAGCTCACCGACGACGACGTCGGCCCGGACCGCGCCCGCCGCCTGCGCCCGCGAAAGCAGCACGCCGAGGGCCGACAGCAGCCGCGCACCGATGCCGGACTTCGCCACCGGCACCGTGACCCCGGCCGCGGTGAGCGCCTCGAAGTAGGCGTTCTTGGCGCTGGACATCGCGACCCAGCTGGTGAGGAACGTGAAGAACGCGCCGCCCGCGTCCGCGGAGTCCGCGGCCACGGCCGTCTCGGCTTCTTCCACGAACCGGCTCAGCCGGGCGTGGAGCACCGCCTCGAGCAGCGCCTCCTTCGTCGGGAAGTGCCGGAACACGGTGCCGATGCCGACGCCGGCGACGCGGGCGACCTCCTCGGTCGGCGCCCCGGTGCCCTTGGCCGCGAACACGCTCTCGGCCGCCTCCAGCACGCGCGCCCGGTTGCGCCGGGCGTCGGCGCGCAGCGGTTTCGGCTCGGCGGTGTCAGCGGCGGGGGTCACCAGCCGATCGTAACGGGGCCTGTCCGGGGAGCGAGTCCAGCAGCCGGGCAAGCGCGCGCGGCACGTGGGACCGCCAGCCGCCGCCCATGATCCGGCGGGACACGCGCTGGAACTCGTCGTCCGGGTCGAACCCTTCGTGGCTGAGGAACAGCCGGGTGCCGGTGCCCTCCGGCACCAGCCGCCAGGTCACCGTCCACTGCGGACCCCAGCGGATGCTCAGCTTGCGCTCGGGCTCGACCTCGAGGACCTCGCACGCCACCGGCCCACCGGCGAACCCGGCGGCGGGCACCGGCTCGGCCAGCAGCTCGAACCGGTGGCCCACCACGGGCCGGATGTCGTTGGGCATGGTGAGCCAGCGTTCGAGCAGGTCCGGTTCGGTCAGCGCCCGCCACACCTTGGCGGCCGGGTGGGCGAGGAACTGGTCGACGTGGATCGCCCTCGGGTCGTCGTCGGTCACAGGTCTTCCTCTTCGTCGAGCAGGTCGCGCAGGTTGGCGAGCTTGGTGCGCCAGAAGCGCTCGTACGGGGTGAGCCAGTCCGCGACTTCCTCGAGCGGGGCCGCGTCGAGGCGGTAGACGCGGTTGCGGCCCTGGCGCTGCTCGGTGACCAGGCCCGCCTCCCGCAGCACCCGCAGGTGTTCCGAGAGGCTGGGCCGGGCCATGGCGAACCGTTCGGCGATCGCGCCGGCGGCCATCGGGCCGTCGAGCAGCAGTTTCAGCACTTCGCGCCGCGCCGGGCTGGCGAGTGCGGCGAAGACGTCGTCGTTGACCGGCATCAGCGCGGCACGGCGCCGAAGTCCGACGGCTCCAGCAGGCCGATCGTGTGCCCGTCGGGGTCCCGGAACGACGTCGCCCGCCCCCAGGGCTGCGGCTGCGGCTCGCCGACCGCGACCCCCGCCGCCCGCAGCGCGGCGACCTCGGCGTCGACGTCGGTGGTCTGCAGCTGGAAGTGCCGCGGACCCGGTTCGACCCCGGTGACCTGCTGGTCGGTCAGCACCACGCCGGTCTGCGCTCCCTTCGGCGCCACCATCACGAACCGCCCGCCCTGCGGCGTGCGGCGGTCGACGAGGGCTTCGAAGCCGAGCTTGCCGACGTAGAAGTCGCGCGCGCGGGCGTGGTCGGCGACCGGCAGGGTCAGGAACTGCACGTGGGTGATCGTCATGCCGCCGACATTACGTAGGAGATCTCCTACGCGTCAAGCGAGTGGCCGAACCAGCGTTCGAGGGCCGCGCGCAGCGCCTTGCGGTCCGTGTCGTCCGGCTCGGCCGCGCTGGTGGCCCAGGCGACGTAGCCGTCCGGCCGGACGAGCAGCGCGGTCGCGTCGACGTCCGCGTGGCCGGTGACGTGGTCGACCCGGTCGCTCCAGCCGCGGAGCTCGTCGCCGAGCGAGCCGGTGAAGTCCAGCAGCAGCGGCCGGGCCGTCGCGGTCAGCTCGGCGAGCCGGGTGCCGCCGTCGAGCACGAGGTCCGGGGCCCAGCGGCCGTCCAGCGGGTGGTCGGTGCCCGGCTCGTACCGGACGTCGGCCCCGGACATCAGGTCGGCGATGTGCTGCACGGTGCCGGGCAGGCGCAGCAGCTCGCCGAACAGCTCGCGCAGGGCGGTGACGTCGCCGCCCGGGCTGATCAGCGCCGACTGGGCCTGGGTGTGCATGACGACCCGCTCGGCGACCGGACGGCGTTCGCTCTCGTAGGTGTCGAGCAGGCCCGCCGGCGCCCGGCCGCCCAGGGTGGCGGCCAGTTTCCAGCCGAGGTTGACCGCATCCTGCAGGCCGAGGTTGAGCCCGGGACCGCCGATGGCGGAGTGGACGTGCGCGGCGTCGCCGACCAGCAGGACGCGGCCGTCGCGGAACTTGTCGGCCAGCCGGGTGTTGCGCCCGCGCAGCCGCCGCAGCAGGTGCGGTCCCTCGCCCTCGGGCGCGCCGAGGGGCAGGTCGAAGTCGAGGACGCGCCGGATGCTCGCGCGCACGTCGTCGAGGGTCACCGGCGGTTCGTCCGCGGGCTCTTCGTCGTCGGTCCACTCCATCGCGGTGACGAGGGTGCCGGTGGGGAACGGCGCGTAGGCGAACAGCCCGGTTTCGGTGCGGTAGTGGAAGAACGGGGGGATGACGCCGCGGCCCGGCACCCGCAGGCCGCCCGATCCCGGGTCGGTGAACTCCGCGGGCACGGTGGCGTTCGCGGAGTGGGACACCGCCCGGTCCTCGGTGACGCCGGGGAAGCCGATGCCGGCGAGCTTGCGGGTGACGCTGCGGCCGCCGTCCGCGCCGACGACGTACCGGGCGCCGAGCCGGTACGGGCCGTCGGGGCCGGTGACGTCGAGGGTGACCGCGTCGGCGTCCTGGGCGAGGCCGGTGAGTTCGTGGCCGTGGCGGACCTCGACGCCGAGTTCGGCCGCGCGTTCGCCGAGCATGGCTTCGATGCGGCGTTGCGGCACCCCAAGGACGTTCAGCGAGTTGCGTTCGACGAGGGTGAGGTCCAGGCGCATCGCCCCGAAGACGAAACCCGGGACGGGTGGGGCGATCGGGCCGGCGAGCCGCTCGTGCAGGCCGCGGCGGTCGAGCACGCGGACGACCTGGCCGACGAGGCCGTTGGCGCGGTTCTCGGTGGTGGGTTCGGGCAGCCGTTCCAGGACCAGCGGGCGGACACCGGCGAGGGCGAGCTCGCAGGCGAGCATCAGGCCGTTGGGGCCGGCCCCGGCGATGACAATGTCTTCCGTGTCTTCCATGACTCCCTGATTTCGGGCAGGGCGAAGCAGCCCGGCGGGCCGGGCGGCTTCGCGGACGGAGGTCTAGCGGGGTTCGGGCAGGCCGGCGGCGAGCCGGCCGAAGACGTCCCGCAGGACGCCTTCCAGTGACTGCGACGGCCCGGCGATGAGCCACTGCTGGGTGACGACGTTGAGCGCGGCCCCGACGACGCCGGCGACGAGCCGCGGGTAGACGTCCCGGGTGACGTCGGTCCCGGTGCGTTCGGCGACGGCGAGCGCGAACTCGGCTTCGGCGGCCGCACCGGCTTTCTGGAACTCGCCCTGCAGAGCGGGTTCGGCGACCATCAGCCGCAGCCCTTCGACCCAGCTGGGGTCGGCGGACTGCCCGCTGGGCACCGGTTCGCCGAGTGCGAACCCTTCGAGCGTGGCCTGGGTGACGGCGTCCCAGATCGGTTCACCGGCCGGCCGCTCCCGGAGCGCGGCGGCGATGGCCCGCGCCCGGTCGTGGTGCCGGGCGACGATGGCTTCGCCCTTGCTGCCGAAGTAGTTGCTGAAGGTCCGGGTGGACACCCCGGCTTCGGCGGCGATGTCTTCGATCCGGACGTTGTCGAAGCCGCGTTCGACCGTCAGCCGGATCGCCGCCCAGCTCAGCGCGATGCGCGTTTCCCGCTTCTTGCGCTCGCGAAGGCCGGCGCGGTCGGTGTCCATGGCTCCACCGTAGCGGAACTTGCCGACTCTGCAAAGTTGCTCAGTCGGCAAGTTTCTGCGAAGCCTGCAGCACCCGGCGCACGGCGTCGCGCAGCCACCGGTGACCGCCGTCGGCGGCGTGCCGGGGGTGCCAGGCCATGCCGATCTTCAGGGGTGGCAGCGGCAGCGGGATGTCGAGCAGGTGCAGGCCCAGCGCGTGGGCGACGTCGGTGAGGGGCGACGGAGGCCGGCCCGGCAGCGCGACCGGGACCAGGCAGACCACGTCCCCGGCGGCGGCCAGCGCCATCGCCGCCAGGTGCCCGGGCAGGACGGCGCTCACCCGGCGGGTGAGCCCGTGTTCGGCCAGGGCCGCGTCGAGCGGTCCGGCGAAGCGGCCGCGACGGCTGACCGCCACGTGGTCCGCCGCGGCCAGGCCGGCCGGCGTCACGGCGCCTTCGGTCAGCGGGTGCCCGGCGCGGACGCCGGCCGCCATGCGCAGCGTGACCAGGTCTTCGACCCGGGTTTCCGGGTCGGCGTGGCCGATGTCGCCGAGCTCCAGGTCGATCCGGCCGTCGCGCAGGGCGGGACCGGCCTCCCACTCCTCGGCCAGCACCCGCAGCGAGACGCCGGGCGCCTCGCGCCGGGCCAGCTCGAGCAGCCCCGGCGCCACCGCGGCGCCGACCACGTCGGCGGCCTGGACGGTGAAGGTGCGCCGCAGGGTGGCGGGGTCGACCCCGCCACCCGGGGTCAGCAGCGCCGCGAGCCCGCGCACCACCGCGGCGGCTTCTTCGCGCAACGCCTCGGCTCGGGGCGTGGGCACCATCGCCTGCCCCGCCCGGACCAGCAGCGGGTCCTGGAGCGCCCGGCGCAGCCGGGCCAGGGTGCGGCTCATCGCGGCGGGCGACGTGCGCAGCCGCTCGGCGGCCCGGGTGACGCTCTGCTCGGCCAGCAAGGCGTCGAGCGCCACCGCGAGGTTGGCGTCGAGGTTCGAGAATGCGTCGCTCACCAGCACACTTCCGATTCCGGCAATGATTCCTTGCTGAAGTTCCCATTGTGGCAATGCGGCGGGCGCCAGCACGATCGAGGGGTCAATCCGCTCCGATGCAGACCGCGAGGTTCCATGATCGTCATCACCGCACCCACCGGCCAGATCGGCGGGCGCCTGCTGTCCCTGCTGCTCGAAGCCGCGCCCGCCCGCGGCGAAGAGCTCCGGGTCGTGGTCCGCGACCCGGCCCGGCTCCCCGAGGCCGTGCGTGACCGCGTCGAGGTGGTCGCCGGCTCCCACGGTGACGCCGCGACCGCCGAGCGGGCCTTCGCCGACGCCGACGCCGTGTTCTGGCTGGTCCCGCCGGACGGCTCGGTCCCGCCCGAACAGGCCTACCCCGGCTTCACCCGCCCCGCCGCCCGGGCGTTCGCCGAGCACGGTGTCGGCCACGTCGTCGGCGTCTCGGCGCTCGGCCGCGGCACCCCGCAGGCCGGCCACGCCGGCCTGGTGACCGCCACCCTGGCCGCCGACGACCTGATCGCCGGGTCCGGGGTCGCCTACCGCGCGCTGGCCTGCCCGTCCTTCTTCGAGAACCTGCTCGAAGAAGCGGGCTCGATCCGGGACCACGGCGTCTTCACCGACACCGTCGCCGCGGACCGGCGTGCGCCGCTGGTGGCCGTCGCCGACATCGCCGCGGCGGCCGCCGGCCTGCTGCTGGACCGCTCCTGGACCGGCGTCGGCAGCGTTCCGGTGCTCGGTCCGCAGGACCTGTCGCCGGACGACCTGGCCCGCATCATGACCGAGGAGCTGGGCCGCCCGGTCCGCTACCACCGCCGGCCGCTCGACGACCTGCGCGCCGAACTGCTCGGGTACGGCCTCGACGCGGCGTTCGTCGAGGGCGTGGTCGCCATGAAGCGCGCCAAGGACGAGGGCCTGGACGCCGGTGCCGCCCGCTCGGCGACGACGGGCACCGGGTTCGCGCAGTGGTGCGCCACGACCCTCAAGCCCGCCGTTCTCGCCGCGCCGGAGGCCGCCGATGCCCGCTGAGCCTGCCGTCACCGCGTTCATGCTGGTCAAGACCACGCCCGAGTGGCTGGCGCTGACCGTCGCCGAACGGGTCCACGCCTTCGAAACCCGGGTCGTCCCGGTGGTCGAAGCCCGCACCCGGGGTGTCCGGTCCCGCTTCTACGACACGGAGTTCTATTCGGCGCGGGTCACCGACGTCTGGGTCTGGGAGGCCGACGACCACGACGCCTACCGGCTGCTCGTCGACGCGCTGCGGGAAACCCCGTTCTGGGACCGCTGGTTCGAGGTCGTGGACCTGCTCGTGGGCGTCGAGAACGGCTACGCACGCACCTACGGCGTGGAGACGGCGGCCACCATCGCCACCTGAGCCCCGCACCACCTCCGGTGGCCGGTGACCGACCGGACGAGAAACCGGTCATCGATCGCCGAAACCGGTCGCGAGCGTCACACTGTTGTGTGACATCGGTCACCGGAGGTGTTGCGAGATGGTTCTGGGCGACAACAGCGTCACTCACCAGGTGACGGCGGACAGCAAGGTGCAGGTCCGGCGGGCGGCGCTGGCCAGCGCCGTCGGCACCACCATCGAGTGGTACGACTTCTTCCTGTACAACACCGCCGCGGCCCTGGTCTTCCCGCACCTGTTCTTCCCCGCTTCGAGCGCCTACGCCGGCGCCATGCAGTCCTTCGCCACCTACGCGGTCGGGTTCGCCGCGCGGCCGGTCGGGGCCGCGATCTTCGGGCACTGGGGCGACCGGATCGGGCGCAAGGCCACCCTGATCGTCACGCTGCTGCTGATGGGCATCTCCTCCGGCGTCGTCGGGATCCTGCCCGGGACCTCCGCCATCGGCGTCGCCGCGCCGCTGATCCTCGTGCTGCTGCGGCTGGTGCAGGGCATCGCCATCGGCGGCGAGTGGAGCGGCTCGGTGCTGCTCGCCATGGAGTGGGGCGACCAGCGCAAACGCGGGCTGCTCGGCAGCTTCGCGCAGATCGGCGTGCCGGTCGGGCTGGTGCTGGGCACCGGCGGGATGACCCTGCTGTCGGCGTCGCTGTCCCCCGCCGCCTTCGACTCCTGGGGCTGGCGGATCCCGTTCCTGCTCAGCCTGGTGCTCGTCGCGGTCGGCCTGGTGATCCGGCTGAAGATCCTCGAAACGCCGATGTTCGCCAAGCTCGTGCAGAACCGGCAGACCGCCCGCACCCCGGTGCTCGACGCGATCCGGCACCACTGGCGGGAGATCCTGCTCTCGGCAGGCGTCCGGTTCAGCGAGCAGATGCCGTTCTACCTGTTCACCAGCTACGTGCTGATCTACGTCGTGTCGCGGCACGAGTTCAGCAAGACCTTCGTGCTCAACGCGGTCCTCGTCGGCGCGGCCTGCGAGCTGGCGCTGATCCCGCTGTTCTCGGCGCTGTCGGACACCTTCGGCCGCAAGCGGGTCTACCTCTGCGGGGCGGTGCTGACCGGGCTGATCGCCTTCCCGTACTTCACGATCCTGGCCCACGGCAGCCACGCGCTGGTGTTCGCCGCGGTCGTCGTGTCGTTCGTGCCGCACGCCCTGCAGTACGGCCCGCAGGCGGCGCTGATCGGCGAGAGCTTCCCGACGCACCTGCGCTACGGCGGCGCGGGGCTGGGCTACCAGCTGGCGTCGGTGTTCGCGGGCGGGCCGGCGCCGCTGCTGGCCACCTGGCTGCTGCACACGACCGGGACACCCTACGCGATCTCCGGGTACATCATCCTGTCCGCGGTGGTCACCGTGCTGTGCGTGATCTTCCTGAAGGACCGGTCGAAGGCCGACATCGACGACGTCTCCGTCTACCAGCGCAGCTGAACCCCGAAAGGCCGTGAAGGCCGCCTCGGTGTCCGAGGCGGCCTTCACGGGTGACCGGGTCAGCGGCGGGGGCCGCCGAACGGGGGCTGCTGCGGGAACGGGCCGGAGCCCGGGTTCTGCTGCTGCGGGCCGCCGAACTGGCCCGGCGGCGGGGCCTGCGGGGGCGGGCCCTGGTACTGGCCGCCCGGCGGCGGACCGGCCGGGGACTGCGGCTGCGGCAGCGCGGGCTGGCCGCTCTGCGGGGTCGGCGGCTGCTGCTGTTGCTGCGGCGCGGGGGTGACCTCGGTGCCGCGCTCCTCGTCGGCCTGCGGCTCGGGCTGCGGCCGCTCCGGGCGCGGGATCGACGGCCGCGCGGGCGGCGAGGAGGGCGCCCCGATCGCCGGGACCTCCTTGCGCGCCACCGCTTCCGCGGCCGCGACGGCCTCGGCGACCTTCGGGTCGCTCTTGGTCTCGAACCAGTCGGCGACCTCTTCGTCGTCGAGCTCGACCTTGTCGGGGACGTCGTCCTCCTTCGGCGGCTCGTACCGGAACACGCCGTCGTCGCCCGGAGCGCCGAGCGCACGGGCGAAGCCTTCGAGGGCCTTGCCGTAGTCGCTGGGGATCATCCAGACCTTGTTCGCGTCGCCCTGCGCCATCTGCGGCAGCGTCTGCAGGTACTGGTAGGCCAGCACCTCCGGGGTCGGGCGGCCGGCCTTGATCGCGGCGAACACCTTCTCGATCGCCTTCGCCTGGCCCTGCGCCTGCAGGTAGCGCGCGGCCCGCTCACCCTGGGCCCGCAGGATCCGCGACTGCCGCTCGGCCTCGGCGGCGAGGATGGTCGCCTGGCGGGCACCTTCGGCGGCGAGGATCTGGCTCTGCTTCTGGCCTTCCGCGGTCTTGATCGCCGACTCCCGCTGGCCTTCCGCGGTGAGGATCATGGCGCGCTTCTCGCGGTCGGCGCGCATCTGCTTCTCCATCGAGTCCTGGATGGACGGCGGCGGGTCGATCGCCTTCAGCTCGACGCGGGCGACGCGGATGCCCCAGCGTCCGGTGGCTTCGTCGAGCACGCCGCGCAGCTGGCTGTTGATGGAGTCGCGGGAGGTCAGGGTCTGCTCGAGGCTCATGCCACCGACCACGTTGCGCAGCGTGGTGGTGGTCAGCTGCTCGACACCGACGATGTAGTTGGAGATCTCGTACACCGCGGCACGCGAATCGGTGACCTGGAAGTACACGACCGTGTCGATCGACACCGTCAGGTTGTCCTCGGTGATCACCGGCTGCGGCGGGAACGAGACGACCTGCTCGCGCAGGTCGATCCGGGCGCGCACCTTGTCCAGGAACGGCACGAGGATGTTGAGGCCGGGCGAGGCGACCGTGCGGAACCGGCCGAGCCGCTCGATCACGGCCGACTGCGCCTGCGGCA